>NZ_JBVHTO010000001.1:0-654695 GCF_055565855.1 Streptomyces sp. NPDC028308
GGTTGATAGGCCAGATCTGGAAGGCGGGCAACCGCTGGAGGTGACTGGTACTAATAGGCCGAGGGCTTGTCCTCAGTTGCTCGCGTCCACTGTGTTGGTTCTGAAACCACGAACAACCGTCGTAGCTATGCCACGGCTCCGGTTGACAGTTTCATAGTGTTTCGGTGGTCATAGCGTGAGGGAAACGCCCGGTTACATTCCGAACCCGGAAGCTAAGCCTTACAGCGCCGATGGTACTGCAGGGGGGACCCTGTGGGAGAGTAGGACGCCGCCGAACAAATTTTGAAAGAGAACCCCCGTACCGGGGATACCGGTACGGGGGTTTTCTGCGTTGTACGTGCGCGATATTCAGTTTGAGGGGGCCTCTGTTTCGGAGGCCCCCTTTCTTGCTTTCTACGGTTACAGACGTCCGGCGGCTTTGAGGGCCAGATAGGCGTCGGCGAGAGCGGGTGCCAGGTCTTCCGGGGTGGCGTCGACGACCGTGACGCCGTGGCGGCGCAGCTGATCGGCGGTGCGCTGACGTTCCGTCTGGGACTGAGCTGCCGCGGCTGCCTCGTACACGGCTTCCGCGCGGCCCCTGCCGGTCGCCATCCGGGCGATGTGCGGGTCGCCCACGGACGCCACCAGGAGCGTATGGCGCTGGGTGAGGCGGGAGAGTACGGGGAGCAGGCCTTCCTCTATGGGGGCAGCGTCGAGGCTGGTCAGCAGGACGATCAGGGAGCGGCGCGGAGCCGCACGGAGCGCTGTCGCGGTGAGGCCGCGGGCGTCCGTCTCGACGAGTTCCGGTTCCACGGTGGCCATCGCGTTGACCAGGGAGGGAAGGACGTCGCCCGCCGAGCGGCCCTGGACGAGGGCCCGTACCCGGCGGTCGTAGGCGAGGAGATCCACGCGGTCGCCGGCGCGGGAGGCCAGGGCGGCCAGGAGAAGGGCCGCGTCCATGGAGGCGTCGAGGCGCGGGGCGTCGCCCACGCGGCCGGCTGACGTGCGGCCCGTGTCGAGGACCAGAAGGATGTGACGGTCGCGCTCGGGGCGCCAGGTGCGGACGGCGACCGTGGTCTGCCGGGCGGTGGCGCGCCAGTCGATGGAGCGGGTGTCGTCACCGGGGACGTACTCGCGGAGGCTGTCGAACTCCGTTCCCTCACCGCGCGTCAGGACGCTGGTGCGGCCGTCGAGTTCGCGGAGTCTGGCCAGCTTGGAGGGAAGGTGCTTCCTGCTGGTGAACGGAGGCAGGACCCGTACGGTCCAGGGGGCCTTGTGGCTGCCCTGGCGGGAGAAGAGGCCCAGCGGGCCGAAGGAACGGATCGTGACCCGGTCCGCCTGACGGTCGCCGCGCCGGGTGGGGCGCAGCCGCGTGGTGACGCGACGGCGTTCGCCCGCGGGGACCGTCAGACGGTGCCGGGAGGCCTCGACCTCGGTGTCGGGAGGCCAACTGCTGGGCGGCCAGGCGTCCCGGAGATGGGCGCGCAGGGGGCGGCCGGACGGGTTGGTGACCGTCAGGGTGACGTCGGCGGTCTCCCCGAGGCGTACCGAGGTGTCGCCGGAGCGTGCCAGGCCCAGTCTGCGGACCGGCGCGGCCAGCGCGAAGTCGCACGCGCAGGCGAGGGCCAGGGGCGCGTTGACGGCGAGGATGCCCGTCCAGCCGGGTCCCCAGATGCCGACGGGCAGGGAGCCGAGAGCCGCCAGGAGCGCGGCGCGACCGGTGAGTGCCATCAGCGCGGGACGGGGACGTGGGCGAGGATCCCGTTGATGACGGAGTCGGCCGTCACACCCTCCATCTCGGCCTCGGGGCGGAGCTGGATCCGGTGCCGCAGGGTGGGCAGGGCGAGGGCCTTCACGTCGTCCGGGATGACGTAATCGCGGCCCGTCAACCAGGCCCAGGCGCGGGCCGTGGCGAGGAGCGCCGTCGCTCCTCGGGGGGAGACACCGAGGGTCAGGGACGGCGACTCGCGGGTGGCACGGCAGATGTCGACCACGTAGCCGGTGATCTCGGGCGACACGGCGGTCTTGGCGACGGCGTTGCGGGCGGCCTCCAGGTCGGCCGGGCCCGCCACGGGCCGTATGCCGGCGGCGCGCAGGTCGCGCGGGTTGAAGCCCTCGGCGTGCCGGGTGAGGACGTTGATCTCGTCCTCGCGGGAGGGCAGCGGGATCGTCAGCTTGAGGAGGAAGCGGTCCAGCTGGGCCTCGGGCAGGGGGTACGTGCCCTCGTACTCGACGGGGTTCTGGGTCGCGGCGACCAGGAACGGTTCCGGGAGGGGGCGCGGCGTGCCGTCCACCGTGACCTGGCGCTCCTCCATCGCTTCGAGGAGCGACGACTGGGTCTTGGGCGGGGTGCGGTTGATCTCGTCGGCGAGGAGGAGGTTCGTGAAGACCGGACCCGGCTGGAAGGAGAACTCGGCGCTGCGGGCGTCGAAGACGAGGGAGCCGGTGACGTCGCTCGGCATCAGGTCGGGCGTGAACTGGACGCGCTTGGTGTCGAGCTCCAGTGCGGACGCGAGCGCGCGGACGAGCAAGGTCTTGGCCACTCCGGGGACTCCTTCGAGGAGAACGTGTCCACGGCAGAGGAGGGCGACGACGAGTCCGGTCACGGCGGGGTCCTGGCCGACCACGGCTTTGGCGATCTCGGCGCGCAGGGCTTCCAGGGAGGAGCGGGCGGTGCCCGGATCCCCGGCGTACCCGGCGTTGTCAGTGGTCGGGTCCATCATGAACGGCGTACCTCTCTTTCGAGGGCGTCGAGTTGGTCGGCGAGTGCGATGAGGGCCGCGTCGTCGCCGGGCGGCGGGCCGAAGAGCAGGGAGTGCAGGGTCTGTCCGTCGCCCGACAGGTGGGCGGACAGGGCGGGGAGCAGGGCCTCGGGCGCGTGCGCCTGGGCGGGGGAGACACCGACGAGGGGGGCGAGGCGGGTGCGGGTGGTGGAGCGAAGAGCGTCTGCCGCGCGGTCGCGGGCGTCCGCCTTGCGGTAGAGGCGGGCGCGGCCTTCGACGGTCTCGGAGGCGCGGATCGCGACGGGGAGCCGCTCGGGTACGAGGGGGCCGAGTCGGCGTGCCCGCCAGAGGGCGGCCAGGGCTGCCGCGATGAAGAGCTGCAGGGTGCCCCAGAGCCAGCCCGAGGGGAGCAGGTCGAAGAAGCCGCGCTCGGCCTCGTCGTCGGCCGAGGTGTCCGAGAGCGAGGGGAGGTACCAGACCAAGTGGGAGCGGGAACCGAGGAGTTGCAGGGCGAGGGAGGCGTTGCCCTGCTCGTCGAGGCGGTCGTTGAGGAGGATGTCGGGGGCGCCGAGCAGGACGGTGTCGCCGCCCCCGGTGGCCGACGGGACGCGCAGCAGGGTGGGCAGGCCGTCGCTGGGGTAGCAGGAGTCGGCGTCGAGATCGGTGTGGTACCGCATCCCGCCGGTGTCGGCAGTGCCCGCGCGGCGGGCGGCGGGCAGCTCACAGCCGGGGGAGAGCGTCGAGTCGAAGCTGGTCGCGAGGTCGGCGGTGACTCCGGGCGCGAGGGTGCCGACGGAGGGCGGGCCGGGGGCGACCAGCACCGTGCGGCCGCCGGAGTCCTCGGTCGCCGTGCGCAGCAGGCTCTGCTGCCGTTCGGTCAGTAGGTCGGGGACGGCGACGAGCAGGGTGGTGTCGGGGCCGGCCGCGTCGCGGGCCTCGCCGGCGGTGGTGACCACGCTCGTGGACACCCCGCGGTCGGCGAGGAGTTCGGCGACGGCGCGGCTGCCGTTCTCGTCGGCGGAGCGCGGGTCGAGGCGGCCGTGCTGGGCGTTGGAGCGGACGGCGGCGATCGCGACGGCGGCCACCAGGAGCACCACGAGGGCGAGGACGACACCGCGCGAGCGGGTCCACACCTGGCGGGCGGTGGGCGAGACCGAGGTGGACGTGGGCGGGGCCTCGGTGGTCATCCGGCGGCTCCCTGGCCGCCGCCGTGGGCCGCGTGGCCCGCGAGGACGGGTTTCGTGCGCTCCAGGTCGCCGTCGAGGGCCGCGAGCCGGCGGTACGTCGCCTCGGTGGCCGAGCGTCCGCCGTACGTGACGTCGTCGAAGTCCCGGGCGGCGGCGCGCAGTCGGTCGGTGTGCGAGGGCAGGGTGCGGCCCGCTTCGGCGGCGGCCTCGTCGGCGGTGCGGCCGGGGCGGGGGTCGAGCAGGGCGCGTTCCTCCAGGGAGCGGACGACGGCGCGCATGCGTTCCTGGACGGCCTGGTTCCAGTGGCCCTGGGCGGCGTGCGCCTCGGCGGCCGCGCGGTGTTCGGCGGCGCTGCGGGGGCGGTCGTCGAACAGCACGGCGGACGAGGTGGCGGCGCGGCGGGGGCTGCCCAGGCGCCACCACAGCGCGCCGAGCACGGCCAGCACCGCGAGCACGATGACGACGAGGCCCAAGGCGCCTCCGGGGGTGGCGTCCGAGGTGGCGCCGAGCAGTTTGCCGAGCCACTCCCAGAAGGCGTCCAGCGCGCGCTGGAAGAGGCTCGGGTCGTTCTCGTGGTACATGCCCTTGGACAGCTCGCGCCGGGCGGCCTCCCGTGCGGGGTCCCGCTCGATGGTCACCGGCGGTTCGCCGCCGGAGCGGGCCAGGGACAGGACGGCCCCGAGCCCGCTGTGCGGCGTCGTGAGTACGGCCGTGTCGCCGGTGTGCGACAGATGCCGCAGGGCGGTGCCGGCGGCGCGTTGCAGCGCCGGCACCGCTGTGAGAACTCCCCCCGCCGGACTCACCGCATCAGCTCCCCGCTGTCGCGCCGGGGGTGCCCGCGCCGTAGCCCTGGACGCCGGCCGCGCGGGCCAGGTCGAGGTCGAGGGCCTCGCGGCGGATGCGCTGGTCGATGTAGAGGAGTACGGCCACGCCGGCGCTGATCGGGAAGGTGAGCATGGAGCCGATCACCGCGCCGATGCCGCTGACGACGAGGAAGGTCCAGCCGAGGTCGCCGGTGCCGTTGACGAAGCCGCCGATGCCGTCGCCGCTGAGGGCGGCCGCGATGAGGGCGAAGGGGATCACGATGATCGACGACACGATGTTCGCGATGACGGCGGCGAGCAGCTGGATGCCGAAGACCCGCCACCACGAACCGCGCACCAGCTTCGCGGAGCGGTTCAGCGACTTCCTGACGCCTTCCTTCTCCAGCATCAGGGCGGGCGAGGCCAGCGAGAAGCGGACCAGCAGCCAGATCGCGACGAGGGACGCCCCGAATCCGCCGATGACGGCGAGGGCGGCGCCCGGGCCGGCCGCTCCGGCGACGGCGATCAGGATGCCGGGCAGGGTGCCCACGGCGACGATCCCGGCACCGATGAGGATCAGGAGGAAGACCAGGCCGAACAGCTTCGCCAGCCGGGGACGGGCATCGCGCCAGGCCTCCGCCGTGGTCACGGACTTGCCGAGTACGGCGCGGCTGGTGACGGTCGTGAGCAGGGCCGTGGCGAAGACGCTGCCGACCACGGTGACGAGGGCGACGGCCCCGGAGCTGAGCATGACGTCGCCGAAGGCGCGGCCGAGCTCCCCGGCGGTGGCGCTCGGGTCGTTCAGGACGTCGGAGCCGGCGCTCTCGTCCAGGACGAGGCCCCGGAGCAGGACGACGATGATCTCGGTGACGACGGCGACGGTCAGGGAGATCCCGAGGACCGTGCGCCAGTACGTGCGCATGGTCGAGACCGCGCCGTCGAGGATCTCGCCGACGCCGAGCGGGCGCAGCGGGATCACGCCGGGCTTGGCGGCGGGCGGCGGGCCGCCCCAGCCGCCGGGGCCCGGATAGCCGTAGGGGCTTCCGTATCCGGGGAAGCCGTAGCCCGGGCCGCCGGGGGCGCCGTAGCCGGGACCTCCGGGACCCGGGGCTCCGTAGCCGTAGCCGCCGGGGCCCGCGGGGGGTGCGCCCCAGCCCTGGCCGGGCGGCGGCGGAGGCGGGGTCGGGGCCTGCGGCGGGCCTTGGGGTGCCGGAGCGCTCCACTGGCCGGGCGGGGGCTGCTCCTTGGACCAGTTGGACGGGGTGTCGCTCTGGTCGGCGCCGCTCTGGTCCGTGGGCCGAGCGGGGCCGGTGCGGTCCGGCTCCTGCCCGTCGGAGGGGGCGGATCCGGGCGAGGCCCAGCCCGGAGTGTCGTTCATCGTCGCTCCTTCACGGTGCCCGTCCGCGGTCGCGGCGGCAGGTTGGCAGCCATCGTGCCACGGCGTGCGCGTCGGGGGACCGGGGGTCGTCTGGGCTGTACACCTTCAATAGTCGGCCGGGTACGGGGCAGACTGGGCGAATGGCTGATCAGTACGCGCACGCCCGCGAAGACAACCGGCCGACGGAGATACCGGCGATCCGCTGGGAGGAGCCACCGGAAGGCCCCGTGCTGGTCCTTCTCGACCAGACGAGGCTGCCGGCCGGGGAGGTCGAGCTGGTCTGCACGGACGCCCCCGCGCTGGTGGAGGCGATCCGCACGCTCGCGGTGCGGGGGGCGCCGCTCCTCGGCATCGCCGGGGCGTACGGCGTCGCGCTCGCCGCCGTACGCGGCTTCGACGTGGAGGACGCCGCCCAGTCGCTCGCCGGCGCCCGGCCGACCGCGGCGAACCTGGCCGTCGGGGTGAACAGGGCCCTGTCCGCGTATCGGGCAGCGCTCGCCGGCGGAGGGAGTCAGGGGCAGGCGGCCGACGCGGCGCTCACCGCGGCGCGGGCCGTGCACCGGGAGGATGCCCAGGCCAGCGCACGTATGGCCGAGCACGGCCTGGCGCTGCTGGAGGAGCTGCTGCCGGGCGGAGGGCACCGGATCCTGACGCACTGCAACACCGGGGCGCTGGTGTCGGGCGGGGAGGGCACGGCGTTCGCGGTGGCTCTCGCGGCGCACCGGGCCGGGCAGCTGCGGCGGCTGTGGGTGGACGAGACGCGGCCGTTGCTTCAGGGCGCGAGGCTGACGGCGTACGAGGCGGCGCGCAAGGGAATGGCGTACACGCTGCTGACCGACAGCGCCGCCGGGTCCCTGTTCGCGGCCGGGGAGGTGGACGCGGTGGTGATCGGGGCGGACCGGATCGCGGCGGACGGTTCGGTGGCGAACAAGGTGGGGAGTTATCCGCTCGCCGTGCTGGCCCGCTACCACCACGTCCCGTTCATCGTGGTGGCGCCGGTGACGACGGTGGACCCGGGGACTCCCGACGGCGCCTCCATCGAGGTCGAGCAGCGCGGAGGCCATGAAGTGACAGAGATCACAGCGCCGCAGGTGCCGGTGGCGGGAGCGGAAGCCGGCGGCGGGATACCGGTGGCGCCCCTGGGGACCCAGGCGTACAACCCCGCTTTCGACGTGACGCCGCCCGAGCTGGTGACGGCGATCGTCACGGAGGAGGGCGTGGTGTCGCCCGTCACGGGGGAGGCCCTCGCCGAGCTGTGTGCCCGCTCACGTCAGGTGACGACCGGCTGAGGAGGGAGTCGCACTCCTCGAGGGATCCGGCCCCTTCCGCCGCGCGGTGGTACCTCGTGCGGCAGGGGCCGGTCCGAGAGGTGGGACCGGGGGCCGTAGGGGTCGATTGCCCTTCGTGGGCGGGGAGAGCGGCCGGAATCGGACAGGCCGCGCGCGGAGCGGTGGGCCGGGCCGGGCACGTCCGGGGCGGGCCGGCTGGGCCGGCGGCCGGAGGCGAGGGCAGACAGTGACGACCGGATACGACTATCGTCACAGGCCAGTGACCTTGTTCACCACTGCCTTCACCAATGTTACGAGAATGGGATGATGTCGTTTATGAAGGGACGAGTCCTTGTCGTCGATGACGACACCGCACTGGCCGAGATGCTCGGCATCGTGCTGCGTGGTGAAGGTTTTGAGCCGTCTTTCGTAGCCGACGGCGACAAGGCGCTGGCCGCTTTCCGTGAGACCAAGCCCGATCTGGTGCTCCTGGACCTGATGCTGCCCGGACGGGACGGCATCGAGGTGTGCCGCCTGATCAGGGCGGAGTCCGGGGTGCCGATCGTGATGCTCACGGCCAAGAGCGACACCGTCGATGTCGTGGTGGGCCTCGAATCGGGCGCCGACGACTACATCGTGAAGCCGTTCAAGCCGAAGGAGCTGGTGGCCCGGATCAGGGCGCGCCTGCGGCGTTCCGAGGAGCCGGCTCCCGAGCAGCTCACCATCGGTGACCTGGTCATCGACGTGGCCGGTCACTCCGTGAAGCGGGAGGGGCAGTCCATCGCCCTCACGCCGCTGGAGTTCGACCTGCTGGTGGCGCTGGCCCGCAAGCCTTGGCAGGTGTTCACGCGCGAGGTGCTCCTGGAGCAGGTGTGGGGCTACCGGCACGCGGCGGACACCCGCCTCGTCAACGTCCATGTGCAGAGGCTTCGCTCCAAGGTCGAGAAGGACCCGGAGCGGCCGGAGATCGTGGTGACCGTCCGCGGTGTCGGTTACAAGGCCGGACCGAGCTGACATGTCCAGGGACAGTGCCGCTTCGGCGCCCGGACAGCCGGGGGCTCGTGCGGAGCGGCCTGTCGGTCGTAAGACGGCGGGCTCCCGCTGGGAAAGACTCGTGCAGGGCGGGCTGCTCCAGGGCGGGGTCCAGGGCAGCCCGGTCCTGAGGCTGTTCATGCGCTGGGTGCGCCGGCCGCTGCTGCCGGTCATGCGGCTGTGGCGGCGCAACATCCAGCTCAAGATCGTCGTCACGACCCTGCTGATGTCGCTCGGTGTGGTGCTGCTGCTCGGCTTCGTCGTCATCGGGCAGGTGCGCAACGGCCTGCTGGACGCGAAGGTGAGGGCGTCGCAGAGCCAGGCCACCGGCGGGTTCGCGGTGGCCAAGCAGAAGGCCGACACGGCCGCGGCGTCGAGCGGCGGCGGGGGCTCGGGCGCCGAGGGCCGCTCCGCGCAGAGCGTCAGCCCCCAGTGGATGAGCGACCTCGTGGAGTCGCTGTCCAGCGGCGGGCAGGGCGCCTTCGACGTGGTGACGCTCAGCGCGTCCGCCGCGACCGGTGACGAGAGCGGCGGACGCGGCCCGCGTTCCTCGGGCAACGTCGACCCGGCCGCGAGCGTCCCGGAGGACCTGCGGCGACGCGTCGACACGAGCATGGTCGCCGCCCAGAGCTACACCCGTGTCGTCTACACGGACGAGAAGGACTCCCAGCCCGCGCTGGTCATCGGCAAGCAGGTCAACGACCCCAAGGGCAACCCGTACCAGCTGTACTACCTCTTCCCGCTCACGCAGGAGGAGAAGTCGCTCAGCCTGGTCAAGGGCACGCTGGCGACCGCCGGACTGTTCGTCGTGGTGCTGCTCGGGGCCATCGCCTGGCTCGTCGTGCGCCAGGTCGTCACGCCGGTACGGATGGCGGCGGGCATCGCCGAGCGGCTGTCCGCCGGGCGGCTCCAGGAGCGTATGAAGGTCACCGGCGAGGACGACATCGCACGGCTCGGCGAGGCCTTCAACAAGATGGCGCAGAGCCTGCAGCTGAAGATCCAGCAGCTGGAGGAGCTGTCGCGGATGCAGCGGCGGTTCGTCTCCGACGTGTCGCACGAGCTGCGTACGCCGCTGACGACCGTGCGGATGGCGGCGGACGTCATCCACGACGCGCGCGCGGACTTCGATCCGATGACCGCGCGCTCCGCCGAGCTGCTCGCCGACCAGCTGGACCGCTTCGAGACGCTGCTCGCGGACCTGCTGGAGATCAGCCGCTTCGACGCGGGCGCGGCGGCCCTGGAGGCCGAGCCGATAGACCTGCGGGAGGTCGTGCGCCGGGTCATCAGCGGGGCGGAGCCGCTCGCCGAGCGCAAGGGCTCCCGCATACGCGTGGTGGGGGACCAGCAGCCCGTGGTCGCCGAGGCGGACGCCCGGCGCGTGGAGCGGGTGCTGCGCAATCTCGTCGTCAACGCCGTGGAGCACGGCGACGGCAAGGACGTCGTGGTCAAGCTCGCCTCGGCGGGCGGCGCGGTCGCGATCGCCGTACGCGACTACGGCGTGGGCCTCAAGCCCGGTGAGGCGACCCGGGTCTTCAGCCGCTTCTGGCGGGCGGACCCGGCACGCGCGCGTACCACCGGCGGCACCGGACTCGGTCTGTCCATCGCCCTGGAGGACGCCCGGCTGCACGGCGGCTGGCTGCAGGCGTGGGGCGAGCCGGGCGGCGGCTCGCAGTTCCGGCTGACGCTGCCGCGGACGGCGGACGAACCCCTCAGGGGCTCGCCGATACCCCTGGAGCCCAAGGACTCGCGGCGCAACCGGGGACTCGACGACGCCGGTCTGCCGCGCGGTGGCGGCAACAAGCTGGCCACGGTGCCCGTCCAGCCGTCCGGCGAGAGCGCTTCGGCGCGGGCGGCCATGGGGGCACGCCAGGGCGGAGCGGCGCCCACGGCCGACCCGACGGCGCTGCCCGGCAACGGCGCGCGCGTGGTGCCGCGGCCCGCCCGGCCCGTCCGCCCGCAGGATTCGGCACAGTCGGCGACGGGTGACGCGGGGACACCGCCCGGCGGGGGCGGCAGAACGGACGACGTCGAGGAAGGGAAGGCATTTCGTGGGCGCTGAGGGGGGAGGCCGCCGGCGCCCGCTGCGTGTCGGTGTGTACGTGGGCTGCGGTGCCGTACTGCTCGCCGGATGCGCCTCGATGCCGGACGGCGGTGACCTGCGCGACGTCGAGTCCACACCGCGCCAGGACGCGCAGGTGCGGGTGTTCGCCATGCCGCCGCGGGACGACGCCCGGCCCGAGGAGATCGTGCAGGGCTTTCTGGAGGCGCTGACCAGCGACGACCCGCAGTACGAGACGGCTCGCAAGTACCTGACCGAGAGCGCCCGGCGCAAGTGGAAGCCGTACGAGTCGACGACCGTGCTGGCCGACGGCCCGAACACCGTGACCCAGCACAGCGGGGCCCGTGACGGCAGCGACGACTACGTGTTCACGCTGACCGGTGACAAGGTCGCGACCGTGGACGCGCAGCACGCGTACGCGCCGGACGGCGGGACGTACAAGAAGTCGGTGTACCTCACGCAGCAGAAGGACAAGCAGTGGCGCATCGACGGGCTGCCGCAGGGCGTCCTGATGGGCAAGTCCGACTTCCAGCGCAACTACCAGTCGGTCAACAAGTACTACTTCGCCTCGACCGTGCCCACCGGCTCGGGCGGACGGCCGGGTGCCGTCGCCGACCCGATCTACGTGCGCAAGGAGGTCGACCCGATGACCGAGACGGTCCGGGCGCTCCTGCGGGGGCCCACGCGCTGGCTCGACCCGGTGGTGAGGTCGAGCTTCCCCACCAGCACGGCACTGAGGAAGGGCGTCCGCTCGCTGACGCCCGACGACCAGAACAAGCTGACGGTGCCGCTGAACGCGAAGGCCGACCACGTCGGCCAGACCCAGTGCACCAAGATGGCGGCCCAGCTGCTGTTCACGCTCAAGGACCTGACGCCCACCGGGGTCGACGAGGTGGAGCTGGAGCGGTCCGACGGTTCGCAGCTGTGCGTGCTCGGTGACGACCGGGCCGGGACCGTCGCGGCCCACGGACCCGGGAAGCCGCCGGAGTACCAGTACTTCATCGACGCCAAGCAGCGACTGGTGCGGCTCCTCGCCGCCGGCAGCGGCAAGGACCCGGAACCGGTGCCCGGCGCGCTGGGCGAGGGCGACAAGGCGCTGCGCGCCGCCGCGGTCTCGCGCGGCGAGGACAGCGCGGCCGGGGTGTCCCTCGACGGGCGTTCGCTCTACGTGGGGTCGCTGGTGTCGGGCGGTTCGCTCGGCGAGGCGGTGCTGCGCAGCGCCGGCAAGACCGAGGACGAACGGCTGACGACGCCCAGCTGGGACGGGTCGGGTGACCTGTGGGTGGCCGACCGCGACCCCGGGAAGTCCCGGCTGCTCCTGCTGGAGGGCGGCGCGGGCGAGCCGGTCACGGTCAGGACGCCGCAGCTGGACGGGCGGATCAAGGCGGTGCGGGTGGCCGCCGACGGGGTGCGCATCGCCCTGATCGTGGAGAAGGACGGCAGGACGTCCCTCCAGATCGGCCGGATCGAGCGCGAGGACAAGAGCGGCGAGCGCCCCGGCGTGTCCATTCTCGAACTGCGCTCGGCGACCCCGCAGCTCGAGGAGGTCACGGCCATGTCGTGGGCCGCGGACAGCCAACTGGTCGTGGTGGGGCGGGAGTCGGGCGGAGTCCAGCAGATGCGCTACGTCCAGGTCGACGGCTCGACGCCGCTGCGCAGCCTCCCGTCGGCGCTGACCGGCGTGAAGGAGATCGCCGCGTCCGAGGACGAGCAGCAGCCGCTGGTGGCGTACTCGGTGGACGGGATCGTGCGGCTGTCCTCGTCCTCGCAGTGGCAGAAGGTCGTCAAGGAGGGCTCGGCGCCCGTCTATCCCGGGTAGCCCGCAGCCGTCTCGCACAGGGGCGCGGCCCCCTCCGGGTGACGGTCGTGGACCGTCGCGCGACGTTGTCCACAGGGAGTTGTCCACAGGCCCTGCAGGCCCGCCCGGATGTCGGCACAGTGGTGGGCATGCGGGGGTGGTGGCAGGACCTCACCGACCTGGTGCTGCCGGCCGAGTGCGGAGGCTGCGGACGACCTCGCACGGTGCTCTGTCCCGAGTGCCGTGCGACTCTCCGCGATTCCGCGCCGTGCCGGGTGCGACCGGTGCCGGAACCGGCGGGGCTGCCCGTGGTGTACGCGGCGGCTCCCTACGAGGACGAGGTGCGGGCCGTGCTCCTCGCCCACAAGGAGCGGGGCGCGCTCGCTCTCGCGGGTCCCCTCGGGGCGGCGCTGGCCGGAGCCGTGCGGGCGGGGCTGGCGCGGCGGGAGCCGGGGGCGGGGTTCGCCGGGCCCGGGACCGGGCCGGGCGGCTGTGCGGGCGGCGCACCGGCGGTCCCGGTCACCGGCCGCCCGGGGGTGCTCCCGGGGCCCGTGCTGCTCGTTCCCGTGCCGTCCGCGCGCCGGGCGGTGCGGGCCCGGGGGCACGATCCCGCCCGGCGGATCGCGCTCGCGGCGGCGGGGGAGCTGCGCTGCGGCGGGACGGCGGCCAGGGTGCTCGGCGCGCTGCGGCAGCGGCGTCGGGTGGCCGACCAGTCGGGCCTCAACTCCAGGGAGCGGCTGGACAATCTCGCCGGCGCCCTGGAGGTGGTGCCCGGGGCCGCCGGGCTGCTCGCCGGGGCCGGCCGGGTCGTGCTCGTCGACGACCTGATGACCACCGGTGCCTCGCTGGCGGAGGCGGCGCGGGCGGTGCGGGAGGCGTCGTCGGCACGGGTGGCGGACGCACGCGCGTACGTCGCGGGAACACGGGCACGATCCGAAGTGCCGGTGCTCCTCGAAAGGGCGGTGACGGCGGACGAGGAGGAGGATCGAAGGGAGAGCCGTACGGGACCGACGGGTGCGGACCTCGGCGCGGGAGCCGTCCCGGGCGAGATCGGCGCGGCGGTGGTCGCGGCTTCACCGGACGCTTTCGAAATAAACCGGAACTGACTGGAAAGTTGCATCGTTGCAGGTTATGAGAAGGCCAATTCACCTGAACGGAGGTGCGCCGCAGTAGAGGGTGACGTCATCCGTCCGGGCGAGATATGTTCGGTTGTGAGGCAATGGCGCAGGCCGTACCTCGCCTATCCGAATGCCGTGCTGCGGGTTTTCCTCAATCACCCGCGCCGGTGGGGTGGAGATCTTGTCCGCGGGGGAGGAGGAGGTGAAAGTCACCGAGTCCGAGGTTCCGGGGCTCACCGGAGCCTGGTGCAAGAGGGAGATGCCCCGCCGGCAGAGCGGGGCGATCCGGGAACGGAGTTCTGCGTGGACATCGTCGTCAAGGGCCGCAAGACCGAGGTGCCCGAGCGGTTCCGCAAGCACGTGGCCGAGAAGCTGAAGCTGGAGAAGATCCAGAAGCTCGATGGCAAGGTGATCAGCCTCGACGTCGAGGTGTCCAAGGAGCCCAACCCGAGGCAGGCTGACCGTTGTGACCGGGTGGAGATCACGCTCCGCTCGCGCGGTCCGGTCATCCGGGCGGAGGCAGCGGCAAACGATCCGTATGCGGCTCTCGACCTGGCGGCGGACAAGCTCGAGGCCCGTCTGCGCAAGCAGCACGACAAGCGCCACACGCGCCGCGGGAACGGCAGGCTCTCGGCGGCCGAGGTCGCCGACACGGTGCCGGGCGCGGCGACGCTGAACGGCGACGGGAGCGTCGTCCACGAAGAGCCGTCGGACGGTGTGCCGACCAAGAAGATCGGTTCGCTCGAGGTCATGGGCGAAGGCCCCCTCGTCGTCCGCGAGAAGACCCACGTGGCCGCCCCGATGACGCTCGACCAGGCGCTCTACGAGATGGAGCTGGTCGGGCACGACTTCTACCTGTTCGTCGACTCCGAGACGAAGGAACCGAGTGTCGTCTACCGGCGGCACGCTTACGACTACGGCGTCATCCACCTCAACACGGACCCGATGGTCGCCCAGGCCGACCCCGCCGCGCCGGGCGGTGCGCTCGGCGGCTGACCTCCTCCGGTGACAGCCGAGCCGGTGCCCCTGGTGAGCGCGTGCGCCCCCAGGGGCACCGGTGTGCGACCACTTCACGCCCCGCGCTGTGCCCGCACTGTCGTCCGGGCATGGAATCATGGCCGGACCGGCCCAACCCGTGGGCCGCAGCCTTGGGTTGGCGATGGCACAGGAACGCAGGCCACGGCCTTCAGGGGGAGGATCGATGCCGGACAGCTTCGGACCGATGCGTGACGAGGACGCCGACGACGGCGTCGTCGGCATGGGCCCGGACGCGGGCCCACCACGCAAGGAGCCCATCCGGGTTCTGGTCGTGGACGACCACGCCCTCTTCCGCCGCGGCCTGGAGATCGTGCTCGCGGCCGAGGAGGACATCCAGGTCGTCGGTGAGGCGGGTGACGGCGCCGAGGCGGTCGACAAGGCCGCCGACCTGCTGCCCGACATCGTGTTGATGGACGTCCGGATGCCCAAGCGCGGCGGGATCGAGGCGTGCACCTCCATCAAGGAGGTCGCCCCCAGCGCGAAGATCATCATGCTGACGATCAGCGACGAGGAGGCCGACCTCTACGACGCGATCAAGGCGGGCGCCACCGGCTATCTCCTCAAGGAGATCTCCACGGACGAGGTGGCCACGGCCATTCGCGCGGTCGCCGACGGACAGTCGCAGATCAGCCCGTCCATGGCGTCGAAACTGCTCACCGAGTTCAAGTCGATGATCCAGCGCACGGACGAGCGGCGCCTGGTGCCCGCGCCCCGGCTGACGGACCGCGAACTCGAAGTCCTCAAACTGGTCGCGACGGGAATGAACAACCGCGACATCGCCAAGCAGTTGTTCATCTCCGAGAACACCGTGAAGAACCACGTGCGCAACATCCTGGAGAAACTGCAGCTGCACTCCAGGATGGAAGCGGTCGTCTACGCGATGCGCGAGAAGATCCTCGAAATCCGCTGAACCGACGGGCGCCGGGCCGGCGCCGGACGCTCAGGCCAGTGCCCGGGCCAGCTCCGCCGCGAGCGGCGCGCGCAGCTCCGGTGCGTCGACCCGCTCCACACGCACGTCCGTGCAGTCCACCCAGCTCGCGGCCTCCACGAGCGCCTGCGCCACCGACGGCACCGCCCTCGGGCCCTCCAGGGTCACCTGCTTGGCGACCAGGGTGCTGCCCTCGCGGGCGGGGTCCACACGGCCGACGAGACGGCCGCCGGCGAGGACGGGCATCGCGAAGTAGCCGTAGACGCGCTTGGGTTTCGGGACGTACGCCTCCAGGCGGTGAGTGAAGCCGAAGATCCGCTCCGTGCGCGCCCGCTCCCAGACCAGCGAGTCGAACGGCGACAGCAGCGTCGTGCGGTGCCGCCCCCGCGGGGGTGTCTCCAGCGCGGCCGGGTCGGCCCAGGCCGGCTTCCCCCAGCCCTCCACCGTCACCGGCACCAGCCCCGAGTCCGCGATCACCGCGTCGACCTGCTCACCCTTGAGGCGGTGGTAGTCGGCGATGTCCGCGCGCGTGCCGACGCCCAGGGAGCGGCCGGCGAGGCGGACGAGGCGGCGCAGGCACTCGGCGTCGTCCAGCTCGTCGTGCAGCAGGGCCTGCGGGACGGCGCGCTCCGCGAGGTCGTACACCCGCTTCCAGCCGCGCCGCTCGGTGCACACCACCTCGCCGTACATCAGTGCGCGCTCCACGGCGACCTTCGTGCCCGACCAGTCCCACCACTCGCTGGTCTTCTTGGCGCCGCCCAACTCGGTGGCCGTGAGCGGGCCTTCGGTGCGCAGCTGCTTGATGACCTGCTCGTACGTGCCGTCCGGCAGGTCGTGGTTCCAGTGCGGGCGGGCGCGGTAGGCGCGGCGGCGGAAGGCGAAGTGCGGCCACTCCTCGATGGGCAGGATGCAGGCGGCGTGGGACCAGTACTCGAAGGCGTGCGTGTCGGTCCAGTACGCCTGGTCCACCGTCCTGCGGCCGACGGCTCCCAGCCGGGCGTACGGGACGAGTTCGTGGGAGCGGGCCAGCACCGAGATCGTGTCGAGCTGCACCGCGCCCAGGTGCCGCAGGACGCCCCGCACTCCGCCCCTGCGGTCGGGGGCGCCCAGGAATCCCTGGGCGCGCAGGGCGATCCGGCGGGCCTCGTCGGCGGAGAGCGCGGTGGTGGGACGCGGCAGACTCGTCATGCCCCACACGGTAGGCGGTGCCACTGACACTCGTCGCGGGGCGGGGTGATCGCGCACCCCCTCAGGTCGCGGTGGTCACGCGGGGGCGGGCAGGTAGGGGGCCGAGGACGGCAGTCCGAGGTCTGAGGGGAGCAGGGACGCCACCCAGCAGTCGCGTCGTACGCCCTTGTTGTTGAGGGCGGAGCGCAGGGTGCCCTCCACGGTGAAGCCCGCCCGTTCGGCGACCGCGCGGGAGGCCGCGTTGCCGACCTCGGCCCGCCACTCCACGCGGTCGATGGCGCGTTCGGTGAAGGCCCAGCGGGAGGCGGCGAGGACGGCCTCGGTGATGTACCCGTTGCCCCGGTGCTCCTTGGCGGTCCAGTAGCCGACCTCGGCCACCCCCAGGGAGCGCATCGTGAGGCTGAGCATGCCGGCGAGCTGCCCGGAGGGGAGGAAGACCCCGAACGTGAACATCGAACCGTCCGCCCAGCCGTCCGGGACCATCTGTGCGAGGAACCCCTCGGCGTGCTCGCGCAGGTACGGCGAGGGGATCGTCGTCCAGCGCTGGATGTCGGCGTCCTGCACGGCGGCGTACACGGTCTCGGCGTCCTGCGGGCCCACGGGGCGCAGCCGGAGACGTTCGGTGGTCAGCGTGACGGGTTCCATCGGCCGATTCTGCTCGGGCCGCCGCGGGGGCGCCATCGCTTTGGCGCGCGTGCGGCCGAACGGGCCCCACGCGCGCGGGGACGCGAGACCCGCCACCGGTGGACGGTGGGTGAGGGTGCGGTCACATTTAGTTCATTTCGCGACCGGACGCGGCACCATCCGCCGTCCCCGCCCGTTGTCCTGGTAGCTGTCACGAGAGCAGACCTCCCGGCGTGGCGGGGTCCTCGCATACGATGGCCGTTGCTCTGTTGCATCAAGGAAAACCGACCGTCCCAGGCCCGACCGGCAAGGAGACCAACCCCCGTGTCCGTCCTCTCGAAGATCATGCGTGCAGGCGAAGGCAAGATCCTGCGCAAGCTGCACCGCATCGCGGACCAGGTCAACTCCATCGAAGAGGACTTCGTCGACCTCTCCGACGCCGAGCTGCGGGCCCTCACCGATGAGTACAAGCAGCGGTACGCCGACGGCGAGAGCCTCGACGACCTGCTTCCCGAGGCGTTCGCCACCGTCCGCGAGGCCGCCAAGCGCGTCCTCGGCCAGCGTCACTACGACGTGCAGATGATGGGCGGTGCCGCGCTCCACCTCGGCTACGTGGCCGAGATGAAGACCGGTGAGGGCAAGACCCTGGTCGGCACGCTGCCCGCGTATCTGAACGCCCTCTCCGGGAAGGGCGTCCACCTCATCACGGTGAACGACTACCTGGCCGAGCGCGACTCGGAGATGATGGGCCGCGTCCACAAGTTCCTGGGCCTGAGCGTCGGCTGCATCCTCGCCAACATGACGCCGGCCCAGCGCCGCGAGCAGTACGCGTGCGACATCACGTACGGCACGAACAACGAGTTCGGCTTCGACTACCTGCGCGACAACATGGCGTGGTCCCAGGACGAACTCGTCCAGCGCGGCCACAACTTCGCCATCGTCGACGAGGTCGACTCCATCCTCGTCGACGAGGCGCGTACGCCGCTGATCATCTCGGGCCCCGCCGACCAGGCCACCAAGTGGTACGGCGACTTCGCCAAGTTGGTCACGCGCCTGAAGAAGGGCGAGCCGGGCAACCCGCTCAAGGGCATCGAGGAGACCGGCGACTACGAGGTCGACGAGAAGAAGCGCACCGTGGCGATCCACGAGCCCGGTGTCGCCAAGGTCGAGGACTGGCTCGGCATCGACAACCTCTACGAGTCGGTCAACACCCCGCTGGTGGGCTACCTGAACAACGCCATCAAGGCCAAGGAGCTCTTCAAGAAGGACAAGGACTACGTCGTAATCGACGGCGAGGTCATGATCGTCGACGAGCACACCGGCCGTATCCTCGCCGGCCGCCGCTACAACGAGGGCATGCACCAGGCGATCGAGGCGAAGGAAGGGGTGGACATCAAGGACGAGAACCAGACCCTCGCCACGATCACCCTGCAGAACTTCTTCCGCCTCTACAAGCGCCACGACCAGCAGGGCAAGGAACTGCCGGGTCTCTCCGGCATGACCGGTACGGCGATGACCGAGGCCGCCGAGTTCCACCAGATCTACAAGCTGGGCGTCGTCCCGATCCCGACCAACCGGCCGATGGTCCGCAAGGACCAGTCCGACCTGATCTACCGCACCGAGGTCGCGAAGTTCGAGGCGGTCGTCGACGACATCGTCGAGAAGCACGAGAAGGGCCAGCCGATCCTCGTCGGTACGACGTCGGTCGAGAAGTCCGAGTACCTCTCGCAGCAGCTCTCCAAGCGCGGAGTCCAGCACGAGGTGCTGAACGCCAAGCAGCACGACCGTGAGGCGCCGATCATCGCCCAGGCCGGCCGCAAGGGCGCCGTCACCGTCGCCACGAACATGGCCGGCCGCGGTACGGACATCAAGCTCGGCGGCAACCCCGACGACCTCGCCGAGG
The DNA here is from genome assembly GCF_055565855.1 of Streptomyces sp. NPDC028308. Taxonomy (NCBI): domain Bacteria; kingdom Bacillati; phylum Actinomycetota; class Actinomycetes; order Kitasatosporales; family Streptomycetaceae; genus Streptomyces; species Streptomyces sp. NPDC028308. Next base: position 19,027 of record NZ_JBVHTO010000001.1, read on the forward strand.
CGGAGCTGCGCCAGCGCGGCCTCGACCCCGAGGAGCACATCGAGGAGTGGGCCGCCGCCCTGCCCGCCGCCCTGGAGCGCGCGGAGAAGGCCGTGAAGGCCGAGTTCGAGGAGGTCAAGAACCTCGGCGGGCTCTACGTGCTCGGCACCGAGCGCCACGAGTCGCGGCGCATCGACAACCAGCTGCGCGGTCGTTCCGGCCGTCAGGGCGACCCGGGCGAGTCCCGCTTCTACCTCTCCCTCGGCGACGACCTGATGCGGCTGTTCAAGGCGCAGATGGTCGAGCGCGTGATGTCGATGGCGAACGTCCCCGACGACGTGCCGATCGAGAACAAGATGGTCACCCGTGCCATCGCCTCCGCGCAGTCGCAGGTCGAGCAGCAGAACTTCGAGACCCGCAAGAACGTCCTGAAGTACGACGAGGTGCTCAACCGGCAGCGCGAGGTCATCTACGGCGAGCGCCGCCGCGTCCTGGAGGGCGAGGACCTGCAGGAGCAGATCCAGCACTTCATGGACGACACGATCGACGCGTACATCGAGGCGGAGACCGCCGAGGGCTTCGCCGAGGAGTGGGACCTGGACCGGCTGTGGAGCGCCTTCAAGCAGCTCTACCCGGTGAAGGTCACCGTCGAGGAGCTGGAGGACGCGGCCGGTGACCGGGCGGGCCTGACCGCCGAGTTCATCTCCGAGTCCATCAAGGACGACATCCACGAGCAGTACGCGGCCCGTGAGGAGCAGCTCGGCTCCGAGATCATGCGCGAACTGGAGCGCCGGGTCGTCCTGTCGGTCCTCGACCGCAAGTGGCGCGAGCACCTCTACGAGATGGACTACCTCCAGGAGGGCATCGGCCTGCGCGCCATGGCGCAGAAGGACCCGCTGGTGGAGTACCAGCGCGAGGGCTTCGACATGTTCACCGCCATGATGGACGGCATCAAGGAGGAGTCCGTCGGCTACCTGTTCAACCTGGAGGTCCAGGTCGAGCAGCAGGTCGAGGAGGTCCCGGTGCAGGACGCGCCGTCGCTGCAGAAGGAGGACGCCGTCCCCGCGGGCGCGCGTCCCGAGATCCGCGCCAAGGGCCTCGACGCCCCGCAGCGGCCGGACCGGCTGCACTTCTCCGCGCCCACCGTGGACGGCGAGGGCGGCATCGTCGAGGGCGAATTCGTGGACGGCGACGAGCCGGTGCGCTCCGAGGCGGACGGCCTCACGCGCGCGGAGCGCCGCAAGCAGCAGAAGGGCGGCCGTCGCCGCAAGAAGTAGCGGACGCGGCGGACGCCGGGTGATCGCCGCCGTGTGATCGTCGCGCGTGACCGTCGATGGTCGTGGAGGCCGGGTACCCCGAGGGTGCCCGGCCTTCGTGTTCCCGTCCCCGGGAGGGGGCGCGGGGCGGGGAGTGCCGGAGCGGACGCGGGCTCAGTCGTCGTCCGGGCGGGGCATCCGGGGGCCGCCCAGCTCCACGGCCGTGCAGCGCCAGCGCAGGTCGGCGCCCTGCTCCAGCCGGAACGCCATGGCGCGCAGCTGCTCACCCGCGCCGATGCGGGCGAAGACCTCGACGGCGCCCGGGCGCGGCACGTAGTAGCCGAGGTCGCGGACGACGGGACGGGTGCCGCGGGTGCGCAGCGGGTTGTGCTCCGCCAGCCAGGCCAGTTCGTCGTAGGCGCGGCCTGCGGTGTGGCGGAGCATCGAGTGCACCGGGCGCCCGCCGCTGAGCACGGCCAGCAGCCGGTCGGCGAAGACGTCGGTCGGCCTGGGCCGGGGAGCCGGGGCGACCACCGGCGCGCCGGCGGGCCGCGCGGGGGCCGGCGGCGCGGGCACGGCCGCCGCCGGGCGGGAGGGGGCTCCTGTGGCCTCCGGGGCCGGCTGGCGGCCGCCGCGGGGCAGGGCGCGCGGGGCGCCACCGCCGGGGGCGCGGGGCGGGGTCCCGCTCGGGCGGCGCGTGTCGTGGCGGACGGGCGGACGGCCACCGGCACTGCGCCTGGCCCTGGTCATCACCTTGTTCATGTGGTGTCCCCGTTTTCCTGGAACCCGGATGAATACCGGGCGGTAACTTGCTGGTGGGGATCTTGTACGGGCCGCCGGGACGCGGCGGCAAGGACCGGGGGAGCGCGTCGGCGGGGCAGGACCGGTTCACTTATCAGAGTGACCGAGGGGCCGCCGGAGACCGGTACGGCGGGGGCGCACCGGGTGAAGTCCTGGACGCGGGTTGACAGCCGTCGGCGTACGGCCCGGACCCCGAAGGGGGACACCCGCACGTATCCTGAAGGCCCTCCCGGAGGCGCGGGAACCGCCCTGGGGGCCCACCGACTACGAAAGCGGCCAGCCATGCGCGTCTACGTCCCCCTGACCCTCTCCGGTCTCGCCGAGGCGTACAAGACGGGAGAGCTGGGGACGGGACCGGTCGCCGCGTACGCCGTCACCCCCGCGCTGCGCGAGTGGTACCTCTCGGACGACCTGGAGGAGCTGGAGTACGCGGCGCTCAACCGGGCCGCGCTCGCCTCCCTGCGGCTCATCGCGGTCGACCCGGGCGCTCCCCGGCGCCGGGTCGTCGTCGCGGTCGACGTGCCCGACGGGGCCGCGCAGGCCGACCCCGACCGGGGGCTCGACACGGCGGCGCTCGGCGAGGTGCGGATCGCGGGGCCCGTCCGGCTCTCCGGCGCGGCCGCCGTGCACGTCGACTCGGACGAGGCGGAGGCGGACGTCGTAGCCGCCGCGCAGGCGCTGGGCGCGGCGGACCTCGGGGACGACGACGCCCAGTTCACCGTCGACGGCGCCGAGGACCACGAGCTGCTCTGGTACGCGACGCAGGAGATCCCCAACCTGGTGGGGCTCGGCGACTGAGGGGTCGCGGAGGGCGTACAGACGTTCGCGGTCGGTTGTCGGTGGCGGCGGGTATTTTCTGGATATGGGGAAGCACGAAGCAGCGCACATCGTGTGGGACTGGAACGGGACGCTGTTCCACGACAACGCCGCGATCATCGGCGCGACGAACGCCGCGTTCGCCGAGCTGGGGATCCCGCCGATCACTCTGGAGCGGTACCGGTCGCTCTACTGCGTACCGGTCCCGAAGTTCTACGAGCGCCTGATAGGCAGGCTGCCGACGGATGCCGAGTGGCTCGTCATGGACGAGATCTTCCACCGGTACTACGCGCAGCACCGGACTGCCTGCGCGCTCACCGAGGGGGTGCCGGACCTGCTCGCCGGCTGGCGGTCCACGGGGCGCAGCCAGTCCATCCTGAGCATGTACGGGCACGAGGAGCTGGTCCCGCTGGTGCGCGGCTTCGGCATCGAGCCGCATTTCCTGCGGGTCGACGGGCGGACCGGTCCCTCCGGCGGCAGCAAGGCCGAGCACATGGTGCGGCACATCGGCGCGCTCGCCCGGGTCGACCCCGCGCGCACGGTCGTGATCGGGGACGCCGCCGACGACGCGGTCGCCGCGCTGCACGTCGGGGCGAAGGCGGTGCTCTACACCGGCGGCTCCCACAGCCGCGCCAGCCTGGAGGTGGTGGGCGTGCCGGTGGTGGACACGCTGGAGGAAGCGGTCGAGGAAGCCGAACGGCTGGCCGCCTGACCTGCGGTGACGTCAGCTCCCGGGCGCCCGGCCCCACGCCCACTTCCGTGACCCGCGACGCGCGAGCCCACGTTCGCTCCCGCGCGGATCTGCCGGAGGCGCCGGGTGGCGCGGGGGTCCGTCGGCTCCCGTGTCCCGGCGCGGACGGATCTGCGCCTGGGCCTGGCGCCGACGGCGACGCACCCGCGTCTGCTCCCGCGCGGGTTTGCCGGCGGTGCCGGGAGCCGCAGGCTGCCGCGTCCCGCGACGACGGATCTGCGCCCGGGTCCGGAACCCGCGAACCGCTGACCCACGCCCGCCTCCGTGACCCGCAGCGCGCGGGCCCGCCGGAGGCACCGGGCGGCGCGGAGGCTCGGCGGCCCCCGTGCCCCGTGCCGGGCGGACCTGAGCCGGCACGGGGGCGTGCGGGTTGAGGCCCGCCTTCGTGGCGGGCGGTGACGCACCCACGTCCGCTCCAGCGCGTCTCCCCCGAGGCGCCGGCGGCGCGGGGGTCCGTCGGCTTCCGTGACCCGGGGTGGACGGGCTTGCGTCCGGTTCACTCGGGCCGTGGCCGCTTCCGCGGCGCGCGGGGACGCGTTCGCTTCGGCGGCGGTCTCCCGGGGGCGCCCGGCGGGCGGCCCCGCGTCCAGCGACGTGGACCGTCGGGCGTCGGGCACGTCCCCCGGGCGCGTGTGCCGGGAGGTGGACCCTGCGCATGCGCAGACACACGGCTTTCGTCCCTGTGCAGAGTGTCAAAGTTCGACCCCTGCTTTTGTACACATACGGCTCATGACTCAGCCCGGGTGGGGGGCGATAGCCTGGTGGCGTGATCAGCGCGATATCTCGCGGGGGCATCGTCGCCCCTGCCCTGCGCCCGGAGAGCACGGACGACATCCGTGTCCGGGCGGCGCTCGCTGGTCCGCGCGGGCGGGTCGGGCAGGCCGGGACGGCAGAGGCGGCCACGACGCCGCCGGCGCCCAGCGGCCCCCGTGCCCCTGGTACCCGCGGCGAACCGGCGCCGCCGAGAGCAGCGTCACACCCGGCAGGGGCGCCGAAAATGGCCGATAACCCCTCGCCCGTGTCTTCATGCGGCATAGCGTCGGTACAGACCGGACACCCCGCGTCTCGGCGTCACGTCGTAGAAGAGACCGAACTTCCTTCAACGTCACGCAACGGCGCGCGACAGGAGCCAGAGGACAATGCAGACCAAGCTGGACGAAGCAAAGGCCGAGCTGCTCGAACGGGCCGCCCGGGTAGCTGAGAACAGCCCGGTCGGGGGGCATCTACCGACCGGGACGACGGGCGAGGGCACACCCGACCGGGACACCGTGCTCACGTTCCTCCAGCGCTACTACCTGCACACCGCCCCGGAGGACCTGACCGACCGCGACCCGGTCGACGTCTTCGGAGCCGCCTTCTCGCACTACCGGCTGGCGGAGAACCGCCCGCAGGGCACGGCCAACGTGCGGGTCCACACGCCGACCGTGGAGGAGAACGGCTGGACCTGCACGCACTCGGTCGTGGAGGTCGTCACCGACGACATGCCCTTCCTCGTCGACTCCGTGACCAACGAACTCTCGCGCCAGGGCCGCGGCATCCACGTCGTGATCCACCCGCAGTTCGTCGTGCGGCGCGATCTGACGGGCAGGCTGATCGAGGTGCTGCCGGGCCGCCCGGGCGGTGACCTCCCGCACGACGCCTCCGTCGAGTCCTGGATCCACGTCGAGATCGACCGCGAGACCGACCGCGCCGACCTCAAGCAGATCACCGCCGATCTGCTGCGCGTGCTGTCCGACGTCCGCGAGTCCGTCGAGGACTGGGAGAAGATGCGCGACTCGGCGCTGCGCATCGCCGAGGAGCTGCCCAAGGAGCCGACCGCGGACGACCTGCGCGACCAGGAGGTCGAGGAGGCCCGGGAGCTGCTGCGCTGGCTCGCGGACGACCACTTCACCTTCCTCGGCTACCGCGAGTACCAGCTCCGCGACGACGACTCCCTGGCCGCCGTGCCCGGCACCGGCCTCGGCATCCTGCGCTCCGACCCGCAGCACGGCGGCGACGAGAGCCACCCGGTCAGCCCGTCCTTCGAGCGGCTGCCCGCCGACGCCCGTGCCAAGGCCCGCGAGCACAAGCTCCTCGTGCTGACGAAGGCCAACAGCCGCGCCACCGTCCACCGGCCCTCGTACCTCGACTACGTCGGCGTGAAGAAGTTCGACGAGAACGGGAACGTCGTCGGTGAGCGGCGCTTCCTCGGTCTCTTCTCCTCCGCCGCGTACACCGAGTCCGTGCGCCGGGTGCCCGTCATCCGCCGCAAGGTCGAAGAGGTGCTCAAGGGCGCCGGTTTCTCGCCGAACAGCCACGACGGACGCGACCTGCTCCAGATCCTGGAGACGTACCCGCGCGACGAGCTCTTCCAGACCCCGGTCGACGAGCTGCGGGCCATCGTCACCAGCGTCCTCTACCTCCAGGAGCGGCGCCGGCTGCGGCTCTACCTGCGCCAGGACGAGTACGGCCGCTACTACTCCGCCCTCGTCTACCTGCCGCGCGACCGCTACACGACCGGTGTCCGGCTGCGGATCATCGACATCCTCAAGGAGGAGCTCGGCGGCATCAGCGTCGACTTCACCGCCTGGAACACCGAGTCGATCCTCTCCCGCCTGCACTTCGTGGTCCGGGTCCCACAGGGCACCGAGCTGCCGCAGCTGTCCGACAGCGACAAGGAGCGCATCGAGGCGCGGCTCGTCGAGGCCGCCCGCTCCTGGGCCGACGGCTTCGCCGAAGCGCTGACCGCCGAGTGCGGCGAGGAGCGCGCCGCCGAACTGCTGCGCCGGTACGGCAACGCCTTCCCCGAGGGCTACAAGGCCGACCACACCCCGCGCGCCGCCGTCGCCGACCTGGTCCACCTCCAGCAGCTCACCCAGGAGCAGCGCGACCAGCCCAAGGACTTCGCGCTCAGCCTGTACGAGCCGGTGGGCGCCGCCCCCGGCGAGCGCCGTTTCAAGATCTACCGCACCGGCGAGCAGGTCTCCCTCTCCGCCGTCCTGCCTGCGCTCAACCGCATGGGCGTCGAGGTCACCGACGAGCGCCCGTACGAGCTGCGCTGCTCGGACCGGACGACCGCCTGGATCTACGACTTCGGACTGCGCCTGCCCAAGTCGCAGAACGGCAGCGGCGACTACCTCGGCGACGACGGCCGCGAGCGGTTCCAGGAGGCCTTCGCCGCCACCTGGACCGGCAAGGCCGAGAACGACGGCTTCAACGCCCTCGTGCTGAGCGCCGGGCTGAACTGGCGCCAGGCGATGGTGCTGCGCGCGTACGCCAAGTACCTGCGCCAGGCCGGTTCCACCTTCAGCCAGGACTACATGGAGGACACCCTCCGCAACAACGTCCACACCACCCGGCTGCTCGTCTCGCTCTTCGAGGCGCGCATGTCGCCGGAGCGGCAGCGGGCCGGCGTAGAGCTGACCGACGCGCTGATGGAGGAGCTGGACGCCGCCCTCGACCAGGTCGCGTCCCTCGACGAGGACCGCATCCTGAGGTCCTTCCTGAACCTCATCAAGGCGACCCTGCGCACCAACTTCTTCCAGCACGCCGTCGGCGGCAAGCCGCACGAGTACGTCTCCATGAAGTTCGACCCGCAGGCCATCCCGGACCTCCCGGCGCCGCGCCCGGCGTACGAGATCTGGGTGTACTCGCCGCGTGTCGAGGGCGTGCACCTGCGGTTCGGCAAGGTCGCGCGTGGTGGTCTGCGCTGGTCCGACCGGCGTGAGGACTTCCGTACCGAGATCCTCGGCCTGGTCAAGGCGCAGATGGTGAAGAACACCGTCATCGTGCCGGTCGGCGCCAAGGGCGGGTTCGTCGCCAAGCAGCTGCCGGACCCGGCCGCGGACCGCGACGCCTGGCTGGCCGAGGGCATCCGCAGCTACCGGACCTTCATCTCGGCGCTGCTCGACATCACCGACAACATGGTCGGCGGCGAGGTCGTGCCCCCGGCCGACGTGGTCCGCCACGACGGCGAGGACACCTACCTCGTCGTCGCGGCCGACAAGGGCACGGCCACGTTCTCGGACATCGCCAACGAGGTCGCCGAGTCGTACGACTTCTGGCTCGGTGACGCCTTCGCCTCCGGCGGCTCGGCGGGCTATGACCACAAGAAGATGGGCATCACCGCCCGCGGCGCCTGGGAGTCGGTGAAGCGGCACTTCCGGGAGCTCGGGCACGACACCCAGACCGAGGACTTCACGGCGGTCGGCGTCGGCGACATGTCGGGTGACGTGTTTGGCAACGGCATGCTGCTGTCCGAGCACATCTGCCTGGTCGCGGCCTTCGACCACCGGCACATCTTCATCGACCCGAAGCCGGACGCGGCCACGTCGTTCGCGGAGCGGCGCCGCCTCTTCGAGCTGCCGCGCTCCAGCTGGGCCGACTACGACAGCGCGCTGATCTCGGCCGGCGGCGGTGTCTTCCCGCGCACCTCCAAGGCCATCCCGGTCAACGCGCACATCCGCGAGGCCCTCGGCATCGAGGCCGGCGTCACCAAGATGACCCCGGCCGACCTGATGAAGGCGATCCTCTCCGCGCCGGTCGACCTGCTGTGGAACGGCGGCATCGGCACGTACGTGAAGTCCGCCGCCGAGTCGCACGCCGACGTGGGCGACAAGGCCAACGACGCCATCCGCGTCGACGGCGCCGACCTGCGGGTCAAGGTCGTCGGCGAGGGCGGCAACCTGGGCCTGACCCAGCTCGGCCGGATCGAGTTCGCGCAAGCCGGCGGCCGGATCAACACCGACGCCATCGACAACAGCGCGGGCGTGGACACCTCCGACCACGAGGTGAACATCAAGATCCTGCTCAACGCGGTGGTGGCGAACGGCGACCTGACCGTCAAGCAGCGCAACAAGCTGCTCGCCGAGATGACCGACGAGGTCGGACAGCTCGTCCTGCGCAACAACTACGCGCAGAACGTGGCGATCGCCAACGCGCTCGCCCAGTCCGGCAGCATGCTCCACGCCCAGCAGCGGTTCATCCGCCACCTGGTGCGCGAGGGCCACCTGAACCGGGCCCTGGAGTTCCTGCCCACCGACCGGCAGATCCGCGAGCGCCTGAACAGCGCGCAGGGCCTCACCGGTCCCGAGACGGCCGTCCTGCTCGCGTACACGAAGATCACCGTGTCCGACGAGCTGCTCGCCACCTCGCTGCCCGACGACCCCTACCTGCAGAAGCTGGCGCACGCCTACTTCCCGACGGCGCTGCGCGAGCGGTTCCGCGAGCAGATCGACGCGCACGCCCTGCGCCGCGAGATCGTCACGACGGTGCTGGTCAACGACACCGTCAACACCGGCGGGACGAGCTTCCTGCACCGGCTGCGCGAGGAGACCGGCGCCTCCCTGGAGGAGATCGTCCGGGCCCAGACCGCGGCCCGCGCGATCTTCGAGTCGAGCGCGGTGTGGGACGCCGTCGAGGCGCTCGACACCGTCGTGGACGCGGACGTCCAGACCCGGATCCGCCTGCACTCCCGCCGGCTCGTCGAGCGCGGCACGCGCTGGCTGCTCAACAACCGGCCGCAGCCCTTGCAGCTGGCGGAGACCATCTCCTTCTTCAGCGAGGGCGTCAACAAGGTCTGGGGCGAGCTGCCCAAGCTGCTGCGCGGCGCGGACCTGGAGTGGTACCAGCAGATCTACGACGAGCTGTCGGGCGCCGGTGTCCCGGACGGTCTCGCCGAGCGGGTGGCGGGCTTCTCCTCGGCCTTCCCGACGCTGGACATCGTCGCGGTGGCCGACCGCATGGGCAAGGACCCGATGGCCGTCGCCGAGGTGTACTACGACCTCGCCGACCGGCTGAGCATCACCCAGCTCATGGACCGCATCATCGAGCTCCCGCGTGCCGACCGCTGGCAGTCCATGGCCCGCGCCTCCATCCGCGAGGACCTGTACGCGGCCCACGCGGCGCTCACCGCGGACGTCCTGGCCGTCGGCAACGGCACCTCGACTCCCGAGGAGCGCTTCAAGGCGTGGGAGGAGAAGAACGCCGCGATCCTCGGCCGCGCCCGCACGACGCTGGAGGAGATCCGCGGCTCGGACTCCTTCGACCTCGCGAACCTGTCGGTGGCGATGCGGACGATGAGGACGCTGCTGCGGACGCATTCGTAGTCCCCGGCCCAGCCGAGAGGGGGGTGCCCCGGACCGCACGGTCCGGGGCACCCCCTTTTTTCCTGCCGTCCGCCGCCCCGGTGGGCCCGTTCGGTGCACTACCGGACCAGTTCACCAGGGCCATTGCCGTGGGACTAACTAGCATCAATGGGGTGAACCTGCATCAGCGCCCCGCGCCCGCCGTGTCCGTGGTCGTGATCGTCTACAACGACGCGGCCAGGCTGCCCACAGCGGTGCGGTCCGTCCTGGACCAGACGCTGCGCGACGTCGAGATCGTCATCGTCGACGACCGCAGCACGGACGGTTCGTACGAGGTGGCGCGGGAGATGGCCGCCGGAGACCCCGGCCGCATCCGCGCCTTCCGGCTGCCGGAGAACAGCGGCGGCTGCGGCGCGCCGCGCAACCGCGGCATCGAGGAGGCCCGCGGGGAGTACGTGCTCTTCCTCGACAGCGACGACGTGCTGGAGCGCAACGCCTGCCGCAACTTCCTGGAGGCGGCCGAGAGCACCGGCGCCGACCTCGTCTCCGGCCTCTGCGTACGGGTGCACGTCGACTCGCGCACCCGCAAGGAGGTCAAGTGGTACCCCTGGCTGTACGCGCGCACCCGCACCCTGGAGTCGGTCTCCGAGCTGCCCGACCTGCTGGTGTTCGACACCCTCTCGACGAACAAGTGCTACCGCCGCCGGTTCCTGCTCGACCAGGGGCTCCGCTTCCCCGTCGGCATCCACTACGAGGACCTGCTGTTCTCCGCCCAGGCGTACGTTGCCGCCCGCCGCATCACCCTCGTCCCGAACCGGGTCTACGACTGGAACGTCGTGGAGAAGCCGGCGACGACGGCCGTGCGGTCGATCAGCAACCGGCGTGACGAGATCGCCAACTTCGCGCACCGCATGGAGATCCACCGCCGCGTCGACAGCCTCCTCGCGGACAGCGGCCTGCTGGAGCTGAAGTTCCGCAAGGACGTCAAGTTCCTCAAGCACGACCTCGTGCTGCACCTGCGCGACCTGCCCTTCCGGGACGCCTCCTACCGGCAGGAGTTCGCCGCGATCGCCCGCGAGTACCTGGAGTCGATCGACCGCGCCGCCTTCGACGAGGCGGAACCCGTCCACGCCGTCTGCGCCTACCTCCTGCAGAAGAGCGACTGGGACAACCTGCTGCCCGCCGTCGACACCCTGACCAACCGCGACAAGATCTCCTCACCCCTCGTCGAGCGCGACGGACGCGTGTACTGGTGCGCCGAGCACCTCGACGACGACTTCGGCCGGCACGTCCTGGACGTCACCGAGCTCGGCTACCACACCCGGCCGATCGAGCGGATGTTCCTGCGCAACGCGCTCACCGCGTACGAGCGGACCGGCGGCACCGTCCGGCTCGCCGGGCGCATCACCAACCCCCTCGGGATCGTCCCGCCCGGCGCCCGGCTCAGCGGGGAGCTGGAGTTCTACGCCCGCCGCAAGGGCGTACGCCTGCGCACCTTCCGCTTCCCGGTGGCGGCACTGCGGCACGAGGGGGCTGCCGTCGCCTGGGAGGCCGCCGCCGACCTCGGCGCCGTCAGACCGCTCGGCATCGTGGACGCCGTGTGGGACGTACGGCTCCACCTCGACGTCGACGGCGCACGGACCTCGACCCGGCTCACCGTCACCCGGCCGGACCTGGACGGGGGCCCGCTGCCGGTGCGGCCCCGGCTCAGCCGGCTGGTCGCCGACAGCGTCGAACCGGTCGTCTCCGCCCGCGGCCACCTCGCCTTCCGGCTCGTGCCGGACAAGAAGGCGAGCGAACTCGTCCTGCGCGGCGCCCGGGGCCCGGCCGGCCGGCTGGCCAAGTCCGGCTACCGCAAGGCCAGGTCCGTACGGAAGAGGCTCACCTCGGGCGACACCAAACTCCGCGTGTACCACGAGGTGTTCAGCCGCCTGCCCCTGCGCAAGGGCCTCGTCGTCTTCGAGAGCCACCTGGGCCGGCAGTACAGCGACAGCCCCCGGGCGATCTACGAGGAGATGCGCCGCCAGGGCCTGCGGTTCGAGGCGGTGTGGTCGTACACCGGACGGCCGGACGGCTTCCCGGCCGACGCCACCCTGGTGCGCCGCTGGTCGCTGCCCTACCTCAGAGCTCTCGCCCAGGCCGAGTTCTGGGTCGACAACCAGAGCTACCCGCTGAAGCTCGCCAAGCGGCCGGGCACCACGTATATCCAGACCTGGCACGGCTCGGCGCTCAAGCGGATGGGCTTCGACGAGACCGAGTGGAAGCTCAGGTCCCGGGCAGAGCAGGAGGCACAGCAGCGCACCCTGGACCGCTTCGACCGGTTCCTCATCCGCTCCGAGCACGACGTCCGCACCCTCGCCCGCGCCTTCCGGCTCCAGGAGAAGACGCTGCTGCGGGTCGGCTACCCGCGCAACGACGCGCTCGTGCGGGCCAGGCAGCGGGAGGAGACGGCCGGCGGGGTGCGCGAACGCGGGCCCCTCGCCGCCGAGCTGGGCATCCCGGACGACAGGACGGTGCTGCTCTACGCCCCGACGTTCCGGCAGCGCGGCGGGCGGAAACGGTTCGAGCTGCCCTTCGACGCGGAGCGCTTCGCCGACGCGTTCGGCGACCGGTACGTCCTCCTCGTACGCTCGCACTACCTCAACCACGTCGTGCTCCCGCCGTCCGTGCGGGGCCGGGTCCTCGACGTCACGGCGCACCACGACATGACGCCGCTGCTGGCCCTCGCCGACGGGCTGATCACCGACTACTCGTCCGTGATGTTCGACTACGCGCTCCTCGACCGGCCGATGTTCTTCCTCGTCCACGACTACGAGGAGTACGTGCACGAGGGCCGCGGCACCTACTTCGACCTGCTGGAGCGGGCGCCGGGCCCCGTCGTGCGCACCGAGGACGAGCTGTACGCGGCCCTCGGGTCGTTCGACGAGCAGGGCGTGAAGTACGCGGCGGCGCGCGAGCGGTTCGTCGCCGACTTCGGCGAGTACGACCGGGGGACGGCCGCCCGGAGCGTCGTCGACCAGTTCTTCTCCCACTGGAGGCCCGGGTGAGCGTGCGCCTCGGGCCGGAGGGACACGCCGGGTGCCACGCAGCCGACGAGCGGCCTGGACGCGACATCTTCCTCGTCTCCAACAGCGTCGACGAGCTGGGCGGCGTGACCAGCTGGTCGCACCAGATGGCCCGCCTCTTCACGAGCCGCGGCCACCGCGTCCACGTCGTCGGCATCACCGTGCCCGCCGTCCCCCAGGAGCTCGGCGAACTCCCGTACCCCACCACGACCCTGTACGACGTCCACCCGCCGCGCGTCGCGCCGATGGGAAGCCTGGTCGCGCGGCTGAATCCCGCCGAGCGCAGGCTGCGGGCGGCACGCGCGGACGGCGCACGGCGCCAGGCAGCCCGGCTCACCGCGCTGTTCCGGTCCGCCCGCCCCGGCGCCGTCGTCATCGTCACGCAGGTGTGGGCCATGGAGTGGGTGGAGCTGGCCGACACCAGCGGCCTCACGGTCATCGGCATGAGCCACGAGTCCTACGCGTACTCCCGGACGACCTCGCGGTTCCGGCGGGTGCGCACGCACTACCGGGACGTCGACCGCATGCTGGCGCTCACCCGCGAGGACGCCGACCTGTGGATCGGGCAGGGGTTGAACAACGCCTCCTTCATGCCGAACCCGCTGCCGTTCATGCCGCGGGAGCCGTCGCCGCGCACCGGCAATGCGGTCGTCAGCGTGGGTCGGCTGACCGACCAGAAGGGCATCGACCTGCTTCTCGACACCTGGGCCGAGGTCGCCCCGCGCCACCCCGGCTGGACGCTGCGGATCTATGGCTCCGGAGAGGACGAGGAGGTCCTGCGCGGGCAGTGCGCGGCGCTCGGCCTCGACGACTCGGTGCGGTGGATGGGCCGGACCGGCGACGTGCCGGGCGCCCTGCGCACCGGCTCCGTCTTCGTGCTCGCCTCACGAGGCGAGGGTTTTCCGCTCGCCCTCATGGAGGCCATGGCGGCCGGGCTGCCGTGTGCCGCCTTCGACTGCGCGCCCGGCGTCCGCGAGATCGTCCGCGACGGCGAGGACGGCCTGCTCGCCAGGCCGGGCAACACCGGCGAACTGGCCCGCCGTCTGGACACGTTGATGTCCGACAGGGAACTCAGGGACCGCATGGGGGACGCGGCCCGGGTGAACGTCCAGCGCTACACGGCCGAGGAGATCGTGCGGCGCTGGGAGGACCTGTTCACGTTCCTGGAGCGCTGACCCGCGGGGCCCGCCCGGCCCCGCGAGCCCGGCTCACTTCCCGGTGAACTTCTCGTACTCCTTCAGGACCTCTCCGGTGGGCCCGTCCATGCGCAGCTCGCCGCGCTCCAGCCACAGCACGCGGTCGCAGGTGTCACGGATCGACTTGTTGTTGTGGCTGACCAGGAACACCGTGCCGGCGTGCTTGCGCAGTTCGCGGATGCGCGCCTCGGAGCGCTTCTGGAAGGAGCGGTCGCCGGTGGCCAGCGCCTCGTCGATCATCAGGACGTCGTGGTCCTTGGCGGCCGCGATGGAGAACCTCAGCCGCGCCGCCATGCCCGAGGAGTACGTGCGCATCGGCAGCGTGATGAAGTCGCCCTTCTCGTTGATGCCCGAGAAGTCGACGATCTCCTGGTAGCGCTCCTTCACCTGCTCCCGGGACATGCCCATCGCCAGGCCGCCCAGGAAGACGTTGCGCTCGCCGGTCAGGTCGTTCATCAGGGCCGCGTTCACCCCGAGCAGGGATGGCTGCCCGTCGGTGTAGATCCGGCCGTTCTCCACCGGGAGCAGGCCCGCGACCGCCTTCAGCAGCGTGGACTTGCCGGAACCGTTGGTGCCGATCAGGCCGATGGCCTCACCGCGGTACGCCGTGAACGAGACGTTCCGGACGGCGTGCACCCGGCGGACGCCGGCCGCCTGCTCGGTCCTCCTGCGCCGCAGCATCCGGTTGAGCGCGGCGGTGGCGGTGCCGCGGCCGGCCCCGGTGCCGTTGACGCGGTACACGATGTCGACGCCGTCGGCGATGACGGTGGGGACGGGGGCCGCGTCGCGCACGGCGGCACCGGACCCGTCGGGACGTCCGGCTTCCTTCGTCAGGGTGTCAGCCACGGCCGTAGGTCTCCTCAGCCTTCCAGAAGTAGATGAAGCCGCCGACACCGGCGACCAGCGCCCAGCCCGCCGCCAGCGCCCACACGTGGGCCGGGAGCTGGCTCCCGTGGAAGCTGTCGATGAGCGCGAACCGCATGAGGTCGATGTAGACGGCGGCCGGGTTGCACTGGAGCGCCACCAGCACCGCGTGCGGGATGTCCCGGTCGTGCAGCATCCGGTCGATGCTCCACATGACCCCGGAGACGTACATCCAGGTGCGCAGCAGGAACGGCATCAGCTGGGCGATGTCGGGTGTCTTCGCGCCCATCCGGGCGACGACCATCGCGACGCCCGCGTTGAAGACGAACTGCAGGGTGAGCGCCGGGACGACCAGCAGCCAGGAGGCGGTGACCGGCACGCCGAAGCAGAGCAGGATCACCACCAGGGCGGCCATCGAGAAGAGCAGCTGCTGGAGCTGCTGGAGGCAGTACGACACCGGCAGCGCCGCCCGCGGGAAGTGCAGGGCCCGCACCAGCCCGAGGCTGCCGGAGATGGCGCGGGTGCCCGCCATGATCGAGCTCTGCGTGAACGTCCACACGAAGACGCCGGTGACCAGGAACGGGACGAAGTCGGGCACGCCGTGCTTGGTGCCCATCAGGATGCCGAAGATGAAGTAGTAGACCGCCGCGTTCAGCAGCGGGGTCGCCACCTGCCAGACCTGGCCGAGCTTCGCCTGGCTGTACTGGGCGGTGAGCTTGGCGGTGGCGAAGGCGGTGATGAAGTGCCGCCGCGCCCACAGCTGCCGCACATATGCGGGCAGGGTGGGGCGGGCGCCGCTGACGGTCAGGCCGTGTCGCGCGGCCAGCTGCGCCGGGGTCTCGGTCGGCGGGGCGGTCGCGGGAGGCGGTGTGTGGAGGACCTGGCTCACATCCGCTGCTTTCGCTCGGGGGGTCGGGGTGGGCGGGCCCGTCACCGGCGGTTCACCGGGTGTTTACGTCGGGACGGGACCGTATCGTCGCAACGTGAGCGTAGGCCGGTCTCACGTCGGAACGCAACCGTTTCGTCGTCGCGGCCTATGCTGGTCGGCATGACGACGAACGCCGACTCGACCCGGCCCGGCACGGACAAGGCACCGCGCCGCAGGCCGCCCGCCGGTGCCGCCGTGCTCCGGGAGGACGTCACCGAGGCCATCCGGACCGCCGTCTTCGAGGAACTCGCCGCCGTCGGCTACGCCCGGATGTCCATCGAGGGCATCGCCCGCCGCGCGGGCGTCGGCAAGACCGCGGTGTACCGGCGCTGGCGCTCCAAGCTGCACCTCGTCCTGGACCTCGTGTCGGCGGTCGCCGTCCAGGGGCTGCCCGCGCCCGACACGGGCTCCCTCGAAGGCGACCTGCGCCTGCTGTACGAGGTCACCTCGCGCGCCCTGCGGCACCCGGTGGCCGGCCAGGTCATCCCCGACCTCCAGGCCGAGGCGGCCCGCAACCCCGAGATCGCCGAGGCCATGCAGAAGGCGCTGCGCGAGGGGCAGCAGGGCGTCGCGAGCGGCATCGTCGCGGCCGCCGCCGCCCGGGGCGAGATCCGCGCGGGCGTCGATGAGGAACTCGCCCTGGACCTGATGTCCGGCCCGCTGTACTGGCGCGCGGTCGTGGTCCGCGGCCCCCGGCCGCCGAAGGACTACCTGACCGGACTGGCCAGAGCGACGGCGGCGGCGCTCAGGGCGCTGTGACCCCGGCGTCCGCGAGCCCGCGGGCCAGGGCGGCCAGGTCGCCCGCCCGCAGCACCCGGCCGCCGGAGCCCGGCAGCGGCACGCGCAGCGCCCCGGTCCAGCGCGCGGGAACGGCGTCCGCCCCGTACACGGCCCCCGCGAGACCGCCCGTGACGGCCGCGACGGTGTCGGTGTCACCGCCGAGGTCGATGGCGGCGCGCACGGCCTCCTCGTACGAGCCGGTGATGCGCAGCGCCCACACGGCGGACCCGAGGCAGGGCCAGACGGCGCCGTTGAACTCCGTCGCAAGATCCGGATGCCAGTCCGGCGCGAGGACGGCGGCGTAGCGGGCCCGGTGCCCGGGATCGACGGCGGCCAGCGCCCCGGGGACGGCGGCGAGCGGGTCCCGGCCGTCCAGCGCGACGCGGACCAGCTCGTGGAAGAGCGCGGTTCCCTCCCAGGCCGCCCGGTCGCCGTGGGTGAGCGCGGCGATCCGGCGGGCGGCGTCCATGGTGGCCTCCCGCCCGAGCGGCGCGAAGCGGACGGCGGACGTCGCGGCCCGCATCAGCGCCCCGTTGCCCGCGGCCCGCTGACTGACCTGGAAGTGCAGCGCGGCGGCCGTGTCCCACGGGTCGCCCGACGTCAGCACGGCCTCTGTCTGCAGCCCGATGTCCTTGGGCTCGGCGGCGGCCCAGCGCCGGAAGCGGGCGAAGAGGTCGGCCGGGTCGAGGCCGCCCCGCTCCAGCAACGACTCGCCCACCAGCACGGCCATCTGCGTGTCGTCCGTCGCCTCGCCCGGGTCCCAGCCGCCCCCTCCGCACATCTCCCCGCCCTGCCCGGGGACGGGGAAGCGGGCCGAGAACGCTCCCTCGGGTCCGAACTCGAAAGGCGCGCCGAGGGCGTCGCCGATCGCGGAGCCGAGGACGGTGCCGGTGACCCGGAGGTCGCGGGGGACGGTCATCGGGGCAGCGTACGGCCCGCGTCGCCGGGGCCGCGGGGGCCGGTCAGCGGGCGGCGCCCGGGTGCAGGCGGGTCCAGCCGTCCCAGGCCGACGTGATCATGTCCTGGACGTCGTACTTCGCCTTCCAGCCCAGTTCCGCGGCGGCCCGGTCGGCGGAGGCGACGACCCGCGGCGGGTCTCCCGGGCGGCGGGCGGTGACCGTCGGGGGAGCGTCGTGGCCGGTGATGGCGTTGATGCGGTCGACCATCTCGCGCACCGAGACCCCTTCCCCGCGCCCGATGTTGAGGGTCAGGTCCGTGCCGGGCGTCGCCCGCAGCACACGGGCGGCGGCCACGTGCGCCTCGGCCAGGTCGACCACGTGGATGTAGTCGCGGACGCAGGTCCCGTCCGGGGTCGGGTAGTCGTCGCCGAAGATCCGCGGCGGCGCGGCCTGCGTCAGCCGTTCGAACACCATCGGGACGAGGTTGAAGACGCCGACGTCGGCCAGTTCCGGAGTGGCCGCCCCCGCCACGTTGAAGTAGCGCAGCGACGCCGTGGACAGACCCGTGGCCCGGCCCGTCGCGCGGACCAGCCACTCGCCCGCGAGCTTGGTCTCGCCGTACGGGCTCATCGGCACGCACGGGGTCTCCTCGGTGACGAGGTCCACGTCCGGCATGCCGTAGACGGCGGCCGAGGAGGAGAACACGAACGACGGGACGGCCGCCTCGGTCACCGCCTCCAGCAGTACCCGCAGACCCTCCACGTTCTCGCGGTAGTAGTGCAGGGGCAGTTCCACCGACTCCCCGACCTGCTTCTTCGCCGCGAGGTGGACGACACCGGTGATCCGGTGCTCGGTGCAGGTCCGCGCCAGCAGCTCGCCGTCCAGGGTGGAGCCGACGACGAGCGGCACGTCCGCGGGCACGCGCTCGGCGATGCCGGTGGACAGGTCGTCGTAGACCACGGCCCGTTCGCCCGCCTCGGTCATCGCACGCACCACGTGCGCCCCGATGTAGCCGGCGCCGCCGGTGATCAGCCAGGTCATGTCGGCCGTCCCCTCGTCAGTGAGCCATGGGTCGTGAGCGTCCGGCCGCGGGCCGGACGGTCGGTCGGGTATCAGTGAAGCAGGCGGGCGAGCCTGCGGCGGACCACCGCGGCCGATCCCCGCCGGCCGGGCGCGAGCCGCAGCGCCAGCGCACCCGCGTGCGTGGCGTACGGCTGGACCAGCAGCACGCCGTGCCGGACGCTGGGGAGCACCGAGCGGCGCAGCAGCCCCGGCCCGGCGACCGCGTGGGCGGTCGTGTCGCGGCTCGTGCCGTCGTCGAAACGCAGCCGCAGCCGCAGGTCCCAGGTGCCCGAGCCGAGCGCCCCCAGGTCCACCGCCGTCTCCGCGGACCAGGTGGCGTGACCGGCGTCCGCCGTGAGGGGGCACGCGCGGCGCAGCCCCACCCGTCCGGTCTCCCGGTGCGTGAACTCGACGTCCACCGACCGGGGTCCGGCCTCCCGCATCCGCCCGTACAGCTCGTGCAGACGCAGCCGCAGGCGTGTCCCGCGAACCCGTGGACGCAAGATCGCGTCCACGGCGACCGGCAGCAGCCGCACCGGCCGCTCCAGCAGATGGTCCAGCTCCACCTGCGGAAGGTCGGCAGACCAGACGGGCGTGCCGTCGGCGGAGCGCGCGTAGGGCGGGCGCAGCCGCGCCGGGCGTGCCGCCAGTTCCTTGAGGCGGGGCAGGTCGCGGGGTGCGGCGGAGGCGAGGACGACCCGGCCGACGACCCGGCCGGGCGCCGGGGCCCGCGCGAAGTCGGCGGCGTCGAAGGCCGCGAGGTACGCGCGTGTGTGCTCCCACCACGCCCGCCGGTAAGCGGGGTCGCGCAGATCGAGCTCGCGGGCGTACATCCGCAGTTCGTGGTCGAGGAACTTGGCGCGCACCGCCCGCGCGAGCCGCTTCTCGCCGGCGCCGAGCAGGATCTCGTACGCGGCGCGGTTCGCTTCCGTGCGCGCGCGCCAGTTGTCGATGCCGGCGCGGTCGAGCGAGATCGACAGGTGGGCGGCCGACCTGCGGACGTGCCAGACGTAGACCCGGTCGGGGACCAGCGCGACGCGCGGTCCGGCGGCCAGGACGCGCGCGGTGAACACGAAGTCCTCGTAGGTGAAGCGGCCCTCGGGGAAGCGGATGCCGTGCTTGCGCAGGAAGTCGGCGCGGTAGAGCTTGTTGACGCAGAGCGTGTCGTGGACCAGCCGGGTGCGCCGCGCGGGCCGGTCGACGAGGGCGGGCCGCGCGTAGAGCTCCGCCTGCCAGGGCACCTCGCGCCCGGAGGGCAGCTCGCGCCGGACGCACAGGCCCGCCGCGACCTGCGCGTCGTGTCCTGCGGCGGCCGCGAGCAGGGCGTCGACGGCGCCGGGCGGCAGCACGTCGTCACTGTCCAGGAACATCACGTACGGCGCCGTGGCGGCGTCGATCCCGTCGTTGCGGGGGGTGCCGCAGCCTCCGCTGTTGACGGCGCGGCGCAGCACCGTCAGGCGCGGCTCGCCGGCGGCCAGCGCGTCGAGGAGGTCCGCGCTGCCGTCCGTGGAGTGGTCGTCGACGGCGATCACCTCACGGACGGCCGGGCCCTGGGCGAGGGCGGAGCGCACGGCGTCCGTCACGTGCGGGGCGTCGTCGTACCCGATGACGACGACGCTGACCTGTGCGGGATGAGGGTGCATGGATTCCACGGCCGGAGCGGTAGGAGGCGGGGGCTGCTTTCCGTTAAGAGGCATTTAGTGTCTTGTGCGGAAGACGTCCGGAATCGAGCGATAGTTCCGTATGGGCGTGTCCGATCCGGTCGGGCACGGAGAGCCCCGATCTCCACAGGCGCCGGAAGGACAGCGCCGCCGCGCCGACGAGCAGCCCGTTGCGGACGACCATCAGCAGGCAGCCCGTCCAGGTGCTGTCCACGACCTCGCCGTACATCCCGGGGTACGCGACCGCGCTGACCGCGGTCGCCGCCACGACGAGGGCGGCGACCGGGCGTTGCGTGGTGTGACGGGCGGTCAGGCACACGGCGGACAGGCCCAGCAGCCAGATCATGTACTGCGGGCTGATCACCCGGCTGGTGACCGTGAAGAGCAGGACGGCGCTGAGCGCGGCGTCGTACGGCGTCGACGGCGTCCAGCGCCGGGCCCGCATCCGCCAGAGCAGCAGCAGCCCGAACGCGGCCACGGTGAGGGCGAGCGAGGCGGCGGCGACCAGGGGCACATGGGGACCGGTGAACTCCATGGCGCCGTACCGGTAGCGCACCTGCCCCGGCCAGCCGGCGTGGCGGGCGAGGCCGAGGACGGTGCCGCCGAGGGACTCGATCTGCACGCCCCGGCCGCCCTGCTGGCGCAGGAAGTCGAAGGGGTTGTCGAAGAGGGTGGTGAGGGCCGCGAGCAGCACGACCGCCGTGACGACGGCCGACGTCCATGCCTCCCGGGTCGTCCGGCCCCGCGGGGTGCCGATGAGCGCCAGGGCCGGCCACACCTTCACCAGGGCCCCCATGGCCGCGAGCGCGCCGCACGCGCGCGGGGAGCGCGACAGCGCCAGCAGCGACAGGACGGCGAAGGCCGTGACCTGCACGTCGTAGCGGGCCAGCGGGATGTGCAGCAGCAGCGGCAGGCTCGCCGTCCACAGCCAGGCGCCGGCCGTGCTGCGCCCCGGGCGCGTGCCCGCGCGCGCGAGCGCCGCGAGGATCACCGCGTCCGTGAGCAGCGTGAGCGCCACGAACGCCTGGAAGTAGCCGAGCCCCGGCAGCAGCGCGGGCGACAGCAGTACCGGCCCGGCGCCGGGCGGGTACTGCCACAGGTGGTCGCCCGAGGGGTACGCGCCGTGCGACAGGACGCCGTACCAGCGGAAGTACAGGTTCTCCACCTCGCGCGAGACCCCGCCCCGGCCGAGCGGGACGAGCTCGTCGTGGGCCAGCATCCACAGCATCAGGGCACGGGCGGCCGCCCAGGCGACGGCGAGCGGGACCAGGCGGCGGTGATTCGTCGAGGCGCTCATCAAGAGGGGATCGTAAGCCGCACG
This sequence comes from Streptomyces sp. NPDC028308, assembly GCF_055565855.1. NCBI lineage: Bacteria > Bacillati > Actinomycetota > Actinomycetes > Kitasatosporales > Streptomycetaceae > Streptomyces > Streptomyces sp. NPDC028308. The sequence goes on from NZ_JBVHTO010000001.1 coordinate 40,471, forward strand.
GATGGGGAATACTGTCTGATACGCCGTCAATACGCACGAATGCTTAGCTAATAGCACAAACTCGGCCCATGCTCAGCGAGTGCGTGGGTCGGTGGCGGGTCGGACGCGCGGAGACGGCGGCGGTGCTCGGGCCGGTGCTCGCCATGCTGGCGATGGGCCTGTGGGGACTCGACCGCGGCGGCATGTGGCGCGACGAGGCGGTCACGTTCCAGGTGGCCCGGCGCTCGGTGCCGCAGATCTGGCACCTGCTGCACGAGGTGGACGCCGTGCACGGCCTGTACTACCTCCTCATGCACCTCGTCCTGGCCGTGCGCCCCGGGGAGGTGCCCCTGCGGCTCCCCTCCGTCTGCGCCGCCGCCGCGGCCGCCGGTCTGGTCGCGGCCCTGGGCAGCCGCCTGTGCCGCCCGCGTGTCGGGCTATGGGCGGGCCTGCTCTACGCGGTCGCTCCCGCCGTCGGCCACTACGCCCAGGAGGGCCGCTCCTACGCGATGGTCGCCGCCGGTGCCGCCTGGGCGACGCTCCTGCTGGTCCGCGCGGTGACGGCGACCCCGAACCCCGCCGAGGCGGGGGCACGCGCGCGGGTGGGCGACTGGTGCGGGTACGGCGCCGTCGTCGCCGTCACGTGCCTGCTGCACGAACTGGCGGTGCTGCTGCTCCTCGCGCACGCCGCGACGCTGGCACGCGCGCGGGTGCCCGGCCGGGTGTGGCGGGGCTGGCTGTGCGCCGCCGGAGCCGCGCTGGCGGTCCTGCTGCCGCTCGCGGTGGTCTCGCACGGGCAGGCCGCGCAGGTCGCGTGGCTGGTCCCGCCGGACGGACGGAGCGTGGAGCGCCTGGTCGAGGGCTTCGCCGGGCCCTCGGAGGCGGTCCTGGTCCCGTACCTGGTGCTGGCCGCCTGTGCGCTGCTGCCCGTGCCCGCGCCCCGCGGAAGGCTGTCGCTCGCGTCCGTCGCCCTGCCGCTCGCGGTGGTGCCGCCCGCGGTGCTGATGGGCGTCTCCCAGGTCGTGCCGCTCTACGACGAGCGCTATGTGCTGTACGCGCTGGCGGGCGCGCCGCTGCTGGCCGCGGCCGGCCTGGAACGGGTGCTCCGCCTCTCCGCGTCCGCCCTGGCGCGGGCGCACCGGACGGCGGCGGTGAGGTGGGCGTGGGTGTCCCCGGCGGCGGCGGTCCGGCGGGCGGCGGTGCTCCGGGGGGTGGCGGTCCGGTTGCCCAAGGTGCCCCGGGCGCCGGGTGTCCGGTGGGTGGGGGTGCCTCAGACGGCGGCGGCCCGGAAGCCGGCGGTGTCCCGGGCAGCGGGTGTCCCGTGGGCGCGGGTGACCGGCGCCGTCCGGCGGGGCACGCGGCCGCCGTTCGCCGCGCTGTGCGGTGTCCTGCTCGTCGCGCTCGTCCTGCTCTGCCAGTTGCCGCTGCTCCAGCGGGACCGCAGCGCCGACCACCGCCCGGACGACCTCGCCGCCGTCTCCGAGGTCGCCGCGCGCCGACTGCGCCCCGGCGACCCGGTGCTGTTCCTGCCGGCGATCGGGCGGCGCACGGCGCTGGCGTACCCGCACGGGTTCCGGGGCACGCGGGACGTCGCGCTCGGGGTGCCGGCGCCCGCCTCGGGGACCCTGTACGGGCGGGAGACCGGCCCGGCGGAACTGCGGCGGCGGCTGGCGGCCCTCGACCGGGTCTGGGTCGTCGCCGAGCGGTTCACGGTGCGGCCGTCCTGGTACCCCCCGGAGCCGACCGAACGCGTCAAACTCGCCGTCGTGGACGAGCAGTTCGTGCCGCGCGAGACGTACACCCGCCGCGGGGTGACCCTGCGGCTGTACGTGCGCCGCCCGCCCGTCCCGCTGTGGACGTCCCGGGCGGACGCCCCCGGGGTCCGGACCACCGGCCGCCTGGACAGGCCCTAGACGCAGCCCGGGGTCTCGCCGAGGGGTGTCCCGTCCAGCGCCGCCTCGTCCAGGGCCGCGGTCAGCCGGTCCAGACGGGAGCGGAGTTCGTTGATCTCGTCCAGCTGGAAGCCCGTCGCCGCCGCGATCCGGCGCGGCACGAGCAGCGCGCGCTCGCGCAGCGCCGTCCCCTCGGCGGTGAGCCCGACGTGCACGGACCGCTCGTCGCGCGCGCTGCGCTCACGCCGTACGAGACCCGCCGCCTCCAGCCGCTTGAGCAGCGGCGACAGCGTCCCGGAGTCGAGCCGCAGATGCTCGCCGACCTTCTTGACGGGCAGCTCCCCGTGCTCCCACAGCACCAGCATCACCAGGTACTGCGGGTAGGTGAGCCCGAGCTCCTTCAGGAGCACGCGGTAGACGCCGCCGAAGGCGCGCGAGGCGGCGTTCAGGGAGAAGCAGATCTGCTGCTCCAGGCGGAGGTAGTCGCCGTCGGGCGGGGCCTCGGGGCTCGGAGCGGGCTTGGCGGTCATGCCTCCAGGATAGCTCTTGCCCGCCATTAAGTTGTGCGCAATTGAATTGCGTGCTCTACTTATGGCTGTGAGGCGGCCGGACCGGTCGCCCCGGGCAACACCTTTGACTTGAGAGGGATGGTCTCCATGGACGCGCTCTACACCGCTGTCGCCACCGCCACCCACGGCCGCGAGGGCCGCGCCGTCAGCTCCGACGGACGCCTGGACCTCCAGCTGGCCGTCCCGGTGCAGATGGGCGGCAACGGCGAGGGCACCAACCCGGAGCAGCTCTTCGCGGCCGGTTACGCCGCCTGCTTCGCCAGCGCCCTCGGCCTCGTCGGCCGTCAGGCGAAGATCGACGTCACGGAGGCCGCGGTGACCGGCGAGGTCGGCATCGGCAAGCAGGGCGAGGGCTTCGGCCTGGCCGTCACGCTGCGCGTGGAGCTGCCCGAGTCCGTCGACGCCGAGACGGGCCGCAAGCTCGTCGACCAGGCCCACCAGGTCTGCCCCTACTCCAACGCGACCCGCGGCAACATCCCGGTCGAGATCGTCGTCGAGTAACCACCGCACCACCGCACCGCAACGGCGCCCGGGGCCCTCGGCCCCGGGCGCTCACGCGACCCGGGCCAGCACCTCGCCCGTCGCCGGGCTCCATGCCACCACCACGGCCTCCGGGGGCACCCGCCTCCAGCGGGTCAGCAGCAGCCACCGCACGTGGTAGCGCCGGACCACCGCGCCGCGCTCGGCCCGCGTCGACGCCGGATCGAGGTAGGCGCGCACCGCCGCCAGCCGCCGCAGCCGCACCCGCTCGTCGAGCGCGGCGTCGGGCCAGGCGGGCGTCGCGAGGTTCGGCCCGTACCCGGCGATGGAGTGGACGGCGTAGTACCCGTCGGTGATGACGACCTCGCCCGGCCCGATGTGCCGCGCCGCCCACTCGTACGTCGGCCAGTGCGGCGGCTGCGCGAAGCCGACCGGGTCCAGCGGGCGTGGCACGACCGCCCCGGCCTGGACGGTCAGGAAACCCACGCAGGCCCCGAGAGCCGCGGTCGCGCCGAGCGCGCGCCGCCAGACCGGCCAGGGCCGCGGCGCCGCCAGCTCCACCGCCAGGGCGAACTGGAGCGGCACCAGCGTCAGCCCCAGGATCCGGCCGTACGTGTAGTGCCCGCTGACCCAGCCGTACGCCACGACCAGGGACTCCAGCGCGAACATCAGCACCAGCGGATCGCGGGCGCTCCGCCACCGGCGTCCGTCCGGGGAGGCGCGCCGGGCCCTCCGCGCCCGCAGCCACAGCGCCGGCAGCCCGACGAGCGCCAGCCAGAACTGTCCGGGCAGCCCCTCGTACAGCCGCCGGTGCATGGCGTCCACGCTGGTGTCACCGGTCAGCGCGAACACGTCGAAATACGGCCACCAGGCGGCGACCAGCAGGGCCGCGCCTGCCGCCACGGCCCACCGGCCCACGACCGCCGCGCGCCATCCGCGCTGCCACGCCGCCACGAACGCCACCGCTCCGGTCACCGCGGCCACCGAGGTGATCGGATGGACGAGCAGGATCAGGCCGTACAGGGCGCCGACCGCCGCGTACCCCGAGAAGCTCCTGAGGCCGCTCGGGCCGACGTAGCGGACGGGGCCGCCGAGGCCGGCCGCGCGGGAACCCGTCAGCGCCCACGCCCAGAAGGCCAGCCCGATGGCGAACGTCGAGGGGTAGCCGAGGTTCCCCGTCATCGACATCAGCCCGAGATAGCCGCTCCACCAGGCCCGTTCGGTGCCCCAGAGCAGCACCATCGCCGGCAGCGCCCACACCGGGGCCCAGGGGCGGCGCGGCGCCAGCACCCGCACGAAGCGGCCGATGCCGGTCAGCAGCACCAGCAGGTTCACCGGTGCGGACAGCCGTACGACCTCCCAGCCCGCGAGCCCCGTCACCCGCGCGAGGGCACCCTGCGCGACGGCGTACGGCGAGTAGTACGGGCTGCCCGCGCCCGGCAGGTCGGCCATCGGGTGGCGGGGGTCGAGCAGCCGCGCCTTGAGCCGCTCGACGACCGCCGCGTGCTGGCCGAAGTCGCAGCACATCGGCACCCGCCAGTGGGCGAGCGACATCACCAGCCAGAACAGGCCGCCGAAGACCTGGTACGGAGTCGGACGCCAGGTCGCGCCGCCGCGCAGCGCCGTGGCGCCGAGCACGGCCCGCCGGACGAGGAGGTCGGCGCTCACCGGGCGCGGGGGGTCGGGCGGGGCGAAGCGATTCGGAGCATTTGACGTATGTTCCCGCCGGCGTCAACGCCCTAGCGGTGCGTCACCTCTTCGGGGGATGCCCTCTTCCCCGTTCGCCGGAGTCCCGGCGCGGTCCCGTCAGGACCACGCCGGGAATCAGCCTGTGGCGGCGGGACCTCTAGCGGGAGACGGGCGCGTCCCTGCGCAGCGGTCCCGGGACCGTGCCCGAGACCTCGGCCCGGGGCCGGGCGGCGCGCTCCACGAGCAGCGGCAGCCCCAGCACCGGCAGCAGCCAGGCCAGCACGATGAGCCGGTCCCCGTAGATGTTGATGTCCGGGTGCCCCGCCTGGTTCAGCACGCCGGTCAGGGCGGCCGCGAGGGCGAAGGCCCCGAAGGCGGGCCGCTGCCTGAGCGCGCCCCAGGCCCCGGCGAGCATCGCCGCCAGGAACAGGGGTTCCCACAGCCGGCGGCGCAGCCACTCCAGCCAGAAGTTCGACTGGAGGTGGAGGAACTCCGGCCACGGCCGGCTCCGGTCGGGGTGGCCGAAGTGCCCGGTCAGCAGGTCCTGGAGGCTCTCCGACTCCGACGGGTAGCGCAGCAGCCGCGCCGCGAGGACCGTTGCCACGGCGGCACCGCCCCCCAGCACCGCGACCGTCCGCAGCGGCCGCCCGAGCACCCTCCAGGCGCCCGCGAGCGACGGCCCCGCCCGGCGTACGCCGAGCACCGCGCACGCGCCCGCCAGGCACAGCCCGAGGAACAGCGCCTGCGAGTGCTTCACCGTGAACAGCAGCAGCAGGGAACCGCCGACCAGGGCGGCGGCGGGCCGCGTCCGCCCGTCCAGGGCCAGCGCGCAGCCCCACAGCGCCGCGAGGGTGAGCGTGAGCAGCAGCCCCTCGGTCATGGGACGCATGGCGGTCGTGCCGCACGGCAGGACGAGGAAGAGGACCTGCCCGCACAGGGCCACCGGAACCGGCGCCCGCAGGGTACGCAGGACGAGGAAGGCGAGGACACCCCCGGCGACGGTGACGGCGACACCCGCCGCCCACAGCCCCCAGGTCACGCCGAGCACCGTGACGAAGGGCAGCAGGAACACCGGATAGCCCGGCCTGGCCTCGAAGATCCGCATGAACCGGGCCGGCATGAACGGCACCGTGTGACCGGACGTCTGCCCCGCCCGCAGCCGCTCGTCCACCTGCCGCCACTGCTCGCGCCGGCACTCCTCGGCGACCCACGGGGCCGGGTTCGCGCGGTGGAAGCGGACCACGTCGACGCTCTGGTTGCGGCGCGCGATGGACGCCTTCCCTGCGCACACGTAGTCGATGGTCGCCGCCGCCGCCTCGCGCTTGCCGTCGCCGCGCAGGCTCAGCGCGTACGACAGGTAGTTCTTGGTGTCGGGGGTGTCCCGGCCGGTGACGTTGGCGAGCTGGAGCACCGCGAACACGAGCGCGACCAGGGCCACCCAGTGCCGGGCCCGCGCCGGGCGGACCGTCCACCTCCGGGCCCGCGCCCGAAGCGCGAGCCCGCCGGGCCGCGGGCGAGGGGGCCCGTCCGGGCCCCCCGGGGCGTCCGCCGTCACGAGGACACCCGCACGTCGTGTCCGGCGGGCGCGGGCACCCGGACCGGGACCGGCGCGTCCGGCTCGCCCAGCATCAGCGTCCGCACCACCCGCTCGGCGGCCCGTCCGTCGTCGAACTCGCAGAACCGCGACCGGAACCCCGCCCGCAGCCGCGCCGACTCCTCGTCGCGCCACGCCCCGGACGCGAACAGCCACGCCAGTTCCCGGTAGGAGGCGGACACATGGCCCGGCGCGTCGGCCGTGATGTCGAAGTAGGCGCCCCGGCTCGCCGTGTACGCGCCCCAGTCGTCGGCGTGCACCACGATCGGCCGGTCGAGGTTCGCGTAGTCGAACATGAGGGCCGAGTAGTCCGTCACGAGCACGTCGGAGGCGAGCATCAGCTCCTCCACGTGCGGCTCGTCCGTCCCGTCGACCAGGACGCCGCGCCGGTGCAGCTCGGCGAGTCCGAGACCGCGCGCGGGCCCCTCCGCGAGCGAGGGGTGCAGCCGTACGACGAGGGTGTGGCCCGCGCCGAGGTCGTCGGCGAACCGGGCCAGGTCCACGCGGTCGACGTGCCCGCCCCGGACGTAGTCGCGGCGCGTCGGCGCGTACAGCACCACCGTGTGGTCGGCGGGGATGCCCAGCCGGGCGCGGACCGCGGCGCCGTCCTCCGGGCGCGCCCGCACGAGGACGTCGTTGCGGGGGCTGCCGGTGCGCAGCGAGGTGAAGTGGCAGGGGTAGGCGCGGTCCCAGACCAGCTCGGAGTGGCGGTTGGCGACCAGGCTGTAGTCCCAGCGGTCCGCGCGGCGCAGCATCTGCGGGACGTCGAAGCCGTGCCGGGCGCCCGGCTTGCCGAGCAGGTCGGCGGCCATGTACTTCAGCGGGGTGCCCTGGTGGGTGTGGATGTGGACGGTCCCGGGCCGCTTCACCAGCGTGCCGGGCCAGTTGACGTTGTTGACGAAGTACGTGGCCCGGGCGGTCACCTGCCGGTAGCGCAGGGAGTCCGGCGTGACGTGCTCGATGCCGGGCGGCAGCAGCGGCACCTGGTCCTCGCGCACCACCCACACCGCCCTGATGTGCGGAGCCAGTTCACGGGCGGCGCGGTGGACGGCCGCCGGATCGCCGAGCACCCCGCGGTGCGAGAACGCCGAGTACACCGCGAGATCGGGGTCCAGCGGCCGGAGTTCCTGCACCGCGGACCATCCGCCGCGGACCCGGCTCACGGCCGCCGCGCGCGTCCGCTGCCCGCGCTCGTCGAGCGCCTTCGCGGCCCGGGCGGCCTGCCGCCGGACCCGGTAGCGGGCGTAACCGCCCCGCAGCACCCGCAGTTCGGCCGGCACCGGCCCGTCGCCGTACCCGCGGAACAGCTCCGCCGTACGCCGGAAGAACTCGCCCTTGTCCGCCTCCGGCAGCCGGTCCGGCTTGCCGAGGACGTCCAGGCAGTGCTCGCCCATCTTGCGGTGCAGGTACGGCCGCCAGTGCGCCAGCTCCGGGTGCGCGTCCAGGTGGGCGAAGACCCGCTCGTACTGCTCGTGGATGTCGAAGTGCTTGCGGCTGGTCGTGGACAGGATGTTGCCCTGGCGGCGCTGGCGGTAGGCGAGGCAGATCCGGTCGAGGGTGGCGATCCGCTCCGCGCTGAGCAGCACCGGGAACGTCCACGGCGTGTCCTCGTAGTAGCCCGGCGGGAACCGGAAGCCGTGCTTCTCGACGAAGTCGCGGCGGTAGACCTTGTTCCACACCACCATCAGCAGTTCGAGGATCTCGGGGTGCTCGGCGGCCGTGAAGGTGCCGTCACCGCCCTCGGCCAGCACCCGCGCCAGCACGTTGCGGCGGGTGCCGCCCCACCAGTAGGTCCGTGCGTAGTCGAAGACCAGCACGTCCGGGTCGGCAGTCTCGTCGAGCCGGTCGGCCATGGCGCGCAGGGCGCCAGGCGTGAGGGTGTCGTCGCTGTCGAGGAAGAACAGGAAGTCGCCGGTGGCGTGTGGCATCCCGGCGTTGCGTGCCCGGCCGAGGCCCACGTTCTCGGGCAGGTGCAGCACCCGCACCCGGGGGTCGCGGTCCGCGTACTCGTCGAGGATCGCCCCGCAGCCGTCCGGCGACCGGTCGTCGACGGCGATCACCTCCAGGTCCGGGTACGACTGCTCCAGGACCGAGTCGAGGCACTCGCGCAGAAAGCCCTGCACCTTGTAGACGGGGACGATGACGCTGAAGCGGGGCACGTCAGCTCCTAACGAGGGTGGGGGCCGGGGTGCGCTCGGCGAGGGGGAGCACGGACGGGATGGCCTCGGGGGGTTCGCCGAGGAACACCCGCCGCACGACGCGCTCGGCGGCCCGCCCGTCGTCGAACTCGCAGAACCGCTCGCGGAACCGCGCCCGCAGGGCCGCCGACTCCCCGTCCGCCCACGAGCCGTCGAGGAACAGGCCCGTCAACTCCTCGGGTGTGCGCGCCACATGACCGGGCGGGCTCTTCATCAGGTCGAAGTAGCTGCCCCGCGTCTCCCGGTAGACGTCCCAGTCGTCGGCGTACACGACGATCGGCCGGTCAAGGTTGGCGTAGTCGAACATGATCGACGAGTAGTCCGTGATCAGTCCGTCGGCGGCCAGGCAGACGTCCTCGGAGGAGCGGTGCCGGGTCACGTCGATGATCCGGCCGCTGCCCCGGGAGCGGCCCTCGTCGTAGAAGTAGTGGGCGCGCAGCAGGACCACGAAGTCGTCGCCGGCCGCCTCGCAGAACGCCTCCAGGTCGAGCCGGGTCTCGAAGCCGGTGCTGTGGTCGCGGTGCGTCGGCGCGTACAGCAGGGCCGTGGCGCCCTCGGGGACGCCCAGCGCGCGCCGGACCCGGGCGACGTGCCCGGCGTCGGCCGTGTAGTAGACGTCGTTGCGCGGATAGCCGTACTCCAGCGCCTCGTAGCCGCCGGGGAAGGCGCGCTCCCACATCTGGGTGGAGTGCCGGTTGGCGGACAGGTTGTAGTCCCAGCGGTCCACGCGGTTCAGCAGCTTGGCGAAGCTGCCGGTCGCCGCGGCCACCACCGGGTACGTCGACTGGTCCACGCCCATCTTCTTCAGCGGGGTGCCGTGCTGGGTCTGCAGGTGCACGCTGCCGGGACGCTTGACGACCGCGTCGGCGAAGTTGGCGTTGTTCACCAGGTACTTGGCGCGGGCCAGCACCTCCCAGGACCGGCGGCTGCCGATCACCGCGTGGTCCAGGCCCTCCGGCAGCGCGTCCACCGCGTCCGGCTCGACCAGGAACACCGAGCGGATGTGCGGGGCCAGTTCACGCGCCTTGGCGTGGATCGCCGCGGGGTTGCAGGCGTAACCCCGGCCCCAGTACGCGCAGTACACGGCCAGGTTCTCGTCGAGGGGCCGCCGCAGGTTCAGCGCGTACAGCGCGCGGGTGCGCAGCATCCGCGGCCGCGGCGCCCGCCGGCCCGCCGCCGCCAGCAGCCGGTTGGCGCCCCGCAGCGCGCGGAACGCGCTGTAGGCGCCGGACGCCAGCAGCCGGTGCTGCACGCCGAGACTGCCCGCAGGTGGCCGGAACCCGGCCGGGCGGTGGCGCCGGTAGAGGCCGCCCGCCCGGCGGAAGAAGGCGCGGCGCCGGCGCGCGGGCAGCCGCTCCGGATGGGCCGCCGTCTTCAGCACCAGGGTGAAGAGCTGCTCGAACAGCGGCTGCGACCGCTCGGGGGGCAGGCCTTGCGCGGCGGCCCGGGTGAGCACCAGCTCCACCTGGTCGAGGAGGTCGAGCTGGTGGGGGCCCGGGGCGTTGAGCCGGCTGCCCTGCCGCCGCAGCAGATGCCGTACGACGACCGTGCGCACCACGGCCACCCGGCGGGCCGCGAGGGTGACCAGGCCGCCCCAGCCCACGTCCGTGAAGTGCGGTGCGGGGAACGCGAGCCGGTGCTCGGTGAGGAAGGCGCGCCGGTAGGCGGCGCTCCAGGCGGGCAGCGCGACGCCGGTGAGCCGGGGGGCCCGCTCCGGCGCGAAGGCACCCGTGGGCGTTCTCGGCAGCGGGGGCGTGCTCGTCTCCACGTCCCACCAGTGGACCCGCTCGTGCTCGAAGTAGAGGACGTCCACCTCCTCACCCCGCAGCCCCGCGTCCAGGGCCGCCAGCGCGCCCGGCGCCAGCTCGTCGTCGCCGTCGAGGAAGAGCACGTACGTGCCGGTGGCGGCCGCCGTCCCGGTGTTGCGGGCCGCGCCCAGCCCGGCGGACGGCGGGGACTGGACCGGGGTCACCCGGGTGTCCCGCCCGGCGTACGCGGCGGCGACGGCGCCGGCGGGGGAGTCCGGGGCGTCGCAGACGGGGATCAGCTCGAAGTCGCCGAAGGACTGGGCGAGGACCGAGTCCAGCGCCTGGGACAGGCGCCCGGCGACTTCATGGGTGGGGACGACGATGCTGAAGCGGGGCATTCTGCTCTTTCTGTCGAGGGACGCGAGCCGGTGGGTCATCGCCCCGGCCGGCCGGCGGGACGCCAGGTGGCGGGCCGGGTCGGCGTGGGCCGCGACGAGCTGCGGGGCATGCGCGCTCCGGTTCAGAGGCCGTCGGGGGTGACGGGAGCGGCGGCCCCCGCCCCGGGTGACGGCACGTGCGTGAGGGGCGGGGCGTCCGGGACGGGGACCTGTACGGACGGCGACGTGGTGAGGGGGACGGCGGGACGGGCCGACGCGGCCGACGGCGCCGGGCGGCGCTCGGCGAGCGGTACCACCGCCGGCAGCCCGGACCGCTCGCCGAGGACCACCCGGCGCACCACCCGCTCGGCGGCGTGGCCGTCGTCGTGCGGGCAGAAGCGCTCGCGGAACGCGGCCCGCAGCTGGGCCGAGCGCGAGCCGCGCCAGTGGCCGGTCGCGAAGATGTCGATCAGCTCGTCCTCGTTGCGGGCGACCGCCCCCGGCGGGAAGGACCGAAGGTCGAAATAGGTGCCGCGGGCCGCCTCGTACGCCTCCCAGTCGTCCGCGTACACGACGATCGGCCGGTCCAGGTTGGCGTAGTCGAACATGATCGACGAGTAGTCCGTGACCAGGGCGTCCGCCGCCAGGCACAGGGCCTCGACACTCGGGTGGTCGCTCACGTCGATGAGGCGGCCGCCCGAGCCCTGGGCGAGCGGGCGGCCGTAGGAGGGGTGGGCCCGGGTCAGCAGCACGTAGCGCGGTCCGAGCCGGCGCAGCACGCGTTCCAGGTCGAGGGTGTGCAGCTGCCCCCGGCGGTAGTCGCGGTGGGTCGGCGCGTACAGGACGGCCACGGAGGACTCGGGGATGCCGAGGGACTCCCGCAGCCGGGCCACGTCCGCCGCCGTCGCCTGCTGGAACACGTCGTTGCGCGGCTGCCCGTACTCCAGCGTCGTGTAGCCGGAGGGCAGGACGCGCTCCCAGACCAGGGTGGAGTGGCGGTTGGCCGACAGGCAGTAGTCCCAGGTGTCGGCGGAGCGGAGCAGCGCCGCGAAGTCCGTGTCGCGGGCGGCCGCCGGGCGGTCCTGGAGGTCGAGCCCCATCCGTTTCAGCGGGGTGCCGTGCTGCGTCTGGATCACCACCTGCCCGGGGCGCTTGACCAGCCGCAGCCCGAGACCGGCGTTGTCGACCACGTAGGTGGAGCGGGCGAGGGCCGTCCAGTACGCGGCGGACCCGGGCCGCAACCGGCGGGTCGCCGGCGGCACGGTGTGGTGGTGCTCGGCGTACGCGATCCACGCCGTGCGGATGTGCGGGACGAGGGTGCGGAACGCGGACTCCAGGGCGCCCGGGTTGCAGCCGTAACCGCGGCCGTCGTGACTGGAGAACACCGCGTGGTCGGCGCGCAGCGGCAGCCGCAGCTGGACGCGGTAGTGGAGCCGGAGCGCGGCCTCCCGCACCCGGCGGCGCAGGCCCGCGGTCGACCGCAGCGCCCGTCTGCGCAGCCGCGACCCGAGCGAGAGCAGCCGGTACGTGCGGTGGCTGCCCAGGCGGATCAGCGCGTGCCGGAGCCTGACACGTGCTCGCACCGGGGCGCCCGGGGTGCGGTGCCGGGCGTAGTGGGCGCGGGCCCTGCGCAGGAACTCGGCGCGGCTGCCGCGCGGCAGCCGCCCGCGCCGGGTGAACACCGTGGCGATGTGGTCGACCATCCGCCGGAACAGCAGCGGCCGCCAGTGCGCCAGCTCCGGGTGCGCGTCCAGGTACGCGAAGACCCGGTCGTACTGGTCGAAGACGTCGAAGTGGCCCCGGCCGGGCGTGCCGAGGATGCTGCCCCGGCGCCGCTGCCGGTAGTGGACGCAGACCCGGTCCAGGGTGGCGATGGTCTCGGCGGACATCAGGGCCGGGTAGGTCCAGGGGGTGTCCTCGTAGAGCCCGGGCGGGAAGGTCAGGCCCGCCCGCTCGACGAAGTCCCGCCGGTACGCCTTGTTCCAGACGACCATCAGCATCGTGAGGAGCCCCGGCCGGTCCTCGAGCCGGAAGGGCGCCGGGCCCTGCTCGGTGAGCTGCCCCGCCAGCCGGTTGCGGACGGCCTCGCCCGACCAGAAGGTACGCGCGTAGTCGTAGACCAGGACGTCCGGCTCGGAGGTCTCCTTCAGCCGGTCGGCGATGGACCGCAGCGCGTCGGGGGTGAGGGTGTCGTCGCCGTCCAGGAAGAGCAGGTAGTCGCCGCGCGCGTGCCCCAGGCCCGCGTTGCGCGCGCGGCCCAGACCCACGTTCTCGGGCAGGTGCAGCGGGCGCACGCGGGCGTCGCGGGCCGCGAACTCGTCGATGATCGCGCCGCAGGCGTCGGGTGAGCAGTCGTCGACCGCGATGATCTCGAGGTCCGGGCAGGACTGCTCAAGCACGGATTCGAGGCACTCGTGCAGGTACGCCTGAACCTTGTACGCGGGGACGATGACACTGAACCTGGGCAAGGGACATCCATGGGTCGGCGCGGGCATACTGCCCGGGAACGGCCGAAGGGGTGACCTGGTTACGCCGGATGCGGCATCCGGGGGACGGCGGCCGCGCGAGCTCGGCGAACGCTCCGGCGCCCGCGCCCCCGTGACGTCCCGTGCCGGACCGGCGTACGCGCGACGGAGGGCGGACCGGAACCGGCCCGCCCTCCGACTGCTCTGGTGCCGTGGCTACTTCACGGCGCCCGCCATCACGCCGGACACGAACTGCCGCTGGAACGCGAAGAACACGGCCACCGGGATCACCATCGAGATGAAGGCGCCGGGCGCCAGCACGTCGATGTTGTTGCCGAACTGCCGTACCTGCGTCTGAAGGGCCACCGTGATCGGCTGGGTGCCGGCCTTGGTGAACACCAGCGCCACCAGCATGTCGTTCCACACCCACAGGAACTGGAAGATGCCGAGTGAGGCGATCGCCGGCCCGCCCAGCGGCATCACGACCCGCAGGAACAGGCGCAGTTCACCCGCGCCGTCGAGCCGCGCCGCCTCCAGCAGCTCCCGCGGGATCTCCGCGAAGAAGTTCCGCAGCAGGAACACCGCGAACGGCAGTCCGAAGCCGACGTGGAAGAGGATGACTCCGAGGATCGTCCCGAACAGGCCGAGTTTGCCGAAGAGTTCGGCGATCGGGATGAGCGCCACCTGCACGGGCACCACCAGCAGGCCGACCACGCCGAGGAACCACCAGTCGCGGCCCGGGAACTCCATCCAGGCGAACGCGTAGCCGGCGAGCGAGCCGATCACCACCACCAGCAGCGTAGCCGGGACCGTGATCAGCACCGTGTTCACCAGCGAACTGGTGATGTCGCTGTTCTCCAGCAGCTTCTGGTAGCTGTCCACGGTCAGCTGCGAGGGTTCGCTGAAGACCTTCCACCAGCCGCTCGCGCTCATGTCCTCGGGCTTGCGCAGCGACGACAGCAGCAGCCCGATGGTCGGCACCAGCCAGAACAGGGCGACCAGGATGAGGAACAGCTGGAGCACACCGCCGCTGACCCCGCTCGCCAGGCGGGACCCGAGCGACCTCTTCGCCCGGACGGTCTCGACGGGCGCCGTCTTGATCAGAGTGCCGGTCTGTGTGGTCATCGGCGTACCTCCCGCCGCAGCCTGCGGACGTTGAACAGCATCACGGGGATGACCAGGAGCAGCAGGAACACGGCGATCGCGCTCGCGATGCCGGGCTGGTCCTCGGAGAAGCCCTTGCGGTACAGCTCCAGGGCCAGCACGTTCGCGTCGTCCTGGGACGAGCCCGGCGGGATGATGAAGACCAGGTCGAAGACCTTCAGCACGTTGATCATCAGCGTGACCGTGACGACCGCGAGGACCGGCGCGAGGAGCGGCACCGTGACCCGGCGGAACACCTGCCACTCGGTGGCGCCGTCCACCCGCGCCGCCTCCAGCAGTTCGCGCGGCACGCCGGCCAGCCCCGCGGCGATGAGCACCATCGCGAAGCCGGCCCACATCCACACGTACGAGCCGATGACGGCCGGGGTCACCAAGGAGGGGCCGAGCCAGTCCACGCCGTTGTACGGCTCGCGGAAGTTGCTCGCCGGCAGTCGCAGCAGAGCCCCGTCCGCCTCGCCGGACAGCATGAAGGTGCCGTCGGCGCCGACCTCCGTGGAGTCCACGACCTTGCCGTCCTTCACGGCCTCGACCTTCATGCCCGCGTAGCCGAGCTCCGTGCCGTCGACGGCGCCGAGTTCGCCGACGCCCTTGCCGCGGGTGAAGTCCTGCCAGGCCGTACCGGTGACCTTGCCGGGCTCCGCCTTCGCCTGTACGGCGTTCTTCGCGCCGTCGGGCATCTTGTCCGGGGCCACGCCGACCAGCGGCAGCGTCACCGGCCGGCCGGCGCTGACGGGCGTCCTGGTGACGAACCCGCCGTCGTCCGCCTTGAGCGGCGACTCCCGGCCCGGGTGCGCCTTCGGGAAGGCCGACGACTCCGCGAAGGTGTCGTGGACGCCCACCCAGACCGCGTTGGCGACGCCCTTCTCCGGGTCCTCGTCGTAGACCAGCCGGAAGATGATGCCGGCGGCGAGCATCGAGATCGCCATCGGCATGAAGACGACCAGCTTGAACGCCGTTCCCCAGCGCACCCGTTCGGTGAGCACCGCGAAGATCAGGCCGAGGGCCGTCGAGACGGTCGGCGCGAACACCACCCACAGCACGTTGTTCTTCAACGCGGTGCGGATGCCGTCGTCCGTGAACAGCGCCTTGTAGTTGTCGACGCCGGCGAAGCCGTCGCCGCTCTGGTCGAAGAAGCTGCGGACCAGCGAGTACCCGATCGGGTAGACCACGAGCGCGCCGAGCAGCACCAGGGCGGGCAGCAGGAACAGCGCTGCCACCGCCTTGCGGGTGCCGGTCACGCTCTTGCGGTGGTGAGCCGCGGGAGGAGTCGGGGTGACTCCTCCCGCCGATGCCGACGTCATCCCCGGATCAGTCCTTGTACGCCTTGGCGGCGGCCGACTCCAGCCTCTCCTGCGTACCCGCGACGTCCTTGGGGTTCTTCAGGAAGTCCTGGAGTTCCTTCCACTCGCCCTTGCCCGGTGTGCCGCCGAACGCCTGAGGCGCCTGGTCCGACATGTCGAAGCGGAAGTCGTCGCCGGCCGAGACCAGGGCCTGCGCCATCTTGCGCTGCACCGCGTTCGGGTACGCCGACGCGTCGACGTTCTTGTTGGGGGAGAGGTAGCCGCCGAGCTTCGCCTGGATGGCCGCCGCGTCGGACGAGGCGAGGAACGTGGCGAGGGCCTGGGCCGCCTTGGAGTCCTTCAGGATGACGGCCGCGTCGCCGCCGCTGACGACCGGCGCCTCGTCACCCACGGCCGGGAACGGGAACACCTTCGCGCCCGTGCCCACCTTCGCCTTGGTCTCCGCGATGTTGACCTGGACGAAGTCGCCCTCGAAGACCATGCCGGCCTTCGGCTGGTCGCCGCCCTGGAACGTCTGCGTCACGGAGTCCGGGAACTCCGTCTGCAGGGCCCCGCTCGCGCCGCCCGCGATGTAGTCCTTCTTGCCCCACAGCTGCGCGAGCGTGGTCAGCGCGTCCTTCACGGACGCGTCCGTCCACTTGATCTTGTGCTCGGCGAGCTGGTCGTACTTCTCGGGGCCGGCCTGGGAGAGGTAGATGTTCTCGAACCAGTCCGTGAGGGTCCAGCCGTCCGCGCCGCCGACGGAGACGGGCGTGACGCCGGAGTCGTAGACGGTCTGCGCGGTGTCGAGGAACTCGTCCCAGGTCTTGGGCTCCTTGGCGCCCGCGTTCTCGAAGACCTGCGTGTTGTACCAGACCAGCGACTTGTTGGCGGCCTTGTAGTACACGCCGTACTGCTCGCCGTCGACCTTCCCGAGGTCCTGCCAGCCCTGGGAGTAGTTCTTCCGCAACTGCTCCTGGGCCGCCTTGCCGACGGGCTTGGCCCACTTCTTCTCGACGGCCTGCTTGATGGCGCCGACCTGGGGGAGCATCGCGATGTCCGGCGGCTCCCCGCCCGCGATCTTCGACCCCAGGAAGTTGATGATCGGGTCCTGTGCCGGTACGAAGGTGACCTTGGCGCCGGTGCGCTTCTCGAACTCGGCGAGCACCTTCTTGAAGTTGGCCTGCTCGGGGCCGGTCCAGACGGCGGCGACCTCCAGGTTCTCGCCGTCCAGCTTGGGGAGCGAGACGGACGATCCGCCGCTCTCCTTGTCCTTGCCGCCGCTCTTGTCGCCGTCGTCGTCTCCGCCGCACGCGGTGAGCGCGAGGGCGAGAGCACCGGCCGTGAGGGCCGCGGCCGCGTTCCGTGCGGTCTTGCTCGGCTTGCGTGAGTGAACAGTGCTGCGCATCTGTGCCCCGTTCTTCGTTCCTCGTCGAACGTCTGAGCGGTGTGTTGAGCGTGTCCCGTGCGCTCTGGTCTACGCCCGCCTGCTTGAGGGCGGCAAGAGCGCCTACGGTGTCAAGTGAGTGATCGTGACCGCGTCGTGACCTGCGGGCTTCCGGCGGGGGCGGCTTCCACGGGATCACGGCTCGCGTCATCACCGGCGTATCCGCCCGACACGGACGGAATGTGAGGTTCCGTCATGGGGCGGACGCGCCGAATGTCCTTTTCGGACACGCCAGTTGACGGACCGGCACGTAAGCGGAGCGCTCGTTCCGGGTGCCGGGGTGAGGGAAGCGCCGGGGTCGAAGAAGCGTGCGGGGTCAGAGCAGCGAGGGGACCTCGGTCGCGGCGACCGAACGGGCCGCCCGCTCCAACGCGCTGGCAAGCAGCGCCAGATCGGTCGGGCCGTTGCCGAGCTCCCGCACGGGCCGCCGGGCCGGCGGGTCCCCCATCCGCTGCCACTCCAGGGGCACCACCGTGGGCCGCTGTGTCGCCGTACGGGGGATCCGGCCCGTCACCCGCCCGCCCTGGAAGGGCGTGACGCGTCCGTCCGCCCCGGACACCCGCCCCCGTCCCGGCGCAGGTTCGTCCGCTCCCGGCGTCGGCGCGTCCAGCGTGACCCGCAGCGCGGCCGTCCTGGCCAGCTCCGTGTCCGTCGCCCGCCCGCACATCCCGGTCGTCGCCACCAGGTGCACGCCGAGCCGCTCGCCTTCCCGGGCCACCGCCTCCAGCGCCCGTACGACGGAGCCCGCCGAGGGCCTACCGGGCGAACCCAGCGCGGGCGACAGCAGGGAGTCCAGGTCGTCGACCACCACGACGAGACGGGCCAGCGGCGGCCCCGGCTCCGCCTGCCGGCGGGCCGCCGCCGGGCGCAGCCTGATCGTCGACGTGGTGGGGCTGTCGAGGTCCCCGGTGCCGGACGAGCCGCTCGCCGAGCGCTGGGTGACCATCCGGCCGGACACCTCGCGGTTCGTGTGCCACTCGGTGAAGTCCTGGCGGCCGAGCAGCTCGGCCCGCCGCTTCAGCTCGGCGCTCAGGGACTGCGCGAACTCCCGCATGCGCACGGGGTCGTTGGCGGTGAGGTGGGTCGAGACGTGCGGCAGGTCCGTACAGGCGGCGAGTCCGTCGGCCGGTCCCTGCGCGCCCTTGCCGCCGGTGTGGTCCCGCCCGTCTATCAGGACGATGCCGAGCCGGTCCGGGCGCTCCGCGGCGGCGAGCGACGCGGCCAGCGACCGCAGCAGCTCCGTACGGCCGCTGCCCGGGGGTCCCTCGATCAGCAGGTGCGGGCCGTCGGCGGCGAGGTCGACGCAGACCGGGCCGCGCGGTCCCGCTCCGAGCACCGCGCGGGCCCGGCCGCCGAGCGCCTCGGTGTCGTCGGCCGCGTCGGCCCAACGGGCCAGCAGGGACGCGGGGGTGGCGCGGGCGAGCCCCAACTCGTCGAGCAGCCGTGCCGCCTGGGGCAGCGGCGCGGACACGCGTGCGTGCCGGTCGCCGGTGCCGTCGGTGCGCAGGGGTGCGAGCGCCCGCGCGAACCGCTCGGCCCAGGCCGCCGACACCGCGTCCACCGCGGCGACGGTGCCGTGTCCGACGAAACCCGGGACGGAGCCGCCGTCGGGGCGGTCCGGGGAGCCGGCCGGGGAGTCTTCCGGCCCGGTGCCGGGCGGGGTGTGCCGGCCGTGCCCGGAGGGCAGCTCGCCCCGATCGGGAGCGGTGCCCGGGCGCGGGGCTCCGGACGGATCCGCGGGGCCGCCCGGCGCGACCCGCATCAGGTGCAGGGCGGTCGCCACGTCACCGCTGAGCAGCGCGACGGCACCGCACTCCCGGAAACCGGGCGCCGCCTCGCAGGCGGCCTCGTACGTCCGCGTCACCGGGGACGCCGGGGACGCGGCCGCCGTCTCGGCGAGACACACCACGTGGATGCCCGCCCGGGCGCCCTCGCGCGCCAGCCGCACCACCGCGTCGCGCACTCCCGCGCCGCCGGGGTCGCCGTCCACGACGAGCACGGTGTACGGGCCCTCCGCGACGTCCTCCGGGTCCTCGCCCCGCGCCCACGAGGGACGGCGGGCGGCTCCGCGCACGGGACCCGCCGCGCCGGGGGACGGACGGGCGCCCGCCGCACCTCCGGCCTCCGTGAGGTGGTCGTCGAGACGGCGCAGCAGCTCGTCCGCGCGCGCGGTCGCCTGGTCGCGGTCGTAGGCGAGGAGGAGACGGCAGTCCTGGCCGTGACCGGGGCGGACGTGCGGGAGCCAGCCGAGCCAGGACCACTCGGCGGTGCGCTCCTCCACGCCGCGCGAACGGTCGGTGCTGATCAGGACGATCTCAAGGGTGTCGGGGGAGTGCAGCGCGGCGAGCTGGGCGACGACCGCGCGGGCCAGCCCCGCCAGCCGCGCCCGGGGTCCCGCCAGACCGAGCGAGCCGACCTCGCGCAGCCCCGCCGTCACCGGCACGGCGGGCAGCAGACCCGAGCCGTCGGGCGCCGCGCGGTCGGCCGTGCCCAGCCGCACGGTGAGCATCTCCGGGTGCCCCGGCTCGCGCTCCCACAGCCGCGGCCCCGGGCCGAGCGCCGTGAGCAGCAGGGTCGCGGGGTCCGGCCAGGTGTCCGGCACCAGCGCCGGAGCGGTCACGGGGTCCGCCGCCTCGGCCGCCGGTTCGTCGTCGTAGGTCCCGGGGCCGGCCTCGGGCAGCTCGCCCCGGCCGCCGGTCAGCCGCCGCGCCCAGGCGGAGAAGCCGCGCTTGCGGACGCCGGGCGGCACGTCGGTGCCGGGGGCGGCAGGGCCCGGGGCGCCGCCCTCGCGGGTGCCCGCGCCGGGGGCCGCCGTGGCTCCCTCGCCGCGTGCCCCGGGGTCGCCGTGCCGGTCGGGGCGCGGTGCCGGGGCCGCCGCGGCGGGGCGGCCGTTCTCGATACGGGGTGCGCGTCCCTGCCCGGGGACGACGGGGTCCGCGCCGGGTTCGTGCCCCTGCGCGCCCGGGACACCTCCGGCCGAGCCCCAGCCCCCGGAGCCGTAGCCGTGATGGGTCTCGCCCGCCGGGGCGTACGGGTCCCGCCCTGCACCCCCGTCCGTACGGGTTCCCGCCGCCGGGGTCTCGGTGCCCTCCACGCGCGCGTGGGGCACGGCGGCGGTCTGCCGGGGTGCCCCCGAAGGCACCGTGGACGTCCGGCCGGCCGCACCGGAGGAAGGGCCGCTCCCGGTGAGGCCGGTCTCCCGCGAGCCCACGGCGGGCACCCGCACGTGTCCCTCGCCGTCGGGCGCGGTCGGGACCGTCCCGACGCCGGTGGCCGGGGCGAGACGCAGCGCGGACTCGCCGACCCGCAGCAGCGCCCCCGGCCCGAACCGCACCGGACGCTCGCCCACCCGGGCGCCGTCGATGGCCGTGCCGTTCGTGGAGCCGAGGTCGGCGACCGCGACGCGGCCGTCGGCCGAGACCGTGACCGCGCAGTGCAGCCGGGACACGTCCGGGTCGTCCAGCGGGACGTCCGCGTCGGCCGAGCGGCCGATGTGGATCCGGCCGCCGTGCAGCAGGTGGACACCGCCCGCGTCGGGACCCGCGATCACATGCAGCTGGGCGGTGACGTCGCTCTCGTCGGGGCCGGGCTCCGCGGGGGCGCCCAGCGACAGCACGGCGCCGTCCGTCAGCGGCGGCTCGCCCAGGGTGCAGCGCTGCGCGTCGAGCCGCTCGGCACCCGCGTACAGCACGAGCGGACCGTCGCCCGCCGCCACCGCCGAGGCCAGTCCGGACGCGATCGCGGCCAGCGCCGTCCCCGCGGGGGCGGTGACCAGCACATCGCAGGCGGCGGCTCGCCCCCGCGGCTCCGAGGGCGGGCCCAGCGGGTCTACGACGGTCAGCCGGATCTGCATCGCCGTCAGGGGTCCCTTCCGCGCGGGCACCCGGAACGGGGACGAGACTGCGCCGCGGTCCCCCACCGCAGACTCCCCCACCGCACACGGGCACGTCGGCCAGTACTGAGGGCATCCTCGCACCTGACACCGACAACACGCCCGCCGCCCGGGAACAAGTGATCTTGATTGGTCGGCTCTGCCCGCAAAAGTGCCTGACCAGTGCCCGACCGGTGCCCGCTTGAGATCGGTCACGTCCAGGGTTCGGCAACCAACGGTCCGAAGCGAGCGTCTTTCCTTCGAACACGTACGGGACCCGTACGCGGACGCCGCCGCAGGCACCGGAGCGGGCACGGGAAGCACAGCCGGACGACAGCCCGGTCCCGCGCCCCACGGCACTACAGTGGGGCGGAACACCCGAGCACTCCGAGCGACGTGGACGACGGTGGACGGACCAGCCAAGCAAGCAGCAGGGAGCGCATGACGTGCGGCCGGTAGGGAGCAAGTACCTCCTTGAGGAGCCGCTGGGACGCGGCGCCACAGGCACCGTCTGGCGCGCCCGCCAGAGGGAGACCGCGGGCGCCGAGGCGGCCGTCGCCGGGCAGCCCGGCGAGACCGTGGCGATCAAGGTCCTCAAGGAGGAGCTGGCAAGCGACGCGGACGTCGTGATGCGGTTCCTGCGGGAGCGGTCGGTGCTGCTGCGCCTGACCCACCCGAACATCGTCCGGGTCCGCGACCTGGTCGTCGAGGGAGACCTGCTCGCGCTGGTCATGGACCTCGTCGACGGTCCCGACCTGCACCGATACCTCCGCGAGAACGGGCCCTTCTCGCCCGTCGCCGCCGCCCTCCTCACCGCCCAGGTGGCCGACGCGCTCGCCGCCAGCCACGCCGACGGGGTCGTCCACCGCGACCTCAAGCCGGCGAACGTCCTGCTCAAGCAGGACGGCGGCCAGATGCACCCGATGCTGACCGACTTCGGCATCGCCCGGCTCGCCGACTCACCCGGGCTCACCCGCACCCACGAGTTCGTCGGCACGCCCGCGTACGTGGCGCCCGAGTCCGCCGAGGGCCGCCCCCAGACGTCCGCCGTCGACATCTACGGCGCCGGCATCCTGCTCTACGAGCTGGTGACCGGGCGTCCGCCGTTCTCCGGAGGGTCGGCCCTGGAGGTGCTCCACCAGCACCTGAGCGCCGAGCCCCGCCGGCCCTCGACCGTGCCGGACCCGCTGTGGACCGTCATCGAGCGGTGCCTGCGCAAGAACCCCGACGAGCGGCCCAGCGCCGAGAACCTCGCCCGCGGGCTGCGCACGGTCGCCCAGGGGGTCGGCGTGCACGCCAGCCCCGCGCAGATCGCCGCCGCGGAGGGGGTCGGCGCGCTCCTCGCGCCCGATCCGGCTCCCGCCCCCGTGCCCGGCACGCCGGGTGCCGCCGACCCGACGCAGGTGCTGCCGCACGGTGCGGGCGCCTACGACCCGAACGGCGCCACCAGCGTCCTGCCGCACACCTCCGGTGCCGCCGATCCGACGTCCGTGCTGCCGCACCGCGGGGCCGCCGATCCGACCGCCGTGCTGCCTCCGGTGCCGCCGAACGGGCCGGGCGGGCAGCAGGGGCAGCCCGGTCAGCCCGAGGACCCGCACCCCTGGCAGAGCCAGCTGCGGGCGGCCCGTGACCGCAACGAGCAGACGCAGGTCCAGTCGTACCTCGACCCCGAGGACGATCCGCTGCGGCGCCGGCCCCAGCGGCAGGTGGCCCGGCCCCAGCAGCGGCCGCAACAACAGCGGCCTCAGCAGCAGCAGCGGCCCCAGGGGCAGCAGCCGCCGCCCGGGTACGGGTATCCGCAGCAGCAGCCTCAGCAGTACGCGCCGCAACGGCAGCAGCCGCAGCAGCAACCGCAACGGCAGCAGCCGCAGCGGTACGCTCCCGCGCCGCAGCAGCCCCAGCAGCCCGCCCCCCGGCAGCCGCGCGAGCCCCGGCAGCGGAGCGCCAACCCGATGAAGATCCCCGGCCTCGGCTGCCTCAAGGGGTGCCTGTTCACCGTCGTCATCCTGTTCGTCGCCGGATGGCTGGTCTGGGAGCTGAGCCCCCTCCAGGAGTGGATCGGCACCACCAAGGGCTACTGGGAGCAGCTGAGCGACTGGTTCAACACCGTGAGTGGGTGGATCGGGGACCTGGGCGCCAAGTCCGGGCAGTGAGGTTGCTCCGGAGCGGTCCTGAGAGCTTGCTCCGGAGCGGTCCGGAGCGGTCCGGAGCGGTCATGAGGGGTCATGAGGGGTTGCCCGAGGTGGTCATGACAGGTCGCTTTGGGGTGGCTTCGGCTCTTCGGGGGTGCCGACTCTGGGGATTTGTCGACACCTGAGGGGTGATTTCCGTCTCCGCGGTGAAGGTTGGCTGTTCCGGCGCGTAGTTTTGACGACAACACGCGTCTGTAGGAGCAGTCTTGGCACGGAAGATCGGCAGCCGGTACACCGCCAACCAGATCCTGGGGCGGGGCAGCGCCGGCACGGTGTGGCTGGGCGAGGGGCCGGAGGGCCCCGTCGCCATCAAGCTGCTGCGCGAGGACCTCGCGTCCGACCAGGAGCTCGTGGGGCGCTTCGTCCAGGAGCGCACGGCGCTTCTGGGGCTCGACCACCCCCACGTGGTCGCGGTGCGCGACCTCGTCGTGGACGGCAACGACCTCGCGCTCGTCATGGACCTCGTCCGCGGCACCGATCTGCGGACCCGGCTCGACCGGGAGCGGCGGCTGGCCCCCGAGGCCGCGGTCGCGATCGTCGCCGACGTCGCGGACGGGCTCGCCGCGGCGCACGCCGCCGGGGTCGTCCACCGGGACGTGAAGCCCGAGAACGTCCTCCTGGACATGCAGGGCCCCCTCGGGCCGGGCGGCTCGCATCCCGCGCTGCTGACGGACTTCGGCGTGGCCAAGCTCATCGACTCGCCCCGGCGGACCCGGGCGACGAAGATCATCGGCACGCCGGACTATCTCGCCCCCGAGATCATCGAGGGGCTGCCGCCGCGGGCCGCCGTCGACATCTACGCGCTCGCGACGGTGCTGTACGAGCTGCTGGCCGGGTTCACCCCCTTCGGGGGCGGGCACCCCGGGGCGGTGCTGCGGCGGCACGTCACCGAGCGTGTGGTGCCGCTGCCCGGTATCCCCGACGAGCTGTGGCAGCTGATCGTGCAGTGCCTCGCCAAGGCGCCGGCGTCCCGGTTGCGGGCGTCCGAGCTGGGGGCGCGGCTGCGGGAGCAGCTGCCGCTGCTGGCCGGGATGCCGCCGCTGGACGTGGACGAGCCGGACGCGGAGCCGGAGGAGGGCGAGGGCGCGTACGAGGAGGCGGCCGAGGCCGTTCCGGTGCGTGAGGGGGAGCGGGCGGAGCGGGGGCGGGTTCGGCGGGGGGCGGTGCCGTTGGTGCCGGGGGCTGCGCCCGACTCGAACCGGGACACGCATACGTCGATGCGGGTGCCGGGGCCGGACGAGCTGGCCGGGGGTGCGCGGGGGACGGCTCGGGCGCCGCGGGCTGCGGGGGCGCCGCGGCCTGGGTCGGCCCGGCATCGGGCGTCCGCCCGGCGGCGGAGGATCACGCTGGGGGCGGCGGCGGTGGCGTTGGTCGCGGCGGTGGGCGTGGGGACGTGGGTGGCCACGTCGGGGGACGACGCGGGGGCCACACCCCGGGACGACAAGGAGACGTCGGCGCCTGCGGTGCCTTGATGGACGTCGGTGTGGTGGGCGTCGGGGCGCTGTCGGTCCGGTGGGTGGGTCGGGTCCGTGCCGGTACATCCGGCCGTCGGTAGTTGTTGTGGGCGTCCGTCACCAGCGTTCCTCGGTCGGGTACGTCCCCGTCTCGACGGCCATTTGATGTACCGGCACGGCCCCTTCGGTCGCATGGCGGCTTGCGGTTCGTAGGGGCTGAGCTGCGGGGGCGCGGGGTCGGTGGCCCTGGTGCGGGCCGGTGGGCGACGCCCACCCCGGCCGGGGGCGGCTGTCCACCCGCATGAGCTGCGGGCATGCGTGCGGCTCGGGCCGTCCGTCCGCTCCCGCTGCGGGCATGCGTGCCGCTTGGGGCGATGGGGGTCCCCCCGCTCGAGCGGAGCCGAGAGTGGGGGAGGGTGGGCGCAGGCGGCTCCCCGCTGGCGCCGGGTTCGCCGACCCGCCTCGGGCTCAGCCGCAGCGGGGGGTGCTTGTGTACGTGGGGGAGTGGGGCCGCCCGGGCGGCGTCCCGTAGGCGCCGGGCTTGTGGACCCCGCTGGGCGTCCGGCGCAGCGCGCGGCGCTGTTGTCCGTGGGGAAGCGGGCCCACCAGGGTGGCACCCCGGAGGCGCCGAGGGCTTGTCCCGCCTCGGCGTCAGCCCTGGCGCGGGGCGCTGGGAGTGGGCGGCGGTGGGCGGAGGCGGTGGGGGTGGTTGTCGTAGCCGTTACGCTGGAGGCGTGGCAGTCGTCGATGTATCCGAAGAGCTCAAGTCCCTCTCCTCGACCATGGAGTCGATCGAGGCCGTCCTGGACCTCGACAAGATGAGGGCAGATGTCGCCGTGCTCGAGGAGCAGGCGGCCGCGCCGTCCCTGTGGGACGACCCGGACGCGGCGCAGAAGATCACCAGCAAGCTGAGCCACCTCCAGGCCGAGGTCCGCAAGGCGGAGGCCCTGCGCAGCAGGATCGACGACCTGAGCATCCTCTTCCAGATGGCCGAGGAGGAGGACGACTCGGACACCCGCGCCGAGGCGGAGACCGAGCTCACCGCGGTCAAGAAGGCGCTGGACGAGATGGAGGTCCGTACGCTGCTCTCGGGCGAGTACGACTCCCGTGAGGCCGTCGTCACCATCCGCGCCGAGGCCGGCGGCGTCGACGCCTCCGACTTCACCGAGAAGCTCCAGCGCATGTACCTGCGCTGGGCGGAGCGGCACGGCTACAAGACGGAGCTCTACGAGACCTCGTACGCGGAAGAGGCCGGCATCAAGTCGACCACCTTCGCCGTCCACGTCCCGTACGCCTACGGCACGCTGTCCGTCGAGCAGGGCACGCACCGCCTGGTGCGCATCTCGCCCTTCGACAACCAGGGACGCCGGCAGACGTCGTTCGCCGGTGTCGAGATCCTGCCGGTGGTCGAGCAGACCGACCACATCGAGATCGACGAGTCCGAGCTGCGCGTCGACGTGTACCGCTCGTCCGGTCCGGGCGGCCAGGGCGTCAACACGACCGACTCCGCGGTCCGCCTGACCCACCTCCCCACCGGGATCGTGGTCTCCTGCCAGAACGAGCGCTCGCAGATCCAGAACAAGGCGTCCGCGATGAACGTCCTGCAGGCCAAGCTCCTGGAGCGGCGCCGCCAGGAGGAGCAGGCCAAGATGGACGCCCTCAAGGGCGACGGCGGCAACTCCTGGGGCAACCAGATGCGTTCGTACGTCCTGCACCCGTACCAGATGGTCAAGGACCTGCGCACCGAGTTCGAAGTCGGCAACCCCGAGGCCGTGTTCAACGGTGAGATCGACGGCTTCCTGGAGGCCGGAATTCGCTGGCGCAAGCAGCAGGAGAAGTAACCGGGTCCCATTCCCGCCGCTTTGTCGACAAGGCAACTGCCGTTCTCCGGACGGCAGTTGCCTTTCGTGTGTGGGTTGTCTGGGTTTTACATCACAGTCACATGTCCTCACGGCAGGCAAATGGCACCCATCAGGACATCGCGTGCGCAACGACCTTGACGTTGCTTTGAAAAGTGGGAAGGGTGACGCGTGGCATGCGTATCTCTGGGGCGCATGTGAACCGGGGGGCTTCGCAACGCCGCCTGTGACGCCGTGGCCCCGGGCGCTGCTCCACTGACGATGAGCTACTGGGGGTAGCAGGCAGATGACCAAGAAGACGCGGATCCGCGCGGCGCGCATAGCCGCCGGCGCGGTGATCGCAGCCGGTGCGTCCCTGACCGCCGCGGGTGCCGCTTCGGCGCTGGACGTCGGCGTGAACGTGGGCGGCCTGAGCGTCGGCGCCAGTGCCGACGAGGACGGTATCGGCGTGAAGGTCGCCGGTCCCGACGACCCGTCGACGCCGCCGGCGCCGACCCCGTCCAACACGGGC
Source organism: Streptomyces sp. NPDC028308 (assembly GCF_055565855.1). Taxonomy (NCBI): domain Bacteria; kingdom Bacillati; phylum Actinomycetota; class Actinomycetes; order Kitasatosporales; family Streptomycetaceae; genus Streptomyces; species Streptomyces sp. NPDC028308. The sequence goes on from NZ_JBVHTO010000001.1 coordinate 67,240, forward strand.
CTTCCGACCGACCCGGACCCGACCCCGTCGGCCACTCCTCCGTCGGAGGACCCGCCGGAGCCGTCCGCCGAGCCCTCCGAGCCGGGTGACCCGACCGAGCCGGGCAACGGCAACGGCGGCGGGAACGGCAACGGCGGTGGCAACGGCAACGGCGGCGGTAACGGCAACGGCGGCGGCGACGGCTCCGGCGGCAACGACACCGACCCGGACGGCGGCTCCCAGCCCGTCGAGCAGGGCGAGGGCTCCTCGGCTCTGACCGACACCGGCGCGGACACCGGCTCCGACACCACGGCCCAGGGCGACAACGACGGCGAGCTGGCCGAGACGGGTGCCGGCCAGACCGCGTTCCTGCTGGTCGGCGCGGCCACCATGATCGCCGGCGGTATCGGCTTCCGCCTGCTGCCCCGCCTCGCGGGCGGCCGCGGCGGCGCCGCCGCCTGACGCACGGCCGTGTGACACACCACACGCGAGAAAGGGCCCGGAGCGAGACGCTCCGGGCCCTTTCCCCGTGTCGGACGAGGACTGCCCCGCGGGTCGCGGGGCGGCGGAAAAGGTGGATGAGGCCCTAGCGGGCCAGCAGTGCCACCGCGGCGATCAGCACGGCGAGCAGTGCGATCAGCGCCATCGGGTTCAGTCCGGCGAAGGGGCTCTCCTGCTGGAGGCGCTCCCTGTTCGCGCGGCAGACGTGGCAGCGGCCCTCGCTCACGGGCGAAGCGCAGTTCGCGCACACCAATCGGTCGTACGTCATGCGCCGGCCCTCCTTGCGCTGTCTCTCCGCGTGTATAACGCCGCGGGGAACGAGACCGTTCCCCCTCCACTGTGCCAGGTTCCGCGGATTTCGGCGCGGCTCGCCCCATCCTGCCCGGTCCTGGCGGGAACGAGGCCCGTTCCCGGCCGGAAGACGTCTCTCCCACCCCTCAGATGCGGGACAAAACGCGCAAGCCTCGCGCAACCCCGTACGCCGACTGCGCTCCCGCACCCGGTTCGCGTATGGTCACGCACACCTACCCCCGGCGACCCGTGGTGCATCCGTGATCCGATTCGACAACGTCTCCAAGGTCTACCCCAAGCAGACCCGCCCCGCTCTCAGGGATGTCTCCCTGGAGGTCGAGCGCGGTGAGTTCGTGTTCCTCGTGGGGTCCTCCGGCTCCGGAAAGTCCACCTTCCTCAGGCTGGTCCTCCGTGAGGAACGGGCCAGCCACGGTCAGGTGCACGTCCTGGGCAAGGACCTCGCGCGCCTCTCCAACTGGAAGGTGCCGCAGATGCGCCGCCAGCTGGGGACCGTGTTCCAGGACTTCCGTCTCCTGCCGAACAAGACGGTCGCCGAGAACGTCGCCTTCGCGCAGGAGGTCATCGGCAAGTCGCGCGGTGAGATCCGCAAGTCCGTGCCCCAGGTGCTCGACCTCGTCGGGCTGGGCGGCAAGGAGGACCGGATGCCCGGCGAGCTCTCCGGCGGTGAACAGCAGCGCGTCGCCATCGCGCGCGCCTTCGTCAACCGGCCGAAGCTCCTCATCGCCGACGAGCCGACCGGAAACCTCGACCCGCAGACCTCCGTCGGCATCATGAAGCTGCTCGACCGCATCAACCGCACGGGCACGACCGTGGTGATGGCGACCCACGACCAGAACATCGTGGACCAGATGCGCAAGCGCGTCATCGAGCTGGAGCAGGGCCGTCTCGTCCGCGACCAGGCGCGCGGCGTCTACGGCTACCAGCACTGACGATCCACGGAAAGGCTTAAGCGAACGCCATGCGCGCCCAGTTCGTTCTGTCGGAGATCGGTGTCGGTCTCCGTCGCAATCTCACGATGACCTTCGCCGTCATCGTCTCGGTCGCCCTCTCGCTCGCCCTGTTCGGCGGTTCGCTCCTGATGAGCGACCAGGTGAACACGATGAAGGGCTACTGGTACGACAAGGTCAACGTCTCGATCTTCCTCTGCAACAAGAGCGACGCGGAGTCCGACCCCAACTGCGCCAAGGGGGCGGTCACCACTGAGCAGAAGGCCCAGATCAAGAGCGACCTGAGCAAGATGCCGGCCGTCGAGAAGGTCGAGTACGAGTCGGCGGACCAGGCGTACAAGCACTACAAGGAGCAGTTCGGCGACTCCCCGCTGGCCAGCTCGCTGACCCCGGACCAGATGCAGGAGTCGTACCGGATCAAGCTGGACGACCCGGAGAAGTACCAGGTCATCGCCACCGCCTTCGACGGCCGGGCCGGCGTGCAGTCCGTGCAGGACCAGAAGGGCATCCTGGACAACCTCTTCGGGCTGCTCAACGGCATGAACTGGGCTGCGCGCGCGGTGATGGCGATGATGCTGGTCGTCGCCCTGATGCTGATCGTCAACACGGTGCGCGTCTCCGCGTTCAGCCGCCGCCGCGAGACCGGCATCATGCGGCTGGTGGGCGCCTCCGGGTTCTACATCCAGGCGCCGTTCATCGCGGAGGCCGCGGTCGCCGGACTCATCGGCGGCGGTGTCGCGTGCGGCTTCCTCGTGGTCGCCCGGTACTTCATCATCGACCACGGCCTGGCCCTGTCGGAGAAGCTGAACCTGATCAACTTCATCGGCTGGGACGCCGTGTTGACCAAGCTGCCGCTCATCCTCGCGACGAGTCTGCTGATGCCGGCGCTGGCCGCGTTCTTCGCGTTGCGCAAGTACCTGAAGGTGTGACGCATGCCAAGAGGGCCGTACCGCCAACAGGCGGTGCGGCCCTCCCGCGTTGTCCTAGACTCACCGGCATGTCAGGCCGTGACCTGTTCTGTCAGCCCCGCCGCATCGGCCGCGGGGCCGCCCTGACATTGGTTTTCGCCGGTGTGCTCGCCGCCGGGGCCGCCACCGGTTCCCTTCCCGAGCACGGCCGGAATTCCCCGTCCGGCGCCCAGCGTCCGGTCCCGGCGAGCCACCGCGAGGACGTCACCCGCGCCGCCGCCGAGGCCATGGCCGACGGCAAGTCCCCCATGGAGGCCGCCGAACGGGCCGTCAGCCGCAGCGGGGACCGCTGGAGCGCCGTCTACTCCCAGGGCGAGTACGAGGAGTTCGAGGAGGCGCTCGACGGCGAGTACACCGGCGTCGGGCTGTGGGCCCGGCGCGAGCGGGACGGCCGTATCGAGGTGTCCCGCGTGCAGAGCGGCTCGCCCGCCGCGACCGCCGGGATCCGCAAGGGGGACCGGCTGCGCAGTGTGGACGGCCGGACGGTCGCCGGGCGGCCGGTGACGGAGGTCGTCTCGCTGCTGCGCGGCGACGCCGAGGACGCGTCCGCGGGCACGCGGGTCTCCGTCGGCCTGGAGCGCGGCACGCGCGCGTGGAGCGAGACGCTGCGCCGGGCCCGCCTGTCCACGGACCCCGTGACCGTGCACCGGCTCGCCGGCGGCGTCACCGTGATCAAGGTCGCCGCCTTCACCAAGGGTTCCGGCGAACGGGTGCGCTCCGCCGTCGCCGACGCGCCCCGGCGGGCCGGCGTCGTCCTGGACCTGCGCGGCAACTCCGGCGGGCTGGTCACCGAGGCCGTCACCGCAGCCTCCGCCTTCCTTGACGGCGGCCTGGTCGCCACCTACGACGTGCGCGGCGCCCAGCGCGCCCTGCACGCCGACCCCGGCGGCGACACGGACAGGGCCCTGGTGACCCTCGTCGACGGCGGCACGATGAGCGCCGCCGAACTCCTCACGGGTGCCCTCCAGGACCGCGGCCGGGCGGTCGTCGTCGGTTCCAGGACCTTCGGCAAGGGCTCGGTGCAGATGCCGAGCAGGCTCCCCGACGGCTCCGTCGCCGAGCTCACGGTCGGGCACTACCGGACCCCCGCGGGACGCACCGTCGACGGCCGGGGCATCACCCCCGACCTGGAGGCGGACGAGGAGGCCGTCCGCCGGGCGGTGACGGTACTGAGCGGTCTCGGCAACCCTGCGTAGCGTCCGGGGGCCGGTGCGGAAATCGGGTTCCCCCTCGACCCCCCTGTAGTGCGAAAATGGCCAGCACTATGGCCAAGGGAATGTACGTACCGAAAGAGTCCCAGCAGAAGCAGGGCAGCCAGGCCGCGTCCGGCAGGACCAAGGACGGCAAGAAGAAGATCGTCGCCCAGAACAAGAAGGCGCGGCACGACTACGCGATCATCGACACCTACGAGGCCGGGCTCGTGCTGACCGGCACCGAGGTGAAGTCGCTGCGCCAGGGCCGGGCCTCGCTCACCGACGGCTTCGTCCAGATCGACGGGAACGAGGCGTGGCTGCACAACGCCCACATCCCGGAGTACAGCCAGGGCACCTGGACGAACCACACGGTGCGCCGCAAGCGCAAGCTGCTCCTGCACCGCGAGGAGATCGACAAGCTGGAGGCGAAGTCCCAGGAGACGGGTCACACGATCGTGCCCCTCGCCCTGTACTTCAAGGACGGGCGCGCGAAGGCCGAGATCGCGCTGGCCCGCGGAAAGAAGGAGTACGACAAGCGTCAGACGCTGCGCGAGAAGCAGGACCGGCGCGAGTCGGACCGGGCGATCGCGGCCGTCAAGCGCAGGGAGCGGGCCCAGTAGCCCCGCCGTGCCGCCCCGTGGCGGGCGGGCCGCTGGGAATACGCTGGCATCGCGGCGCGTTGGTCACGTACGATGGCACTGCACCTCACAGCGGGTGCGTGGACCGCGAGGTCCGGCTTTGAAAAATCAACATGGGGATGATCGGTTTCGACAGCGGCTGTCGAAGCAGGGGAAGCGAGCCGAGGAAGCGGCAATGATCTCGTAAACCATATGTCGCAAAAAATAATCGCCAATACCAAGCGCGATTCCCAGTCCTTCGCCCTCGCTGCCTAATAAGCAGTGACTGAAGGACCCTAAATGGGTGTCAGCCCGGGAGTGTTCCCGACCCGGATCCTGGCATAATCTAGGGAACTAAACCATCGGGCCCGGTCACGGGGTCCGATGGGAAATCAAACAGTGACTGAGCCCGTCGGAGACTTGTTCGCGTGATCTCCGGGGCTGAGAAAATCGTAGCGAACTGCGCTCGGAGAAGCCCTGATTCTGCACCGTTGGACGCGGGTTCGATTCCCGCCATCTCCACTCATCCCATGTTTGTGATTCATAGTGACGAAGGCCCCGCAGCTCCGGCTGCGGGGCCTTCGTCCTGTGCGTGCGCGTTCGGGACGGACGCGCACGGCCCCGGTGCGGGTGCTGCCCGGCACCGGCGTACACGGCCCGCCGCGGGCACTCTTGCCGAGTTGGTCTGGACCTGACACGCTCGGCGCGCCGCCCCCCGTGTCCCGCAGGCCGCCCCCTCTCCGGAGGTCCGTATGCGCCACAGACCGTCCCGATCCTCCCTCCGCACGACCGGCGGCCGCCGGTCGCACGGCATCGGCGGGCTGCGCACCAGCGTGCTCGCCGTCCTCGGGCTGCTCCTCGCCCTGCTGGTCCCGCAGGCCCCCGTGGCCTCGGCCGCCACCGTCACCCCGCCGCAGATCTACGGCGCCTGGCACTGCGGCGACGACGCCTGCACCTGGGGCACCGTGCGCGGCGTCAGCGCCTTCGACTCCATGAACCACTGGCTCGTCGACCGGGGCGACGGGCGGCCCTCCGTCAACCTCGTGGTGCTGAGCTTCGTGGAGCCGCAGCGGCTGCTGCACCGCGCGAACGACGCCACGACCGTCGACGGCGTGCCCCGGGGCATGACCCGGGACATCGTGCAGTACTTCACCTCCCGCGGAATCCGCGTGATGCTCTCCATCGGCGGGATCACCTACACCGACGAGTGGGACGCCGCCCTCGCCGAGGACGCGGCGCGGCTGGGACGGAACGCGGCGGCGGTCGCGAGCGACCTCGGCGTCGGCATCGAGATCGACTACGAGCAGAACACCGCCCCCGACCTCGCCGGACTGCAGTCCTTCATCGACGCCTACCGCGCGGTGCATCCCTACGACGCCTCGGGCGCCGATCCGGCCGCCCGGCTCACCATCGACACCGCGGCCGGCGACCGCTGGCTGATCGGCATCAACCGCAAGGCGACCGCCGACTGGCTGCGTACGGACCGGCCCGTGCTCGACTACGCGAACGCCATGGTGCCCGCGCGCCAGCCCTCCACGAGTTCCGCGATCGCCAACTGGCAGGAGCACGTGGACGGAAAGCCCACCTATTCACCGCCGGTGCCACCGCTCGCCCCCGCCAAGTTCACCGGCGCCGTCTACATCAGCGACCAGACGAAATCCCTGCCCGAATGCGTCGACTTCGCCAACTCGCTTCAGAAATCGACGGGTTCCTACGTGCAGAGCGTCGCCCCGAACGGGGCCGGGGTCAGCTCCGGCATGCTCGGCCACATGTTCTGGGCCGCCGAGCGTCCCTCCACGCGGGGCACGGGCACCCAGCCGCCGGGCACCTGCGAGGGCGGGGTCGGCGCGGGCGCCACCGCCTACGGCATCCCGCTGCCGATGCCCCCGCTGCGGCAGGGCTGAGGCCCCTCACCACCAAGTCACCGGTCCCCGTACGGGGGTTCGCTCCCGTACGGGGACCGGCCGGGCGCCGTCGGCCGCCGGGTACGGGTCGGCACACCAGAGCGGGGCGCGCCGTTGTGGTGTCCCCGGCCATATCGGGGAGTTGTTCAGCCTTCTACGGTCCCTCCCCATGACACCGACCAGAGCCGCGTCACGCCCCGTCGTCCTGGTGGCCCTGCTGGCCGCCCTCCTCTCCGTCCTGCTGGCCCCGGGACGGGCCTCGGCCGCCTCCCCGCAGGAGGTGACCGGCTTCGGCACCAACCCCGGAGCGCTGAAGATGTACCGGTACGTGCCCGACGGGCTGCCCGCCGGGCGGCCCGTCGTCGTCGCGATGCACGGGTGCACCCAGAACGCCGCCGGATACGGCACCGGCAGCGGCTGGCTCCAACTGGCCGACCGCTGGGGCTTCTCCGTCGTCCTGCCGCAGCAGCAGTCCGCCAACAACCTCAACTCCTGCTTCGACTGGTTCCAGAGCGGTGACATCGCGCGCGGCCAGGGCGAGGCCGCGTCCATCGCGCAGATGGTCGACCGGCAGCTCGCCGACGTCTCCGGCGACGCCTCGCGCGTGTACGTCACCGGACTGTCCGCGGGCGGCGGGATGACCACCGTGATGATGGCCGCGTACCCCGAGAAGTTCGCCGCGGGCGGGGTCGTCGCGGGACTGCCGTACGGGTGCGCGCAGGCCGCCGGGTCGCCGTACGTGTGCATGTACGTGGGGGCCACCCAGACCGCGAAGCAGTGGGGCGACCGGGTGCGGGCCGCGAACCCCGGACACACCGGGCCCTGGCCGACGCTGACCGTGTTCCAGGGGACGGCCGACTACACCGTCAAGCCCGTCAACATGACCGACCTGATGAAGCAGTGGACCGACGTGCACGGCGCCGACCAGACGGCGGACGCCGCCGACACCGTGGCCGGATACCCGCACCAGGTCTTCCGCGACGGCACCGGCCGCACGGTCGTGGAGACGTACGGCATCACCGGCATGGGACACGGACAGCCCGTCGACCCGGGGACCGGGGCCACGCAGTGCGGGACGGCGGGGGCGTACGTCCTCGACGTGAACCTGTGCGCCGCCCACACGCTCGCTCACGCCTGGGGACTCGGCTGAGCCGGTACCGGTCCACCGCGCGGTCCCGTCCCGCGTCCGGTCGCCGGCCCCGTCCGCCGCGCGCCCGGGGCCGGACCGTGAGGGACCCGGCCCGCGGGCTCAGCGCACGGGCCCGGGAGCCGTGCTGGAACGTTCCGTCAGCCGGGGTTCCAGCACGGTCGCCTCCGGTACGGGCGTGCCGCGCAGCTTCCTCATCACCAGGTCCACGGCGCCCGCGCCCAACTCGGCCGAGGGCAGGGACACGGCGGTGACCGGCACCCGGGCCCGCTCCGCCGACTCGTCCGGGCAGATCGCGGTCACCGAGAGATCGCCGGGCACCCGCACCCCGAGCGCCTCGAAGGCGTCCACGAGGGGCGCCAGCACCGCCTCGTTGTGCACCACGACCCCGGTGAGGGCGGGCCGCTCCCGCAGCAGCCGTTCCGCGAGCGCACGCGCCGCGGCGGGCGTGGCCTCGCACGGGTGCACCGAGGAGGACATCCCGTGCCGGTCGGCCGCGGCGGTGAAGCCCCGCACGACGTGCTGGGCGAACGCCGTCCCGCGCACGTACACCTCGGGCGGCGACCCGACGAGCGCGACGACCCGGTGCCCGAGCCCCGCCAGGTGCCCGACGCACAGGTCCGCGGCCGCCCGGAAGTCCAGATCGACGCAGGTGAGCCCGCCGGGCGCGGCCGGGAACCCGATGAGCACCGAGGGCCGGTCCAGCGCCCGCAGCAGCGGCAGCCGCGGATCGCGGAGCTGGACGTCCATCACGATCAGCGCGTCCGCCAGGGCGGTGTCCGCGACCCGCCGCAGCCCCTCGTGGCCCTCCTCCTGCGTGAGGAGCAGGACGTCGTGGTCGTACCGGCGCGCGGCGGTCACCACCGACACCGCGAACCGCGTCACGACCGGCACGTCTACCCCCGTGCGCAGCGGCACCACGAGGGCCAGCACCTTGGACCTGCTGCCGGCGAGCGCCCGGGCACCGGCGTGCGGGCGGTAGCCGAGCAGGCGGATGGACGCCTCGATGCGCTGCCGGGTCTCCGCGGAGATGGGGCGCTTGCCGCTCAGGGCGTACGAGACGGTGCTCGCGGACACCCCCGCGTGCCGGGCCACATCGGTGATCCTGACCATCGGTCCGCCTCCCCGCTCCCGCTTCGGCTCCGGGACGGGAGGCCGGCCCGGCCCACGCCCGCGTCCACGCCCCGCACGATCGCGTCGAAGCGCTTCGACGGGCGAAGGTATGTGGGGTGCGTGGGCACGTCAATGGGGTGCGCGTGAATCAAGCCGCTCGTCCCAAGGGCCGGACGGCGCGGGGGAGTTCACTTCCCCCGGCCGCGTCGGGCCCGTACCGCTCCCGTCGCCGAGACCGCCAGCGCGAGCGCTCCCGCCGCCACCGGCACCGCGAAACCGGCCGCGGCCGACGCCCGTTCCACCATCCAGCCGCCCGCCGCCGAACCGCAGGCGATACCTCCGAGGAGCCCCGTCACGGCGAGCGTCATGCCTTCGTTCAGCCTCCCCTCGGGGGTGCGTTCCTGGACGACGGTCATGCCGGTGATCATCGTCGGCGCGGTCGCCATCCCGGCCACGAGCAGAGCGCCGGCGAGAACGGCGAGGGACCCGGTCAGGGACGCCGCGAGCAGCGGCAGCGTCATCAGCGCGGTCATGGCGGCCACGCACCAGGGGAACCGGCGCGCGGCCGGCCCGCCCGGCCGGAGCGCCCCGTACAGCAGGCCCGCCGCACAGGACCCGGCCGCCTGGAGGGCGAGGATCGCCCCGGCGGCAGGGCGGTGGCCGCGCGCGTCCGCGAACGCGATGGTGACGATCTCCATCGCCCCGAAGACGGCGCCGACCGCGAGGAAGGCGAGGAGCAGCGGGGCCATGCCCGGCGCGCGGAGCGGCGAGCCGCCGGCCGGCCCCCGGCCGCGCCGCACCGGCGGTTCCGTGGCGCGCTGGGCGGCGAAGACCAGCACCCCGGTGACCAGCAGGACGGCGCCGGTCAGTGTGCCGGCCTCCGGGAAGAGCGCCCCGCACAGGAAGGCGGCGAGCACCGGGCCGAGCATGAAGCACAGCTCGTCCACGGCCTGTTCGAAGGAGTTCGCGGTGTGCAGCGCCTCGGCGTCGCCGGCGAGGAGGTGGGCCCAGCGGGCGCGTGACAGGCCGCCGGTGTTGGGCGTCGTGGCCGTGGCGGCGTACGCGGCGAAGAGCGTCCAGGCCGGGGCGTCGTAGTGGACGCAGAGCAGCAGCGCGAGCGAGCCGAGCGCGGCGGTCACCGTCGCGGGCACGGCGACCCGGGCCTGCCCGTGGCGGTCGACGAGCCGGGCCGTCCACGGCGCGACGACGGCGGTCGCGGCCAGTCCGGTGGCGGTGACGGCACCGGCGAGCGCGTACGAGCCGCGCGACCCGGCGATCATGATGACCGCGCTGACGCTGAACATGCCCATGGGCAGGCGGGCCAGCAGGTTCCCCAGGGTGAAGGCGCGGGCGCCCGGCACGGCGAACAGACGGCGGTAGGGGGCGCGGACGGAGGGTCCGCGGCCGGCGCCGCGGGAGGTTCCGCGCCCGGGGCCGTCCTCGCGCGGCGGCCCGGCGGGGCGCCTGCGGCGGGGGCTGAGATCGGCGACGACCAGGGTGTCCCCGGTGACGGTGGCGAAGGTCGAGGGCGGTTCCCCGGACGGCTGCTGCGGCATGGCTCCACCGTCGCCCGCCCGGCCGCCGACGGTCCAACACCGAACTCGATGGCGATTGACGCACCTCGGTTGTAAGTTCGCCGGATGTCCGCCGACCCGCGCCTGCTGCGCGCCTTCCTCGCCGTCGCCGAGGAACTGCACTTCACCCGTGCCGCCGCCCGTCTCTACGTCGCCCAGCAGGCGCTCAGCCGCGACATCCGCCGCCTGGAGCGCGAGTTGGGGGCCGAGCTGTTCACGCGGACCACCCGGCAGGTGGCGCTGACCTCCGACGGCGTCCGGCTGCTCCCGTACGCGCGCCGGGTGACCGAGGCGCAGGACGCGCTGCTGGCCGCCTTCGGCCGGGCGGGCTCGGGAAGGCGGCACCCGTCCGCGGAGACGCCCCTGCTCGTCGACGTCAACTCCCCGGGGCTGATCTCCGGCCGGGTCCTGGACCGGGCACGCGAACTCGCCCCGGACAGTGAGCTGATGGCCCGTTTCGAGAGCGGACTGACCGGCGCCGCCCAGGCGATGCTCGCCGGCCGCCTGGACGCGTCCTTCGGCAGGTTCGGCGGCCTCGATCCCGCGGTCCGGGCCCGCCTGGAGCACCAGCCCGTGCGGTACGAGCCGATGGCCGTCCTCCTGCCCGAGGATCACCGGCTCGCCGCCCTGGACGTGGTGCCGCTGGACGCGCTCGCCGGGGAGACCGTCTACGCGGGGGCCGGGAACCCCGGCACGCTGGAGTGGACCGACCTCGCCCTGCGGCTCTTCGAGGGGCGCGGGATCGAACTGGCGTCGCCCGCACCCGTGGCCGTCGGGGCCGAGGAGTTCCGGCGCGTCATGGCGAAGACCCGGACCCCGGTCCTCGCCGTGGTGGATTTTCCGGCCATGCCGGAGACGGTGCTGCGTCCGCTCGTCGACCCGGTCCCGCTGTCGCCCGTGTCGCTCGTGTGGCGAAAGGGCCTGGTGCACTCGGGGCTCGACGCGCTGCGCCGGGCGGCCCTCGAACTGGCTGGCGAGAAACAGTGGTTGGAGCGCCCGGCCGACGGATGGATTCCGGCCACCGATGCACTCGTCATGATGAGTCTCTGATGACTTAGCGCAACGGGTGTCACCCGTGTGCGCTACATTCGTGGCCCGGGCGCAGTGTGACAAAAGGGGGCGCTCGGACCGGGTGGGGGCCTGGTCCGGCCGACAAGTACCGACAAAGTGCGTAGTGCCCGGGGTCGTCGCGTGCGCCTCGAACCTGTCCCTGGGGGATGTACGTGCGCGTAAAGAACTGGCGAAAAGACGCCCAACCCGATCAGCAAATTGCAGACTCGGACGGTGTCGGTCAAGCCACTCCTTCGACCCGAAGCCACACCCGGTCCCCGGCACCCGTGCCGGCGCCGGTGTCCATCCCCGAGCAGGTGACCTGGCCGGAAGCCGCCAAGACCTCCTCGTGGCCGACCACCGAGCGGGCGGCCGTCCCGACGGCCCTCCCGCCGAGCGACCTCTTCGCCGAGCCGACGGCCGAACCGGAGCCCGGCGGGCGCGGGTCCGCCGCGACGGCCGACGACCCGGCCCCGGCCGCTCCGTCCGCGGCCGACACGACCGCCGGACCCGCCGGCGAAACGGGCGATCCGGCCGCCGGGCAGGCGGACGACCCGGCCGCACCGCCCTCATGGGAGCGGACCGGCGAGCCGACCCACACCCACGACCCGCACGAGGTGACGGTCCAACTCGACGGCGCCGGACGGGAGGTGGGCGCCTGGCCGGGCCGGCGCGCCCGGACCGCCCCGGGCGGTGCGGAGGGCTCGGACGGCCCGGTCTTCGTCGACGAGTCGGGCCGCCGCGGCCGCACCTTCCGCCGTCTCGGCGTCCTCGTCGGCCTGGCCTGCGCGGTGTACGCCGTCGTCATCGGCGTCACCCTCCTGTCGGGCAACTCCAACGCGCCCTGGCTGCCGGTGCCCGCACGGCAGGACGACCCTCCGGCCGGCCGGGTCGACACCCCGCCGCGGCCCGTCGACGACGCGGACCCGCCGGGCGCGGGCAGCACCGCTCCGGGCGCCGGTCCCTCGGCCGGTGGCACCGCGTCGGCGTCCCCCGGCGGCGGTCCGGCGGCCCGTCCCTCGGGCAGCGCCACCGCCCCCGGCGCGACCGCGAACCCGCGGCCCACGGCCGGCACCGCCCGCCCGAAGCCGAGCTCCACCAGCAAGGACCCCGGCCCCGAACCGTCGGCGACCGTGTCCGGCCCGCCGGCCCCGAGCACCTCGGTCGGCGGCCCGCCCAGCGGCTCGTCCTCGCAGCCCCCGGCCGACGAGGGACCCGGCACCACCACCGTGTCCGACACCACCGGGAGCAGGCACTCCGGCACCACCACCGTGGCCGCCGCCGGCACCCCGCGCGGGGAGAACGTCCTCTGATGGCACCCCGCACCCAGCGCGGCGGCCGCGCACCGCGTACCGGCCGCCGCGTCCCCACCCCGCGCACCCCGCGCACCGGGCGGGCCGCCCGGCGGGCGCCCGCGGCACGCGCCCGCCGCCGCCTGCCCATGCGCTACCTGCTGCCCTCGCTCCTGCTCGTCGCCCTGATGGCGATGCTGATGCTGCGCGGCTTCGTGCACAGCGAGATCCTCGCCGACCACCGCGTCCGGTCCGCCGCGCCCAGCGACAGCGTCCCCGAGAAGATCCTCGCGGGCGGCCCGGTCATCGACACCCGCGGCGGCCGCACCGCCACCCTGGACGTCCCGGACCACCGCCTCGTCCTCACCTTCGACGACGGACCGGACCCCACGTGGACGCCAAAGGTCCTCGACGTCCTCGCCAAGCACCGCGCGCACGCCGTCTTCTTCGTCACCGGCACCATGGCCTCGCGCCACCCCGAACTCGTCCGCCGGATGGTGCGGGAGGGCCACGAGATCGGCCTGCACACCTTCAACCACCCCGATCTCTCCTACCAGTCGAAGAAGCGCATCGACTGGGAGCTGTCCCAGAACCAGCTTGCGCTCGCCGGCGCCGCGGGCATCCGCACCTCCCTGTTCCGGCCCCCGTACTCCTCCGCCGCCGACGCGATGGACAACCGCTCCTGGCCGGTCACGCGTTACATCGGCACCCGCGGCTACATCACGGTCGTCAACGACCGCGACAGCGAGGACTGGCGCAAGCCCGGCGCCGCCGAGATCGTCCGCCGCTCCACCCCGCGGGACGGCGAGGGCGCCATCGTGCTGATGCACGACTCGGGCGGGGACCGCCACCAGACCGTCCAGGCGCTCGGCACCCTGCTGCCCGAACTCCGGGAGCGGGGCTACCGGTTCACGAACCTCACCGAGGCCCTCGCCGCGCCCAGCGCGCACACCCGCGTGAGCGGCCCCGACCGGTGGAAGGGCGAGGCCTGGGTCCTCGCGGTCCAGGCGTCCGAGCGGACCACCGGCGTGCTGGTCGCGGGCCTCGCCGTGATCGGTGTCCTCGTCTTCGCCCGCTTCGGCCTGATGCTGCTGCTGTCCGGCCTGCACACCCGCCGGGTCCGCCGCCGCGACTTCCGCTGGGGCCCGGCCCCGGTCACCGAACCGGTGTCGGTGCTGGTCCCCGCGTACAACGAGGCCAAGTGCATCGAGAGCACCGTCCGTTCCCTGATGGCGAGCGAGCACCCCATCGAGGTGGTCGTCGTCGACGACGGCTCCAGCGACGGCACCGCCCGGATCGTCGAGGGACTGCGGCTGCCCGACGTCCGCGTCGTGCGCCAGCTGAACGCGGGCAAGCCCGCCGCCCTCAACCGCGGCCTGGCCAACGCCCGCCACGACCTCGTCGTGATGATGGACGGCGACACGGTCTTCGAACCGGCCACCGTCCGCGAGCTGGTGCAGCCCTTCGCGGACCCGAGGGTCGGCGCCGTCGCGGGCAACGCCAAGGTCGGCAACCGCGATTCGCTGATCGGCGCGTGGCAGCACATCGAGTACGTGATGGGCTTCAACCTCGACCGCCGCATGTACGACATCCTGCGCTGCATGCCGACCATCCCGGGCGCGGTCGGCGCGTTCCGCCGCTCCGCCCTGGAGCGCGTCGGCGGCATGAGCGACGACACGCTCGCCGAGGACACCGACATCACGATGGCCCTGCACCGGGACGGCTGGCGGGTGGTGTACGCGGAGAACGCGCGCGCCTGGACCGAGGCCCCGGCCTCCGTGCAGCAGCTGTGGTCCCAGCGCTACCGCTGGTCCTACGGCACCATGCAGGCGATCTGGAAGCACCGCCGGGCGATCGTCGAGCGGGGCCCCTCGGGCCGGTTCGGACGCGTCGGCCTGCCGCTGGTGTCGCTGTTCATGGTCGTCGCCCCCCTCCTGGCCCCCCTGATCGACGTCTTCCTCCTGTACGGAGTGGTGTTCGGGCCGACCGAGAAGACCGTCCTCGCCTGGCTGGCCGTGGCGGCCGTGCAGGGCGTCTGCGCCGCCTACGCCTTCGCACTCGACCGGGAGAACATGAGCCCCCTCGTCTCACTGCCCCTCCAGCAGATCCTCTACCGCCAGCTCATGTACGTGGTGCTGCTGCAGTCCTGGATCACCGCCCTCACCGGCGGCCGGCTGCGCTGGCAGAAACTCCGGCGCACCGGAGACGTACGCCTGCCCGACGCGCTGCCCGAGGAACGGCAGCCCGCGATGGACGGGGGGCCGGTCGCATGAGCACCTCGTCACAGGGCGCCGCCCGGCCGGACACCGGCCCCGGCCGGGCGGCGGCACCGGAGGCGCCGTACCCGACGGCCACCGTCCCGCGGCAGGCCACCGGCCCGGAAACGGCCGCACCTCCCGGCGGCGCGTCCGCGGCGGCTCCGAGCTCCGGCAGGGACCGCTACTTCGACCTGCTGCGCGCCGTCGCGCTGTTCCGGGTCGTCTTCTACCACCTCATGGGGTGGGCCTGGCTCCCGCTGGTGTTCCCCTCCATGGGCGTGATGTTCGCCCTCGCCGGCAGCCTCATGGCCCGCTCGCTCAAACGCCCGGCACTCCAGGTCGTCAAGGGTCGGCTGCGCAGGCTGCTGCCCCCGATGTGGCTGCTCGGCGTCGTCGGCGTCTCCGGCATGGTCCTCCAGGGGTGGGGCCCGGACGCCGAGGGCCACCCCGGCTGGTGGTGGCTCCACCTGGGCTTCTGGATCCTCCCGCTGAGCGACCCGCCCTACGCCGAGGGCCTCCCCGGCTGGCACGGCTTCGTCGGCGAGGACTGGGCCACGGAGTTCGCCGGACCCCTGTGGTACCTGCGGGCGTACATCTGGTTCGTGCTGCTGTCGCCCTTCCTGCTGCGGGCGCTGCGCGCGCTCCCGTGGGCGACGATCCTGTCGCCGATCGCCCTGGCCCTGGCGCTCGACCTGGGCTGGATCACCCTCCCAGGCGAGCGCGTCCCCTCGACGCTCACGGACTTCAGCACCTTCGGCGCCTGCTGGATCCTCGGCATGGCCCACCAGGAGGGGATCCTCGCGCGCATCCCGCGCTACGTGGTCCCGTCCGTGGCGCCCGCGGTCGCCTGCCTCGGCCTCTGGTACGCGATGAGACACAACCTCACCGAGGGGCACGACCTCGACGACATCCCGGTCGGCCAGGCCCTCTGGTCGTTCGCGACGGTGCTGCTGCTCCTGCACTTCAGCCCCTCGTGGTCCGAGTGGCCCCGGCTGCTGCGCCGCTGGGACCGGCTGATCACGCTCTTCAACTCCCGCGCGGTGACGATCTACCTCTGGCACAACGTGTGCATCCTGGTCGCAGCCACGCTCTGGGACCGGCTGTGGGGCATCGACGTGATGTGGCGCCACTACGCCTGGCTGCTGGAGAGCCCCTGGCCGGTGCTGGCCGCCACCTGGCTGCTCGTCGGCGGCTGCGTCGTCTGCTTCGGATGGATGGAGGACCTCGCGGCCAAGCGCTCGCCCCGGCTGTGGCCGGACGGTTCCCGGCCGAAGCGGGCGGGCACCCACCGGGGCTGAACCACCGGAGACCCGCACACCGGCAGGCCCGGGCACACCGTACGCGGCGGGCCCGGGCCGTGTCGTACGCCCGCCGCCGACGATGACGGGCCGCCGTCCGGAGCCTCACCGCCGCCCCCGGCCGCACGTGAGAGCAACGTTCCCTTCCGGTCACCCACAGCCACAGGGCGGAAACGCGCTCTCCCTACCTTCAGGAGTCGTCACCCGTACGACACCTGAGCACCGGAGAACCGTGGAGGCGTCATGACAGCCCCGAACACAGCCCCCGCACAGAGCAGGGGAGGCCGCTGGATCGACGAGTGGGACCCCGAGGACGAGACCTTCTGGAAAGAGACGGGTGAGAAGGTCGCCCGGCGGAACCTGTTCTTCTCCGTGCTGTCCGAGCACATCGGGTTCTCGATCTGGACCCTGTGGTCCGTGCTCGTGCTGTTCATGGGACCGGAGTACGGCCTGACCCCGGCCGACAAGTTCATGCTCACCTCGATGGTGACGCTGGTCGGCGCCGTCGTGCGCGTGCCGTACACCTTCGCGGTGGCCGTCTTCGGCGGGCGGAACTGGACGATCGTCTCGGCGAGCCTGCTGCTCATCCCCTCGGTGGCCGCGTTCACCGTGATGGAGCCGGGGACCTCCTTCTCCACCTTCCTGCTGGTCGGCCTGCTCGCCGGCATCGGCGGCGGCAACTTCGCCTCCAGCATGACCAACATCAACGCGTTCTTCCCGCTGCGCAAGAAGGGCTGGGCGCTCGGACTCAACGCGGGCGGCGGCAACATCGGCGTGCCGGTGATCCAGCTCGTCGCCCTCGCGATCATCGGCGCGAGCGGCGGACCGCGGGTGCTGCTCGGCATCTACATCCCGCTCATCGTCGTCGCCGCCGTGCTCGCCGCCGTCTACATGGACAACATCTCGTCCGTGAAGAACGACACCGGCGCCGCCAAGGACGCCGCGCGGGACGGACACACCTGGATCATGGCGTTCCTCTACATCGGGACGTTCGGGTCGTTCATCGGATACAGCTTCGCCTTCGGCCAGGTGCTGCAGAACCAGTTCGGGCGCACCCCGCTGGAGGCCGCCTACGTCACCTTCATCGGACCGCTGCTCGGCTCGCTGATCCGGCCCGTCGGCGGCTGGCTCGCCGACCGGTACGGCGGCTCCAGGATCACCCTGTGGAACTTCGTCGCCATGGCCGCGGCCACCTCGGTGATCATCGCGGCCTCGATGCGGAAGTCGCTGCCGCTGTTCACCGTCGCCTTCATCGCGCTGTTCGTGCTCAGCGGCCTCGGCAACGGGTCGACCTACAAGATGATCCCCGGCATCTTCCAGAACAAGGCCCTCGCCAAGGGGCTGACCGGAGAGGCGGCCGCCGTGTACGGGCGCCGGCTGTCCGGGGCCTCCATGGGGCTCATCGGCGCGGTGGGCGCGCTCGGCGGCGTCGCCATCAACCTCGCCTTCCGGCAGTCGTTCCTCTCCTACGGCTCCGGCACCGGAGCCTTCGTCTCCTTCCTGGCCTTCTACGGGGTGTGCTTCGCGGTCACCTGGGCCGTATACCTTCGTCGTCCGGCGGCCTCCGCGAGCTCCACGACGGCGGCCTCGGAGACGAACCCGCAGCTCAGCTACGCCGAAGTGTGACGTTACACGCGCGACACGCGGCTGAACCGAGCCTGTCACGGGGCGTTGACAGGCTCGGGCCAGCCGCGACCGCACGACGACTCGAGCGCACGACGAGAGCCGGGACGAAAGCCATGTACGACGAACAGCAGCGACCAGACCACGGCCCCCTCGCGGGGTTCACCGTGGGCGTGACGGCCGCGCGTCGGGCCGACGAACTCGGAGCCCTGCTCCAGCGGCGCGGCGCCCTCGTGGTGCACGCCCCCGCCCTGCGCATCGTGCCGCTCGCCGACGACAGCGAACTGCTCGCCGCCACCAAGGAACTGATCGACCAGGCCCCGGACGTCGTCATCGCCACCACCGCCATCGGCTTCCGGGGCTGGGTCGAGGCCGCCGACGGCTGGGGCCTCGGCGAGGACCTGCTGGCACGGCTGCGCGGGGTCGAACTGCTCGCCCGCGGCCCCAAGGTCAAGGGCGCGATCCGGGCCCAGGGCCTGACCGAGGCGTGGTCGCCGTCCTCCGAGTCCATGGCGGAGGTGCTGGACCGGCTGCTGGACGAGGGGGTCGAGGGCCGCCGCGTCGCCATCCAGCTGCACGGCGAACCGCTGCCCGGATTCGTCGAGTCGCTGCGGGAGGCGGGCGCCGAGGTCGTGGGCGTACCGGTCTACCGGTGGATGCCGCCGGAGGACATCGGCCCCGTCGACCGGCTGCTCGACGCGGCCGTCACCCGCGGTGTGGACGCGCTCACCTTCACCAGCGCCCCCGCCGCGGCCTCCCTGCTCTCCCGCGCCGAGGACCGGGGCCTGCTGCCCGAACTGCTCGCCGCGCTCCACCACGACGTGCTGCCCGCCTGCGTGGGCCCCGTCACCGCGCTGCCCTTGCAGGCCCACGGCATCGACACCGTCCAGCCCGAGCGCTTCCGGCTCGGCCCCCTCGTCCAGCTGCTGTGCCAGGAACTGCCCGGCCGCGCCCGGACGCTGCCGATCGCGGGCCACCGGGTGGAGATCCGCGGGCACGCGGTGCTGGTCGACGAGCGGCTGCGGCCGGTGCCGCCCGCCGGGATGTCGCTGCTGCGGGCCCTGGCCAGGCGGCCGGGCTGGGTGGTCTCCCGGTCCGACCTGCTGCGGGCGCTGCCCGGGGCGGGCCGCGACGAGCACGCCGTGGAGACGGCGATGGCGCGGCTGCGGACCGCCCTCGGCGCGCCCAAGCTGATCCAGACCGTGGTCAAGCGCGGCTACCGGCTGGCGCTCGACCCGGCCGCCGACGCCAAGTACGCCGATTCCTGAGCCCGGTTGATCCTCCCGTACCCGACGAGGGCCCGGGCGAGGCAGCCCAGCGCGACGGTGGACAGCAGGGCCCGTACGACGTTCCACGCCACCCACGGGTCCTCGAACTCCTCGCGCACGGCGGCCGGATCGGCGATCTTCGCCGGGTCTCCGGCGTCCGCGAGGGCGTCGTTGAGCGGGATGTTCACGGCGACGGTGACGAGGAAGGCGAGCGCGTAGGCGAGCAGCGCCGCCCCCACCCAGCCCCGGAGCCCCGGCTCGCCGCGCGACTGCCAGGCGGAGACCGCCGTGAGCAGCAGCGCCCCCAGGAAGCTCAGGAGGAACACCGGGTTCTGGATCACCTCGTTGACGTTCTGCACGACCTCGACGTACACGCGGTCCTCGCTGCGGGCCAGCGCCGGCATCACGGCGCACGCGAACACGTAGAAGACCCCGGCGACCAGGCCCGTCGCGACGGCGGCCGCGGCCAGCACACCTCCGGCGGCCGTACGCCGCCCCCTGCTGTTCTGTGTCATGCCGTCCAGTCAACCGGCGTGATCGCCATGGGGACATGGCCGAGGCGCGCGGTCGCATAAGCGGACGTCCAGCGCGGGGGTTCCCGCGACGGCCGGGGAAAGGCACTGTAGGAGTACGGACCCCGCACGGACCCCTCGCGGAGCGGTAACCCAAGGCGGTGACAGGCGCATGGCATCGGGCACGGCCACGGCCTCGTACGACATGCGGTTCGACTCCGGGCGGATCTGCCTGGACCTGGTGGCGACCACCCATCCCGAGGAACGGCTCGGCTCCGCCGAGCGGTTGCGGGCCTGGATCGCCGGCTCCGGCCTGGTGCCCGAGGGGACCCCGCTGGGCGCGGTGGACGAGGCCTGGCTCGTCGCCTGCCACGAACTGCGCGGCCACATCGAGCGGTTGGTGAGCGGCGAGCTGGACGGACGGCCCGCCGACGCGGACCTGGCCCGCGTCAACGCGCTCGCCCTGCACGCGCCGCCCGCGCCCCGCGCCGTGCGCACCGAGGACGGGTCGCTGCTGCGGCGCCTGCACGGGCCGCTGCTCCGTGCCCCGCTGCTCGCGGCGGTGGCACGCGACGCCCTTGAGCTGCTCACCGACCCCGTCGCCCGGGCCTGCCTGCGGCGTTGCGAGGGGGACAACTGCCCGATCGTGTACCTGGACACCTCGCGCGGGCGCCGGCGCCGCTGGTGCTCCAGCGAGGTGTGCGGGAACCGCGAGCGGGTGGCCAGACACAGGCGGCGTGCGGCACTCGCCCGGGCGTGAACTACCCTCCTGTCACACCCCGCTCAAGAAATTTGTGCGACCACTTTGAACACGGGCGCATCCGGGTCCGTACCCGGTGGTGAGCGACCGACTGGGGGACCCCGGTCGAATCGGGGACACCGGAGGTAGGCGTGCGCAAGGATTCCGCCGTGGCTGATGAACGCCCGCCAAGGGCACGACATCGAGCGTCCCAGCCCTCGGAACCTGACGAGGAGCTGATGCGGGCGCTGTACCGCGAGCACGCCGGACCCCTGCTCGCCTACGTGCTCCGGCTGGTCGCGGGTGACCGGCAGCGGGCCGAGGACGTCGTGCAGGAGACGCTCATCCGTGCCTGGAAGAACGCCGGTCAGCTCAATCGGGCCACCGGTTCGGTACGCCCCT
Source organism: Streptomyces sp. NPDC028308 (assembly GCF_055565855.1). Classification (NCBI taxonomy): domain Bacteria; kingdom Bacillati; phylum Actinomycetota; class Actinomycetes; order Kitasatosporales; family Streptomycetaceae; genus Streptomyces; species Streptomyces sp. NPDC028308. The sequence continues at coordinate 87,937 of NZ_JBVHTO010000001.1, forward strand.
GGCTGGTGACGGTCGCCCGGCGCATCGTCATCGACGGCCACCGCAGCCGGCAGGCCCGGCCGCAGGAGGTCGACCCGTCGCCGCTGGAGGTCATCCCCGCGGAGGACGAGATCGACAAGGCGTTGTGGCTGATGACACTGTCTGACGCGCTGGACGACCTGACCCCTGCCCACCGGGAGGTTCTGGTCGAGACGTACTTCAAGGGGCGTACGGTCAATGAGGCGGCCGAGACGCTCGGAATCCCCAGTGGCACCGTGCGCTCGAGAGTTTTCTACGCACTGAGGTCGATGAAGCTGGCACTGGAGGAGCGGGGGGTGACGGCATGAGCATTTACGGGGGATTCGGAACGGGTAGTCCTGGATCCATGCAGGGATCACAGGGCCCTAATGAGCACGAGACCGTCGGCGCCTACGCCCTCGGCATCCTCGACGACGCCGAGGCGACCGCCTTCGAGGCGCACCTCGCCACCTGCGAATGGTGCGCCCAGCAGCTCGACGAGCTCGCCGGGATGGAACCGATGCTGGCGGCCCTCGCGGACCTCCCCGGCTCCCAGGGCACCCCGGCCATCGGCGAGTCCCTGTCGGCCCGCCCCGCTCCGCGGCTCGCGGAACGGCTGGTCGACGAGGTCGCCGAGCGGCGCGCCCGCAAGCGCCGGCGCGGCATGTACCTGGTGGCGGCCGCGGCCGCGCTGATCATCGGCGGCCCGCTGACGGTGATGGCGGTCAGCGGCGGCGGCACGACCGACGAGGCCGGGATGCCGCATCCCACCAGCCCCGCCAAGGCCGCCTTCGACGTGATGTCCGACAAGGTCCACGCCACGGACCCGGGCACCAAGGTCAACGCCGTGGTCGCGACGGAGCCGAAGCCCTGGGGCACGCACGCGGTCCTGGAGCTGAAGAACGTCAAGGGCCCGCTCAAGTGCTCCCTCATCGCCGTCGGCAAGAACGGCGAGCGTGAGACCGTGACCTCCTGGGCGGTCCCGAAGTGGGGCTACGGCATCGAGAACGCCAAGACGGAGCAGGCCAAGCAGCCGCTCTACGTCCACGGCGGCGCCGCCTTCACCCCGAACGAGATCGACCACTTCGAGGTCATGACCTTCGACGGGAAGCGGCTCGTGGAGGTGGACGCGTGAGCGTGCCTCCGCGGGACGCGTGAGCGGTCCCGGAGCGCACACGTAGCCTGGCGGGCCCCCCTTCGCGTACGGTTGACGGCTGCCCAGCACGTCAGAAGGGGGCCCGGTGGCCGCTCAGGTTCAACAGCAGGCCGCGCTCGGTCCGGTCGAGGGTTCCGCCGCGCTCGACTCGGCCGGAGATTCCGTACGCGACCGGGAGATCGGCGTCGAACAGGAACACCTGGACCGGGTGTACCAGCGCCTCGAGGAGAAGATCCACGAGGCCGAGTTCCTGATGAACGACGCCGCCAAGCGCGGTCAGGTCGGTACGCCGGGGGCGCTCGCGGAGCGCGACGCCCAGGTGTTCCGCGCGGGAATTCACCTCAACCGCCTCAACAACGAGTTCGAGGACTTCCTCTTCGGCCGGATCGACCTGCTCCTCGGGAAGGACGGCAAGAAGGGCCCGGACGGCGCGTACACCGCGGTCGACCCGGCCGAGGGCGCCGTCCGCGAGGACAACACCGCGGAGATCGCGGAGACGCTCCACATCGGCCGTATCGGCGTCCTGGACGCCGACTACGCGCCGCTCGTCATCGACTGGCGCGCCCCCGCGGCGGCGCCCTTCTACCGGTCGACGCCCGTCGAGCCGGGCCGGGTGGTCCGCCGCCGGGTCATCCGCTCCAAGGGCCGCCGCGTCCTCGGGGTCGAGGACGACCTGATGCGGCCGGAGCTGACGGCGACCCTGGACGGCGAGAAACTCGCCGTGATCGGCGACGGCGCCCTCATGGCCGCCCTCGGCCAGGCCCGCAGCCACACCATGCGCGACATCGTGGCGTCCATCCAGGCCGAGCAGGACCTGGTGATCCGGGCGCCCGCCGCCTCGGTGACCTACGTCGAGGGCGGCCCCGGCACGGGCAAGACGGCGGTGGCCCTGCACCGCGCCGCCTACCTCCTCTACCAGGACCGCCGCAGATACGCCGGCGGCATCCTGATCGTCTCCCCGACCCCGCTGCTCGTCGCGTACACCGAGGGCGTGCTGCCCTCGCTCGGCGAGGAGGGCCAGGTCGCCATCCGCGCCATCGGCTCCCTGGTGGACGGCGCGGAGGCCACCCAGTACGACTCCCCGGCGGTGGCCCGCGCCAAGGGCTCGTACCGCATGCTCAAGGTGCTGCGGAAGGCCGCCCGCGGGGCCCTGGAGACACCGTGGGGCGCCGGGCGCGGCCCGTCCTCCCGGGGCGGCTCCGGCCGTCCCGCGGGCGGCGAGCAGCTCGCCCTCGGCGAGGACGCCGAGCAGGCCGGGGCACCCGCCGGCACGCCCGGCCGGCTGCGGGTGGTCGCCTTCGGCCGGCGGATCGAGCTGGAGGCCGACGAGCTGGACCAAATCCGGCAGAGCGCGCTCAGCGGGACCGCGCCGGTCAACCTGCTGCGCCCGCGTGCCCGCAAGCTGCTGCTGGACGCCCTGTGGTCCCGCTCGGGCGCCGGTACGCGGCACACGGACCCCGAGCTGGCCGCCGAGCTGCGGTCGTCCTTCGACGAGGACGTCACCTCCGAGGACGGCTTCATCGAGTTCCTGGACGCCTGGTGGCCCGAGCTGACCCCGCGGGGCGTGCTGTCCGCCATGGCCGACGAGAAGCGGCTCGGCCGGTGGGCGCGGCGGATCCTGAATCCCGGCGAGGTCCGCAAGGTGGCCCGCTCGCTGCGGCGGGAGGGGCTCTCGGTGCACGATGTCGCCATGCTGGACGAGCTCCAGGCGATCCTCGGGACGCCCGCCCGGCCCCGGAAGCGGCGCGACCTCGACCCGCTGGACCAGCTCACCGGCCTGGAGGAGCTGATGCCGGTGCGCGAGGAGTCGCAGCGCGAGCGGGCCGAGCGGCTCGCCCAGGAGCGGGTGGAGTACGCGCACGTCATCGTCGACGAGGCGCAGGACCTCACGCCCATGCAGTGGCGCATGGTCGGGCGCCGGGGCCGGCACGCCACGTGGACGGTCGTCGGCGACCCGGCCCAGTCCTCGTGGTCCGACCCCGAGGAGGCCGCGCAGGCCCGTGACGAGGCCCTGGGGTCCCGTCCACGGCGCCGTTTCACCCTGACGGTGAACTACCGCAACCCGGCCGAGATCGCCGAGCTGGCCGCCAAGGTCCTCGCCCTCGCCATGCCCGGCTCGCAGTCCCCCTCGGCCGTACGGTCCACGGGCGTCGAGCCGCGCTTCGCCGTCGTGCGGGACTCGCTCGCCCAGAGCGTCCGGGCGGAGGCCGAGCGGCTGCTGGAGCGCGTGGACGGCACGGTGGGCGTCGTGGTGGCCATGAACCGGCGCGAGGAGGCCGCCCGCTGGCTCGCCGGCCTCGGGGACCGCGTGGTGGCGCTGGGCAGCCTGGAGGCCAAGGGGCTGGAGTACGACGCCACGATCGTCGTGTCGCCCGCGGAGATCGCCGACGAGTCGCCCGCCGGCCTGCGCGTGCTGTACGTCGCCCTGACCCGCGCGACCCAGCAGCTGACGATCGTCTCGGCGGACCGGGACGAGCCGGACGCCCAGGGGGTGCCCGATCTGCTGAGGGACTGAGGGGGTTTCCGTGGCCCGCCGACAGGACGACCCGGAAATGAACTTTCGGGACGGGAATTGCCTTGCGGGGATCGTTTGTTACCTTGGACGTGGCACCGGCCCGATCCAAGCCCCCGGGCCCAACCTTCGTCGCTACGAGCGACCACTTGCCGCGAGGCGAGCATGGCGGGTCGGTGTCATTGACTTCGCGAAAGGCTCACGTCACCCCGTGACGTGGGCCTTTTCGTCGTTCCCGGGCACCGTGCGTCCCGGCGGGCTCTTCCCTCCCGTCCATCACTTCTCGTATGGTGGAAGTAGTTTTCCGAAAGTGCTCGGTCGTTGCGAACAAAACGTTCGCAACCCGGGGTGGCTACCACGTACTCCGCGGTAGGTGCGACGATCGGACGACGCCGCCGGAACGACCCCGTTCCCGCGGCGTACGCAGCGAACACGGTGAAAGCAGAGGAAGTCGGCCATGGCAACGGCGCCCAGCGTCTCCTACTCGATGACGGTCCGGCTGGAGGTGCCCGCCAGCGGAACGGCGGTCTCCCAGCTCACCGGAGCCGTCGAGTCCCACGGAGGCTCGGTGACCGGCCTCGACGTCACGGCGTCCGGTCACGAGAAACTCCGCATCGACGTCACCATCGCGGCCACCTCCACGTCCCACGCCGACGAGATCGTCGAGCAGCTGCGCGCCATCGAGGGCGTCACCCTGGGCAAGGTCTCCGACCGTACGTTCCTCATGCACCTCGGCGGCAAGATCGAGATGCAGTCCAAGCACCCCATCCGCAACCGCGACGACCTCTCGATGATCTACACGCCGGGCGTGGCCCGCGTGTGCATGGCGATCGCCGAGAACCCCGAGGACGCCCGCCGCCTCACCATCAAGCGCAACTCCGTTGCGGTCGTGACGGACGGCTCGGCCGTGCTCGGCCTCGGCAACATCGGCCCCAAGGCCGCCCTGCCGGTCATGGAGGGCAAGGCCGCCCTCTTCAAGCGCTTCGCCGGCATCGACGCCTGGCCGCTGTGCCTGGACACCCAGGACACCGACGCGATCGTCGAGATCGTCAAGGCCATCGCCCCCGGCTTCGCGGGCATCAACCTGGAGGACATCTCCGCTCCCCGCTGCTTCGAGATCGAGGCGCGGCTGCGCGAGGCCCTCGACATCCCCGTCTTCCACGACGACCAGCACGGCACGGCGATCGTCGTCCTCGCCGCCCTGACGAACGCCCTGCGGGTGGCCGGCAAGGCGATCGGCGACATCCGCGTGGTCATGTCCGGCGCAGGCGCCGCCGGTACCGCCATCCTCAAGCTGCTGCTCGCCGCGGGCGTCAAGAACGCCGTCGTGGCCGACATCCACGGAGTCGTGCACGCGGACCGGACGGACCTCGTCGACGCCGCCGCCGACTCGCCGCTGCGCTGGATCGCCGACAACACCAACCCCGAGGGCCTCACGGGCACCCTCAAGGAGGCCGTGCGCGGCGCCGACGTCTTCATCGGCGTCTCCGCCCCGAACGTGATCGACGGCGACGACGTGGCCGCCATGGCGGACGGCGCCATCGTGTTCGCGCTCGCGAACCCCGACCCCGAGGTCGACCCGGCAATCGCCCGCCTGACGGCCGCAGTTGTGGCCACCGGCCGCTCCGACTTCCCCAACCAGATCAACAACGTCCTGGTGTTCCCGGGCGTCTTCCGCGGCCTGCTGGACGCCCAGTCGCGTACGGTCAACACGGAGATGATGCTGGCCGCCGCGACCGCCCTCGCGGACGTGGTGACCGAGGACGAGCTGAACCCGAACTACATCATCCCGAGCGTCTTCAACGACAAGGTCGCGGGCGCCGTCGCCGGTGCGGTGCGCAACGCCGCGAAGGCGGCCGGGGTGACCGTGACGGACAGCACGTCCGCCAACACATCGGTGTGAGACCGGCTGTGACGGGTACCACGACCGCTTGAGGCCCGGCGCGTCGCGGAACGCACGGCCTCCGGCCGCCTTTAGGGTGGCGGCCAGGCTCAGGTCCCCAGGTCCTGCGGTCCGCTGCCGGGAGCAGACGGAGCGTCACCACTCCGAGGCAGTGGCGCTCTTCGTGTGACTCCCAAGGGTGTTCGTGTGACTCCCAGGGGTGCCGGATTGGCTTTCCCGCCGCAGGTGGGGGCAGGATGCGTCTTCGGGCGCGAGGGTCTGGCGACGGACCCGGGTCCGGGGACCGACCGAGGACCCTGGCAGCATCGGCTACGCCGCATCAAACATGCGGCTCTGCCGCGTGGCACGCCTCAACGGCAAGAAGAACACGGGAGTAACAACATGAACCGCAGTGAGCTGGTGGCCGCGCTGGCCGACCGCGCCGAGGTGACCCGCAAGGACGCCGACGCCGTTCTGGCCGCGTTCGCCGAGACCGTCGGCGAGATCGTCGCCAAGGGCGACGAGAAGGTCACCATCCCCGGCTTCCTGACCTTCGAGCGCACCCACCGTGCCGCTCGCACCGCGCGCAACCCGCAGACCGGCGACCCGATCCAGATCCCCGCCGGGTACAGCGTGAAGGTCTCCGCGGGCAGCAAGCTCAAGGAAGCCGCCAAGGGTAAGTAGTAACCGCCTGCGCCACGGGACGGCGCGGCAACGAGCAGTACGCGAATGGGGCGGCGCCCGGACTTCCGGGCGCCGCCCCATCGTGGTGTCTGCCGTGGCCCGGGCCGGCGGTCGCGCCGCCGGCCCGGGCCGGTCCCGCTAGCCGAGCGCCTTGCCGGGCAGCTCGACCTTCGCACCGAGCTCCACGAGCTTCTCCATGAAGTTCTCGTAGCCGCGGTTGATGAGGTCGATGCCGTGCACCCGGGAGGTGCCCTGGGCCGCGAGAGCGGCGATCAGGTACGAGAACCCGCCGCGCAGGTCCGGGATCACCAGATCGGCGCCCTGGAGCCGCGTGGGGCCCGAAACGACGGCGGAGTGCAGGAAGTTGCGCTGGCCGAAGCGGCAGTTCGAGCCGCCGAGGCACTCGCGGTACAGCTGGATGTGCGCGCCCATCTGGTTCAGCGCCGAGGTGAAGCCGAGCCGGGACTCGTACACCGTCTCGTGGATGATCGACAGGCCCGTGGCCTGCGTGAGGGCGACGACCAGCGGCTGCTGCCAGTCGGTCTGGAAGCCCGGGTGGACGTCCGTCTCCAGCGCGATCGACTTCAGCTGGCCGCCCGGGTGCCAGAAGCGGATGCCCTCGTCGTCGATCTCGAAGGCACCGCCCACCTTCCGGTAGGTGTTCAGGAACGTCATCATCGAGCGCTGCTGGGCGCCGCGGACGTAGATGTTGCCTTCGGTCGCCAGGGCCGCGGAAGCCCAGGAGGCGGCCTCCAGGCGGTCCGGGAGGGCCGCGTGCGTGTAGCCGCCCAGGGTGTCGACACCGGTGATCCGGATGGTCCGGTCGGTGTCCATGGCGATGATCGCGCCCATCTTCTGCAGCACGCAGATGAGGTCCTCGATCTCGGGCTCCACGGCCGCGTTGGCCAGCTCCGTGACGCCCTCGGCGAGCACCGCGGTCAGCAGCACCTGCTCGGTCGCGCCCACGGACGGGTACGGCAGCTTGATCTTGGTGCCGCGCAGCCGCTGCGGGGCCTCCAGGTACTGGCCGTCCGCCCGCTTCTCGATCTTCGCGCCGAACTGCCGCAGCACCTCGAAGTGGAAGTCGATCGGCCGGCCGCCGATGTCGCAGCCGCCCAGACCGGGGATGAACGCGTGCCCCAGGCGGTGCAGCAGCGGACCGCAGAAGAGGATCGGAATGCGCGAGGAGCCCGCGTGGGCGTCGATGTCGGCGACGTTCGCGCTCTCCACGTGCGACGGGTCGAGCACCAGCTCGCCCGGTTCCTCGCCCGGACGGACCGTCACGCCGTGCAGCTGCAGCAGCCCGCGCACGACCCGCACGTCGCGGATGTCCGGGACGTTGCGCAGTCGGCTCGGAGCGCTGCCCAGCAGGGCCGCGACCATGGCCTTGGGTACGAGGTTCTTCGCACCGCGGACACGGATTTCGCCCTCGAGCGGGGTGCCGCCGTGGACAAGCAATACGTCATCAGAGCCGTTGACGGTCATGAATCTCGCGTTCCGGTGAGGTGGGCAGGGGTTGAAGAGGCAAGCGTAATGGCCGCCCACCCCCCTTCTGTAAGCCCGAGGACCTCCCAGCTACGTCATAGCTTTGCCACAACACGAACCGTTCCTAATCGGGCACACCGGGTCACCGGCCACGCCGTGCGCCGGTCCCGCTCCTCTACGCCCTGAGCTGCATTCACTCGCGTACCCGCATTGGCTCCCCACGTGACGGGAAGATGCGAGATCATGTCTGGCATGACCGAGGTGTCCTCGCTCACAGGGCGGCTGCTCGTGGCCACGCCCGCCCTGGCGGACCCGAACTTCGACCGCGCGGTGGTGCTGCTCCTCGACCACGACGAGGAGGGCTCCCTGGGCGTCGTCCTCAACCGGCCCACGCCCGTGGACGTCGGCGACATCCTGGAGGCCTGGGCGGACCTGGCGGGCGAGCCGGGCGTGGTGTTCCAGGGCGGGCCGGTCTCGCTCGACTCGGCTCTGGGCGTCGCGGTGATCCCCGGCGACGCGTCGGGGGAGCAGTCGCCGCTGGGCTGGCGCCGGGTGCACGGCGCGATCGGGCTCGTCGACCTGGAGGCGCCGCCCGAGCTGCTCGCCGCGGCCCTCGGCTCGCTGCGGATCTTCGCCGGCTACGCGGGCTGGGGCCCGGGACAGCTGGAGGACGAGCTCTCCGAGGGGGCCTGGTACGTGGTCGAGTCCGAGCCGGGAGACGTCTCGTCGCCCTCCCCGGAGCGGCTGTGGCGCGAGGTCCTGCGCCGCCAGCGCAGCGACCTGGCGATGGTGGCCACCTATCCGGACGACCCTTCGCTCAACTGATGGCTGTGACCTTCAGTACCCTTGCGGACATGAGCACTCTTGAGCCTGAGACCCAGCCCCAGCGAGGTACTGGGACGGGGACCCTCGTAGAGCCGACGCCGCAGACGTCGCACGGCGACGGCGACCACGAGCGCTTCGCCCACTACGTCCAGAAGGACAAGATCATGGCGAGCGCCCTCGACGGCACGCCCGTCGTGGCCCTCTGCGGCAAGGTGTGGGTCCCGGGCCGCGACCCGAAGAAGTACCCCGTGTGCCCCATGTGCAAGGAGATCTACGAGTCCATGGGCGCCGGCGGCGACAAGGACGGTGGCAAGGGCGGCGACAAGAAGTAGGGCGCGGGCGGTCCCGCCCTCCCTCGGCGCGTCAGCCGCGTGGATCCAGCACGGCCGCGGCACCCCGGACCGGGGTGCCGCGGCCTTGTCGTGCCCTGAGGCGTGCGCGGCTCCCGTCCCGGGGGCGTCCGGTGAAGTCGGCCGGGTCCGGGCAGTGCGGTTCCGGATGAGCCGTCGCGGTCCGCCCGTTGCACGGAGTGCGTCCCGGGGTCACAGAGTGGTTGAGACCTCTTGTGGGCGCCTTCCTCTACTCCATAGCCTCCGGTGTGTTGTGCAGTGCGAAACCGCCATTGCGTATGTTGCAACGCACTCCCCCCGGAGGATGCTCGATGAAGCTCTCTGTCCGCCTGACCGCGTCGCTGGCCGCCCTGGTGGCGGCCACGCTGACCGCCACCGCCTGCGCCCCACAGACGTCCGACGACTCCTCCTCCGGCAAGGACGAGAAGAAGGGCACCCTGCGCGTGTGGCTCTTCCAGGAGGTCGCCAACGCGCCCAAGGAGAAGGTCGTCGGCGCCGCCGTGGCCGGCTTCGAGAAGGCGCACCCGGGCGCGGAGGTGAAGGTCGAGTACATCCCCGTCGAGACGCGCGCCCAGCGCATCAAGGCCGCCTTCAACGACCCGAAGAGCGCGCCCGACGTGATCGAGTACGGCAACACCGACACCGCCGGTTACGTCAAGGACGGTGGACTGGCCGACATCACACGGGAGTTCACCGACTGGAAGGAGGCCAAGGACTCCGATCCGACCGCCCGCCAGTCCGTGACGGTGGACGGGAAGGTCTACGGCGCCCCCCTCTTCGTCGGCGTGCGCGCCCTGTACTACCGCACCGACGTCTTCGAGGACCTCGGCCTCGACGTGCCGCGCACGCAGGCCGAACTGATCGACACCGCACGGCGCATCCGGGCCGCGAAGCCCGACCTGTACGGCCTCGCGGTCGGCGGCGCCTACACCTACGGCGCGATGCCCTTCATCTGGGCCAACGGCGGTGAACTCGCCCGGGGCAAGGGCGGTTCGTACGCCTCCGCCATCGACAGCGCCGCCGCGCAGAAGGGCATCAAGGCCTACACCTCGCTCTTCGGCGACACCAACTGCCCGGCCGCCAAGTGCGCGGGCATGGGCGGCAACGACACCGTCACCGCCTTCGCCGCGGGCAAGGCCGGCATGGCCATCGGCGGCGACTTCAGCCACGCGGCCGTGGAAGCCGGAAAGGTTCGGGGCAAGTACGCCGTCGTCCCGCTGCCCGGCCTGAAGAAGGGGGAGATAGCCCCGGCCTTCGCGGGCGGCAACAACCTCGGCGTCCTGAAGAGCACCTCGCACCGCTCCCTCGCCGTGGACCTGCTGAAGCGGCTCGCGTCCAAGAAGACGCAGGGCGAACTCTTCGACGCCATGGGCTTCCTGCCGACGTACACCGACGTGCGGGCCGACGTCGCGAAGAAGGAGCCGTTCGTCGAGCCCTTCGTCAAGACCCTCGCCGCGGGCGCCAAGTTCGTCCCCGCCTCGCCGGCCTGGGCCCAGATCGACGCCTCGCTCGTCCTGCCGACCATGTTCCAGGAGGTCGTCAGCGGCAAGAAGGACGTGCCGCGGGCCTCGAAGGACGCGGCGAAGAAGATGGACGACGCCTTCAGCTCCGTCGGCTGAACCGATGACGGCGCACGAAACCCTCCGCGTCGCCGGGCGGCCCGGCCCGGACGGACCCGCCGGACCGCCCGGCGAACGGCCCCGGCCGGCCCCCGTCGCGAAGACGAAGCCCGTGAAGTCGCGGCGCGGGCGCGGTGGTTGGACCCCCTGGCTCTACCTCGCCCCCGCCCTCGTCGTCCTCGCCGGCCTGCTCGTCTACCCCCTCTACCAGCTCGGCCTGATCTCGTTCCTGGAGTACACCCAGGCCCAGGTCAGCGGCGGTGAACCGACCACCTTCCAGGGCGTCGGCAACTACGCGACGCTCGTCGCCGACGACGAGTTCTGGCGGGTGCTCCTCGCCACCGTGGTGTTCGCGGCGGCGTGCGTCGTCTCGACCCTCGCGACCGGCTGCGCGCTGGCCGTCCTGCTGACCCGGGTCCGGGCACTGCCCCGGCTCGCGCTGATGCTGGCGGCGCTCGGTGCCTGGGCGACCCCGGCCGTCACCGGCTCCACGGTGTGGCTGTTCCTCTTCGACCCCGACTTCGGCCCGGTCAACCGCGTCCTCGGGCTCGGCGACCACTCATGGACGTACGGGCGTTACAGCGCCTTCGCGCTCGTCCTGCTCGAAGTCGTCTGGTGCTCCTTCCCGTTCGTGATGGTGACGGTGTACGCGGGCATCCGCGCCGTGCCGTCCGAGGTGCTGGAGGCGGCCTCCCTGGACGGCGCCTCGCAGTGGCGTGTGTGGCGCTCGGTGCTCGCGCCGATGCTCCGGCCGATCCTGGTCGTCGTCACGATCCAGTCCGTCATCTGGGACTTCAAGGTCTTCACGCAGATCTACGTCATGACCAACGGCGGCGGCATCGCCGGGCAGAACCTCGTGCTGAACGTGTACGCCTACCAGAAGGCGTTCGCCTCGTCCCAGTACAGCCTCGGCTCCGCGATCGGCGTCGTGATGCTGCTGTTGCTGATGGCCGTCACGCTGGTGTACCTGCGGCTGCTGCGCCGGCAGGGGGAGGAACTGTGAGTGCTCTGGACACCGTGCGGGGAGCCTTGCGCCCCCGGCGTCCCTGGCGGCTGGCGGCGGAGGCGTCCGCGCTGCTGATCGCGGTGGCCGTCGCCTTCCCGCTCTACTGGATGGTGCTGGGCGCCTTCAAGCCGGCGGGGGAGATCGAGTCCAGCGAACCCCGGCCCTGGACCAACTCGCCGTCGCTGGACTCCTTCCGGCGCGTCCTCGGGCAACAGGAATTCGGCCGGTACTTCGTCAACAGCCTCGTGGTCGCCTGCTCGGTGGTCGTCGTCTCGGCGCTCGTCGCCTTTCTCGCCGCGACCGCGGTGACACGATTCCGCTTCCGTTTCCGCACCACCCTGCTGATCATGTTCCTCATCGCGCAGATGGTGCCGGTGGAGGCGCTGGCGATCCCGCTCTTCTTCGTCATGCGCGACCTCGGCCAACTCAACACCCTGGGCTCGCTGATCCTGCCCCACATCGCCTTCTCGCTGCCCTTCGCGATCTGGATGCTGAGGGGTTTCGTCAAGGCGGTTCCCGAGGCGCTGGAGGAGGCGGCGTTCATCGACGGAGCGAGCCGGACGCGATTCCTCTGGCAGATTCTGTTCCCGCTCGTCTTCCCGGGACTGGTGGCCACGAGCGTCTTCTCGTTCATCTCCGCCTGGAACGACTTCCTGTTCGCCAAGTCGTTCATCATCAGCGACACCTCCCAGTCCACCCTGCCGATGGCCCTGCTCGTCTTCTACAAACCCGACGAGCCGGACTGGGGCGGCGTGATGGCGGCTTCCACGCTCATGACGATTCCCGTACTCATCTTCTTCGTACTCGTACAGCGGAGGCTCGTCTCGGGCCTCGGCGGAGCGGTAAAGGACTGACGTGATGGATCTGATTCCGGCGCCGCGCGCCGTGACGGGCCCGGCAGCGGGCGACACGGTGCTCGACGAGGCGACCGCCCTGTGGGGCGCGCCCGGCACGGAGGGCACGCAGAGGTGGCTGCGCTCCGTCCTCGGCGCGGCGCTCGGTCTGCCGTTGCCGCCGGGGGAGGAGGACGGCGCGAACGGCGCGAACACGGTACGGCTGCGTCTCGACGCCGGTCTGGAACCGGAGGCGTACCGGCTGGTCACGAGCGCGGACCGGGGTGTCGAGATCACCGGCGGCGGCGCGGCCGGCGTCTTCTGGGGCGCCCAGACGCTGCGTCAGCTGCTCGGCCCCGACGCCTTCCGGCGTGCCCCCGTCCGCCCGGGCGGACGCCACACGGTGCCGCGGCTGTCCGTCGAGGACGGCCCGCGGTTCCCCTGGCGCGGCCTGATGCTCGACGTGGCCCGCCACTTCACGCCCAAGGAAGGGGTCCTGCGTTATCTGGACCTGCTGGCCGCGCACAAACTCAACGTCTTCCACTTCCATCTGACGGACGACCAAGGATGGCGTGTCCAGATCAAGAAGTACCCGAAACTCACGGAGGTCGGCGCCTGGCGGTCCCGCACGAAATTCGGCCACCGCGCCTCACCCCTGTGGGAGGAGAAACCGCACGGCGGCTTCTACACCCAGGACGACATCCGCGAGATCGTCGCCTACGCGGCCGAGCGGCATATCTCCGTCGTCCCGGAGATCGACATCCCCGGGCACTCGCAGGCCGCCATCGCCGCGTATCCGGAACTCGGCAACTCCGACGTCGTCGACACGGCCTCCCTCTCCGTCTGGGACAACTGGGGCATCTCCGAGAACGTACTCGCCCCCACCGACAACACCCTCCGCTTCTACGAAGGGGTCTTCGAGGAACTCCTCGAACTCTTTCCCTCGACGTTCTTCCACGTCGGCGGCGACGAGTGCCTCAAAGACCAGTGGAAGCGCTCACCGGCCGCGCAGGCACGTATCGAGGAACTCGGAGTCGGGGACGAGGACGGGCTCCAGGCGTGGTTCATCGGACACTTCGACAACTGGCTCTCCGCGCGCGGGCGTCGGCTGATCGGCTGGGACGAGATCCTGGAGGGCGGACTCGCGGCGGGCGCCGCCGTGTCCTCCTGGCGCGGCTACCAGGGCGGCATCACCGCCGCGCGCGCGGGCCACGACGTCGTCATGTGCCCCGAGCAGCAGGTGTACCTGGACCACCGTCAGCACGGCGGCGAGGACGAGCCGGTGCCCATCGGCTACGTCCGCACCCTGGAGGACGTCTACCGCTTCGAGCCCGTGCCGCCGGAGCTGACCCCCGAGGAGGCGCGGCACGTGCTGGGCACCCAGGCGAACGTGTGGACCGAGGTGATGGAGGACCAGGCGCGCGTGGACTACCAGGTGTTCCCGCGGCTCGCGGCGTTCGCCGAGGTCGCCTGGAGCGCCCTGCCGGCCCCCGCCGAACGGGACTTCGCCGGGTTCGAGCGGCGGATGGGCGCCCACTACGCGCGGCTCGACGCGCTCGGTGTCGCCTACCGGCCGCCCACGGGACCCCGGCCGTGGCAGCGGCGGCCCGGGGTGCTCGGACGCCCGATCGAGGGGGCGCCGCCGAACGCCTGAGGAGCCGCCTTGAGGGCCGCCCCGGGGGAGTGCGCACCCCGGGAGCGCGGCCGGCCGGAGGAAAGCCCCGGGAGTCACCGAAGAGTGCCAATTCGCCCGGACCGGCGATGCCGTGCGAAAACGGACCATCTCGCAGGTGAGAGGGGCGAATGCCTCCTAGCGGACCCCCGCGTCGAGGGCCGGGGAAGATGTGCCAGAGTTGCCACGTCCGCCCTGTCAGCACGTACCGTACGGCAACACAGGTGGGACCAGGTGGGGCAGCGGGAAGGGGCAGCCGGTTTGACCACGCAAGCACCGCAGGCGGCGCAGGCAGCCGTCACGCTGCCCGGCTCGCTGGACGAGGCCGTGGCAGCCCTCACCGCCATGCCGGCCGCCGTACCCGTGGCGGGCGGCACCGACCTCATGGCGGCCGTCAACTCCGGGCAGCTCAGGCCCGCCGCCCTCGTCGGCCTCGGACGCATCAGCGAGATCCGCGGCTGGCAGTACCAGGACGGCCACGCCCTGCTGGGCGCGGGCCTCACCCACGCGCGGATGGGCCGCCCCGACTTCGCCGCCCTCATCCCCGCGCTCGCCGCCGCCGCCCGCGCCGCCGGACCGCCGCAGATCCGCAACGCCGGCACCCTGGGCGGCAACATCGCCTCCGCCTCGCCCACCGGGGACGCGCTGCCCGTACTGGCCGCCCTGGAAGCCACGTTGATCATCGCGGGCCCCGCCGGCGGCCGCCGCGAGATCCCGGTCTCGCACCTCCTCGCGGGCGTCGACATGCTCCGCGGCGGCGAACTCATCGGCTACGTGCGCGTGCCGCTGCTGCACGCCCCGCAGGTCTTCGTCAAGGCGACCGGACGCACCGGACCCGGCCGGGCGATCGCCTCCGTGGCGCTCGTCCTCGACCCCGCCCGGCGCGGGGTGCGGTGCGCCGTCGGAGCCATAGCGCCGATGCCGCTGCGCCCCCTGGACGCCGAGCAGTGGGTCGCCTCGCTGATCGACTGGGACAACAACCGCGCCCTGGTGCCCGAGGCGCTGGGAGCCTTCGGGGACTACGTCGCCGCGGCCTGCATCCCGGACCCCGTCCCGGCGGAGGACGGCTCCCTGCCGCAGCTTCCGCCCGCCGTACTGCACCTGCGGCGCACCGTCGCCGCGCTGGCCCGACGAGCACTGGGGAGGGCGCTGTCGTGACCGACGACCAGCACGGAGAGGACGCCCCCCGAGGCGGCACCCACGGAGCCTGGGAGCGGCTGCCGCAGGGGGACTACGACGACGGCGCCACCGCCTTCGTCAAGCTCCCCGAGGGGGGCATGGACGCCCTCCTGGCGGAACGGGACAGCCCGCTCGCGGCCCCCGGGCACGGCTACGTGCCCCCGCAGATAACGGTCACCCCCGCCACCACCGCGGGCACCGACCCGGCGGCCACCGGCAGCTGGGCCGTGCCGGCCGAGGGCGTCCAGTGGCCGGACCCGAACGCGGTGCCCCAGGAGGGCGCCCACGACGGCTTCTCGTACCGGCCGGGAGCCACCGGGCAGTGGACCTTCGCGGACGCCGAGGGCTCGCACGCCGCCGAGGGGCAGCAGCCCTCCGACGGCGCGTCCTACGGGCACGAGCCCGCCGGGCACGACGTCACCGGGCAGTGGTCGATCCCGGTTGCCGGCGGTGATCTTCCGGACGAGTCGGGCGAGTTCACCACGTCGTCGCTCGTCGAGCAGTGGGGCGGTACGCCGCCCGCCACGCTCCCCGGCGGCGCCGCTGCGCCCTGGGCGACCGAGACCGTGGGCGAGCCGTGGTTCGCCGGCCCCCGCGAGCACGCTCCGGACGCGAGTGCCGGAACGGCCGCTGAGGCGCCGGGAGAGGCGCCGGGCGGTTCCTACCCCGGCGCGACCGCGCAGGCCGCCCAGGAGGCGTCCGAGCGCGTCCACGAGGCCGCTGAGGCCGCTGAGGCGGTGGCCCGCGAGGGCTACGGACGTGACGGCCACGAGGACGCCCGGCGCGGAGCCGAGGCGGACGCGCACCCGTACGAGACGGCCGAGGACGGACCGGCGACGGCTCCGCACGGCCACGACACGGGCGCGCCCGGACCCGGGGCGGCCGCGGACGGCCACGCGACGGGCGCGCACGCACACACGACGGCCCCGCAGGACCACGAGACGGTCCCGCACGGCCACGAGACGCAGGGGCGCGGGTTCGAGGCGGCCGGGCCGGAGTTCGAGGCCGGCGGCCGCACCCGGGAGACGGCGGAGTTCGCGCCGGACACCGGCCCCGAGTCCGCCGGACCCGAGACCACCGGCACCGCCTACGAGACGTCCCCGTCGGCCCCGGTGACGTCCGAAACCCCGGACGCCGCCGGACCCGACGCGGCCCCGGCGGAACGGTCCGCCTCCGAGGACACCGACACCACCGACACCACCGAAGCCCCCGCCCCCGCGCACGACGAGCACCCCATGTCGTCGTACGTCCTGCGGGTCAACGGCGCCGACCGCCCCGTCACCGACGCCTGGATCGGCGAATCGCTGCTCTACGTCCTGCGCGAGCGCCTCGGCCTCGCCGGCGCCAAGGACGGCTGCTCGCAGGGCGAGTGCGGCGCCTGCAACGTCCAGGTGGACGGCCGGCTCGTGGCGTCCTGCCTGGTGCCCGCGGTCACCGCCGCGAGCAGCGAGGTGCGCACCGTCGAGGGCCTCGCCGCCGACGGACAGCCCTCCGACGTGCAGCGGGCGCTCGCCAAGTGCGGTGCGGTCCAGTGCGGTTTCTGCATTCCGGGCATGGCCATGACCGTGCACGACCTGCTGGAGGGCAACCCGGCGCCGACCGAGCTGGAGGCCCGCCAGGCCCTCTGCGGAAACCTGTGCCGCTGCTCCGGTTACCGCGGCGTCCTGGACGCCGTGCGCGAGGTCGTCGCCGAACGCGAGGCGCACTCCGCCAACGGGGACCAGGACGGCGACGAGGCCCGCATCCCGCACCAGGCGGGCCCGGGCGACGGCGGCGTCAACAGGTCGGCGTTCGAACCGGCCACCCCGCACGACCAGCCGTACGGCCAGGACGGAGGCCAGGCGTGAGCAACGAAGCCGCCACGGAGACCACCGCGGCACCGCCCGCCCCCGAACCGCTGCCGCACGGCCTCGGCGCGTCACTGCCGTCCGCCGAGGCCCGCGCCAAGACCGAGGGCACCTTCCCGTACGCCGCGGACCTGTGGGCCGAGGGCCTGCTCTGGGCCGCCGTGCTGAGATCGCCGCACCCCCACGCGCGCATCGTGTCCATCGACACCACCCACGCGCGTGAGATGCCCGGCGTCCACGCCGTCGTCACCCACGAGGACGTGCCCGGCACCGCGCTGCACGGCCGCGGCAAGGCCGACCGGCCGGTGTTCGCCTCCGAGGTCGTACGCCACCACGGGGAGCCCATCGCGGCCGTCGCCGCCGACCACCCCGACACCGCGCGGATGGCCGCCGCCGCCGTCATCGTCGAGTACGAGGTGCTCGACCCGGTCACCGACCCGGAAGCGGCCTTCGAGGCCGAACCCCTGCACCCCGACGGCAACCTGATCCGCCACATCCCGCTGCGCCACGGCGACCCGGACGCGGCCGGCGAACTCGTCGTCGAGGGCCTGTACCGCATCGGCCGCCAGGACCCGGCGCCCGTCGGCGCCGAGGCCGGCCTCGCCGTGCCCCGCCCGGACGGCGGCGTCGAGCTCTACGTGGCGTCGACCGACCCGCACACCGACCGCGACGCGGCCGCCGCCTGCTACGGACTGGAACCCGACCGCGTCAAGGTCGTCGTCACCGGCGTCCCCGGGGCCACCGCCGACCGCGAGGACCAGGGCATCCAGCTCCCGCTCGGCCTGCTCGCGCTGAAGACCGGCTGCCCGGTCAAACTCACCGCTACGCGCGAGGAGTCCTTCCTCGGGCACGCCCACCGCCACCCCACCCTGCTGCGCTACCGCCACCACGCGGACGCCGACGGCAGGCTGGTCAAGGTCGAGGCACAGATCCTCCTGGACGCGGGCGCGTACGCCGACACGTCCTCCGAGGCGCTCGCCGCCGCCGTCTCCTTCGCCTGCGGCCCCTACGTCGTCCCGAACGCCTTCATCGAGGGCTGGGCCGTACGCACCAACAACCCGCCCTCCGGCCACGTACGCGGCGAGGGCGCCATGCAGGTCTGCGCCGCCTACGAGGCGCAGATGGACAAGCTGGCGAAGAAGCTCGGCATGGACCCCGCGGAGCTGCGCCTGCGCAACGCGATGGCCACCGGCGATGTCCTGCCCACCGGACAGACGGTGACCTGCCCGGCGCCGGTCGCCGAACTGCTCCAGGCGGTG
Source organism: Streptomyces sp. NPDC028308 (assembly GCF_055565855.1). NCBI lineage: Bacteria > Bacillati > Actinomycetota > Actinomycetes > Kitasatosporales > Streptomycetaceae > Streptomyces > Streptomyces sp. NPDC028308. Next base: position 106,243 of record NZ_JBVHTO010000001.1, read on the forward strand.
CGGGACTTCCCGCTGCCCGCGCTGCCCAAGGACACCCCCGAGGACGAGTGGCTGCTGCCCGGCGGTCCCGAGGGCGCGGGCGAACCGGGCGCGGTGCGCCGGGGCGTCGGCTACGGCGTCGGCATGGTGCACATGCTCGGCGCCGAGGGCGCGGACGAGGTCTCGACGGCCACCGTCAAGGTCCACGACGGCGTCGCCACGGTGCTGTGCGCGGCCGTGGAGACCGGGCAGGGCTTCACCACGCTCGCCCGCCAGATCGTCCAGGAGACCCTCGGTATCGACGAGGTCTACGTGGCCCCCGTCGACACCGACCAGCCGCCGGCCGGCCCGAGCTGCCGGGGCCGCCACACCTGGGTGTCGGGCGGGGCGGTGGAGCGCGCCGCCAAGATGGTCCGCACGCAGCTCCTCCAGCCGCTCGCGCACAAGTTCGGGATGTCCACGGAGCTGCTCCAGATCACCGACGGCAAGATCACGTCGTACGACGGCGTGCTCTCGACGACCGTCACGGAGGCGCTGGACGGCAAGGAGCTGTGGGCCACCGCCCAGTGCCGGCCCCACCCGACGGAGCCGCTGGACGCCGCGGGCCAGGGCGACGCGTTCGTCGGCCTCGCGTTCTGCGCGATCCGCGCGGTGGTGGACGTCGACATCGAACTCGGCTCGGTCCGCGTCGTCGAACTGGCCCTGGCCCAGGACGTCGGCCGCATCCTCAACCCGGCCCAGGTCACGGCCCGGATCGAGGCCGGCGTCACGCAGGGGGTCGGCGCGGCCCTCACCGAGAACCTGCGCACCGCCCGCGGTCTGGTCCGCCACCCCGACCTCACCGGCTACGCGCTGCCGACCTCGCTGGACGCGCCCGACATCCGCATCGTCAAGCTGGTCGAGGAGCGGGACGTCGTCGCCCCCTTCGGAGCGAAGGCGGTCAGCGCGGTGCCGGTCGTGACGTCCCCGGCGGCGATCGCGTCGGCCGTCCGCGCGGCGACCGGCCGCCCCGTCAACCGGCTGCCGATCCGGCCGCAGGCCGCGGTGGTGACCGGCGCGTGACGGCCCCGGAGCCACCGCGCTACGAGCCCGCTCCCGCGGTGGGCCGGCTGCTGCTGTGGGTCCTGGTGTTCGTGGCGGCGGCCGTGGTGGTCGTCCTCGGCGGCGTGTACTTCGCCTGAGCCCCGAAGCAGCCTTTTCCGCGTTCCTGACGTCTTACGTGGTGCGTCGTGCGTGATGCCCCTGGAGTTCCCGGCGTTGTCAGTGGTGCCGCGTAGGGTTCTGGGCAGTGGGAGAACTGCCGCCGGGTGGCGGGAGGTTCCGCACGGGGGAAGCACGAATGCGTTCACATGCGCGGGGGAGCCATGATCACGACTGACACCGTTGTCGGCGGTGCGATCGGACCGGCCGACGAGGAGCTCGACCGGTACGCCGCGCGCGTGCCGTCCTGGCTCCCGCTGACCGTCGGCCTGCCGCCGTCCGGGGCGACGCAGCGGGGACCGAAGACGCCCAGCGCCCGGAAGCCCCGCCAGGCAACGGACCTGACCGACCCGCTCGACACCCTCGACGCTCTCGGCACCCTCGACAGGCTCGCGGCCGAACTGCGGAACGACCTGGTCACGGACCCCGCCCACGCCTACGCCTACGACAGAGAGCTGGAGTCGATCGTCCTGGAGGGGCCGACGGGGGCTGGGGGGATGGCCGGGGTGACGGGCGGCACGGGGCTCACGGGGATGACGGAGATCCCGGGGGAGCTTTCCGTCGCGGACTTCACGGACTTCACGGACTCCCGCAGGGATGCGGCCCTCACCGGCCCTCCTCTGTCAGCGCCCTCGCTGGAGGCGGTCCTGCGTTTCACTGCGGCGACGGAGGAACTGGCCTCGGTGCGCGGGCGGTCCGCGTCCCTGGCGGGCCGGTTCGGGCCCGAGGCGGTGGAGCGGGCGTCGGCGCAGCTGACCGCGGTGTTCGAGCGGAGCGTGGGTGCCGGGGCGCTTCCGCCGTTCTGGACGGCGGCGGCTGTGGTGCGCCCGCTGGCCCGGATCGGGGGCTCCGAGGGCGGCTTGGTCCTGGAGCTGCCGCGCAGGTTGCTGGACGAGGAGTTCGGCACAGGCGGGATCATGCGCTTCGAGGAGGTCGACTTCCCGCCGACGCTGACGCACGAACCGACCCGCCGCTTCCTGCGCGAGACGGGACTGCCGGAGAACGGCGGCGTGTTCCAGCTCGATACGGAGGCGCCGCTGCGGACGCTGGCCGAGTACTGCGCGGACCAGTGGCCGGGGGACTTCCCCGACGAGGAACTCCCATCGGGCGCGGACCGGCTGATCCGCCTGGGTCACCTGACCGGGGCCGCCGACTTGGTCGTGGACGGGACGACGGGAGCGGTCCTCGCCTGGAGCGACGGCGACGGCGCCCTACGCCCGCTGAACACAGACGTCTCCACCCTCGCGTTCGCCCTCTGGCTGCTTCACCGCGTGAGGTCACTCGCCCCGACGCAGAGCCTGACGGACTCCTACGCCCACCTGACGACCACCGCGACGCCGGCCCTGACGGGGGCTGATGCTGTCGCCGGCGACCGGACGCCGACGGACTCCGGGGACGACGACCGAGGGCACTGGCCCCACATCTGGCAGGAGGGAATAGGCGGAGGCCTCTGGATGTGGTCGTGAGGCGGCGTGATCGTGACGCGTTGTCCGACGCGGGGGAGTCCACGGGAGCGCCGGGCGCCTGGTCTCATGGGCGGCGTTGCGTTGCCGGACATCGCCGTCGCCGAGGCGGGTCCGGGTGGCGGGCTTCGCGGGCGCCCGTGGATCCGCCGGGCACGAGCGTCCGGCAGGCTTCAGGGACTTGGCGCGGTCAGATAGCGCTGGATCGTCGGCGCCAGCCATGCCACGATCTCCGCCCGCGCCAGCTCCACCGCCGGCGGCATGCGCAGTACGTAGCGTGTGAGCGCCAGTCCGAGCAGCTGTGACGCCATGAGTGCCGCCCGTGCCGGGGCCTGCTCGGGGTCGGGGCACACCTGCCGGGCGACGGGCAGCAGCTGGTCGCGCAGGATGCCCTGCATCCGCTCCGCTCCGGCCTGGTTGGTCACGCCGACCCTCAGCAGGGCAGTGAGGACCTCGTCGTTCTCCCACATGTCGAGGAAGTGTTCGACGAGGGTCCGCCCGGCGTCCTGCCGGCGGTCCGCCCCGTCCACGTCCGGCAGTCGAAGGTCGATGGCGACGGCCGCCGCGAAGAGGCCCTCCTTGTTGCCGTAGTACCGCATCACCATCGACGGATCGATGTTCGCGTCCCTCGCGATGGCGCGGATGGTAGCTCGCTCGTAGCCGTCGGTCGCGAAGCGTTCGCGGGCTGCGGCGAGGATCGCGCCGCGGGTGGCGTCGGAGCGGCGTGGGGTGCGGGCGCCGGTAACCGTGGAGGTGCTGTCACTGCCGATCATGCCAACAAGCGTAGGCCAACGAACGTAGGTTAACGAGTATGGGTCAACAGCTGGAGGCCCACAACCGTTTGCCAACACGTGTTGACGCCCATGCCGACGCCTCGGTACGGTCGTCAACGGACGTTGGCCAACAAGTGTTGGCGCGTCCGAGATGGCAGGCAAGAGATGGCAGGCATGAGGCGGCAACCCGGCGCTGGCAACAGGAGGCCACCATGAACGGCACCGCCACCCACCGCACCGTGATCGTCGTCGGCTCCGGACCCACCGGCCTCCTCCTCGCCGGTGACCTCGCCGCAGCCGGCGTCGCCGTGACCCTTGTCGAGAAGCGGCCGCGCAAGACCAGCAACCTCTCCCGAGCCTTCGGGGTGCACGCCCGCACGCTGGAGCAGCTCGACGCCCGGGGCCTCGCCGACGAACTGCTCACCACCGGCGACACCATCACCGGCCTGCGCCTGTTCCGCCGGCTCTCCCTCGATCTGAGCACACTGCCCTCGCGTTTCCCGTTCCTGCTCATCACCCCCCAGTACGAGGTCGAGCGGCTCCTGGAGCGGCGGGCACGGGAGGCCGGTGTCGACTTCGCGTACGAGAGCGAGGTCGTGGGACTGCGCCAGGACGACGAGGGCGTCGACCTCGACGTGCGCGGCGCGGACGGAGCGGTCGTCACCCGCCGGGCGGCCTACGTCGTCGGCGCCGACGGTCACCGGAGCGCCGTCCGGGAGGCGATCGGCCTCGACTTCCCCGGGGTCTCCGTCATCAAGTCGCTGATCCTGGCCGATGTCCGGCTGGCGGAGAAGCCCGAGGACGTCCTCACGGTCAACGGACGCGACGACGCCTTCGCGATGATCGCCTCCTTCGGCGACGGCTGGTACCGGGTCATGGGCTGGAACCGCCGCAACGAGGTCTTCGACGACGCCCCGCTCGACCTCGACGAGGTCAAGGAGATCACCCGCCGTGCGCTGGGTTCCGACTACGGGATGCACGACGCCCGCTGGCTCTCCCGTTTCCACAGTGACGAGCGCCAGGCACCGCACTACCGCGTCGGACGGGTCTTCCTCGCCGGGGACGCCGCGCACATCCACTCCCCGGCGGGTGGGCAGGGCATGAACACCGGCCTCCAGGACGCCGCCAACCTCAGCTGGAAGCTCGCCGCAGCCGTCCAAGGCCGGGCGCCCGAAGGGCTCCTCGACAGCTACGAGGCCGAGCGCCACCCGGTCGGCAGAGCGGTGCTGCGCAGCAGCGGGGGACTGGTCCGGCTGGCCCGCGCGCGCCATCCGCTGCTGCGTACCGCCCGTGCCATGGTCTCCGCGATCGTCGACGTCGCCCCGTCCGTCCAGCGCAAGGCGCTGGGGCAGGTCACCGGGATCGGCTACGCCTACCCCGCGCCTCGCGGCACCCACCGCCTCACCGGCACCCGCGCCCCCGACGTCGCCCTGAAGAGCGGCCGGCTCTACGAGGCGCTGCGCGGCGGCCGGTTCGTACTGATCACGCCCGGGACGTACGAGGACCCCGGTCCGCACGAGGGACGGCTGACCGTGGGGCGCTGGGCGGGCGACCGCCGGACGACCGTCCTGGTACGGCCCGACGGATACGTGGCCTGGGCGGCGGAGGGCGCGGACGTGGCGGAGGTCGAGGCGGCCGTGGCCCGGCACCTGGGTTAGTGCCCGGCACCGGCACATGCCCCCGGCCCTCGGGCCTCGCCCCGGTTGGCCGGCGGTGGCTCACGACCCTGCCGGAGATCGAGTTCCCCCGTGGGCGGATCGGTCGACCGAGAGGCGAAGCGAGACGGACGGCCGAAAGGGCGGCACCCCGCCAGGGGGGGGGGCCGCCCTTTCCTCCGCCCGTTCAGGCGCTGGAGGCCGTGGCGGGAATCGAACCCACGTAACTCGCTTTGCAGGTTTGTCCGGGCTGTTCAGAGCATGATCCGAGGTTGTTCAGGGGCGTTCAATCCCGTGCAGACGACATGCCGGATGGAGCTCAGTGAACGACCCGGAACGGCGACGTGCGGCCACGAACGAGACGGAAAATGAGACGGTGCTGGGACTGCTGACCTGGGCGACGCCCCCGGCGAGAAGCAGTTAACGGGGCTACGCACTGCATTGCCTCCACGCGACGGCGTGTTTGGGGCACTGGCGGTAGTAGCTGTCATCAAGGTTGCGGCTCTGCGGTGCTCGACCGTATTGCGGCCGCCAGCCACGCCAGTGGCGTGTGTTGCAGGGATTACACAGTGGTGCGCGTACAAAGCCGTGAGTGTGACAGTGGTCCCAGACGGTCGCGCGCTCCGTCATGCAGCTCACGCACATGAATTGGCTGGCCATCGGCCAGTGCTGCCGGCCAATGCGATCGACGCAGTAGGTCTCGCCTTGCAGCTCGCTGGCGTAGATCACCGCATTCGCATCGGTGCCTCTCGCTCCGTAGACGACACCTGTACGGATGCACTCGCCAAGGTCGGCCACCACTGCGTCGCCAACCCGTTCAAACCATCCTGCAGAGTCCTGCCCATGGTGCACTCCCAGGCATGAGCACTGGCATTCGATTCCCGTTGCTTTCAAACAGTTGTCTGTGCAGTGCGACAGCGTTGACATGTCTCGCCAGAGCACGATGAACCCGTACCGGTCGACCGCCGCGATCACCAACCGCATGAGACTGCTGCGCGGTAGGTTCCATTGATCACCATCGAACTCCGGGGAACGAATGCCCACCGTCTCGTGCAGCCAACGGCGGTTGCCCTTCCGGGGTGGCAGCTCAGCGATGACCTGCCCGTGCAGCGGAAGCCATACCGTCGGCACTGGCCCGATGCCGGGTTCCGTGACTACGCGCTCGCCGACGATGCGTACTGGTAAGTCGTTCTTCATGTCTCTACGGTGACAGGGAGATCGGCGGTCGGGAACCCAGCCTCCAGGATTGTCCGCGCTGCTGAGAACGTGATCAGGGCTTGTTCGGGAAGGATCACCCAACACGCTTTCAAACTGTCCGCTTGGCCGTACGAGGACGTTCGTCGGGGTTCAGGGAGCAGATCAGAGGGTGTGTGCGTACGACGTGGAACGGTGGCGGCCGTCGGCGCACTGGACAAAGACCAGGACAACGAAGCGTACCGAACAATGGGTGCCCCGCAAACCGGCGCAACGCCGTTGAGCCCTTTGCCGCAACTGGAACCGGTTGATAGCACAACGCATTTCGAAAATGAAAGTGCGCTCTATTATCTCCCTTCATGCGCGATGATGGCTATCCTTATCAGGAATTCATTTTCTGCACATCAATCTCTGTGGTAACAGCGGTACCCGTAGCTACCACGGAGATTCGTGCTGCATCACTGTGGTAGTCGTCGTCTCGGAGCCCTGATCATTGGATTGGTTGCGCTCCGCTGTCGACGGGAAGGAGGTCTGCGGGCTGGTCGAACCGTGGGGGCAAAATGCAAGTCGATGTCGTGACCGCGCTGATTGCCGCAGGAGGGGGAGTTGTTACGGCTATCGCTGTGCCGTTGATAATCCGAAAAATGCAGATGAAGGATAAGCGAGCCGACCAGGCGAGGGAGCTCGCGACCACGACTGCTCAGCGCTTGCAAGCAATCGAGGAGCGGCATCGACAGAGGCTCTACGAACTCATGGTCGAACTCCGAGAGGAAACTCGACGGCAGGTGCATGCGCTGGAGGATGTGCGCGAACAGATCGACTCCGGTTCGACACCCAATCTGCTGCTGATATCAGAGCAGGCCCACCGAGATCGCGAAAGGACTTCTCGGGATTTGGACAGCATTATCGCTATCTCGCAGTATAGACCAGAGGTGAGTGCAGCCTGGCGTAATTTCGCTACTCTACGGTTTTTCTGTTGGTCTAGAGTCGGCGAGGTTGAAAATTACACCCACCGGTACTCGGAGTGGCGCGACGCCGTGACTTCGCTATCGACAGCACGACAGGGAGTCATTCATGAACTGAAGGCTGCGGCCTCATTGATGGGATTCAAAATCCTGGGATCTGGGGTAGGGAGCCATAGTGGCGAGGGCGCCTCAGAATGAAACTATTGCTGGAGGTCGGTTTCATTGGTCTCGTGGCTATTGGCAATATCGCTTTAGCCTTACACAAGCTCTTAGGAGGGCAACGCTGGGTCCAGATGAGGCTCCTACCTAAGAGACAGCGTCAGCGCATAGAGGCGGCTATCGGAGCAGTTCAATCCGCGGGCGTGGAGCGAACAGCACTTCTCGCACGATCACTGCTTCGGCTCACCCGCGAGCTGTCTAGGCGCGACCTCGCGTTCATATTGAATTATGACGAAATATGCTCTGGCAACTCGCAGGGGGTCTTTTTTGTTCCGAGCGTGCGCGATTTCAGAGAGGAGCACTCAAAGCAAGTAGCCGAACTAGCCGAAGCCTTCCCTATTCTTTCGGTCGCATGGCATCGTTTTACGTCTCTGCGTTTATCCTTGACCGTCTATGCTCCACGTACTGCTCAAACGAGTCAGAGCCTAGGCCCTTCCTTGCAGGAAATGTATCTGGCCACCGCCGGGCTAACGGGAACGCTGCGCTACATCCTCGTGGCTGTAATTCTCGCGTCAGATTCGCCAGGCGACATGAAAGTGCAGACAGTGCTTGATAGGGACGAATTTGTTTCCAAGCTACCTCTGTCGCTGGACATAGATATGGAGGAGATGGTGATGAATGAACTATGGGACCCCCCGAAAGGCGCCTAGAGCTCTTATGAAGAAAGGAATCCCGGCTTCTCCCTGCCTAGATCTTGCAGGTGGTTCAAGTATTCCCGTGCGGCCGGTTCGGTGCTGTATCTCTGCCTCATGACGGCCGCGAGTTCTCGGCTGGTCATGATCAGCGAGGGGACAGACTGACGCTCGCCCTGTAGGGCACGTTCACCGTGGATGACCGCTTGTTCAAGGTCGCCATCTCGCGCTGCGGTGACCCCCAGAGTTACCCGGGCCTCGGCGTTGCGCATCGGGGATCGCTCCGTGCCGTCGAAGTCTGTTCCCGCCCGAAGAACCTCGTCCGCTAGCGTTCGCGCAAGCCGGTCTTCGCCAACGAGGCGGTAACAGTCCATCGCGTAGAAGTCGAACTTGGCTGGGTCGACAACAAAGTGGTTGTCCAGGTTCTCGGGGTACGGCATCCCTTCAAGCAGTCGGCGTCCCTTGTCGAGGGCCACTTCAACCTGTCGACGGTCCCCGAGTCGCGCCCAAGCTTTGGCCTCCTGGCCGGCGAGCTGCACAGCGACGCTGTGGTGCGCTGCGGTTTCGGCCCCGGCTTGGGCTGCGGCGATGACCCCCCGATAGTCGCCGGATGTGAGGGCGAACCATGCCCGCATCTCGTGGGCCCACCCCGCCACCTCGGGGTTGTCGGACTCGGTCGCGAGCGAGAGGGCTGCCCGCCGCGTGGACTCTGCCGCGTGACGGTCTCCTGTGTCGTACTCAACGCATCCGACGAGCAAGGCGAGCCAACCCGAAAGTGCGAGCACCTCGCGATGCTGTGCAAGGGTGAGGCTCTTGGTGTGCAGGTCAACCACGCGGCGAAGCCACTGACGCCCCTCGATGAGGAGCTGACCGCTGGGCATGAACGGGTACTCAGAGCAAAGCCGGTCTGTGGTGATCCGGAGAGCGTCGAGCGTTGCGCTGTCGACGTCGGACCGGTTCAGGCGACTCACGATCTCCAGGGTTTCCATGCCGCTCGCTGCCAGGATCTCCTTGTCGCCGTCACGGCGAGACGGCGCGGGGAAGAGGGCGTGCGTCACTGTGCCGAATACGGCTGCGATCAGCGGTTGGTAGAAGTCGTTTGGTGCCTGACCGGACTCCCAGCGCTTCCACTGGCGAATCATGCTGTCCTCTGCCGGCAGCTCGGAAGACGCGTGCGCTCGCAGAGCCCGGACCGCGTCACGCTGTGACCAGTCGCGCGCCTGTCGTTCGGCAGCGATCCGCCGTGCCCATGCGGGCCTGTCGTCAGTCATGCGCCCTCCTCCGAGTGCCTGCTCCGAGTCTCGCGCGTGAGCACGGGGGACAGGGAAGGGGACAGGGGGGTGTCACTGGACATGTCCCCACCCCAGTTCTCCCGTCCCCCCACTGTCACTTTCTACACACACTCCGTTACTCCGATGCTGGTTCCAGATCAAGCGCCACCCGGTACGGAGCGGCTTTCCAGCGCTTCGAGTCGTTCGGTCAACGTCTTGAGTTGGGAGCGGATTTCCTTGATGTCATCACGTACGTCGCCGTCCGGGGCAGAGCCGTCGCTGACGAAGTTGCCCAGGTTTCCCGCCGACACGATCAGCCCCTCGGCTCGCAGTGCGGCTAGCCCGTTCTGGATGGTCTGGCTCGCATACCCGAATCGGTCGATCAGCTCTCGCTGAGACGGGAGTTTGTCTCCCGGCTTCATCTTCTTGATGTCGTCGCGTAGAGCGTCTGCGACCTGCACGGCCTTGGGCTTGGGCCCTCCAGTGACAGTCATATGTTGAGGGTACTCACCACAGCGAACTAGCTCGCATCACCGCGCATGGCTTGTGCACCACAGCAGACTAGTGCAAGCTAGTTCACGAAAGGGACCCGGAGTCATCCGGACAACTCCCTGACCTGCATGAACGCCCGGAGGAAAGCCCGTAAGGGTGAGTACGAAGGAAGCGGCTGTTCCTTGAGAACTCAACAGAGTGCTTGAAGTTGGCGGGGCTCTGTGGGCCTCGTCCCCGTGGCGGCCGGGTGATGCCGTCGACCCCGGTATCCAGCCGTGAGGGCGCGGAATCAGATTCCGTCCGGGGTCACTCGGCCCGCCGTGACGTGCGGCGTTGGCCCGTTTCCGGACGCGGTGGCACTCCCGGACAGGATCGCCCGCCGCCCCGGATCTCCGTATCCCGACGTACCTGAGATGGAGAGATCCACCATGCGTATGCGCACTTTCGTCGCCGGGCAGGAAGCGCACGGCGACCTGGAGTTTCTGGAACTGGCGCTCGGTATCGACGTCGACTTGTTCCGGGGCCCGCTGAAGTCCGAAACGGCCGACGAGCGGACGGCCCGTGAGGACGCGGCCCGTGACGTCCTCGCCGACCTGCGGCACGAGGCGGAGGCCGGTGACGAGATCGCTGGTTGGGACGCCCTGTACGCGGACGCCCTGATCTGCACTGTGCCGTTCCTCCGCTCCGTTCGCGGCCAGCGGCCGGGGATGGGGGAAGCGGCATGAGCGGGCTGATGTTCGCCACCGCTGCCGGCGCCCCGTTACTGGCCGGCTGGTCGGTTCACGCGCTGCGGCTGACGCGCCGGATCGAGGCCGCCCGCCGCGACCCGCTGACCGGCCTGTGGACGCGAGACGCGTTCGAGGACCGGGCCCGCAAGAACCTCGCCCACGGATCACGGCGCGCGGTTCTGGTCCTGGACCTGAACTGGTTCAAAACCATCAACGACACCCACGGCCACGCGGCAGGTGACGCGGTGATCCGCGCGACCGGCATGCGGCTCGGGGAGTGGGCGGCCGGACACCACGGCGTGGCCGGACGGTTGGGCGGAGATGAGTTCGCCGCCGTCATGGCCCTGGACGACCCCGGCGAGGTCCTGGACCTAATCCGCAGCCTTGAGCGGCCGGTCACGTTTGAGGACTGCGACATCGACGTGCATGTCTCGGTCGGAGTGGCCCGCCACTGGCACGGGAGCCCGGACCTGTCCGCGCTGCTGCGGCAGGCGGACGAGCACATGTACCTCGCCAAGCGCGAGGGCGGGGGCGCCAGCATCGCCCCGCAGCACGCGACGACTCCCGCACTGCCCACCGTCAACGGCCGCCGCTACGGCCGGCCGGGCACCACCGGCAAGGAGGCAGCGTGATGACCGCCCGCAAGCCCCTGACAAAAGTTCAGATCACCGTTCTGACGGCCGCCTTCGTGCCCATGCTGGCCACGGGCGTCGTCGGCGGGATCGGCACCTACAGCAACATCGGCCACGCCTACGGCAAGGGGACCGCACTCGGTGCGCTCGGTGCAGGTGAGGGCGCGACCGCCGTCCTCGCCCTGGTCCTGCTCGGACTGACCATGCTGGGCCAGTCCTCCCCGCGCATCGTGCGGGCCGGGCTCTGGGCGCTGCCGGCCGCCGCCGCGTCCATGGGCGCCATGGCCGCACCCGACCCCGGCCGCACCGTCATCTACGCCCTGACCCCGATGGGCATGTCGGTCTCGGCGGAGGGCATGGCGTTCCTCGCCCGCCGGATCGTCGTCCACACCGACGGCCGCGACGCGGAGAACGAACGACGCATCGCCGACGTCGTCCAGTCACTCGCCTACCACCGCGCCCGCGCCGTCCACCACCCCAGCGACCGCGTCCGGAAGTGGTCGGAGCGCAAGTCGTGGCGGCTGGCCCGCCGGGTCGGTGTCGGGGATGTGGCGCTCGGATCGAGGCTGCTGGATGTCCAGCGCGACCGGATCACCGATGGCGCGGATGCCGCGCTCGCCTCGATGTTCGGCGGCACCGACCCAGCGCCCGAGCCGATCGAGAATGCGGATGAATCAGCGAAGACCATGAGGAATCGGTCTACGGCTGACCTGCCGGAATCGACGCCGGTGCCGTCCGTGGTCCTGACCCGATTCCCGGTTCCCGCGCCGGTGGCGGTCGACCTGGGCAAGTCGACTCTGCCTCTCAAGCCCGTACGGGCGATTCCGGCGCCGATCCTGGTCCCGGTCGTCAAGGCGGTTCCGGCTGTGTCGAGTCGGCCGCGTCGGGCGACGGGGCGGGTCCCGCAGGTCGCCCGATCACCTCGGCCCAAGCGGACCCCGGATCAACTGCTCGCCGAAGCACGGTCGGTCACGGCCGGGTGGACGGACGCGCAGATCACGGCTGAGGGCATCCGCCGCGAGGTCCACACCTCGCCCGCGAACGCCCGACTGCTGCGGGACACGATCCTCGCCGACCGTGCCACCGGCAGTACGGCCCCGTGAAGCGGCTGACGCTCGCCGACTGCTTCGACCCCACCGGCGAACGGTTCGGCATCCCCACCTACCCATGGCGCCACGCCCCGAAGGAGTTGGGATTGGCTACCCGCCGCCAACTCCGTATCCGTGGACTGCGGCCGGGAGGTCAGGAAGTCGCCGCGCAACTCTTACGGCCGCGCCGTCGGCGCGAGCCGCTGACCGCCTACCTCTACCGGCTGGACCTCGCCCAACCCGTCCGACCGATGACACCGGGTCGGTGGCGCGCACACCACGCCATGATGCGCGCCCGTCGCACCTGCCCCGAGTGCCGGCGCGATGCCGGATACGTCATTCCGCCCACCCTCGGCAGGTGCGTGACCTGCGCCTACCCCGAAGAACAGCGCGCCGCGTGAACCACACGAACCCGGGTCCGGCCGCCCGACCTTCCACAGCAAGCCGGCCGGAACCCTTCGACTCCCGAAGGAGTACGTACATCGTGACGGAAACAACCACGTTCACCCCGCCTCCGGATCAGCCGGGCGGCACGGAAGCGCAGACGGCCGCCGTTCTGACCTTCCCCCTCAAGAAGGCTCCGGAGCCCGCCGCGCCGCCCGGTGAGGCGAAGCCGGGGGAGTGGGAGGCCGAACTCCCCGACACCGACGACCCGGAGGCCGAAGGACTGGCCGACGGCACCCCGGTCGACCCGCCGCGCGAGGTCTACCCGCCGTCCGTGGCGGAGTGGATGGAGGCGAGGGACAAGGCCCGTGTCCCGGTCCTGCCGGACTGGGTCAAGCTCCCTGACCAGCGCAAGGCCGTCCGCAAGTGGGCCATCCGGCACTACTCGGCGGTGATGGGCTATCACGCGGTCCGTCTGCCGTGCATCTACACCCCGAAGGTTCTCTACTACTCGCCGCGCGGGGCGTGGCGCTGGTCGGCCGCGATCGGCCGGTGGGTGTTCGACGCTGAGGGCAAGTCGCTGCGTCTGGCGGCCGTGGCCGCTGAGGACGCGGCGGAGTACCTGAAGCTCTCGCGGCAGCGCAACGACCGTGTGCGGCTGCGCGGGGTCGTCGCCGCCATCGCGTCCATGGTGGGTCTCGCCGCCACGCTCACGCTGTACGTCATGGCGCCGTCGTGGCTACTGCTGCTCGCGGTAGCCGCGCTGACGACCACCTTGGGTGTGGTGGGGGCGCCGGCGGACCGGCCGCTCATCGACATGGCCAAGGTGACGTTCCGCAAGCGCAAGCTGTCCTCGGACATCGTGATCCGCGCACACGAGGTGGCGGGACTGACCAGCAAGGATCAGTCCATCGCCTTCCCGCGGCCGATCGGCCGGGACGGCGACGGCTGGCGCGTGATCGTGGACCTGCCGTACGGCAAGTCCTTCAAGGACGCGCTCAACGCGCACACCAAGGTGGCGTCGGGCATGGACATCGCCGCCACTCAGCTCTTCCTCGACAAGGACGAGACGAGCGAGCGCAGGGTGTCGTACTGGATCGCCGACCGTGACCCGCTCGCGGTCCCGTCGGGCAAGTCGCCGCTGCTGGGGGCGACTCGGGTGGACTTCTGGAAGCCGTTCCCGTGGGGCGTGGACGAGCGCGGCAACCCGGTCATGGCCACCATGCTGTGGCTGTCCCTGCTCGTCGGCGCGGTCCCGCGTCAGGGCAAGACGTTCTCGGCCCGCACGATCGCGCTCGCCGCAGCACTCGACCCGTACGTGCGCCTGTACGTGTTCGACGGGAAGGCATCGCCGGACTGGCGCAAGTTCGCGCTGGTCGCCCACCGCATCGGGTTCGGCATCGTGCCCAAGAACGGCATCGACCCCGTGGGGCATCTGCTGACCTCGCTGCGGGAGTTAAAGGCGGACGTCGAGGACCGCTACCACCGACTCTCCGAACTGCCCCTGCACATCTGCCCCGAGGGCAAGCTCACCCCGGAGATCAGCCGGGACAAGAAGCTGAACATGCCCCTCATCCTGTTCGTCGTGGACGAGGTGCAGGAGTACCTGCAGCATCCCGAGCACGGCAAGGAAATCCTGGCACTGCTCGTCTACCTCGCCCGGGTCGCCCCGGCCGTCGGCGTGAGCGTGATGACGTCCACGCAGAAGCCGGACGACAAGGCGTGCCCCTCGGAACTGCGCGACCAGCACCAAGCCCGGTTCGCGCTGCGGGTCGGCGCCTACCAGGTCTCGGACACGATCCTGGGTGCCGGGTCGTACTCGGAGGGCCTGGACGCGTCCAAGCTCCTCAAGTCCCACAAGGGAGTTGGCCTGCTCAAGGGCATGTCCGACGACGCCGGGATCGTGCGCACCTACCTTGCCGACGGCCGGGACGCGGAGCGCATCCTCACTCGGGCCGCCGCCCTGCGCGAGGCGGAAGGCACCCTGTCCGGCGACGCGGTCGGCGAGGCCCCGGCCCCGGAGGCGTCCGCGACGATCCTGGACGACGTCGCCGCCGTCCTCGGCAAGGGCGAGACCAAGGTGTGGTCCGAGACCATCGTGGACCGCCTCGCCACGCTCCGCCCGGAGGCGTACGGGCCGTGGGCAGACCTGGAGCCCAAGCCGAAGGCGGAAGCGCTCACCGCAGCGCTCAAGCCGTTCGGGATCACCACCGGGCAGATCAGCCGGCGCATCGACGGCGAACAGGTCAACAAGCGCGGCATCAAGCGCGACGACGTCGCCGCCGCGATTACGGACCGCAACAAGAAGCGTGACGGCGAGTAGGTCTCGGAGGGTGCTACCGGTAGCGGCAGACGTCGCTACCGGTAGCAACCCTGCTAGCGACCCAAACCGGCCCTGATCAGGTCGCTAGCAGATAGCGGCCCACCTGCGGAAACCCTCGAAAACCCCTCTGAGAGGCCCCTGATGAGCCTTCTCCTCCTCGCTATCGCATGCCTGCTCGCCGTCACGTTCGGTTATGGCGGCCGGTGCTGGCTGAGCCCGTTCGGCGACTGCCGCAAGTGCCACGGCATGGGCCACGCCTTCAAGAACGACCGCAAGGGACGCCTCAAGCGCGGCAAGGACTGCCGCCGCTGCAAGGCAACCGGCAAGCGCATACGCGTCGGCCGCTGGATCTACAACCGCGCCGCGCGCACCTACCGCGCCGGCACCCGCTGACCCGACAGGAGACGCCCATGGTCCTCACCATCCCGCTCGTCCTGCTCCTCGCCGCCGTCCTCGCCCTCCTGCTCCGCTTCCGGGCGCTCGGGGGCGGCGCGGCCGTCGCCGCCGTCCTCTTCGGCTTCTACCTCGCCGACACCGGCGCGGCCGACACCGTCAACCAACTCGTCACCGCCGTGACCGGCGCCCTCGCCGGCACCGGCCACTAGAGAGAGGTCCCGACGTGAACGAGCCCACCGCCTGCAGCCGCCCGGCCGCCGTGGAAGTCCACCAGCCGGCCCCACTCACTCCGGTGCACCCGGCGCCGCTGATGCCGGTACAGACCGGCCACGTCCCGACCGTGGCGAGCGTCGTCCTGCCCGACGGCCGCGTCGTCTCCGGCTACGCCATCGAGCCCATCCAGCCCGAACCGGTCGCCGTCGGACCGGCCGTCTCCCGGACGGCAGTGAACATCGCGCTCGGAGGCATCGGGTTCGGCGCCGTCTGCGGCGGACTGGTCCTGCTGACCACGTTCATCGCCGCGCTCGCCGTGCTGATCCACCAACTCATCATCCTCGCCGCCGTCATCTTTGGCGGATGGATTGCCGTCCAGATCTTCGGCCATGGCTCGGGCGGCGGCACCACGGTGAACATCCGCAAGGCCGTGATCAAGCGGAACCGCTTCTACAGCTAGCTATGCCCGAGGGCGGCGGCACTCCCGGACAAGGTCGCCCGCCGCCCTCGGTCTCCGTATCCCGACGTAGCAGAACAGGAGACCTACAGCATGACCCAACTGCGCATTTTCGGCGAGGGCCCTTTAGTCCCGGCCACCCGTTCGGGGCGAGTGTCCCGGCCACGCCTGCTGGATCTGTTCTCGTGTGCCGGTGGTGCTGCTATGGGCTACCTCCGGGCCGGGTTCGTTGTGGACGGCTGTGACATCGCCGACCGTCCCAACTACCCCTTCCCGTACCACCGGGGCGACGCCCTCGAATACCTCGCCCACCTGATCGCGACCGGTGATATCCGCCGGTACGCGGGCGTGCATGCCTCCCCGCCGTGCCAGCACGGATGCGCCCTGACGGTCGGCACGAACGCCTCCCAGGGGTGGGGCGGCACGCACGTCGACCTGGTCGCCCCCACGCGAGCGTTGCTCGAACGGACCGGTCTGCCGTACGTGATCGAGCAGCCCAACGGGCGGGCCGCGATCCGCAAAGATCTGACGCTGTGCGGCGAGATGTTCGGTCTCGGCGTGATCCGTCACCGCAACTTCGAGTTGGGCGGCTGGACCGCCCCGCAACGGGACCACGTGCCCCACCGGGGACGGGTGCGCGGGTACCGGCACGGCCGCTTCTACGATGGCCCCTACGTCGCCGCGTACGGCAACGGCGGCGGCAAGCCGTCCATCCCCGAACTGCAAGAAGCGCTCGGCATCCCCTGGACCGCCGTGCGCGAGGAACTGACGGAGGCCATTCCGCCCGCGTACACGGAGTACATCGGACGGGCCCTCCGCGTCTCGCGTGCGTTCAAGGGGGTGGCGGCATGAACACCACTCCCGACGCCCTGAGGGTCGCCCTCGCCCTCGCATCGGCCGGTGTTCCCGCCCTGCCCTTGCTGCGGGGCAAGCTCCCCCTGGGCAACTGCCGTTCCTGCAAGGACGGCGCCTGCGGCGGCCGACCGAACATGAAAACGGCTGGCCCCTGCCGGTGCCCCGCTCCGTGCCACGCATGGGCCGCAGCCACCACCGAGCCGAACGTTCTCACCTCGCCCGTGTGGGCGCCGGCGTGGCGTGAGGCGGTGGCAGTCGCCTACAACCCCGGCGGGGCCGGGCTCACGGTCGTGGACCTCGACAACGCGGCGGCCGTCGCGTGGGCGAACGAAACGCTCCCCGCCACGCGGGTCGTGGCGACGACGCGCGGTGAGCACTGGCTCTACCGGGGCGCCATGCCCTCGCGCAACGCGGTCCGGCCGGGCGTGGACGTCAAGTCGCTCATGCAGTACGCCCGGTGGCTCGGACCCGGTACCGGCCGCATGGTCGCCCTGCCGGCGGCCGTTCGCGCCCTGGTCGTGAAAGAAGACACCAACCCCGCCCCCGGGGGGTTGGTGTCTTCCGTCCCTGAACGCGCCACCTGGGACCGGACCGTTGCCACCGGGTGCCGCCACAACGAGCGCTACGTCCTCACCGGCCTCGAACGCGGCCTCGCCCTGGTCCGGGCCCGCACCGAATCCGGCGCTGGTTCACAGGCGTTCGGGGTCGCCCGGTTCCTCGCCGCACAGCACGCCGGATGCCCCGGGCCGTGCGGACTGGCGAACCTGGGGGAGCGGATCGTGGCCGCCGCCGTCTCCGTCGGTGTTCCGGAGCCCTACGCCCGCCGTGCGGTCGTCAACGGCCTTGAGACGGCTGTGGAGCGCACGGCATGAACAAAGCATCCCGAACCACCTCGAACGGCCCGCAGGGCGCAGTACAGGGCCCGGCACGGCCGACCGTGGGCGAGCTGAAGGATGCCGCCCGCAAGGGCGTCCTTTCTGCGGTTGGTTCTGACCCGCAGAGGGTCACCGTGACCGGTATCCAACCGGGTCTGCGGATCTGGTGCGAGCAGGTGGCCGTTGCGGACTGGCTCTGCGCCTGCGGAAGCCACGAACGCGCCCGGGGTCGTGCCGCCGTCATCGCGCTTGCCGCGCGCGTCATCGTCGGCGTCTGCCCCCACGCCACCGCATCCGAAGGGAGGGCGGCCTCATGACTCCACAGCCTGTGGACAGCCCGGACCTGTGGGCCGGATTGCCCACCCTCGAACAGCCCCCCGGCGAGGCCGACATGGCGCCTGACGTGTGGGAGGACCCCATTCCTCTCACCGGCGGGCGCGAGCGACCGCCGTTCCCCGCCCACGTCCTCCCCGCATGGCTCGGGGAGTTCGTGGGGGCCGTCGCGGAGGAGACACAGACCCCGGTGGACCTCGCCGGGTCCATCGCTCTCGCCGTCCTCGCCACGGCGGCCGGCGGCCGGTCCGTGGTCCACGTACGCGGCAACTGGCGCGAGCCCACCAACCTCTACACCGTGGTGGCCCTCCCGCCCGGCAACCGCAAGTCCGCCGTCTTCGGACTGCTCGCCAACCCCCTGTACGAGGCGGAGAAGCACCTTAAAGCCGCGATGAAACCGGTCATCGTAGAGGCGGAGGTGACCGCCCGGTTGGCCAAGGAAGCGGCAGAGAAGGCCGCCACCAAGGCGGCATCCGCGGAGGCCGACAAGCGGGAGCAAGCGGTGGCCACGGCCGTCGGACTGGCGCAGACGGCCGACACGCTCACCGTCCCGGCCGAACCGGTGCTCCTCGCCGACGACTCCACCCCCGAGACGGTCACCTCCCTCATGGCGGAACAGGGCGGCCGGTTGTCCGTGATGAGCGCAGAGGGCGGCATCTTCGACATCATCGCCGGCCGCTACTCCGGGGCCCCGAACATGGAGGTGTTCCTCAAGGGCCATGCCGGGGACCGGCTGAGGGTCAACCGGCAGACCCGACGCGAGTACATCGACAACCCCGCCCTGACCATCGGCCTCGCCGTCCAACCGGACGTGCTCCAAGAGATCGGCAAGGTCAAGGGCTTCAAGGGGCGGGGACTACTGGGCCGCTTCCTGTACTCCCTGCCGCATTCGACGGTCGGGGACCGGCAGGTCGTCACCCAGCCGGTTCCTGAGCAGACGGCCGCCACCTACGCCGCCCGGGTCATCAGCCTGACCCTGTCCCTCGCGGAATGGACCGACCCGGCCGTCATCCAACTCAGCCCGGAAGCCGACGCAGTCCTGATCGGCTACCAGAAACGCCTTGAGCCACAGCTCAAGGCCAGGGGTGGGAAATTGGGCCACGTATCCGACTGGGCCGGAAAGCTGGCCGGTGCAGTCGCACGCATGGCCGCGCTGCTGCACCTCGCCGAACACCTCGGTGAGGGCTACGCGCACCCGGTTCCGGAGGCCACCATGGTCGCCGCGATCGAGTTGGGGGAGTACTACACGGCTCACGCCCTTGCCGTGTTCGACGCCATGGGCGCCGATCCCGTCGTCGGGCGGGCCCGCAGCGTGTTGGACGTCATCAGGGACAACGGATGGGACGACGTCAGCCGACGGGACCTCCTCACCGCCCTGTCCCGGTCCGAGGTCCGCACCGTTGCCGACCTCGAACCGGCCCTCGCCCTGTTGGAGGAACACGGGTACCTCCGGAGCTACCAACCGGAGCGCACCGGCAAGCCCGGTCGCCCGCCGGCACCCCGCGTGTCGGTGCACCCCGGCCTGCGAGGCATCGAGCGGTAGCGAGGAAGCGGCCCAACCGGCGCCGCACAAACCGCAAAATCCGCAATAACCCTCGGCACCCCCGCTGACC
This sequence comes from Streptomyces sp. NPDC028308, assembly GCF_055565855.1. Classification (NCBI taxonomy): domain Bacteria; kingdom Bacillati; phylum Actinomycetota; class Actinomycetes; order Kitasatosporales; family Streptomycetaceae; genus Streptomyces; species Streptomyces sp. NPDC028308. The sequence goes on from NZ_JBVHTO010000001.1 coordinate 125,983, forward strand.
TGCGGCGGGACCTCGCGGCACCGCGCGGCGAGGCCCGCCGCACAATCCCGCGAAATTCCGCAAAATTCAGGGGCCCCGGCCTGCCAGTCCGGCCAGTGCCGGACGGCTCGGCTTTTTGCGGAATTTCGCGGGATTGTGCGGGACGCCTCCAGCCAACACCCGCCCACCGCATCGCCGCAGGTCAGCGGCCATCCCTGTTGTTTCTGCGGATTTTGCGGTTTGTGCGGCGGCATCTGCTCAGGAACCCAGCCACACAGGAGTGAGCTTTGGACGAGCACGGCACCCCCATGACGCACGGCGACGACGACACCACCGTTGTCCTCCTCAAGGTCGAAGAAGCGGCACGACGGCTCCGCATCGGCCGAACCACATGCTTCGCGCTCATCCGCACCGGCGAGCTGGAGTCCGTATTGGTCGGAGGCCTCCGACGCATCCCGGTCGACGCGCCGGCCGCATACGTCGCCCGTCTCCGTTCCACCCAGCACGCCGCTTAACGACGCCCGGGGCGGCGGCACTCCCGGACAAGGTCGCCCGCCGCCCCGGTCTCCATCCCGACACCCAGACACAGGAGCCTGCCCATGGCAGAAGAAAAGAAGCGCACCCGACAGCCAAACGGTCGTAGCTCGATCTACCTCGGCAAGGACGGAAAGTGGCACGGCCGCGTGACCGTCGGAATACGCGACGACGGCACGCCGGACCGACGCCACGTCGAACGCAAGACGCGGTCTGAAGTGACAGACGCTGTCCGCGAGTTGGAGAAGCAACGCGACGCCAAGACCGTGCGGAAGCCCGGCAAGGCGTGGACGGTCACGACATGGCTGATGCACTGGATAGAGAACGTTGCGCCTCTTGCCGTCAACGACAACACGATGGTGGGATACCGCGTCGCCGTACGGAAGCACCTGATTCCCGGCTTGGGGGCTCACCGTCTCGATCGGCTCAAGCCCGAGCACATTGAGGTGTTCTACGCGAACATGCAGGCCAACGGCAGCAAGCCAGGGACCGCTCACCAAGTGCATCGCACCTTTCGTGCCGCGCTCAACGAAGCCGTGCGGCGAGGGCATCTCGGGAAGAACCCCGTTCAGTTGGCCAAGGCTCCTAGGACGGGCGAGTACGAGGTGGAGCCCTACAGTGTTCAAGAGGTACAGCGATTGCTCAAGGCTGCTGCCGGGCAACGCAACTCCGCACGCTGGGCAGTCGCCCTCGCCCTCGGACTGCGCCAAGGGGAAGTGCTCGGTCTGAGGTGGGATGACGTGGACCTCGACGGGGGTGTCCTCGTGGTCCGCCGTAGCCGCCACCGTCCCCAGTACGCCCACGGCTGCGTCGAGCCCTGCGGACGCAAGACCGCCGGATACTGCCCGCAGAGGCGACGCACGAACCCGGAGCTGGCCACCACCAAATCGCGTGCCGGTCGCCGCGCTGTCGGTCTCCCGGAGCAGCTTGTTGACCTACTTCGTGCTCATCGCAAGGCACAGGAAGCGGAGCGGATCGTGTCCGGGAAGCGCTGGGCTGACAACGGCCTGGTGTTCCCGGACGAGCACGGGTGCAGCCCGTCTCACCGTCGGGACTGGACCGAGTGGAAGGCACTTCTGGTCGAAGCAGAGGTACGGGACGGACGTCTCCATGACGCTCGGCACACGGCCGCCACGGTCCTCTTGATCCTCGGTGTTCCGGAGAGAGCTGTGATGGGCCTTATGGGATGGTCCACCACGGCCATGGCTGCCCGGTATCAGCACATGGTGGACGCCGTACGGACGGATATCGCAAAGCAAGTCGACGGCCTCATCTGGAGGCCCGACTCAGACCGCCGGGAGGCCCCCTAGAGAGACCTGAGGTCTAGACGCATCGCGCGCTGGAGAGCCTCCAGAGCCTCACCTAGTGCCCCTTGGGTCGCTGACCACTCTGGATCGATGCTCACGTCAGGCTCATCGAAGCGGTCCCTTAGCTGTCGGAGCTTTAGAAAGGTCTGATCGGCAACGGCCCCTAGAGATTCGGGCGCCATGATGTGCATCTGATAGAGGAGTTGAAAGGCGTTGGCGGACCCGAGGATTTCTCCAGCTTGCTTGATGCGTTCCTCCCGGCTCAGCCCGATGCTCCTCTTTAGGTCGCGTAAGCGGTGTCTCGTGAGCCAGAGTGCCGCGAGGTATTCGCCGTAGAGCTGTTGCTTTGCGGCGCGCTCGCGAGAGGTGTCCTCCCGGCGCCATCGTGACCGTTCACCAAGAAGGGTTGTGCTGACGCCAAGAACGGCGCCGACTGCTGTACCCGCGAGAGTCCCCCAGTCCACGGTGCACATCGTAGAGGCGCCGTAGATCTGGGCCTAGGGGGCGATCCTGATCCCAGGGCGCACGGTCCTGGAGAGGGGTCCGGCTGAGGCGCCGGCGCGGGTCAACTGAGACGAAAACTGAGACGGACGGCTGAAGGGCGGCACCCCTCTGGGGTGCCGCCCTTTCGTTTCGCCTGGTCAGGCAGGCAGAGGCCGTGGCGGGAATCGAACCCACGTAACTCGCTTTGCAGGCGAGTCCCTAAACCACTCGGGCACACGGCCGGGCGGGGAGCGAAGTGCTTGCTCCCGACTTCGTGTGATGACCGTAGGGCGGGCCGGGGCGGGCCCTCAAGGGGAACGCGGGTCGTGCAACGCGACTGCCATACGGCGTTCATGAACGGAGCCTTGGGGCGCAGGCGCGCGGCGCCCGAGCCGTGCGTGAGTCGGCTCTGCAGGCGTCGACGGTTCCCCGGAGTTCCCGGAGTTCCCGGAGTTCCCGGAGTTCCCCAAGTTTCTCGGGCCGTGCCGCGTGCCCGTTGCGCGGGGCGTAGGACCAGCGGACCAGGAGGGCAGCGACCTCCGACAGGGGTTAAACCCGGGCGTGCCCCTTACTCTGAGGTCCATGACCGCCCTGGAACCCGGCGACACCGGCGTCGCCCACATACCCGTACCCGTCGTGCTCCCGGAGGCCGAACCGAGCGAGGCCGCAGCCGGGGTGAAGGACGGGACAGGCGGCGTCGCCGATACCGGGGGCGTGCTGAGCCGTGATCACCGGGCGCTCAGCATCGGCATCGTCTCCGTCGTGCTGCTCATCGCCTTCGAGGCGACGGCCGTCGGCACCGCCATGCCGGTCGCCGCCCGTGAGCTCGACGGCCTGTCGCTCTACGCCTTCGCGTTCTCGGCGTACTTCACGACGAGCCTGTTCGGCATGGTGCTCGCCGGACAGTGGTCCGACCGGGCCGGCCCGATGACCTCGCTGGCCACCGGCATCGGCGCCTTCGCGGTCGGCCTGCTGCTGGCCGGCACGGCGGGAGCCATGTGGCTGTTCGTGCTGGGCCGGGCGGTGCAGGGGCTCGGCGGCGGCCTCGTGATCGTCGCGCTCTACGTGGTCGTCGGCCGTGCCTACCCGGAACGGCTGCGGCCGGCCATCATGGCGGCGTTCGCGGCGAGCTGGGTGATCCCGTCCGTCGTCGGCCCGCTCGCCTCGGGAGCGGTGACCGAACACCTCGGCTGGCGCTGGGTCTTCGTCGGCATCCCGGTCCTGGTCGTCTTCCCGCTCGCGCTCGCCCTGCCGCAGATACGGCGCCGCGCGTCGGGCCCGGCCGGGGGCGGCGCGCCCGCCCCCTTCGACCGGCGCCGCATCCGGCTCGCCCTCGGCATCTCCCTGGGCGCCGGGCTGCTCCAGTACGCCGCCCAGGCAGCGACCGGCGTGCACACCCGGTGGTTCGCTCTCGTCCCCGCGGTGGCCGGAACCGCGCTGCTCGTCCCCGCCGTCCTCGGTCTCCTGCCGCCCGGCACCTACCGGGCGGCCCGCGGACTCCCCTCCGTCGTGCTGCTCCGCGGCGTCGCGGCCGGCTCCTTCATCGCCGCCGAGTCCTTCGTACCGCTGATGCTGGTCACCCAGCGGGGGCTCTCGCCGACGCTCGCCGGGTTCTCGCTCGCCGCGGGCGGGGCCACCTGGGCGCTGGGCTCCTTCGTCCAGTCCAGGCCCCGCGTGGAGCCGTACCGGGAGCGGCTGATGTTCTCCGGAATGGTGCTGGTGGCCGCCGCGATCGCCGCCGCGCCGAGCGTGCTGATTCCGGCGGTCCCGGTCTGGACCGTCGCCGTGGCCTGGGGGTTCGGCTGCTTCGGGATGGGCCTGGTGATCTCCTCCAGCAGCGTGCTGCTGCTCAAGCTCTCCGCCCCCGAGGAGGCCGGCGCCAACTCCGCCGCCCTCCAGATCTCCGACGGCCTCTCCAACGTGATCCTGCTCGCCGCGGGCGGCGCCGCCTTCGCCGCGCTCGGCGGCGGCACGGTCACGCACACCGCCGGCGAGGTCACCGGCTCCCACCCCGCCGCCTTCGCCGCCGTCTTCCTGCCCATGGCCGCGGTCGCCCTCGCGGGCGCCTGGGTGACCACGCGGCTGAAGGAGGAACGGAGCCCGCGGACGTGAACCGGGACGCCCGCTGTGACGGCTGTGACGTGAGTCCCATCCACCCGTGACCCCGCGTCGTCCGCGCCTCGGCCCGCCCGGGGCGCCGGTAGGGTGGCCCGGTTGTCATACGTAGCCGAGTCGTCCGCCCGCCGTCACCCCCAGCCCCACCCGGCGCGCGTCGCGGACGGCCCCCGGATCGACCCACCCACGGAGACCGTGACTACCACCGCCGCCTCGACCTCCCACCACCTCTCACCCGCGTTTCCCGGCCGCGCCCCCTGGGGCACCGCCAACAAACTGCGGGCCTGGCAGCAGGGGGCGATGGAGAGGTACATCCAGGAGCAGCCGCGCGACTTCCTGGCCGTCGCCACGCCGGGGGCCGGCAAGACGACGTTCGCGCTGACGCTCGCGTCCTGGCTGCTGCACCACCATGTCGTGCAGCAGGTGACCGTGGTCGCGCCGACCGAGCATCTGAAGAAGCAGTGGGCTGAGGCGGCGGCGCGGATAGGGATCAAGCTGGACCCCGAGTACAGCGCGGGTCCGCTCGGCAAGGACTACCAGGGCGTCGCCGTCACGTACGCCGGTGTCGGCGTGCGGCCCATGCTGCACCGCAACCGCGTCGAGCAGCGCAAGACCCTCGTGATCCTCGACGAGATCCACCACGCGGGAGACAGCAAGTCGTGGGGTGAGGCCTGCCTGGAGGCGTTCGAGCCGGCCACCCGCCGCCTCGCGCTCACCGGTACGCCCTTCCGCTCCGACACCAACCCCATCCCGTTCGTGACCTACGAGGAGGGGAACGACGGGATCCGGCGGTCCTCGGCCGACTACACGTACGGGTACGGCAGCGCCCTGGGCGACGGGGTCGTGCGGCCGGTCATCTTCCTCTCCTACAGCGGAAACATGCGCTGGCGCACCAAGGCCGGCGACGAGATCGCCGCCCGCCTCGGCGAGCCGATGACCAAGGACGCGATCAGCCAGGCCTGGCGCACCGCGCTCGACCCGCGCGGCGAGTGGATGCCGAGCGTCCTGCGCGCCGCCGACCAGCGGCTGACCGAGGTCCGCAAGGGCATCCCGGACGCCGGCGGGCTCGTCATCGCCTCCGACCAGGACTCGGCGCGCTCCTACGCCAAGCTGATCCGGGAGATCACCGGGAACAAGGCCACGCTCGTGCTGTCCGACGACACCGGTGCCTCGAACCGCATCGACGAGTTCAGCCAGAGCGACGACCGCTGGATGGTCGCGGTCCGCATGGTGTCCGAGGGCGTCGACGTCCCGCGCCTCGCGGTCGGGGTGTACGCCACCACGATCTCGACGCCGCTGTTCTTCGCGCAGGCCGTGGGCCGTTTCGTACGGTCCCGGCGGCGCGGCGAGACCGCCTCCGTCTTCCTGCCCACCATCCCCGACCTCCTCGGCTTCGCCAACGAGATGGAGGTCGAGCGCGACCACGTCCTCGACAAGCCCAAGAAGGAGGGCGAGGAGGACCCGTACGCCGAGTCCGAGAAGGAGATGGAGGAGGCGAACCGGGAGGAGGACGAGGACACCGGCGAGCAGGACATGCTCCCCTTCGAGGCGCTGGAGTCCGACGCCGTCTTCGACCGGGTCCTCTACGACGGCGCCGAGTTCGGCATGCAGGCGCACCCCGGGAGCGAGGAGGAGCAGGACTACCTCGGCATCCCGGGTCTGCTCGAACCCGACCAGGTGCAGATGCTGCTCCAGAAGCGGCAGGCCCGGCAGATCGCGCACAGCCGCAAGAAGCCGGACGAGGAGGCCGACCTCCTGGAACTCCCGGCGGAGCGGCGGCCGGTCGTCTCCCACAAGGAGATGATGGAGCTCCGCAAGCAGCTCAACACCATGGTCGGCGCGTACGTCCACCAGAGCGGCAAGCCGCACGGGGTGATCCACACGGAGCTGCGGCGCGTGTGCGGCGGCCCGCCGAGCGCCGAGGCCACCGCCGGCCAGCTGCGCCAGCGCATCGCCAAGGTCCAGGAGTGGGCCACCCGTATGCGCTGACGCCACCCTGAGCGCCCTCCTGCTTCCGGCTCCCCCCGGTCCCGGCGTCCCCATGCGTCCGCGCCCGTTCCCACGTCCTCGCGCGTTCCTACATCCTGGCGCGTCCCGGCGTCCCGGCGTCCCGGCGTTCCCCCGTCCCCGTGTCCGCACAGTGGACGGCCGGCGGTCGTCGCGGCGTGGCCGTGGGTGCGCGGCGCCGCGCACCGGGTGGAGGCCCCCGATGGCCCGCATGTGCGCTGCCCAGGGCGCCCGGCGCGCGAATCCCGTACCCCCGGCACGACCGTGCGCCCGGGGTGCGGGGCGGCCGGACCGGCCCGGGTACGCGCCCGTGCGTAACGGGACAAAGAACGTCACCTTACGATCATCGGTGCCCGGATTCTGGACGGAGCCTTCCGCTGAGCGGACCGGCTCGCTACTGTCCCGCTACGCACACGCCCCGTGGCAGCGCCGCCGCGGAGCGCAGCCGTGAAGCGCCTCCGCCCGGGACACCCCGGGTCGCTTGCCGACCGGCGGCCTCTGTAGCGCGTCGCCGACGGGACCGGCGACGCACCGCCGCGCAGGAGGCCGCCGACCCTCACCACGAAGGAGTGGGCGTCGTGACCGCGGAGACCTCCCAGACGCTCGACCGGGGACTGCGTGTCCTCAAGCTGCTCGCCGACACGGACCACGGACTGACCGTCACCGAACTCTCGAACAAGCTCGGCGTGAACCGCACCGTCGTGTACCGGTTGCTCGCCACCCTGGAGCAGCACGCTCTCGTCCGCCGGGACCTCGGCGGCCGCGCCCGGGTCGGACTGGGGGTGCTGCGCCTCGGCCGCCAGGTGCACCCCCTGGTGCGCGAGGCCGCGCTCCCCGCGCTGCGGGCGCTCGCGGAGGACATAGGAGCGACCGCCCACCTCACCCTCGTCGACGGGGCCGAGGCCCTGGCCGTCGCCGTCGTCGAGCCGACGTGGACGGACTACCACGTCGCCTACCGCGCAGGTTTCCGGCATCCGCTGGACCGGGGGGCCGCGGGCCGCGCCATCCTCGCCGCCCGGCAGGCACTCGCCGAGCCCGGTTACACCCTGACCCACGGGGAGCTGGAGGCGGGGGCGAGCGGAGCCGCGGCGCCCCTGATCGGCGTGACCGGGGTCGAGGGCAGTGTCGGCGTCGTCATGCTCGCGGACTCCGTACCGGAGCGGGTCGGGCCCCGCGTGGTCGACGCGGCCCGGGAGGTCGCCGACGCCCTGCGCTGACCGGCGCACACCGGCAGGCGTCCCGCCCGGCGGGCCCGGTCCCACCGGCGGGCCCTCTTCACGCCTGTGCTCCGCGTTCCGGCGGCCCCTTCACCACTGTGCTCCCCGCTCCGGGCGGCGCAGCGCAGCGCACCAGCCCGGAACCGAACCGCGGTGAGGCTGCCGACGACGCGGTGGGCGGTCAGCACGGCCTCCTCCCAGGGCCCCTCTGTCCAGGCGCCCCTCCCGAGGACGCCCTCCCCTCGGACGGCGACCTCCCTTCCGAGCGGCGCCCGCCCTCCAGGGAGCGCCCACCGCCCCGGGCCGAAACGTGCCTTCACGTTAGATTGACCCCGTGCTCTCTCGCCTCACGCGCCCCCAGGCCCTCGCCGTCTGCGCCGTACCCGTCGTGGCCCTGCTCGCCACGGCGGCGTTCGCGCCGCTGCCGTTCTCCCTGGCGCAGCCGGGCATGACGGCGGACGTCCTCGGTGAGAACAAGGGCGACCCCGTGATCACGATCAGCGGGGCGGCGACGCGCAGGACGGACGGCGAACTCCGTATGACGACGATCGAGGCGACCGGCCCGGACACGGACGTGAGCCTCGGTGACGTCGTCGACAGCTGGTTCCGCACGGACCGGGCGGTCATGCCGCGGGACTCGGTCTATCCGAGCGGCGACAGCACCAAGGAGATCGAGCGGCACAACGCCGAGCAGATGCGGCAGTCCCAGGACACGGCGACCGAGGCCGCGCTCGGCTACCTCGGCGAGAAGGACGTGAAGGTCACGCTGAAGCTGGCCGACGTCGGCGGCCCGAGCGCGGGCCTGCTCTTCTCGCTCGGCATCGTCGACAAGCTCGACGGCGACGGCAGCGGCGGCGACCTGACCGGCGGCCGCACGGTCGCGGGTACGGGGACGATCGACGCCGACGGCAAGGTGGGCGCGGTCGGCGGCGTCGCCCTCAAGACGCAGGCCGCCCGGCGGGACGGCGCGAGCGTCTTCCTGGTGCCGAAGGCCGAGTGCGCGGACGCGCAGACCGAGCTGCCGAAAGGGCTGCGGCTGATCCCGGTCACCACGCTGAAGGGCGCGGTGGACTCCCTCGTCGCGCTGGAGAAGGGCAAGGGCGGGGTCCCCAGCTGCTGACCCGGCGAGCGCCGCGGTCGGCCCGGGGCCGAATCGGTCCTCAGTCCTCCTTCACGAACCCCTCCCGCACGAGCCAGTCCAAGGCGACCTGGTGCGGGTCCTGACCGTCCACGTCCACCTTGGCGTTGAGGGTCCGGGCCATGTCGTTGTTCAGCTTCTTCGTGATGGGGTCGAGGATCCCGGCGATCTCCGGATGCTTGTCCAGGGTCTTCGTATTGATCATGGGCGCCGCGTTGTAGTGGGGGAAGAAGCCCTTGTCGTCCTTCATCACCACGAGGTTCATCGACTTGATGCGCCCGTCGGTCGTGAACACCTCGCCGTAGGTGCAGCTCCCCTTGGCGACCTGGGTGTAGATGATGCCGGTGTCCATCTGGGTGATGTTCCCCGCGGGCACGCTCATGCCGTACGCCTTCTCCATGCCCGGCAGCCCGTCGGCGCGGTTGGCGAACTCGCTCTCCACGCACAGCGTCACCGCCTTCGCGTCCTTCTTGCTGAGCGCCGCGACCTGGGAGAGCGTGGTCGTCCGGTACTTCTCGAAGTTCTTCCGGTTCATGGCCAGCGCGTAGGTGTTGTCGAGCGCGGAGGGCGGCAGCCAGGTGACGCCGTTCTTCGCGTCGGCGGAACGGACCGCCTCCCACTGCTTCTGCGGGTCGGCGATCGGGTCGCTGTTGCCGAGATACGTGATCCAGGCGGTCCCTGTGTACTCGTACGCGGCGTCCGCGTCGCCGTTCTTGACGGCCTCCCGGGAGCCGATGGAGCCCTGGATGCCGGTGCGGTCCAGGACCTCGGCGCCGGCCGCCTCGAAGGCGATGCCCATGATCGCGCCGAGGATCAGCTGCTCCGTGAACTCCTTGGAGGTGACGGTGAGATCGACTCCCCGCAGCGGTTCGCCCTGGCCGATCGAGCCGGGCCGTACGTCGTCGACCATGGGGGAGCCGCTGGTCAGTCCGCAGGCGGAGACCAGCACCAGGAGTCCGGCCGACAGCGGCCACCGGCGCCTCATGATCCCGCCTCCAGTCCGCGCGGCCGCAGCAGCAGTTCGGCCAGCGACGCCAGCCAGTCCACGAAGAGCGCGAGTGCGACCGTCAGGATCGAGCCGAGCACCAGCACCGGCATTCGCTGGGTCGTGATCCCGGTGGTGATCAGCACGCCGAGCCCGCCGCCCCCGCCGAAGGTGGCGAGGGTCGCCGTACCGACGTTCAGGACGAGGGCGGTGCGCACCCCGGCGAGGATCAGCGGGACGGCCAGCGGGAGTTCGATGCGGTTCAGGACGCCCAGCGGGGACATCCCGATCCCGCGGGCGGCCTCCAGAAGCGTCGGGTCGTTGGCCTTGAGGCCCGCGATGGTGTTGGAGAGGACCGGCAGGATCGCGTAGATCGTGATGCCGATCAGGGCCGACCTCTCGCCGGTGCCGAGCCAGATGACGAGCAGCGCCAGCAGGCCGATCGCCGGGGTGGCCTGCCCCATGTTGGCGAAGGTCATCGCGATCGGGGTCGCCTTGCGGAACGCCTTGCGGGTCAGCAGGATGCCCAGCGGGATCGCGATGATCAGCACGAAGAACGTGGAGATCACGGTCAGCTGGATGTGCTGACGCAGGGCTTTCCAGACGAGACTGCTCGCCAGCGCGTTCTCGGAGATCGGGTCGAGGTCGGCCTGCCAGAACCAGAGCCAGGTGGCGAGCAGCAGTGCCACCATCACGGCGGGCAGGAACGTCAGCTTCTGCCAGCTGATCCGGCGGCGGGTGAGGGCCGGTGGCGGGGGAGCGGCCGCGGTGCCGCCGTCGTACCCGGCGCCGCCCGGCTCCTCGTCCCCGGCGTCGTCGCGGAAGGCGAGGCCCTTGACGTCGTGCTCGCCCTCGGGGCGTCGGCCCCCGGGCGTCCTCGGTCCGTTCACGCCCTCGACTCCCCGCCCTCGGCGCCCTCCTGGTCGTGGCGGGTCTGCTGGGCGCGTGCCTCCTCCAGCTCGTGCTGGTGCTCCATCGCGTCCAGCCGGTCCGCCTCCAGGAGTTCGTGCACGGAGTTCATCAGCGTCTCCATGTCGACGACGCCGGTGTACTCCCCGCGCCGCCCGGTGACCGCGACCCGGCCCGCGTTGTCGGTGAGGACGGCCTCCAGGGCGTCCCGCAGCGTGGCGTCCCGGGTCACCGTGTCGTGCACCAGCGTGCCCGCCCGCGCCAGCGATCCGCGTGCCCGCATGAGGTCGCCGCGCCGCAGCCACTTGTAGGGCCGGCCGCGCTTGTCGAGCAGCAGGATCTCGTTGGTGCCGCTGGAGCGCAGCCTGTTGAAGATGTCCTGGAGGGGATCGTCGACGGTGACCGTCGGATAGTCGGTGATCTCGACGTCCCGTACGCGGGTGAGGTTGAGCCGCTTCAGCGCGGCGCCGGCGCCCACGAACCCGGAGACGAAGTCGTCCGCCGGGTTGGTCAGGATTGCCTCCGGGGTGTCGAACTGCGCGATGTGCGAGCGCTCGCGCAGGACCGCGATCCGGTCGCCCAGTTTGATCGCCTCGTCGAAGTCGTGGGTGACGAAGACGATCGTCTTGTGCAGTTCGTGCTGGAGCCTGATCAGCTCGTCCTGGAGGTGGTCGCGGGTGATCGGGTCCACCGCTCCGAACGGCTCGTCCATCAGGAGCACCGGGGGATCCGCCGCCAGCGCCCGCGCCACGCCCACGCGCTGCTGCTGGCCCCCGGACAGCTGACGGGGATAGCGGCCGTGGAACTCGCCCGGGTCGAGGCCGACCAGGTCGAGCATCTCCTCCACCCGCGCCCTGATCCGCTGCTTCGACCAGCCGATCATCCGCGGCACCAGCGCGATGTTCTGGGCGACGGTCATGTGGGGGAAGAGGCCGGACGCCTGGATCGCGTAGCCGACCTTGCGGCGCAGCTTCACCGGGTCCATGTGGGTGACGTCCTCGCCGCCGATGCGGATGCGGCCGCCGGTCGGCTCGATCAGCCGGTTGATCATCTTGAGCGTGGTGGACTTCCCGCACCCCGAGGGGCCCACGAAGACGACCAGTTCACCCGCCTTGATCTCCATGTTGACGCTGTCGACCGCGGGCTCCCGGCTGCCCGGGTAGTGCTTGGTGAGGTTCTCCAGCTCGATGGTGGCGCCCGTCGTCGGCGCGTCCTGGGCCGCGGCCGGGGCGTGCCCGGTGTCGAGGCCGGTGGTCTCAGGCACGGATCCCCCTCGGGATGGTCAGCCGTCCGACGAGGACGTACGCGGCGTCGAACAGGAGCGCCAGGACGATGATGCCGAGCGTGCCCGCGAGCACCTGGTTGAGCGCGTTCTTGCTGCCCAGGGAGGCGATGCCGCGGAAGATCTCGTTGCCGAGGCCCGGTCCCGAGGCGTACGCCGCGATGGCCGCGATGCCCATGAGCATCTGGGTGGAGACCCGGATGCCGGTGAGGATCGGCGGCCACGCCAGCGGCAGCTCCACCCGCAGCAGCCGGGTGACCCGGGACATCCCGATGCCCTTCGCCGCGTCCACCAGCGACGGGTCGACTCCGCGCAGGCCCACGATCGCGTTGCGCACGATCGGCAGCAGCCCGTAGAGGGTCAGTGCGATGACCGTCGGCGGGACGCCGAGACCCACGACCGGGATCAGCAGACCGATCATGGCGAGCGAGGGGATCGTCAGGATGGTGGACGTGGTCGTGGTGGCGAGGTTGCCCGCCCAGTCACTGCGGTAGGTGACGACGCCGATGACGACGCCGATGAGTGTCGCGACGACCATGCACTGGAAGACGGCGCTGGCGTGCTGGTACGCGTCGGTGAGCAGCTGCTGGTGGCGGCTGCTCAGGTACTCCCAGAAGTTCACGGGCCTCACCTCGGGACGGGCGTACCGCCGGGCTCGGCCCCCGCGTCAGGAGTCTCCCGACGCCTGCTCCACCAGCGGGATGATCCGCAGCGGAACGGGGTTCTCCATGACGATCGCCGTGGAGGCCCGGACGATGCCATCAAAACCGACAACCCGGTCGATCACCCGCTGGAGATCGGCGTTCGAGCGGGCGACCAGCCGGCAGAGCATGTCCCCGCTGCCGGTCGTGGTGTGCAGCTCCAGCACCTCGGGGACCGTCGCCAAGTGGGCCCGTACGTCCGCCCCTTGCCCCTGCCTGATCTGCAGGGTGGCGAACGCCGTCACCGGATAGCCGAGGGCCGCCGGGTCCACCTGCGGACCGAAGCCCCGGATGACTCCATTCGACTGAAGCCGGTCCAGGCGGGCCTGCACGGTGCCGCGCGCGACGCCGAGGCGCCGGGACATCTCCAGCACCCCGATACGCGGCTCCCGTGCCAGCAGCACGATGAGCCGGCCGTCCAGATGATCGATCGCCACGCCGGCCTCCGTGATGGTCATCCTGTACAGAACGCCCGATCCTACGGGCCTCACGTTGGGCAGAATGCCCAGTCGAAACGCAAACTATTGCGCACGTTGCGGAACGGGGCGACGCTGCCGCCATGACTCAGACAACCCACCACACCCCCAGCACCGCGCGCGAGGCAGATCCCTTCCCGGTGAAGGGGATGGACGCGGTCGTCTTCGCCGTGGGCAACGCCAAGCAGGCGGCGCACTACTACTCCAGCGCCTTCGGCATGCAGCTGGTCGCCTACTCCGGGCCGGAGACGGGCAGCCGCGAGACGGCGTCCTACGTCCTCACCAACGGCTCGGCGCGCTTCGTCCTCACCTCCGTCGTCAAGCCCGCCACCGACTGGGGCCGCTTCCTCGACGAGCACGTGGCCGCGCACGGCGACGGCGTGGTCGACCTCGCCATCGAGGTCCCGGACGCGCGCGCCGCCTTCGCGTACGCCGTCGAGCACGGGGCCCGCCCCGTCACCGAGCCGTACGAGCTGAAGGACGAGCACGGCACGGTCGTCCTCGCGGCGATCGCCACCTACGGCAAGACCCGCCACACGCTGGTCGACCGGTCCGGCTACGACGGCCCCTACCTGCCCGGCTACGTGGCCGCCGACCCGATCGTCGCGCCGCCCGCCCGCCGCACCTTCCAGGCCATCGACCACTGCGTCGGCAACGTCGAGCTCGGCCGCATGAACGAGTGGGTCGAGTTCTACAACAAGGTCATGGGCTTCACGAACATGAAGGAGTTCGTGGGCGACGACATCGCGACCGAGTACTCGGCGCTGATGTCCAAGGTCGTCGCCGACGGCACCCTCAAGGTCAAGTTCCCGATCAACGAGCCCGCCGTCGCCAAGAAGAAGTCCCAGATCGACGAGTACCTGGAGTTCTACGGCGGCGCGGGCGTCCAGCACATCGCGCTGAACACGAACGACATCGTCGAGACCGTCCGCACGATGAAGGCCGGCGGCGTCCAGTTCCTCGACACCCCCGACTCGTACTACGACACGCTCGGCGAGTGGGCCGGCGAGACCCGCGTGCCGGTGGAGACGCTGCGCGAGCTGAAGATCCTCGTCGACCGCGACGAGGACGGCTACCTGCTGCAGATCTTCACCAAGCCGGTCCAGGACCGTCCGACCGTCTTCTTCGAACTCATCGAGCGCCACGGCTCGATGGGCTTCGGCAAGGGCAACTTCAAGGCCCTGTTCGAGGCGATCGAGCGGGAGCAGGCGAAGCGCGGCAACCTGTAGCGGCCGGCCCGGCCCTCAGCGCGAGCCCGAACGGACCGGAGCGGGTGACACCCCGCCCCGGTCCGTCGGCCGCGCCGCCGACGGCTCCGGACCCGGCTCCGCAGCGTCCTCGCCGCTCTCGGTGTCCTCGGTGTCCTCGGACTCCTCCGGCAGCCCCACCGCGGCCGGCTCGCCCAGCGCCTTCAGCGCCTCCTCGGCCGCCGGGACGAGGAGCGGGGAGAAGTACGGATTGACGCGCAGCGCCTCCTGGAGATGTCGGCGGGCCGGCCCGTACCGCTTCAGGGAGCGTTCGATCTCCCCCCGGTGATACGCGTACAGGGCGCTGCGCACCCCGCCGCCGTGCTCCGCGTCCATCGCCCGCGTCGCGAACTTCAGCGCCTCCTCGTCCTGGCCGGCCCGGTGCAGCGCCCAGCCCAGCGCGTCCGCCACCGCGACACCCGGGTGCCGTTCCCACTCCCCGCGCAGCCGCCGCACCGCGGACCGCGCGTCCCCGTGATCCGCCTCGAACCGCCCCAGCACCAACTCGACGTCGACGCCCCCGGCGGCCTCCTCCCGCGCCCGCTCCCGCAGCAGGTCGTACTGCACCCGGGCCGCCCCGCCCAGCCCCAGCGACTCGTACAGCTCGCCCAGCTCCAGGGCGTACCGCGGCGACGGCCGCCTTTCGAGCACGGTCCGGTACGCCTGCAGCGCCTCCGACGTGCGGTGCAGCGAGGTCAGCGCCCGGCCCTGCCCGGCGAGCGCCGTGTACTCGTCGGGGTCGGTGCGCAGTGCCGCCCCGTACCGCAGCAGCGCCTCCTCCGGCTCGCCCCGCTCCCACGCCAGATCGCCCGCGCGGGACAGATAGGCCGCCCGCTCGGCCGGCGTCCTCGCGCCCGCCGCCGCGTCCGCGAGAGCGGCGGCGGCGTCCTCGCGCCAGCCGCGGTCCCGGTACACCTGGGCGGCCCGTGCCATGACCGCCGGACCCGAGCGCAGTTCCTGCAGCCGGTCGAGCGTGCGGCGGACGGCCTTGTGGTCACCGAGACCCTCGTACGCCTCCAGCAGCTGCGGGTACGCCGTCCACCGCTTCGGCGCCCGCGTGACGGCCTCCTCGCCCCACTTGCGCGCCGCCCGGAAGTCGCCGCGGGCGTTCGCGAGGGCGGCCAGCCCCTCCACTGCCGTGCCCTTCCCGGCCGCCCCGGTCCCCAGCGCCGTGCGCAGCGCCTTCTCGGCCTTCGGGTAGAACGCGGGAGCGGCCGTACGCCGGCCCTGCTCGACGTACGCCGCGCCCAGCAGCGCCCACGAGCGGCCGTCGCCGGGCCGGGTCCGTACGCGCGCCTCGCGCTCGCCGATCAGCGCCGCGAGGTCGGGCAGCGCCACCGGGACCCCGGCCCCCACCGCCCTCACCGTCCTGGCCATCGGACCCGGCGCGGGCGGCGGCGGCTTCGCCCGGTCCGCGGGCAGCAACACCAGCACCCCACCGAGGACGGCACCCGCCGCGACGGCACCGGCCAGCAGGCGCCGCACGACGGGGGAGCGGCGCGGCCCGGAGGGAGCCGGCGGGAGCTGTGCGATCACCATGCCGCTCACTGTGCGTCAACACCGGGACCACGCCCCGGCACGCGAAGGGTGCCGTATTCGGGGTTCACACCGATGGCCCCGGGTGCGACGCTGTGATCATGAGCCGTATCGAAGCCCCGCGCGACGAAGCGACGGGCAACCTCGTGGACCGTCTGCTCGCGGGGCTGCCGGCCGAGGCGGTCCTCGTCGACCCGGACGTCACCGCCTCCTACGCCCACGACATGGCCAGCTTCTGCGCGGCGGGCACCCCCGCCGTCGTCGTCCTCCCGCGCACCGTCGAACAGGTCCAGCACGTCATGCGCACGGCCACCGAGCTGCGCGTCCCGGTCGTCCCCCAGGGCGCCCGCACGGGCCTGTCCGGCGGTGCCAACGCCACGGACGGGTGCATCGTGCTGTCCCTCGTCAGGATGGACCGGATCCTGGAGATCAGTCCCGTGGACCGGATCGCCGTCGTCGAGCCCGGCGTCGTCAACGCGACGCTCTCGCGCGCCGTCAACGAGCACGGGCTCTGCTACCCGCCGGACCCGTCGAGCTGGGAGATGTGCACCATCGGCGGCAACATCGGCACGGCCTCCGGCGGCCTGTGCTGCGTGAAGTACGGGGTGACGGCCGAGTACGTCCTCGGGCTCGACGTCGTCCTCGCCGACGGCCGCCTGATGAGCACCGGACGCCGCACGGCCAAGGGGGTCGCCGGGTACGACCTCACGCGCCTCTTCGTCGGCTCCGAGGGTTCGCTCGGCATCGTCGTACGGGCGGTCCTGGCCCTCAAGCCGCAACCGCCGCGGCAGCTGGTGCTCGCCGCCGAGTTCGCCTCCGGCGCCGCCGCCTGCGACGCCGTCTGCCGGATCATGGAGGGCGGCCACGTCCCGTCCCTGCTCGAACTGATGGACCGCACGACGGTGAAGGCCGTCAACGCGCTGGCCCACATGGGGCTCCCGGAGACCACGGAGGCGCTCCTCCTGGCCGCCTTCGACACCCCGGACCCCGCCGCCGACCTCGCGGCGGTCGGCGCCCTGTGCGAGGCGGCGGGCGCCACCCAGGTCGTACCGGCCGACGACGCGGCCGAGTCCGAACTGCTCCTGCAGGCACGCCGGTTGTCGCTGACCGCGCTGGAGGCGGTGAAGGGCACGACGATGATCGACGACGTCTGCGTGCCGCGCTCCCGGCTCGGCGAGATGCTGGACGGGGTGGAGCGCATCGCCGAGAAGTACGCCCTCACCATCGGGGTCTGCGCCCACGCGGGCGACGGCAACACCCACCCCACCGTCTGCTTCGACGCGGCCGACCCCGACGAGTCACGCCGGGCCCGCGAGTCCTTCGACGAGATCATGGCCCTCGGCCTCGAACTCGGCGGCACCATCACCGGCGAGCACGGCGTGGGCGTCCTGAAGAAGGAGTGGCTGGCGCGCGAGATCGGCCCCGTGGGCGTGGAGATGCAGCGCGGTATCAAGGCCGCCTTCGACCCCCTCGGCATCCTCAACCCGGGCAAGGTCCTCTGAGCGGTACGGGAGCCCCGGCCCCTCACTCACCCTCCGCCGACTCGTCGGACGGCCACGGGTCGCGCAGCCACAGGTCGTCGGCCGGGGTGGGCGCGAGAAGCTCGGCGAGGCCGTCGTCGATGCCGAGCTGCCCGGCCTCGGAACCCGGGGGGACCGCCCGCAGGGTGCGCTCCAGCCAGGCGGACACCTGCGCGGCGGGCGCCTCCAGCAGCGCGTCCCCGTCGGGCGAGCTCAGCGCCATCAGCACGACACCGCGGCCCGCGACCTTCGTCGGCCACACCCGCACGTCACCGTGCCCGCACGGCCGGAACACCCCCTCCACGAGCAGCTCGCGGGCGAAGGTCCAGCTGACGGGATGGTCCGAGCCCACATGGAAGGTGACGTGGACGGCGTACGGGTCGTCGGTGCGGTAGGTCAGCCGGGCCGGGACCGGGATGCTGCGTTCCGGGGACAGGACGAGGTTCAGCTCGAGCTCGCGTTCCACCACGGTGTACATGTCGATGCGCTTCCTTTCCGGATCGGGGCCCACGGAACGAGCCCGTACGAGTGGAGAGCGCGGGGCGCCCGGATCATTACGCGGGTTCGGGGAAGTTCTTCCGACTCCTGCGCGCACTGTCCCGGACAGCTTCGGTGCCAGGAGCGCGAGAGGGGGCGCGCGGTTGCCCTAATGGGGTGGGTAGCGCCGGAGCGCCGGTGGGGCGGGCGCGCGTCTGATAGATGTGGAGCCCCCAAAAGACCCCCGAGCAGATACGGGACGACGGACATGAGCGCCCCAACCCCGGCACCCGGCGACGACAGGCCCCGCGAAGGGTATTACCCGGACCCGTCCATTCCTGGATATGTCCGGTACTGGAACGGTGCGTCCTGGGTGCCGGGCACCAGCCGTCCCGCGCCGACGGACGGGGTGCCCCTCGCGCCCCCGGCCGGCGCGCGTCCCGCCTCCGTACCCGCTCCGGCGCCCGCCCCGCAGCGCTCGGTCCCGCTCGCGCGGGGAGCGGTGCCCCCGGCCGAGGAGACCGGCCCACACTTCTTCGACGAGGACCCGCAGCCCCCGGCCGCGCCCCGCCAGGTGAGCCCGGCCGAGGCCCAGCACGGGAGCCGGCCCGAACCGGCGTCGGCCTGGGGCGCCGACCGGTCCCGGCAGTCCGGCTTCGGCGGCGACCAGGACCGCCGGGTCTCCTGGGGCGCCGGCCAGGGCGATCCGCGCGTCCCGCACACGGCGGAGCCCGGCGAGGCGCTCGTGCAGCCCGACGGCAGGTCCGCCCGCACGGACGGCACCACGACGATTCCCCCGGCGGACACCGGGGAGGACTCCCCGCGCCCGCCCGCCTCGGGCGGCACCGTCGTCTTCCGCCGCCCGACCGGCGGCACCGCCGGGGCCCCCGGGACCGCGGGCACCACCGGCACGCCGGACGCGGCCGGGAGTTCCGGCGCCCCCGGCACCACCGCCTCCGGTGCCGCCCACCCAGGGACCTTCGGCGCCCCGGGTTCCGGAACGGTGAACTCCGGTACGGGTGACGCCGCCACGCCCGCCGGTGCCTTCGGACCCGCGGGAGCGACCGGCGGGCCGCGTGTACCCGGACCCGCGGTCCCGGGACAGCCGTCGGCGCCCGGCGCCGCCCGAGCCGACGGCGGCGCGGGACCCCAGGGACCCCGCGGCTCCCTCGCGCCCGAGGGGGCAACGGCCTTCCGCGCGCCCGCCCCGCGCACGGAGCGGCAGGGCGGGGCGCAGAGCGGCGGGCCGGGAGCGGTCACCCCGCCCCAGGCGTCCGGGCAGGCCGCCGCCTCCCAGGCGCGGCAGACACCGGCCCCGTCGGTCCCCGCGCAGTCCGGCGGCCCGGCCGCCTCCCCGATGAGCCCCGGGGCGGGCGGCGGACAGCCGTCCTGGGCCCAGCAGGTGCACCGGCTGGCGGGAGCGGGCGACGAGGGACAGCCCGTCGTCCCGTGGAAGCCGCCTGTCGACGACGTGTTCCAGGCGGCGGCCCGCGCCCAGGCGGCCGCCCGCCCCGCGGGGCTCGGCAGACGGCTGGCCGCCCGGCTCGTGGACACCGTCGTGCTGGCCGGCGTCACCTCCGTGGCCGCCGTACCGCTGGGCACCAAGGCACTCGACCACGTCAACGACAAGATCGACGCGGCGAAGCAGTCCGGCGAGACCGTCACGGTGTGGCTGCTGGACGGCACGACCACCACCTGCCTCGGCATCGTCCTCGCCGTGCTGCTGGTCTTCGGTGTCCTCTACGAGGTGCTGCCCACCGTCCGCTGGGGCCGCACGCTCGGCAAGAAGCTCTGCGGCCTCCAGGTGCGCGACATCGAGGGCGGTGAGCCGCCCTCCTTCGCCCCGGCGCTGCGCCGCTGGCTCGTCTACAGCATCCCCGGTGTCCTCGCCATCGGGGTGGTGGGCGTCCTGTGGTGCCTGTTCGACCGGCCCTGGCGCCAGTGCTGGCACGACAAGGCGGCCCACACCTTCGTCGCCGCCTGACCGGAGCCCGTCGCCCGGACGGACCCGTGCCGGATGCGGAGCCGGGGGGTTCGCGGTCGACTCGGGCCATGAGCACCGAACCGCCGCCCCCCGGTCAGTTCCCGGACGACGACCCGTTCAAGAAGCAACAGCCGCCGCCCGCCCAGGGCGGCGGATCCCCGTACGACACCCCGCCGCCCCAGGGCGACCCGTACGGCAGCGGCGGCCCGTACGGGGGCCCGGGCGGCGGAGGGGACCCCTACGGCGGCGGAGGCCCGTACCAGGCCCCGGGCGGCGGGGACCCGTACGGAGGCGGGGGCGGCGGTCCGTTCGGCGGTGCGGACCCGCTCGCCGGGATGCCTCCGCTGGCCGGCAGCGGCAAGCGGGTGCTGGCGCGGATCATCGACATGATCCTGGTCGGGATCGTGATCTGGCTGCTGTCCTGGGGTTTCGGTTTCGCCCAGTACACGGTCGACACCGACGACATCGAGTACGGCAAGTCGTTCGGGCAGGAGGTCGTCGCCGCGATCCTCTACATCGCGTACGACACCCTCATGATCAGCAGGACCGGCCAGACCCTCGGTAAGCGGCTCTTCGACCTGCGGGTGGCCAACCTGGACAACGGCGCGACGCCCTCCGTGCAGACCTCGCTGACGCGCGCGGCCGTGCTGTGGTTGCCGTTCGCCTTCTGCTGCGCCTGCGTGTGGACGGCGATCGCGGGCGGCTGGAGCTTCTTCGACCGGCCCTACAAGCAGGGCCTGCACGACAAGGCGGCCAAGACGGTGGTGGTCAGCACCCGTTGAGCCCGGCCGTCCCGTCGGCGGGACGGCGGGCGCGGCACAGGACGGCGGGCCCGTGTGACACGGGCCCGCCGTCCTGCGTGCGAAGGTGCGTGACTCAGGGGCCCGACGGTCCGCGCGCGGACTCGGCCGAGCCGACGGACGCCGTCTCGCGCCGTACCGGCACGGGCACCTGCTCCGGCGCCCATGGGCCGGCGGCGGCCGGTTCGGGTTTCGGCAGCGGGACCGTCATGGCGACGAGGAGTCCGAGGACGAGCGCCGAGAGGGCGATCACCGCGATACCCGCGCCCGAACTCGTCTGCGACAGCAGCAGCATGGCGAGTGTGGAGAAGATCACGGTGCAGGAGCCGTAGGCGAGCTGTGCGGCGGTCGGGCGAGGCCTGGCAGTCGGACGAGGCATGGCAATCGTGTCCTCGGGTGGGTGTCTCCCCCCGAGCCTCTCGCGATCGGGGAGGGTGCGGATAAAGATCTGGGGGTCGGACAACGGTGTCGACTTGGCTTTCCGCCGGCATTCCGGCGCTCCGCCAATCGACTCTATTCCGCTGCATGCCCGACAGGAACGACCAGTAAGCGTGACCTAACCCACGGTGCCGGAGCACAGGGGGCGCACGGAGTCATGGCGTCCGACAACTGGACGGCTGAGCGCGCCCGTTGGGGTGCCGGTCACCGTCCGGATACCGAACGGTTGCTTCGCATAGTGCACTTGGCCTGTTCAAGTCAAGATCTGTCTTTTCTCCGTTAACTCCGGTCGAATGTCGTCACTTGAATCGCGTGTACGGCGCGCGGGACCCTCCATGACCAGGACCCCCATCCTCTCCGCGCGCACGGGGCGCGGGGGAGGAAATCAAGTGAGCAGCAGATCCTGGACGTTCAGAGCGTCCGCGGTGGGCGTCGCCCTCGCGGCGGCGACCGCCACGTTCTCGACGTTCGCCGTGGCGCAGGCCGATGACGCACCGTCGTCGGTGTCCGTGGACCGCCACGACCCGCAGCCGGCCAAGAACAAGGTCGAACACGACCTCGACGGCCCGCTCAGCAAGACCCAGGAAGCGCAGCGCCAGGAGGCCCTGAACCGGGTCATATCCGGCGACGCCACGGTCAAGGACCGTGACGGCTCCCAGGTGGTGAAGCTCAACAAGAGCAAGTACGTCGAGCTCGGCCGCGAGAAGACGGACCAGATCTTCACGATCCTGGTCGAGTTCGGCGACCAGGTCGACAGCAGGTACGGCGGCACCGCCGGTCCGCTGCACAACCAGATAGCCGCGCCGGACCGTGCCAAGGACAACAGCACGGCCTGGCAGAAGGACTACGACCAGAAGCACTTCCAGGACCTCTACTTCGGCGCCGGCAAGAACACCGAGTCGCTGAAGAAGTACTACGAGAAGCAGTCCTCGGGCCGCTACTCGGTCGACGGCGAGGTCACCGACTGGGTCAAGGTCCCCTACAACGAGGCCCGTTACGGCTCCAACTACTGCGGCCAGACCAACTGCTCCAGCGTCTGGAACGTGGTGAGCGACGGCGTCACCGCCTGGGTCGCCCAGCAGAAGGCGGCCGGCAAGTCCGAGGCCGACATCAAGGCGGACCTCGCCCACTACGACCAGTGGGACCGCTACGACTTCGACGGCGACGGCGACTTCAACGAGCCGGACGGCTACATCGACCACTTCCAGATCGTGCACGCCGGTGAGGACGAGTCCGCCGGTGGCGGCGTCCAGGGCAAGGACGCGATCTGGGCCCACCGCTGGTACGCGTTCGGCTCCGACGCGGGCGCCACGGGCCCCGCGGAGAACAAGCTGGGCGGCGCGCAGATCGGCGACACCGGCATCTGGGTCGGCGACTACACCATCCAGCCGGAGAACGGCGGACTCGGCGTCTTCGCCCACGAGTACGGCCACGACCTCGGTCTGCCGGACGAGTACGACACCTCCGGCGGCGGCGAGAACGGCACCGGTTTCTGGACGCTGATGTCGGCCGGCTCCTGGCTCGGCACCGGCAAGGAGTCCATCGGCGACCTGCCCGGCGACATGAACGCCTGGGACAAGCTGCAGCTCGGCTGGCTGAACTACGGCACCGCCGAGGCCGGCAAGAAGTCCAAGCACAAGCTGGGCGTCGCGGAGTACAACACCAAGAACAAGCAGGCCCTCGTGGTCACGCTGCCCAAGAAGAAGGTCACCACCCAGGTCGTCACGCCGGCCCAGGGCGCCACCCAGTGGTGGAGCGGCAGCGGTGACAACCTCAAGAACACGCTGACCCGTTCGGTCGACCTGACCGGCAGGTCGAAGGCCGCGCTGACCCTCGACGGCTGGTGGGACATCGAGGAGGAGTACGACTTCCTCTACACCGAGGTGTCCACCGACGGCGGCGCCAACTGGACCGCCCTGGACGGCACGGCGGACGGCGCGGCCATCCCGCGCGACGGCAGCGACAAGCCCGCCCTGACCGGCACCACGGCCGCGTACAAGAAGCTGTCGTTCCCGCTCGACGCCTACGCGGGCAAGAAGATCGACCTGCGCTTCCGCTACTCGTCCGACGGCGGCAAGGCGCTGAAGGGCTTCGCGGCCGACGAGATCACCGTGACCGCCGACGGCACCGCGCTCTTCTCGGACAACGCCGAGACGGCCGACGCCGCATGGACGGCCAACGGCTTCTCCCGCATCGGCGCGTCCTTCACCAAGGACTACGCGCAGTACTACCTCGCCGAGAACCGCCAGTACGTCTCGTACGACAAGACCCTCAAGGTCGGCCCGTACAACTTCGGCTTCTCGACGACGCGTCCGGACTGGGTCGAGCACTACCCGTACCAGAACGGCCTGCTGATCTGGAAGTGGGACACCTCGCAGGCGGACGACAACACCAGCGAGCACCCGGGCGAGGGTCTGATCCTGCCGGTGGACGCGCACTCCAAGGCGCTGAAGTGGGCCGACGGCTCGCTGCTCCGCAACAAGATCCAGGCCTTCGACGCCACCTTCAGCACCTACCCGACCGACGCGTTCACGCTTCACAACGCCGACGTCGCGCTGAAGATCAAGTCGCAGAAGGGCGTCTCCGTCTTCGACGACCGCAAGGGCTCGTACTTCGACCCGGCGAACCCGTTCAACAGCGTCAAGGTCACTGACACCAACACCAAGATCAAGATCGTGAAGGAGCCCAAGGACGGCTCGACGATCTCGCTCCAGGTGGGTCCCTCGACCAACTGATCGGCATCTTTGCAGGTCAGAACATGATCGGCCGCAACCCTCTGGCGGGTTGCGGCCGATCGTGTTTAGGTGCGTCCTGTGACTTCCTTATTGACACCGAATCTCACGGGGGTGTGACCGCATGGCCGCAGGGGGTTTCTGCAAGCTGCCGAACGGCAGCGTGGTGGTGGCGCTGAACCTGCCCAGTCCGGCGGGGCCCGGCCGCGGATCGGTGCGCTTCCTCGTGCTGGCCCAGAACCGCGCCCGGGCGCTGACCCGGCTGCGCAACCTGGGCATGCGCGCGGTCTACCTCCGCGGCAACGCGGCGCCGCCCACCCCGGACGAGATCACCGCCGTCCTGCACCACCCCGACGGCCTCGTCTGGCGTACGGCCCCCGGCAGCGACCTCCATGGCCCCGAGCTCGCCCAGGAGCTCTGGCACCCGATACGGACCCTGATCCGCCGGCCGGTCACCCCGGCCTGACCGCCGCGGCGAAAGCGGGCGGGCGTCAGACCACCGGCTTGCCGGAGAGGTCCACGCCCGCCTCCCGCAGCTCCTCCAGCGCCCGCTGCGTGCTCTGCTCGGCCACCCCGGCCGTCAGGTCGAGCAGCACCTGCGTGCGGAAGCCCTGCCGGACCGCGTCCAGCGCGGTCGCCCGCACGCAGTGGTCGGTCGCGATGCCGACCACGTCCACCTCGTCGATCTCCCGGGCCTTGAGCCAGTCGCCCAGCGGCACGCCGTTCTCGTCGGCGCCCTCGAAGCCGCTGTAGGCGGCCGCGTAGGCGCCCTTGTCGAAGACGGCGTCGATGGCGCCGGAGGCGACGGCCGGGGCGAAGTTCGGATGGAAGCCCACGCCCTCGGTGCCGGCCACGCAGTGCGCGGGCCAGGAGTGGACGAAGTCGGGGTTGTCGGCGAAGTGGCCGCCGGGGGCGATGTGCAGGTCGCGGGTGGCGACGACATGGCGGTAACCGGCGGGCGCCTGGCCGATCAGCTCGGTGATGGCGGCGGCCACGTCCGAGCCCCCGGCGACCGCCAGACTGCCTCCCTCGCAGAAGTCGTTCTGCACGTCAACGACGATCAAGGCGCGGCGCATGGTCGGTGTCCTTCGGGTCGGCAGGAGGGCGGTGGTGGGGTGGGGGCCCGGCCGTACTGCGTCACCCGCGGGACGGTCCCGGACCCCGGCCCGAGGGCGGCGCGGGTGCCGTGGACGGTCGTGCGGGCGCAGGTTGTCGTTCCGAGCCTAGAGACTTCGCGTGCACTGCGGGAGGGGGCATTCGGCTGCTGCGTCGTACGGGGGACGCTGCCGTTGCATTCCCGCTCACCGGTCGTTCATGCGTGAACGGACCGCCGGGAGCGGGCGGGACGCCGACCGTGCGGCGTCCCGCGGCCGTCCCTCAGACGTATTCGGTCGGGATGACCGGCTCGCCGCGCGAGAGCTGGGTCGCCGACAGCGGCAGGTTCGCCCGGGCGGCCGCGTGCCGGCTGCGGACGACGTCCAGGGGCTCGCGGGCCAGCACTCGGCCGTCCCTGACCAGCTCGACGAGCAGTTGGCGGTCGGCCAGTGCGGCGGGCACGGGACCGGTGCCGATCACCTCGGCCTCCGCGACGCCGTACTTGTCCAGGCGCCGGGCGGCCCACTTGCGTCCGCCCACGGACGTCTTGCCACCCGTCGACTTCTTCGCCACCGGCACCAGCGGAGCGTCCGGGTCCGAGGACTCGGCGCGGGCGACCAGCTTGTAGACCATCGAGGACGTCGGGTGGCCGGAACCCGTCACCAGCTGGGTGCCGACCCCGTACGCGTCCACGGGCGCCGCCGCCAGCGAGGCGATCGCGTACTCGTCGAGGTCCGAGGTGACGACGATCTTCGTCTTGGCGGCGCCCAGCTCGTCCAGCTGCTGGCGCACCCGGTGCGCGACCAGCAGCAGGTCGCCGGAGTCGATGCGCACGGCACCCAGCTCGGGACCGGCGACCTCCACGGCCGTACGGACGGCCTCGTCCACGTCGTAGGTGTCCACGAGCAGCGTGGTGCCCCGGCCCAGCGAGGTCACCTGGGCCTGGAAGGCGTCCCGCTCCCGGTCGTGCAGCAGGGTGAAGGCGTGCGCGCTCGTCCCCACCGTGGGGATGCCGTAGCGGTAGCCCGCGGCCAGGTCGGAGGTGGTCGCGAAACCGCCGACGTACGCGGCGCGCGCGGCGGCGACCGCGGCCAGCTCGTGGGTGCGGCGGGCGCCCATCTCGATCAGCGGCCGGTCGCCCGCGGCGGAGGACATCCGGGAGGCGGCCGCGGCGATCGCCGAGTCGTGGTTGAGGATCGACAGGATCACCGTCTCCAGGAGCACGCACTCCGCGAACGTGCCCTCCACCCGCAGGATCGGCGAGCCGGGGAAGTACACCTCGCCCTCGGGGTAGCCCCAGATGTCCCCGCCGAAGCGGTACGAGGCGAGCCACTCCAGGGTCGGCTCGTCGACGATCCCGTTCTGCCGCAGGAAGCCCAGCACGTCCGCGTCGAAGCGGAAGTTCTCGACGGCGTCGAGGACCCGGCCGGTACCCGCCACCACGCCGTACCGGCGCCCGTCCGGCAGCCGCCGGGTGAAGACCTCGAAGACGGAGCGCCGCTCGGCGGTCCCCCCGGCCAGGGCGGCCCGCAGCATCGTCAGCTCGTACTGGTCCGTGAAGAGCGCCGTGGAGGGAACGCCCACCCGTCGCCCGCCGCCGCCCTCCTGAGGAAGCGCTCCACGCCCTTCTTCTGGCAGCCCAAGGTCCGCTGTGTTCATGACGAGGGATCGTACTCCCATCTCGTCACTCTGACGATTTGTGGGTCTCGTTTGGCCGGGCACCCCCCTCAAGTGGCAGCATGGGCGGTGTGACGGCTCCCGCACCTCTAGAGATCGAGAAGACCGAGTCGGCGGAGGAGGTCTTCGCCGTACCCGAGCCCGACGTCCCCTGGGTCACGATCGTCCACAACGACCCCGTGAACCTCATGAGCTACGTGTCGTACGTCTTCCAGATGTACTTCGGCTACTCCAAGGACAAGGCCCACAAGCTCATGCTCGACGTCCACCACAAGGGCCGGGCGGTCGTCTCCAGTGGCACGCGCGAGGAGATGGAACGCGACGTGCAGGCCATGCACGGCTACGGTCTGTGGGCCACCCTCCAGCAGGACCGCAAGTGACCGCGGGACCGCACATGACCGCAGGACCGGAAGCGACCGCAGCACCGGAGACGACCGCACCGGCCGCAGCGCGGCACCGCAGGACCGAACCGGCCGAGCGCGACGCGCAGCACTGGAAGTAGCGACGCAACCTGATGCCAGGACACTTCGAACCGCTCCCCGGCGGCGGCGCCGCCGTCGCGCTCGACGAGGTCGAGATCTCCATCATCCGCTCCCTCGCCGTGCAGCTCCTGGAGCTGATCGGCCCCGGCCCCGCCGAGAACGCGCCCGACGACCCGCTCGCCGAGCTGTTCGCCGAGGGCCCCAGCGAGCCGCCGTCCGACCCCGTGCTGCAACGCCTCTTCCCTGACGCGTACAGCGGCCCCGGCGTCGAGGCCCGTTCGCCCGAGGAGGCCGAGGAGCAGCGCGCCCACTCCTCCGAGTTCCGCCGCTTCACCGAGAACGACCTGCGCGCCGGCAAGCGCGACAACGCGCTCACCGTGATCCGCTCCCTGGACGCGCTCACCCCGGCCGGGGACGGCGGCGCGGTCCTCGAACTGTCCCCCGCGCAGTCCGAGCAGTGGCTGCGGGCCCTCAACGACCTGCGGCTGGCGATCGGCGCCCGGCTCGACGTCGTCGACGAGGAGGACACCGAACTCCTCTACCGCCTCCCGGACGAGGACCCCCGCAAGCCGATGGTGCTGGCGTACCTGTGGCTCGGCGGACTCCAGGAGACCCTGGTGGAAACCCTTATGCCCTGACCTGTCGCGACAAACTCCCCCTCCTGTGTTCGCTCAGCGGACGCTCAAATCCGGATAACGATCGTGTCACCGAGGCCGCGTCCTATGGGGCGCGGCTCGACTTTTGTCCGGTTCTCCCTGTGGTCTGCGCCACGAACGCCTCCGCCGATCACTGTTGCGGCCGTGATAAATCTTCACGACCGCCCGACGGGACGACACCCATGTCCCGCCGGGTGCGCCACCGAGCCGGCGGATCGCCGGCCAGGCACAGCTCCATCACATCCGGGGGGATCGGGACCCGATCCGAGGCCACGCAGACGGCTCGGGTCGGCATGGAGAAAGGCGCACCGAACATGACCTCATCGCAGGTCGACAAGAATTACGACGGCAGTGAGGCCGTGCAGAGCGCGGCAGCCGAGGACGGCGAGGGCTACCAGCGCGGGCTCGGCGCCCGCCAGATCCAGATGATCGCGATCGGCGGCGCCATCGGCACCGGCCTGTTCCTCGGCGCGGGCAAGGGCATCTCGAAGGCGGGCCCCAGCCTGATCCTCGCCTACGCCATCGCGGGCGTGGTCATCTTCTTCATCATGCGCGCCCTCGGCGAGCTGCTCATGTACCGGCCCGTGTCCGGCTCCTTCTCGGAGTACGCGCGCGAGTTCATCGGCCCCTTCGCGGGCTTCGTGACCGGCTGGACCTACTGGCTGTTCTGGGTCATCACCGGCATGACCGAGGTCACCGCCGCCGCCCAGTACATGAAGTACTGGACCCACGACAGCGTGCCGCAGTGGGTCACGGCACTGGTCTTCACGATCATCCTGTACGCCGCGAACCTGATCTCCGTGAAGCTCTTCGGCGAGCTGGAGTTCTGGTTCTCCATGGTCAAGGTCACCGCCATCGTCGGCATGATCCTGATCTGCGCCGGCATCCTCACCCTCGGCTTCTCCGACGCCGGCGACACCGCCTCCGTCAGCCACCTGTGGAGCGACGGCGGCTTCTTCCCGCACGGCGTCGGCAACACCCTGATGACCCTCCAGATGGTCATGTTCGCGTTCCTCGCGGTCGAGCTCGTCGGCGTCACCGCGGGCGAGTCCAAGGACCCGAAGACCGTTCTGCCCAAGGCCATCAACACCGTGCCGTGGCGCATCGCCGTCTTCTACGTCGGCGCCCTGATCATGATCCTCTCGGTCGTGCCGTGGACGCACTTCCAGCCGGGCGTCTCCCCGTTCGTCGCCGCCTTCGAGAAGATGGGCCTCGGCGTCGGCGCCGCCATCGTCAACTTCGTCGTCCTGACGGCCGCCCTGTCCTCCTGCAACTCCGGCATGTACTCCACCGGCCGCATGCTGCGCGACCTCGCGCTCAACGGCCAGGGCCCCCGCTTCTTCACCCGGCTCACCAAGAACGGCCTGCCCCTGATCGGCACCTCGTTCTCCGCCGCGATGATGCTGGTGGGCGTCTGGATCAACTACCAGTGGCCCGGCGAGGCGTTCAACTACGTCGTCTCCTTCGCCACCATCTCCGGCATGTGGGCCTGGATCATCATCCTGGTCTGCCAGATCCGCTACCGCCTGAAGTCCGACCGCGGCGAACTCCCGGTCTCCGAGTTCCGGGCACCCGGCGGCATCTGGGCCAGCGCCCTCTCCCTCGCCTTCATCGGCATGGTGATCGTGATGATGGGCATCGACAAGGACGCCCGCATCTCGCTCTACTGCGCCCCGCTGTGGGCCCTCGTCCTGGGCGTCTCCTACCTGGTGCTCAAGAGCCGCGACCCGCAGGCCGCCGCCTTCGCCAAGCGCTGACCGCCGGCCTTCCCCGGACCCCGCGTCCGGCATCCGGGCCGTCCCGTACCACTCTTCGGTACGGGGCGGCCCTTCTGCTTATCCTGACCAGCATGCTGACCATCACCCAGGCGCTCTTCGACCAGATCGTCGCGCACGCGCGGCAGGACCACCCCGACGAGGCCTGCGGCGTCGTCGCGGGCCCGGCCGGCACGGACCGCCCCGAGCGGTTCATCCCGATGCTCAACGCGGCCCGCTCGCCCACCTTCTACGAGTTCGACTCGGGCGACCTGCTGAAGCTGTACCGCGAGATGGACGACCGCGACGAGGAACCGGTCGTCATCTACCACTCGCACACGGCCACCGAGGCCTACCCCTCCCGCACCGACATCTCCTACGCGAACGAGCCCGGCGCGCACTACGTCCTGGTCTCCACCGCGGACGCCGACGAGGCCGGCCCCTTCCAGTTCCGCTCGTACCGGATCGTCGAGGGCGAGGTCACGGAGGAGGAGGTCACCGTCGTGGAGAGCTACTGATCCCGCATTTCGGTCAGAATTCATCCACCATCTGAGATCACACTCCGGGACCCCGACCGGGAATCGATACGATGAGCCCATGGTTTCCCACGACGTGAGCGAGAAGACGCCGGGCATGCTGCTCGTGGCGCGGCTGCACGTCGACCTGTGCAGGCTCAACAGCGCCCTCTGTCCGCGCTGACCCCTGCCGCCGCACGGCCGTGAAGCCGCGGCGTCCCGCACCGCGTCCCGCTCGCACGCAGCGCCGCCGCGCGCCCACCGACCCGACTTCCCTCCCGACAGGAGCCCGCAATCATGGCCATCGAGGTCCGCATCCCCACCATCCTCCGCACCTACACCGACGGCCAGAAGGCCGTCGAGGGCGGCGGGGACACCCTCGCCGAGCTCTTCGCCGACCTCGAGACCCGCCACACGGGCATCCAGGCCCGCATCGTGGACGGCGGCGAACTGCGGCGCTTCGTCAACGTCTACCTCAACGACGAGGACGTCCGCTTCCTCGACGGCATCAACACCAAGCTCACCGACGGCGACAACGTCACGATCCTGCCGGCCGTGGCCGGCGGCATGGCCTGATCGGTATGCGCTACGACTCCCCGCTGGCCGCGGTGGGCAACACCCCCCTGGTGCGCCTGCCGCGGCTGTCGCCGTCCGAGGACGTGCGTATCTGGGCCAAGCTGGAGGACCGCAACCCCACCGGCTCCGTCAAGGACCGCCCCGCCCTGCACATGATCGAGCAGGCGGAGAAGGACGGCCGCCTCACCCCCGGCTGCACCATCCTGGAGCCGACCTCCGGCAACACCGGCATCTCGCTGGCCATGGCGGCCAAGCTCAAGGGCTACCGCATCGTCTGCGTCATGCCCGAGAACACCTCGCGGGAGCGCCGCGACCTGCTCGCCATGTGGGGCGCCGAGATCATCGCCTCCCCGGCGGCCGGCGGCTCCAACACGGCCGTACGCGTCGCCAAGGAGCTCTCCGCCGAGCACCCCGACTGGGTGATGCTCTACCAGTACGGCAACCCCGACAACGCGGGCGCCCACTACGCCACGACCGGCCCGGAGATCCTCGCCGACCTCCCCTCCGTCACCCACTTCGTCGCCGGGCTCGGCACCACCGGCACCCTCATGGGCGTCGGCCGGTTCCTGCGCGAGCACAAGCCCGACGTCAGGATCGTCGCCGCCGAGCCGCGCTACGACGACCTCGTCTACGGCCTGCGCAACCTCGACGAGGGATTCGTCCCCGAGCTGTACGACGCCTCCGTCCTCACCACCCGCTTCTCCGTGGGCTCCGCGGACGCCGTCACCCGCACGCGCGAGCTGCTCCAGCAGGAGGGCATCTTCGCCGGCGTCTCCACCGGCGCGGCCCTGCACGCCGCGATCGGCGTCGGCAGGAAGGCGCTGGCGGCGGGGGAGTCCGCCGACATCGTCTTCGTCGTGGCCGACGGCGGCTGGAAGTACCTCTCGACCGGCGTCTACACCGCCGCCACCACCGAAGAGGCCATCGAGACCCTCCACGGCCAGCTCTGGGCCTAGGGTCCGTCGTCTGGATCAGGTCGGCCGTGACGGACGGTTCGTCCCGGCCGATCCGTCCGGCGTCCGCGGCGCGCGGCGCACGCGGGACGGCGGCGCTCAGCGCGACAGGTGGCGCACCTGGTCCCACAGCACGGGATCCACGACCCCCACCCGGCGCCGGAAGTCCCCGACCGGCACGTCCCGCAGCTCGTCCGTCTCCAGGAAACTGGGCCTGCCGTGCGCGTCGCCCACGGACCCCGGCGGCAGCGGGATCACCCCGGCCCGCTCGTCGTGGTACTTGCTGGTGATCTTCGCGACCCTCGCCCGCCGGCCCCGCACGGACAGCACCAGACACGGCCGGTCCTTCGCGCCGGGCCCGTCCTCGTAGGGGACGTTCGCCCACCAGATCTCCGCCGGCCGCGGCCCCGGCACCTTCCCGCGCGGCCCGGACGGCCGCCCCGGCGGACGCGTACGCCCCGACGGCCCGCGCCCCCGGCGCCCCCAGCCGTCGACCAGCGTCGCGACGAGCGCGAGCAGCACGACGGCCACCAGAGCGAGCCACCAGGACGTGTCCATACGGTAGAAGGTACCGGTGCGCACCCCCGGCCGCCGCCCCGCCCGGGCGCCCGTCCCTCCCGCGTCCATCCGAACCGGTGACAGCACAGGTGAGTTCGCCCACAACGGCCCCTGGCGGAGGAGCGACGGGACCTTTTGCGCCTTACGCTCGACGGACCGCACGACCCCCGTTCCCGTTTCGTTTCTGCCTTTGCATTTCCCGCCAGCGCGGAGGTTCCAGCTCTCATGAAGCTCACCGTCGTCGGCTGCTCGGGGTCGTTCCCGTCCGCGGAATCGGCCTGCTCGAGCTACCTCGTCGAGGCCGACGGCTTCCGGCTGCTCCTCGACATGGGCAACGGTGCCCTGGGCGAGCTGCAGCGCCACTGCGGTCTCTACGACCTCGACGCGATCTTCCTCAGTCACCTGCACGCCGACCACTGCATCGACATGTGCGCGTACTTCGTCGCCCGCTACTACCGCCACGACGGCGGACGCTGCGACCCCATCCCCGTCTACGGGCCCGAGGGCACGGAGCAGCGGCTGACCACCGCGTACGCGGACACGCCCTCCGCCTCCTCGATGAGCGAGGTCTTCGACTTCCACACGGTCAAGCCGGGCACCTTCGAGGTCGGCCCCTTCACCGTGCACACGGAGAAGGTCCGCCACCCCGTGGAGGCGTACGGCATCCGCGTCGAGCACGGGGGCCGCTCGCTGACCTACTCCGGGGACACCGGGGTGAGCGAGACCCTCGACCAACTCGCCCGCGACACCGACCTGTTCCTGTGCGAGGCGGCGTTCACCCACGGCAAGGAGAACATCCCCGACCTGCACCTCAACGGTCGCGAGGCGGGCGAGACGGCCACCCGCGCGGGCGCGCGCCGGCTGGTCCTCACCCACATCCCCCCGTGGACGGACCCCCAGATCAACCTGACCGACGCCCGGGCGGCGTACGAGGGCCCGGTGGAACTGGCGGTACCGCGCAGGTCGTACGAGGTGTAGCCCCCGTACACACGAAAAGGCCCCCGGAGCGGACTCCGGGGGCCTTCGTCATGCCGTGCGAGGGCTCACGCCTTGGTGAGGTCCTCGACCTCCTCCTCGGGCTCGCGGCCCGGGGTGGTCAGGTTGAACCTGACGATCGCGAAGCGGAAGACCACGTAGTAGATCGCGGCGAAGACCAGTCCGATCGGGATGATCATCCATGGCTTGGTCGCCAGGTTCCAGTTC
This sequence comes from Streptomyces sp. NPDC028308, assembly GCF_055565855.1. Classification (NCBI taxonomy): domain Bacteria; kingdom Bacillati; phylum Actinomycetota; class Actinomycetes; order Kitasatosporales; family Streptomycetaceae; genus Streptomyces; species Streptomyces sp. NPDC028308. The sequence continues at coordinate 159,319 of NZ_JBVHTO010000001.1, forward strand.
AGGAAGTAGTCGATGGCACCGGCCGAGAAGCTGAAGCCGTGGTGCACGCCCAACGCCCAGGTGACGGCCAGTGAGATCGCGGTGAGGACCGCGTGGATCACGTACAGCAGTGGCGCGATGAACATGAACGCGAACTCGATCGGCTCGGTGATGCCGGTGACGAACGAGGTCAGCGCGAGCGACATCATCATGCCGCCGACAGCCTTGCGGCGCTCGGGCCGCGCGGTGTGCGTGATCGCCAGGGCCGCCGCGGGCAGGGCGAACATCATGATGGGGAAGAAGCCGGTCATGAACTGTCCGGCGGTGGGGTCGCCGTGGAAGAAGCGCGGCAGGTCGCCGTGCCAGACGGCACCGGTGGCGTCCTTGTAGGAGCCGATCTCCTGCCAGGCGACGGTGTTGACGAACTGGTGCATGCCGACCGGGAGCAGGGCGCGGTTGATGGCGCCGAAGATGCCGGCGCCGACGGCACCGAGGCCGGTCATCCACTCGCCGAAGTTGGTGATCACGTCACCGACGGGCTCCCAGACCAGGCCGAAGAAGACGCCGACCGCGGTGCCGATGAAGGCCATCAGGATCGGGACCAGCCGGCGGCCGTTGAAGAAGCCGAGCCAGTCGGGCAGCTTCGTACGGTGGAAGCGCTGCCAGGTGACGGCGGCTATCAGACCCATGACGATGCCGCCGAGGACCTTGGGGTCGTTGTAGGTGGCGGCGATGTCCGCCCCCTTGGTGACCTTGGCGTCGGTGATCGGGAACGCGGTCAGTACGTTCTTGTAGACCAGGAAACCGACCAGCGCGGCCAGCGCGGTGGAACCGTCGGCCTTCTTCGCGAAGCCGATCGCGATACCTACGCAGAACAGCAGCGGCAGGTTACTGAACACCGCGTCGCCGGCGGTGGCGAAGACGGAAGCGACCTTGTCCCAGCCGAGGCCGTCCTTGCCGAATACGTCCGGCTGGCCGAGGCGGAGCAGGATGCCCGCCGCCGGCAGCACGGCGATCGGCAGCTGCAGGCTGCGGCCGACCTTCTGCAGGCCCTGGAACAGGCCGGATCCCCGCTTCTTTGCGGGGGCCGCCGATGCGGTGGCGGTGCTCATAGTTCCTCCATGTGCTGGGCGCTGCCGGGGGACGGGAAGGGCGAAAACGGAGTAGGCAGCGACCGCGTGGTCTACACCACTCAGTGGTGTAGACCTGTTGTAGCACGGTGAAGGCTGGATAAGGAACCCGCGTATTTTGTGGCCTGGGCCATAGCGGAGGAACCGGTTCCATTCATGCCGAAGGGGCCCCGGATCACGCCGAAGGGCCCCCGGACCAGGCAGGTCCGGGGGCCCTTCGGGCGGCGGCGGGGCGCAGACCCCGCAGGCGCGCTACGCCTTCGTCGTGTCCTCGACCTCCTCCTCGGGCTCGCGCCCCGGAGTCTTCAGGTCGAACTTCGTGATCGCGAACCGGAAGATCGCGTAGTACACGGCGGCGAAGCACAGCCCGATCGGGATGATCGCCCACGGCTTGGTCGCCAGGTTCCAGTTGATGACGTAGTCGATCAGGCCCGCCGAGAAACTGAAGCCGTCGTGCACGCCGAGCCCCCAGGTCACGGCCATCGAGACACCGGTCAGCAGCGCGTGGACCACGTACAGCAGCGGTGCGATGAACAGGAACGAGTACTCGATCGGCTCCGTGATGCCGGTGACGAACGACGTCAGCGCCACCGACAGCATCAGACCGCCGATCTCCTTGCGGCGATGGGGCTTCGCGCAGTGAGTCATGGCCAGGCACGCGGCCGGCAGCGCGAACATCATGATCGGGAAGAACCCCGTCGTGAACTGTCCCGCGTCCGGGTCGCCCGCCAGGAACATGTTGATGTCGCCGTGCACCACCGTCCCGTCCGGCTTGGTGAAGCTGCCGAACTGGAACCAGATGGGCACGTTCAGGAACTGGTGCAGCCCGATCACCAGCAGCGCGCGGTTCGCCACACCGAAGACACCGGCGCCCCACGCCCCCAGACCCACCAGCCAGTCGCTGAAGTTCTCCAGCCCGTCACCGATCGGCGGCCACACCCACAGGCACAGCGAGGCGAACGCGATCGCCACGAACGCCATGATGATCGGCACCAGCCGGCGGCCGTTGAAGAACCCGAGCCAGTCCACCAGCTTCGTCCGGTGGAAGCGCTGCCAGAAGTACGCCGACAGCAACCCGATCACGATGCCGCCGAACACCCCGGGATTCTGGTACGTGAACTCCACCACGGAGTTGTCCTCCGCCTGGCAGCCCAGCTTGATCGCGATGCTGCCCGACGGACAGTCCTCCGGAAACGCGCGCAACACGCTGTAGTAGACGAGAAAGCCCACCACCGCCGCCAGCGCCGTGGAACCGTCCGCCTTCTTCGCCATCCCGATGGCCACGCCCACGCAGAACAGCATCGGCAACCCGAGCTGACCGTCCAGCAGCGCGCCGCCCGCCGCGCCCATCACCTTCGAGACGTTGTCCCAGCCGAGCCCGTCCGCACCGAACACGTCCGGCTGCCCCAGCCGGTTGAGGATGCCCGCCGCGGGCAGCACGGCGATGGGCAGCTGGAGGCTGCGGCCCATCTTCTGCAGCCCCTGGAACGCGGTGTTCCAGCGGGCGCGCGCGGGTGAGACGGCGCTGTCGGCACTCATGGACGTCCTCCGGGAACAGGACCGGGTTTGGCGGCCGTTGAAAACTGGTGTAGACCAGTTGCGAGCGATCGGGCTGTCGTGATCGACATCATTCGGTACACACCGCACGACCGCTCGCGAAGATGGGCCAACTGTGGGTTACTGCGACAAAAGCGGTTCGGATCAGGGAGAAGCACATGGCCAGCAAGGCTGAGAAGATCGTTGCCGGGCTCGGCGGCATCGAGAACATCGAAGAGGTCGAGGGCTGCATCACCCGCCTCCGCACCGAAGTCATCGACCCGAGCAAGGTCGACGAAGCCGCCCTCAAGGCCGCCGGCGCCCACGGCGTCGTCAAGATGGGCACCGCCATCCAGGTCGTCATCGGCACCGACGCCGACCCCATCGCCGCCGACATCGAAGACATGATGTGACCACCTGAACCCACCGGGCCCACCCACACCGGGCCCCGCAGGGCCCACCCGGGCCCACTCCGAAGGGCCGCTCCCCGCACCCGGAGCGGCCCCTCACGCATGTACGGCTAGGCTCGTCGCCATGTCTCGAATCGACGGCCGCACGCCCGAACAGCTCCGCCCCATCACCATCGAGCGCGGCTGGAGCAAGCACGCCGAAGGCTCCGTCCTCGTCTCCTTCGGCGACACCAAGGTCTTCTGCACCGCCACCGTCACCGAAGGCGTCCCGCGCTGGCGCAAAGGCAGCGGCGAAGGCTGGGTCACCGCCGAGTACTCCATGCTCCCCCGCTCCACCAACACCCGCGGCGACCGCGAATCCGTCCGCGGCCGCATCGGCGGCCGCACCCACGAGATCAGCCGCCTCATCGGCCGCTCCCTGCGCGCCGTCATCGACTACAAGGCCCTCGGCGAGAACACCATCGTCCTCGACTGCGACGTCCTCCAGGCCGACGGCGGCACCCGCACCGCCGCCATCACCGGCGCCTACGTCGCCCTCGCCGACGCCGTCACCTGGGCCCAGGGCAAGAAGCTCGTCAAGGCCGGCCGCCAGCCCCTCACCGGCACCGTCTCCGCCGTCTCCGTCGGCATCGTCGGCGGCGTCCCCCTCCTCGACCTCCGCTACGAGGAGGACGTCAAGGCCGACACCGACATGAACGTCGTCTGCACCGGCGACGGCCGCTTCGTCGAGATCCAGGGCACCGCCGAGGCCGAACCCTTCGACCGCAAGGAACTCAACGCCCTTCTCGACCTCGCCGTCGCGGGCTGCGACGAACTCGCCGCCGCCCAGCGAGCCGCCCTCGAGGCAACCACGCGCTAGCCGTTCGCGTTCTAAGGGATACGGGCGCACGGTCCAGCCGTGCGCCCGCGACCACATCTTGCCCACGGGGAGGGACCGTTCCATGGCCTCGCGCCACCGCCGCCGCACCGCGGTAATCGCCATCGTCACCGCACTCGTCGCCCTGCCGGCGGCCGTCGGCTGCGACGCCGTCAACAAGGCCCTGGACTGCGTCCAGACCGCCGACGCCATAGCCGACAGCGTCACCGACCTCCAGCAAGCCGTCGAGAACGCCGCCGACGACCCCACACAGACCGACGAATCCCTCCGGTCCATCGAGCGGAACCTCGACAAGATCGGCGACAAGACCGACAACACCGACGTCAACAAGGCCGTCGACGACCTCGGCGACGCCGTCGACAACGTCCGCACCGCCATCAAGAACGGCGACGAGACCCCCGACATCAGCCCCGTCACCGACGCCGCCGGCGAACTCACCAAGGTCTGCACGCCGTAACCGCCGGCACCCCGCCCACAGGTACCGGACCACGGGCCACGCCCACCCCTGGATACTGGTGCGCATGACCCGCCTGATCCTCGCCACCCGCAACGCCGGAAAGATCACCGAGCTGAGGGCGATCCTCGCCGACGCAGGACTGCCCCACGACCTCGTCGGCGCGGACGCCTACCCCGACATCCCCGACGTCAAGGAAACCGGCGTCACCTTCGCCGAGAACGCCCTGCTCAAGGCGCACGCCCTCGCACAGGCCACCGGACTGCCCGCCGTCGCCGACGACTCCGGCCTCTGCGTCGACGTCCTCGGCGGCGCCCCCGGCATCTTCTCCGCCCGCTGGGCCGGCCGCCACGGCGACGACGCGGCCAACCTGGAGCTCCTGCTCGCCCAGCTCGGCGACATCGCCGACCCGTACCGGGGCGCCCACTTCGCCTGCGCGGCGGCCCTCGCCCTCCCCGACGGCACCGAACGCGTCGTCGAGGGCCGGCTCACCGGCACCCTCCGCCACGCCCCCTCCGGCACGAACGGGTTCGGCTACGACCCGATCCTCCAGCCCCACGGCGAGACCCGCACCTGCGCGGAACTCACCCCCGACGAGAAGAACGCGATCAGCCACCGGGGCCAGGCGTTCCGTGCCCTGGCCCCGGTGGTACGGGAACTGCTGGGCTGAGAGAGACGGAGAAGCCGTGGCCGCCGCCTGTTCGAGGGCGGAGACCACGGCTTCCCGGTGGTGCGGCCGGTGGGACTCGAACCCACACGGGTGTGAACCCACTGGGACCTAAACCCAGCATGACTGCCAGTTCCATCACGGCCGCGTACAGCCGGTCATGGCACTCGACCGGTGACGGTTCAGTGTACCGAGGCCCGGGTGACCGGCGGCAGTCCGCGGGCGGACGGCGTCACGAGCGCCGTCTGCCCCCTCGGCACCACGTGACGGTGACCGCGTGGCAGTTGGGGCAAAGCAGCCGCAGGTTCTCGCGCCGGTCGTCGCTCCAGTCCCCGTTGACGTGGTCGATCTCCAGCGTCATCGGCTCACCCTGCCAGAGTGGACCTGTACCGCACTCGGCACACTCCTCGGGCACGCCGGTCTCGCGAAGTGCCCGGCGCAGGAGATACGTCCTCGTCCGGCGCTCACCGCCGTGCCGGACGAGCACCTCCTCCGGCCGTTTCACGGCCGTCGGGCCGGCTTTTCCTCGCTGGTGCGCCTGCCCCAGGAAATGCGAGGCGTCGATGGCGTACGCAGTGATCAGCCGGGAGAGCAGCGCCCGCATCCTGGAATTGGCGGGGAGGTTCAGCGACCGGAGGGCCCCGGCGACGGAGACGGACTCACCGACCGCCCGGCGCACATCCTCCTCGCTCGGCAGCTCCAGGGCTTCGGAGCGGCCTACGCCGGAGAAGTGCGAGACGTCGATCCCGAAATGCTCGAAGCGCCTGTACAGGTGCCGGCGCAGCTGTCCGTAGGGCCGCGTACCGAAGAAGGCGATGGCCTCGTCGATGTCCGAGCACTGCCCGGCTGCCTGGACCAATCGCTCGCGGGTGTACCGCGTACCGCCGCTCACGCGTTTCCGCCCGGGGCGCGCCCCTTGTTTCGCCCCCGGTAACTGTCCGTGACGCAATGGCAGTTGGGGCACAGCAGTTGCAGGTTCCCGATGCGATTGTTCCGCCAGTTGCCGTCGACGTGGTCGACCTCCAGGGGAAGCGGGCGCCCGCGCCAGACCGGCTCGATTCCGCAGCGCGCGCACCGTTCCGGCACCCCGAGGTCCGTCATCGCCTCCTTGAGACGGTGGCCTGGCACGCGGCGGGCGTGACCGGCGGGCTGCTCGACGAGCAAGGCGTCCGACCTGCGGGGGCGCCGGACCTCCCCGCGCCGTGAGGGAGCCCTGAAGTGCGAGGTGTCGATGCCGTACGCCTTGATGCGGCGGCTGATGTGTGTGTGGTGTCCGCCCACGACCTCGAGTCCGAGCCGGCGCAGTACTTCACACATGTTCGTCGAGGCCGCGACCGCCGCTTCCAGGACCTCTCTGGTCCACCGGACGCCCTCCCGCTCGAAGTGCGAAGTGGTCACGCCGAGCTTCTTCATGCGCGCCTGGAGGTAGCGGCGCGTCGGACTCCCCGGATCCACCCCCAGCCTCACCAGCGCCTCCGACAGTGTCCGGGACGCGGTCGCCGCTTCCTCCAGGCGGGCTTTCGTGTACGGGCTGGTGCCCATCGTTCCCCTCCGTTCCGGCCACCTGTTCGTGGCTCGTACGGAGTAACGAAGTGATGGTCGGACCGTCACGCGGGTGGATGGAACGGGCCGGTGGGCGGCGGCTCGGGGCGGGCCGGCGGACGGAGGTCCCGGTGTGCGGGACCCCGTCCGCAATCCGCCCGCCGCCCGGGATCTCAGATGCCGAGGTCCTTGATGATCTTCGCCACGTGGCCGGTCGCCTTGACGTTGTACAGCGCCCGCTCGACCTTGCCGTCCTCGTCGACGATCACCGTGGAGCGGATCACGCCGACGTAGGTCCTGCCGTAGTTCATCTTCTCGCCGTAGGCGCCGTACGCCTGGAGGACCGTCTTGTCGGGGTCGCCGACGAGCGTGACCCTCAGGTTCTCCTTGTCGCGGAACTTGGCGAGCTTCTCCGGCGCGTCGGGGGAGACGCCGATGACGTCGTAGCCGGCGCCAGCGAGCACGTCGAGGTTGTCGGTGAAGTCGCAGGCCTGCTTGGTGCAGCCGGGGGTGAGGGCCGCCGGGTAGAAGTAGACGATGACCTTGCGGCCCTTGTGGTCGGCAAGGGAGACCTCGTTGCCGTCTGCGTCCGGCAGGGTGAAGGCGGGGGCGGTGTCGCCGGGCTGGAGTCGCTCGCTCATCGGTACCTCACGTGGCAGGGGCGGGTTTCGGGGAACGAGCCTAATGGGCTCGCGCACGTCCGACAGGGGGTGCCGTGGGGTGCGATCGCCCGTGAGCTGACAGACTGTCGACCAAAGACAGTCCGGAGAACAGAGTTACGTCGCAACGACCACGGAGGCAGCGCGGTGTCGGATACGTCGAGAACGTCGGATACCAGGACTCCGGCGCAGATCGAGGCGGACATCAAACGCCGCCGGGAAGTCCTCGCGGAGACGCTGGACGAGATCGGTGTGCGAGTCCATCCCAAGACCATCGTCGGGGACGCCAAGGCCAAGGCCGTCTCCCACATCGACCACACGCTGGGCCGTGCCTACATCAGCGTGAACCGGGTCGTGGGTGACGTGCGGGGGCAGTTCGTCACGGAGGAGGGTGCGCCCCGGCTGGAGCGCATCGTGCCGGTGGCGCTGCTCGCGGTGGGGCTGGTGGGTCTGCTCACGCTGACCCCGCGGCGTCGCAGGCGCTGACCCGATGGCGTACGGAAGCGGCCGGGGCGGGTAGGTTCGGGGCGTGAGCGAGAAGACCCATCACGACGACAAGCTGCCCATCCGGATGCTGCACGACCGCGTGCTCGTGCGGCAGGACGCCGCGGAGGGCGAACGCCGCTCGGGCGGCGGCATCCTGATCCCCGCGACCGCGGCCGTCGGCCGACGCCTCGCCTGGGCGGAGGTCGTGGCGGTGGGGCAGAACGTACGGACCGTGGAGCCGGGCGACCGGGTCCTCTACGACCCCGAGGACCGTGCCGAGGTCGAGGTGCGGGGCACCGCCTACGTGCTGATGCGCGAGCGGGACCTGCACGCGGTGGCCGCGGACCGCTTCGAGGGGTCCGAGGACTCGACCGGGCTGTATCTGTAGGCAGGTGCCGCAAGGGGCCGGTGACCGTTGTCACCGGCCCCTTCGGCGTTCCTTTGCTACGTTGGTGGGACCCCGACGAGACGCGCCGTACCGGGATCCGCAAAGACGACGCACCCCCTGTTGACCCATTGACGGAGGTGCCTGTCATGGCCTGGATCCTGCTACTCGTCGCCGGTCTGCTCGAAGTGGCCTGGTCGGTCGGGATGAAGTACACGGACGGTTTCACCCGGCTGGTGCCGAGCCTCCTGACCGGCGCGGGGATCGTCGCGAGCATGCTGCTGCTGTCGTACGCGGCCAGGTCGCTGCCGATCGGTACGGCGTACGGCGTGTGGGTGGGGATCGGGGCCGCTGGTGCGGCGGTGCTCGGCATGGTGGTGCTGGGGGAGCCGGTGACCGCGGCCCGGATCTTCTTCGTCTGTCTGCTGCTGGTGGCCGTGGTGGGGCTGAAGGCGACCTCGGGTCACTGAGGCCGCCTTCACCGCCGCCGGGGCGCTACGGGCGTCTTGTGGTGGGTTCGCTGAACAGTCCGGCGGCCGTGCCCGCGGCGTCTCCGCCGTCCGTCGAGCCGCCGGTGTCCGTGGTGCCGCCGTCCGTCGTGCCTCCGGTGTCCGTGCCGCCGCCGTCGGTCGCCCCGCCGTCCGTGGTGCCGCCGTCCGTCGCCCCGCCGTCGGTGGCGGTGCCGCCGGTGGTGGGGGTGCCGCCGGTCGTGCCGCCCGTGCCAGGGGTGCCGCCGGTCTCCGTGCCGCCGGTGGTGGGGGAGGCGCCCGTGGTGCCGCCGGTGTCCTGGCCGCCGGTGCCGGGGGTCTGGCCGGTGGGGCCGGTGGAGGGCGACTGGGGCTCCTCCGCGCCCACCTCCAGCTCCAGGTCGAAGTCCTTGACCGGGCTGCTCGCGAGGGCGGTGCGCGTGTACTGGGCCCAGATCTGCGTCGGGTAGCCGCCGCCGTTGATGCGGGCCTGGCCGAGCGCGCCGTACAGCGGCTTGTGCTCGCCGGTCTCGGGGTCCTGGCCCATCACGGAGACGACGGTGGCGAGCTCGGGTGTGTAGCCGGCGAACCAGGCGGCCTGGTCGTTCTCGGCGGTGCCGGTCTTGCCCGCGGCGGGGCGGCCCGCGGCCTGGGCTGCGGTGGCGGTGCCGCCCTCGACGACGCTCTGCAGGACCGACGTGGTGGTGTCGGCGGCCTCGCGGTCGACGGCCTGCCGGGTGCCGCGTCCGGGCAGCTGCACGTCCTCGGCGCCGTCCTTGGTGATGTCCTCGACGAGGGTGTACGTGCCGTGCCTGCCGTGGTTGGCGAGGGTCGCGTAGGCCTGAGCCATGTCCAGGACGCTGGCGGTGGCCGGGCCGAGGGCGATGGACGGGGTGGCGCTCAGGTCGGGGGTGCTCGCCGGGATGCCGAGGGCGACGGCCGTGTCCTTGACCTTCTCCGGGCCGACGTCGACCGCCATCTGGGCGTACACCGCGTTGACCGACTTGTCGGTGGCGGTGCGCACGGTGATGGGGCCGTAGGAGACGTTGTCCTCGTTCTCGGGGGCGTAGGAGCCGCCGCTCCAGCCCTGGACGGGCCGCTTGTCGGTGCCGTCGTAGACGGTGTTGGGGGTGATCGTGCGGCCGTCCTGCGTGGTCGAGCCGTTCTGAACGGCGGAGGTGAAGACGAACGGCTTGAAGGTGGAGCCGACCTGGTAGTCGCGGCGGGTGGCGTTGTTGACGTACTGCTTGGTGTAGTCGATGCCGCCGTACATGGCGACGACCTTGCCGTTCTGCGGGTTGATGGAGACGCCGCCCGCGCGGACGTAGGTGTCGACCTTGCGGTTCTTCTTGTCGAGGCGGTCCATGACCTGGTCGTCGACGGCCTTGACGAAGGCGTTCTGCTTCTTCTTCTGGATGGTGGTGGTGATGCGGTAGCCGCCGGTGGCGAGGGTGTCCTCGTCGATAATCTTGTTGCTCGTGAGGTAGTCGCGTACGGCCTGGACGAGGTAGCCGCGCTGTCCGGACATCCCGGCCGAGCCCTTGGCCTCCTTGGGCGCCGGGAACGTGACGTCGACGCGGGCGGACTGGCTGAGCCAGTCCTTCTTGACCATGCCGTCGAGGACGTAGTTCCAGCGGGCCAGGGCCGCGGACTTGTTCTCGGGGTGGGCGATCACGTCGTACTCGCTGGGCGCGTTCAGGAGCGCGGCGAGGTAGGCGCCCTGCCCGACGGTGAGGTCCTGGGCGTCGACGCCGTAGTACGCCTGGGCGGCGGCCTGGATGCCGTAGGCGTTGCGGCCGAAGTAGCTGGTGTTGAGGTAGCCCTCGAGGATGTCGTCCTTGCTCTTCTCGCGGTCGAGCTTGATGGAGATGAAGAACTCCTTCACCTTCCGGGAGACGGTCTGCTCCTGGCCCAGGTAGTAGTTCTTCACGTACTGCTGGGTGATCGTCGAGCCGGACTGCCTGCCCTTGCCGGTGACGGTGTTCCAGCCGGCGCGGACCATCGCCTTGGGGTCGACGGCCGACTCGGTGTAGAAGTCCCGGTCCTCGGCGGCCAGTACCGCGTGCTGGGTGCCCTTGGCGATCTGGGCGAGGGTCACGTTCTCGCGGTTGACCTCGCCGTCGCGGGCGAGCTGGCTGCCGTCCGCGTACAGGTACACGTTGCTCTGCTTGACGGCGGCCGCGTTCGCGGGCGGGATCTTGACCAGGTAGTAGCCGAGCGCGAAGAGGCCGACGAGGAGCAGGATCAGGCCGACGAAGGTGCCGAGCACCATCCGCCAGGTGGGGACGAGCCGGCGCCAGCCGGTGCGCCGGGGCCGCTTCTTCTTGCCCGCCGGGCCCGCCGAAGCCGCCGGGTCCGACGGAGCCTGCGCGGGCTCGTCGGGCGCCCGGCCCTTGTTGCTGTCCTGCGGCTGCGGCTCGTCGCTCATCTCGGTGCCGGACTCCTGTTTCGCGTCGTACTGACCCGTACGACCTCGTACGTCTTCTGCGTCCCCTCTTGAAGACTCTCGCACCGGGCGTTCCGTTCCCCGATCCCGCAACGTGTCGCGACGGAAAAATGCGTGGCAAGCCGCGCCACCTGCGGGCTAGGCTCGTGCGCTTTGGCCCGGAGCGGCGAAGGGGGCTGGGCTCGTGGGGACAGCGCGGTTGTACGCGGCCGTCGCGGTGAGCGGGTTCCGCCGGTACGCGACGTACCGGACGGCGACGGCGGCGGGCGTGTTCACCAACACCGTGTTCGGGCTGATCCTGGCGTACACGTATCTGGCGCTGTGGCACGAGAGGCCGCACCTCGGGGGGTACGACCAGGCGCAGGCGCTGACGTACGTGTGGCTGGGGCAGGCGATGCTGATGGTGGTCGCGGTGATGGGCGGCGGTTTCGAGGACGAGCTGATCGAGCGGATCCGCACCGGCGACATCGCGATCGACCTGTACCGGCCGGTGGATCTTCAGGCGTGGTGGCTGGCCGCGGACGCGGGGCGGGCGCTGTTCCACCTGCTGGGCCGGGGGGTGGTGCCGATGGTGTTCGGCGCGTTCGTCTTCGATTTGGCGCTGCCCGCCGATCCGCTGGCGTGGCTGGCGTTCCTGGTCGCGGTGGCGCTCGGGGTGGTGGTGAGTTTCGCGATCCGTTTCCTGGTGGCGTTGTCGGCGTTCTGGCTGCTGGACGGGGCGGGGGTGGCGCAACTGGCGTTCCTGGCGGGGATCTTCTGCTCGGGCATGCTGCTGCCGCTGAACGTGTTCCCGGGGGTGCTGGGCGAGGTGGTGCGCGCGCTGCCGTGGGCGTCGCTGATCCAGGCGCCGGTGGACGTCCTGCTCGGCCGGGCCGAGCCGCTGTCCACGTACGCGTTCCAGGCGGCGTGGGCGGTGGGGCTGCTGGCGGCCGGGCGGCTGCTGCAGGGCGCGGCGACCCGGCGGGTGGTGGTGCAGGGTGGCTGACGGCGGCGCGTGCGCGGGCGGCGGGTACGGGCGGGTGCGGGAGGCCCTGCGCGCGTACCGCATGATCGCGGCGATGTGGATCCGCTCCACGATGGCGTACCGGGCGTCGTTCGCGATGACGGCGTTCGGGAACTTCGCGGCGACCGCGCTGGACTTCGCGGCGATCCTGCTGATGTTCTCGCAGGTGGACCGGCTGGGCGGCTACTCGCTGCCCGAGGTGGCGTTCCTCTACGGGCTGTCGGGGGCGGCGTTCGGGCTGGCGGACCTGGCGATGGGGTCGATGGACCGGCTGGGGCGGCGGGTGCGCGACGGCACGCTGGACACGCTGCTGGTGCGTCCGGTGCCGGTGCTGGCGCAGGTCGCCGCGGACCGTTTCGCGCTGCGCCGGCTGGGCCGGATCACGCAGGGGCTGCTGGTCCTCGGCTGGGCCGTCGCCGCTCTCGACATCGCGTGGAGTCCGCTGAAGGTGCTGCTGATCCCGGTGACGCTGCTCAGCGGGGGTGCGATCTTCGCGGCGGTGTTCGTGGCGGGCGCGGCGTTCCAGTTCGTGGCGCAGGACGCCTCCGAGGTGCAGAACTCCTTCACGTACGGCGGCAACACGCTGCTGCAGTACCCGCCGACCGTCTTCGCGAAGGACCTGGTGCGCGGGGTGACCTTCGTGCTGCCGCTGGCCTTCGTCAACTGGCTGCCCGCGCTGTACGTGCTGGGGCGGCCCTATCCGCTGGATCTGCTGGCCTGGGTGGCCTTCACGCCGCCGCTGGTGGCGGCGGGCTGCTGCGCGCTGGCGGGTCTGGCCTGGCGTGTGGGACTGCGTTCCTACCGGAGTACAGGGAGTTAGCGGACATGGACCGTCACAGCGTCGCCCCGGACGGGGGGCCGGCCGTCGCGGCCGGCGGACCGGCTGCGGCCGGGCAGGGCTTCATCGAACTCGACGGTGTCGAGAAGGTCTTCGACGTACGCAGGAGGACCGGGTTCCTGCGGGGCGAGCGCCGGCAGGTGCGGGCGGTGGACGGCCTCTCGTTCACCGTGGCGCGCGGGGAGATGGTGGGCTACATCGGCCCGAACGGCGCGGGGAAGTCGACGACCATCAAGATGCTGACGGGGATCCTCACGCCCAGCGGGGGCCGGCTGCGGGTCGCGGGGATCGATCCCTCGCGCGAGCGGACCCGGCTGGCGCAGCGGATCGGTGTCGTCTTCGGGCAGCGCACGACGCTGTGGTGGGACCTCCCGCTGATCGACTCCTACCGGCTGATGCGCCGCATGTACCGCATCCCCGACGGCCGTTACCGGGAGAACCTCGACCGGTGTGTCGAACTCCTGGAGCTGGCGCCTCTGTTGAACGTGCCGGTGCGGCAGCTGTCGCTGGGGCAGCGGATGCGCGGGGACATCGCGGCGGCGCTGCTGCACGACCCGGAGGTGCTGTACCTGGACGAGCCGACGATCGGCCTGGACGTGGTCTCCAAGGCCAAGGTCCGTGGTTTCCTGCGGGACTTGAACGCGGACCAGGGCACGACGATGCTGCTCACCACGCACGACCTCACCGACATCGAGCAGCTGTGCCGGCGGGTGATGGTCATCGACCACGGGCGGCTGATGTACGACGGTGCGTTGGCCGGGCTGCACGAGGTGGCGGAGGCGGAGCGGACGCTGGTGGTGGATCTGGAGCGTGAACTGCCGCCCGTCCAGTTGGAGTCGGCGCGCGTGGTGCGGGTGGAGGGGCCGCGGCAGTGGCTCGCCTTCCCGGCCGCGCAGTCGGCGGCTCCGCTGGTGGCGCGGATCGCGGCGGAGTATCCGCTGGTGGATCTGTCGGTCCGCGAGCCCGACATCGAGGCGGTCATCGCGAAGATGTACGCGGAGAGGGCGAACTCGTAGGCTGCTCGGCATGACGGACGAACTCCCCGGGCTCCGGGCCTCCGACGCCGATCGTGAACGAGTCGCCGAGCAGTTGCGGGACGCGCTGGCCGAAGGCCGCCTCGACATGGAGGAGTTCGAGGAGCGGCTGGAGGCGACGTACCGGGCCCGTACGTACGGCGAGCTGGCGCCGATCACCCGTGATCTGCCCGGCGCGGACGCCGTCGCGCCGGTGTTCCCGGCCGGTGTGCCCGCGGAGCGCGGCGGCTGGGGCGAGCGGATCGTCGGCGGTGAGGGCTCGTCGTCCTGGGGTGTCGCCGTGCTGTCGGGGTTCGAGCGCAAGGGGCGCTGGACCGTGCCGCGGCGCTTCACGGCGTTCACGTTCATGGGCGGTGGTGATCTCGACCTGCGGGAGGCGAACTTCGCGGAGCGTGAGGTCGTCGTCCACTGCGTCGCGGTCATGGGCGGCGTGAACATCCTGGTGCCGCCGGGCGTCGAGGTCGTCGTGCGCGGTGTCGGTGTGATGGGCGGTTTCGACCACCGCGAGGACGGTGTGCCGGGTGACCCGGGGGCGCCGCGCGTGGTCGTCACCGGGTTCGCCTTCTGGGGCGGGGTGGGGGTGGAGCGCAAGCTGACGAAGGCGGAGCGGCTGCGTCTGAAGGAGGAGCGCCGACGGCTCAAGCTGGAGCGCAAGGCGGCCCGCAAGGAACTCCAGGGCTCCGCCGGGCCGGACCTCGACGACCACGACGGCGAGGACGGCTTCGACGAGTCCGACGAGCGGGACGGCTCGCGACGCGGGTCTTTGACAGAGCGTCAGGAGCGCCGGGAGCGGCACGCGGAGCGCCGGGAGGCGCGGCGCGAGGACCGTGGCCGGCGGTGGCACGGGGGCCACTGACCGGCGGCGCCGGGACGGCCGTCCCGGCGCCGGGGCCCGTCAGAGCTCGGCCGGGGCCGCGCCCTTCAGGTCGCCCAGGTCGAAGGAGTCGGCCATCTCGCGGTAGCCCTTGTCGCTCGGGTGCAGGTGGTCGCCCGAGTCGTAGTCGGAGCGCAGCCGGCGCGGGTTGTACGGGTCGCGCAGCGCCTTGTCGAAGTCGACGACGTCGTCGTACACCCGGCCCGAGCGGATCTCCGCGTTGACGGCCTGGCGTACGGCCTCGCGGTCGTCGCTGTAGCCGCGGTGCCCCTGGAAGGGCATCAGGGTGGCGCCGACGACGCGCAGTCCGCGGGCGTGGGCCTGCGCGACGAGCTTGCGCAGTCCGCCGACGATCAGACGGGGGTCGGCCTGGTTCGGGTTGCGCAGGATGTCGTTGACGCCGAGGTCGACGACGACGGCCCTGACGTTCGTGCGGCCGAGGACGTCGCGCTGGAAGCGGGAGAGGCCGCTCGGGTTGTCGGCGGGGCGGCCGAGGCCGGAGGCCAGGACCTGATTGCCGCTGATGCCCTGGTTGACGACGCTGTAGCGGGGCACGTCGCCGGAGCCGGCGGCTTCGCGCAGGCGGGCCGAAAGGGCGTCCGTCCAGCGGCGGTTGGCGCCCACGGTGGAGGTGACGCCGTCGGTCAGCGAGTCGCCGATCACGACGACCGTGCCGTCCGACTCGTTGCTCAGCACGTCCAGGGCGGTCAGGTAGCGCCAGTACGGGGTCTGCCCGGTGTACGCGGTGCCGGTGACGTCCTCGGTGCGGTCGCCCTCGGCGGTGTACGAGATCTGCCGGGCCTGCGGGTGGTAGGTGACCGGGCCCGACGGGGTGGGCGAGAACGTCGTCACGAGGACGTCGCCGCCGCGCGGGACGGTGACCCGGACGGCGTCGCTCATGACCTGCCGCCCGGCCGGGATGATCACCGAGGCGTTCCCGGCGAAGGTGAGCCGGCGCATGGTGTCGGCGGCGGCCGCCGCGTCGTGCGGGGCGGCGGCGACGGCGAGGGTGGCGTGCGTGATGCTGAGCGGCTGCTGCCCGTAGAGATTGGACAGCGTGACGCGGGCACTCGTACCCCCGACACCGGCGTGCACGACGTTGCGCACGGAGCGGCCCGCCATGCCGTTCGTCTCGGTGCCCGGCTCCGCGCCGGCCGGGGAGGCCGACCAGGAGCCGACCCAGGTGCCGGTGGACGCCGGGGCGGCGGAGTTGTGCGGGGTGCGGCCGCTCGCCAGATCGGTCTCGGCGCCGCCCTCGTCGGTGGAGACACCGACGTATATGGCGGCGGAGAACGTCATGATCACGGCGATGATCGCGGCGAGCAGGGCGCCGTGTCGTGCGGGGGACACCCCCGCACCCCCGACGTGACGCTTGGTCATGCGGTGCGTGTCTCCTCGGACGACGGGAGCCCGAGGCTCCGATGTGATGACCCCATGATGCGGCATGGGGAAGAAGAACTCCGAAAGACCCCTGTGGTCCCCGGTTGAACTCCCGTCCGGACAGACGCCGGGAACTCCTGTTCCGTTCCATGAGTCGGTCAGGAAGGGACAATGTGTACGAGGTCACCGAGCGGGTGGAGCGGATGGAACGTACGAAAGCGGAAGAAACAGGTGCCGAGGGGCAGCATGCCCGGCCGGGTGCCCCCGGGAACCGTCCGGCCGCGGGCCCGTCCGGGCGGGCCATGAACACGTTCAGCCCCGCCGACGAGGAGAAGCGCCGCGGGGTGCGCCGGATGAAGA
The DNA here is from genome assembly GCF_055565855.1 of Streptomyces sp. NPDC028308. NCBI lineage: Bacteria > Bacillati > Actinomycetota > Actinomycetes > Kitasatosporales > Streptomycetaceae > Streptomyces > Streptomyces sp. NPDC028308. Next base: position 175,846 of record NZ_JBVHTO010000001.1, read on the forward strand.
TCACGGCGACCGGCCTGCTGCTCTTCGTCGCCCTCGTGTACGTCCTCGCCAAGTGGGCGTCCCACCAGGGCGCGGGCGCCTGGGCGGAGTACGTGGCCGCCGCCGCGGAGGCCGGCATGGTCGGCGCGCTCGCCGACTGGTTCGCGGTCACGGCCCTCTTCCGTCACCCGCTCGGCCTGCCGATCCCGCACACGGCGATCATCCCGAACAAGAAGGACCAGCTCGGCGTCTCCCTGGGCGAGTTCGTCGGGGAGAACTTCCTCTCCGAGGAGGTCGTACGCCAGCGGCTGCGCGCCGTCGGCATCGGCAGCCGGCTCGGCGCCTGGCTCGCCGAACCGGAGCACGCCGACCGCGTCACCGCCGAACTCGCCACCGCGCTGCGCGGGGCGCTGACCGTGCTGCGCGACTCCGACGTCCAGGCGGTCGTCGGCGAGGCCATCACCCGGCGCGCCGACGCCCAGGAGATCGCCCCCGGCATCGGCAAGATGCTGGAGCGGGTCGTCGCCGACGGCGGCCACCACCGGGTCGTGGACCTGGTCTGCGTGCGCGCCCACGACTGGCTGGTGCTGCACGGCGACTCGGTGATGGACGCCGTGCAGGGCGGCGCCCCCGGCTGGACCCCGCGGTTCGTCGACAGGAAGGTCGGCGAGCGGGTCTACAAGGAACTGCTCCGCTTCGTCACCGAGATGCGCGACGCGCCCTCGCACCCGGCCCGCGGCGCCCTCGACCGCTTCCTCACCGACTTCGCCTCCGACCTCCAGTCCGACACCGACACCCGGGCCCGCGTGGAGCGCCTCAAGGGCGAGGTGCTCGGCCGCGGCGAGGTCCAGGACCTGATCGCGTCCGCCTGGACGGCCGTACGCGCCATGATCGTCTCAGCCGCCGAGGACGAGCGCAGCGAACTGCGCCTGCGGGTCAGGGCCTCGCTGCTCTCCCTGGGCGCCCGCATGGCCACCGAGCCCAAGCTCCAGGGCAAGGTCGACGGCTGGGTCGAGGGGGCCGCGGTGTACGTGGTGACGACCTACCGTACGGAGATCACCTCCCTGATCACCGACACCGTGGCCGGCTGGGATGCCGAGCACACCACCCGGAAGATCGAGGCCCACATCGGCCGCGACCTGCAGTTCATCCGGATCAACGGCACGGTGGTCGGCTCGCTGGCCGGACTGCTCATCTACGTGGTGTCCCGCGCCCTGGGGGCCTGAGACGACGTGCCCGGACGGGCGGGGCGGGGAGCCCACGCGGGTACCCCGGGCGCCCGCCCCGGCGGGCGTGAGAAGCGCAGACCAGGGCACTCTGAACTGGGTCACCCCCGGGGTCACTCAACGAAGAGGGAGCCATGACAGCATCAGCGACGCCGGCCTCAGTGCCCGGCTCCACGGGAACCGTCACGACCGCGGTACCGGCCCGCCTGGACCGGCTGCCGTGGTCACGCTGGCACTGGATGATCGTGATCGGCCTCGGCACCGTCTGGATCCTGGACGGCCTGGAGGTCACCACCGTCGGCAACATCGCCGGCCGCCTCTCCGAGGACGGCAGCGGACTGGCCATCACCTCGGCGCAGGTCACCGGCATCGCGGCGGCGCTCTATGTGGCGGGTGCCTGCGCGGGCGCGCTGTTCTTCGGCTGGCTGACCGACCGGTTCGGCCGCAAGAAGCTGTTCATGATCACGCTCGCCGTGTATCTCGCCGCGACCGCGCTGACCGCCGTGTCCTTCTCCCCGTGGTGGTTCTTCACCTTCCGCTTCCTCACCGGCTTCGGCATCGGAGGCGAGTACGCGGCCATCAACTCCGCGATCGACGAGCTGATCCCCTCCAAGTACCGCGGCCGCGTCGACCTCATCATCAACGGCAGCTACTGGCTCGGCGCGATCGGCGGAGCCCTGCTCTCCATCGTCATGCTGAACACGGACATCTTCCCGAAGAACGTCGGCTGGCGGCTCACCTTCGCCCTCGGCGTCGTCCTCGGACTGGTGATCCTGCTGGTCAGGCGACACGTGCCGGAGAGCCCGCGCTGGCAGTTCATCCACGGCAAGGGTGAGGACGCCGACGCCCTCGTCACCTCCGTCGAACGCGAGATCGAGGAGGAGAAGGGGCAGCCGCTCCCGGCGCCGGACCGCGAGATCACCATCGAGCAGCGCAAGAGCATCGGCTTCGGCCTCATCGCCAAGACCGTCTTCGGCCGCTACCCCAAGCGGGCCACGCTCGGACTCGCCCTCTTCATCGGCCAGGCGTTCCTCTACAACGCGATCACCTTCGGCTTCGGCGCCATCCTCACCAAGTTCTTCGACGTGCCCACCGGCAAGACCGGCTACTACTTCGCGGTCATCGCGGCCGGCAACTTCCTCGGCCCGCTGCTGCTCGGCAAGCTCTTCGACACCGTCGGCCGGCGCATCATGATCTCCTCGACGTACCTGATCTCCGGCATCCTCCTCTTCGGCACGGCCTGGCTCTTCGACCAGGGCTCGCTGGACGCGGTGACGATGACGGCCTGCTGGTGCGCGGTGCTGTTCTTCGCGTCGGCGGGTGCCTCCAGCGCGTACCTGACGGTCTCCGAGGTCTTCCCGATGGAGACCCGGGCCATGGCCATTGCCTTCTTCTACGCCCTCGGCACCGCCGCCGGCGGCATCAGCGGTCCGCTCGTCTTCGCGGACCTCACCGAGTCCGGCGTGGTCGGCGACACGGTGCTCGCCTTCCAGATCGGCGCGAGCCTGATGTGCGCGGCGGGGCTGGTCGCCGTGTTCCTGGCGGTGAACGCCGAGCGCCGGTCGCTGGAGGACATCGCCACACCCCTGTCGGCGACGGAGAACAAGCCGGCGTCCGACACCTCTTCGGCACCGGCGACCTGATCGCAGGCCGGGTCTGACCCCGGTTTTCCGGTCCCGGTCTGGTTACGGCCCCGGCGTCCTGTGGGCGCCGGGGCCGGTGTGTGTGGGGGCCCGGTGCGCTGCGGGGGCGGGTGAGCGCGGCCTCCGATGCCATGCGGGGCGTACCGGGGAAGGGAACCTGAGTACGCGTACTCTGTCGGAGCGTTTCCTTCCGGCGGAACCTCGTACGCATGACCGAGAAGCTGTTGAGCCCCTTGCGAACGCGCCCCTGGCCGGAACGCTGGCTGACGCGCGTGCTCGGCGCCGCCCTCTCCGGGACGGCGTATCTCCTGTGCCTGCCCTGGGATCTGCGCGACCGCGTGCGGATACCGGGCGCCTTTGACGAGACCACCCCGGTGCCGGGCGCCGGTGTTCTGCTGCTCGCCGCGGCACTGCTCCTCCTGGCGGCCTACTTCGGCCACCGCGACGCCCTAGCCTGGCCGCTGCTGCTGGTCGCGGTGCCCCCGGCGGCGCTCATGCACCTCTCCCTGCGCACGCACCCGGGCCCGCCGGACGGGTTCTCGCACGCGTGGCCGCTGGTGTGGGCGTTCCACACGCTCGTGATCGCCACCGGGGTACTCGTGGCGGCGGCGGTGGCCCGGCAGTTCAGGGACGAACCGCAGGACGACGAAGCGGTGTTCGCCCACACCTGTGACGCGTGAGGAGCGACTGAGGACTCCGGACCGCCGGTTCGGGCGCCCGATGTGTGGACTCCCGGCTCACTGACCGTAGAAGTACGCGGAGCCCTTCTCGATGAAGTGCGAGGCGTAGACGCGGCCGAGGGCGGGCTTGCCGCGGTAGGTGCCCACGTACTGGCGGGCGCTGTCGACCACCACGGGCCGGGTCATGACGGCGAACTTCAGGCGCTGCTGCTGCTCCGCCCACTGCACGGCCGCCGGGTCGACCCGCTCGCTGACCAGCACGGGGAACGCGCCGATCCCGTTCTGCAGGCCGACCGGCAGGCCGCCCTTGTTGTCCTTGGCGTACTTCATCACCTGGTCGGTGAAGCCCGAGATGGCCTCGACGGTTATCTCCGGGACGGCCGCCGCCACGGTGAACAGGTGCAGCCGCGTGGCCATCCAGCGCATACGGAAGTCCGCGCGGCGCCCGACGAGGACGGGCACCCCGGCCCAGTCCTCCCACCGGGTGCCGCATCCGTCGGCCGTCAACCGCTGTTCCAACGAGGCCAGGTAGGCCCCCGACGCCGAGTGTCCCGGCGGTCCCTGCTGTGCGTACATGAGCGGGATCCTATGCGCCGGTCGTGGATCCCGGTCGGATGATCATCAGAACGGTGACGGTGGCCCAGAGCAGGTTGAAGGTTCCCGTGAACATGGCGAGCCGGACCGTCGCCGCCCGGTCGCCCGTACCCTCCAGGATCGCGCTCTGCCGGGGCAGGACCAGCGCGGCCAGGACCACGGCGGCGGCCGCCGTCAGCGCGATCGAGACGACCAGCCAAGTGTCCCCGAGGACGCCCATGTTGCTCGCGGTGGCGAACCCGAACACGGGCACGACGACGCCGACGGCGGCGTACACCCGGCAGATTCGGTGCAGCAGCCGCGTGGTCGCGAGGGCCTGCACGTCGGCGGGCTCGTCGAGCACCTTGCGCGCGGCGGGCGGGAACAGACTCGCGGCGACGGTGACGGGCCCGACGGCGACGATGGCGGCGATGACGTGAACGGCGAGGAGGAACTTGGTCACGCAGCGACGGTAGGGGCCGGTCCGGATCTTGCAGAAGTGGCGATAGTGCCAGGAGTCAACGGATTCCAGCCAGGGGCGTGCGAGACCACGGGCTGGGGCTTCTATCGAGGTGACGGGGGTAGGAGCCGCCGTTCACCGCGGCGGGCCGGGGTAACCAAGGCGGGTCCGTCGGGGTTGAACAGGTTGGGGGCGGGTTGGCTGCAATCCGGCGAATGTCTAGGATCTCGCCATGCACACCGTGGCCGTACTGGCGCTCGACCAGGTCATCCCGTTCGACCTCTCCGCCCCGATCGACACGTTCGGGTGGGCCCGGCTGCCGGACGGCCGGGAGGCGTACCGGGTCCGGGTCTGCTCGGTGGCCGAGGAGGTGAGCGCGGGCCCGTTCGCGGTGCGGGCCCCGTACGGCCTGGACGCGCTGGCGGAGGCCGACACGATCGTCCTGCCGGGGGTGGCGGACCCGAGCGCGCCGCTGCCGCCGGGGGTGGCGGAGGCGCTGCGCGCGGCGGCGGCGAACGGCACGCGGATCGCGTCGATCTGCGTCGGCGCCTTCGTCTTCGCCGCCACCGGGCTCCTGGACGGGCTGCGGGCCACCACGCACTGGGTCGCGGCGGCGGACCTGGCGGCCAGGTATCCGGCGGTCACGGTCGACCCGAACGTCCTCTACGTCGACAACGGCCAGTTCCTCACCTCGGCGGGCGCGGCCGCCGCGATCGACATGTGCCTGCACATGATCCGCCGGGACCACGGCTCGGCGGTGGCGGCACACGCGGCCCGGATGTCCGTGGTCCCGCTCGAACGGGAGGGCGGGCAGGCCCAGTTCATCGTCCACGCCCAGCCCCCGGCGCCCGCCGGCAGCACGATGGAGCCCCTGCTGCACTGGCTGGAGGAGAACGCGGGCAGGGACCTGACCCTGGAGGACATCGCCGTCCAGGCGGGCATGAGCACGCGCACGCTCAACCGCCGCTTCCGGGAGCAGACGGGGACGACGCCGCTGCAGTGGCTGCACCGGGCGCGGGTCCGACGCGCCCAGTACCTCCTGGAGACGACGACCTACCCGGTCGAACGCATCGCGACCCAGGCGGGCTTCGGCTCCCCGACGGCATTCCGGGACCGCTTCAGACGCGTCGTGGGCACGAGCCCGCACGCATACCGGAGGGCGTTCCGGGGAGCGCCGGGGGCTGCCGCGTCGGCGTGACGGTGATGCGGGCTCCTGGATCGGGAAGGGTCCGGCGGCGAGCGCTCATGACGTTCGGTAGGGGGAGTCCGAGACGGGCGCCCAGAAGGGCAGGTGGGGCGGCTCGGCGGCGACCGCTCGGACCGGCCGATCGGCGGCTCGGGCAGGGGCGCTCGGACGGGCTAGTACGACGGCTCGGCGACGGAGGCTCGGACTGTGGCCGATCGGCGGCCGGGGGAGGGGCGTTCGGGCGGGGCTGTACGGCGACTCGGCGACGGAGGCTCGGGCCATCCGTACGGCCGCTCGGCAAGGGCGCTCGAATCGGCCGTACGGTGACGCAGCTCGGCCGCCGGGTGGCTCAGCAAGTTTGCGACGGCGCCGGTCTGACCGCCGACCCCGGGTATCAGGCGTGGCGGTCGGCGACGGCCCAGGAGGCGAGCGCCACGGCTCCGGCGACGCCGAATACGGCGGGCCAGGCGCCGACCTTCTTGGCGAGGGGGTGGGATCCGGCGAAGGCGGCGACGTAGGCGGCGCCCAGTACTCCGGCGGCCCTGCCACCGGCCTGCTGCTGCCACTGCCGTCCGGCGGCGGCACCGGCGGCGGCCAGCACGACCCCGCCCAGCTGCCGCTTCCCGGTCCACCGGGCGACGCCGTACCCGCCGACAAGTCCGCCGGCGGCCACCACCGCGGCCGGAACCTTCGCCATCGCTGCCTCCTGCTGCTGCCGACTCGGTCGATCGCCATCGAGGCTAACGCGCTCACCTCACCGCAGGACGACCGCCTCACAGGTGCTTGAGGAATTGCTTGACCGGAGCGGGAAGGCCCCGCACGACACAAGCTCGTAGCGGGCTCGATGATTTGAAACTCGGAGTGGCAATTACGTGACACGAAGAGTCGACAAGTGACTCGGTACCCCGACCTCCCACGGGGGGTGTGTACCCGGTCCCTTCGTGCCCCTCGAAGATGTGGAATGTCAGTGGTCCGGAATATTCGCGAAGAAGCCCAGATGAGCGTCGTCCGGCGTCCCGACCAAGAGAGCGCGGTCCAACAGGATGTTGTTGTGCTCGCAGCTCGTCTCGGGGAGCATCGCGCAGGCATGGCAGGCAGCCAGGTTCGCGCCCCCGATGCCGGCCGACCGCGCCTCGATGCACAGCGGGTCCGCCGAACACCAAGCGGCACGTCTCAACGCTGAGCGGAGCGCCTCAGCGAGACGGTCGGGCTCGCCCTGAGCCACCACTCCCCCGAGACTGCCCGCGGAGTCGCTGGTCGCCGTGTAGATGAGGAACCCGGCCATGGTGGCGTCCGTGTACAGGCGCTCGCGCAGCGCCGAGGCAGGGTATCCGGCGTCCAGACTCCACTCGTTGATCAGCACGTGCGCCAATGTGTGCAGCAGCACCATGCGAGGCGTGGCAGGCGAGACGGGCACCTCCGCGGGGTCCGTGGCCCGTTCTCTCAGCATGCGGTCGTGATTGGTGCGCATGCGCTCCACTCGGGCGGCCACCGCAACCGATTCGGCCCAGTCGTCCAACCGGTTCTCGTCGAGGCGTACGAAGACGCCCTCGCCGCGCACCTCCATGGCGGGGAGCCAGTCGGTGGGGGCGAGGGAGAGGGGAGCTTCGTGCCCCTCGGAACTCGACTCCGGATCCGCGACGCGTGTGAATGCCTTGAGCGCCCTCACCTCGCGCAGGCGCTTGACCAGCATCGGTCTGCCGACACCGAACGGATCGAGGACCGCCGGGTCCGAGATCGGTGGCTCACAGATGAACTGCTCCTCGCGCCCCTTGTCCCGCAGAGCGTTGCCGGAACAGAGCCGCTCGTACTCTTGGCGGCGCAGAGCCTGGTAGCGGCTCACCACACCGACGTCCGAGTCACCTTGCTGCCCCGGGTCTTCCTCCTGCTCGGCCGTCAACAGTTCCATGACGGCATCGACCGAGACGGAGTCGTCGCCTTTAAACGCTCCCATGAGGTAGATCGTGATCTTCTCCCGGGATGCGAGCGACCGCAGGGCCTCCCAGTGGTCTGCCAGCTTGTCCGCCAGACCGTCGCTCCACGGAGGGATGGACAGGGCGGATTTCAGCACCGGCTGCCACACCACCGACGAACCACGCTGCAGCGTACGCGGCGCCTGGGTACAGAACTCGGCGGGTGCGTCCTTGAGCCAGGGGCGTCTGCCCTCACAACGAACCCCGAGGTCGGTCAGGGCAGAGCGGCGGAAGGCGCCCTCCATGGACACCTCCGTTACGCCGCACGTACACGAAATGATGACGGCGCGCAGTGAGGCACTCCGACCGGAGAAGCGCATGGTCAACTGCCCGCCACAGCGCCCGGTCGCGCCTTCCTCGCGGTTCTTGCGGTGCAGCCACTTCCAGTACGGGAAGTCGTCGAGATGCCCGTCCTCGCATGCCACGACGAAGCGGGAGGGTACGAGAGGTTCGTCGTCGCACTCCGTGCAGACGTTCTTGCCAGCGGGTGGGTTGAAGTTCCGGACGTGCTGCAGGGACTGGCAGCTCGGGCACGAGTGCCACAGCGGAAAGCGCCGGACGCGTACTCCATCCTTGCTCTTGTCCTCGGAGGCGGGGGGCAGGCGGAAGTGGCTCACCCCCAGGACGCTGGCGAGACGGTGCTCACGGATGATCGGCGCTTCGTCGAGGGACCAGCTTCGGTAGGCGTCGTCGATGCCGGAGACGATGAACGACTCGTTGTCGACGGCGATCAGCGATCCGACGCCGTACGTGGTGATCATCTGGGAGCGTCGGACCGACCCACGACGCGGGAGGGCGAGGCGCGAGGCGGCCGAGGCACCATCGGTACGGCGACGTCGCGCGGGTGGCGGGGTCATCGGGATGCCTCCAGGAAGAGAGCGGACTCGGCGTCGACGTCGCGCAAGCTCCACAGGGTGGACCAGGGGCTGGCGTCGGTTGACTCATCGTCGAACGGCTTGAGCAGAGCAGGAGTGGGATTGCCACGGCGCGGTTCGTACAGCAGACCGCCGTGTCCCTTCGCCATCTCCTGCCACCAATCCACGAATTCGTCGAAGGCGTCGGAGGTGTCTTGCACTTCCTCAGGAGCGATTTGGGAGGCACGGCTGGTCAGCAGCGGTTTGATCTCCGAGCGCAGGCGATCCTCGTATGCCTCGATCCGACCAGCGGCATCGTTCGACCGGGCCTCGGGGATGAGGATGCGGGCCAGCGCCACGATCACCGCGTGCAGACCGCGGTCACGCGATCGGGCGGAGAACGGTGTCACGGACGTCGGCTCCACCTCGCGATAGAGCGCGGAATGGAAATGCAGGAAGTTCTCGTAGTGTGACCGGTCCCGGGGACGGACCGAGTTCAGCATTACGACGACCAGGCCCGGGTGGGCACGGCCGACACGACTGGTGGCCTGGATGTACTCGGCTGTGGTCTGGGGCTGACCCATCACCGCCATCAGGCCTAGGCGGTCCACGTCGACGCCGACGGCGATCATGTTGGTGGCAAGGAGTACGTCCCGGACATCGGGATCCGGGTATCGCTTCTCGATCTCCTTGAGCCGGGCCGGAATCAGGCTCGCGTCGACCCGGCTCGTCAGCTCCGAGTAGCGGTTGGACGGGCGCACGTGGGTGCCGTCACGGTCGGCGAGGAGTCGCAGGTAGTCCTCGACGTCGTCGTTCACCTGGAGTTCGGCAGCCGACAGGAGGCGGAGGCTGTTGAAGTAGCCGACGAGCGTCCAGTACGCGTCCCGGACCTCGTCGCTCGTCTCCGCGACCATGGATTGGTGCAGCAGGGCCGCGTACGTGCGGATGAGAAGCGTCGACTGGCTGGTGCCGGGAGCGAGCAACCCCACGTAGCGTCGATTGGCCTTGTTTTCACGGTCGGTCTCCACGGCGAACCAGGAGTCTCGCGCGTCCATACCGGCCGGCGGAAACTGGCGTACGTCCCTGTCGAAGAGATTCCGTCCCTGGTCGGCGGCCCGACGGATGGTCGCCGTGGAGGCGATGACCTTCGGTTGGTCGGCCAAGGCGTCGACGGCGGTCTCGTACAGGCCGGTAAGAGTGCCCAGAGGGCCTGAGATCAGGTGGAGTTCGTCTTGGACGATCAGCTCGGGCGGCGGCGTGAAGTCGTCCGTGCGGTCCCGGTTGAACAGGGCGGCTGTCCGCTCGCGCCATGGCATGGACGCGAACTTGTCGACTGTGGCGATGACGAGGGTGGGACGGGCTTCGTAGACGGTCTGGTCCACCAGGTGTACCGGCAGACCGGAGGCAAAGTCGCAGCCTGGGCCGGGGCAGCGCACGTCCATGCGGACGTCGTCCTTGTCCACCCAGTAGTTGCGGGCGTCCAACGCCGTGCCGCACCAGGGGCAGGCGTGAAGCTGCACAGGGTTCTCCTTCTGCAGGCTACGTCCTGCTCGGAGTTCGTCCAGCTTCTGGTCGGCCGTCTCCAGGTCGTTCGGCGTGGCCGACTTGCCGACCCACATGCCGATCGAAATGCCCTCCTCGCCCAGGCGGTGGGGGGCGGTTCGGCGCATCAGCTCCATCGCACAGATGAGGATCGTCGCCCGCTCGAACTGCTGGAGGGTGAGCAGCCGCAGCGTGTAGCGCATGAGTACGGTGACCCCACCACCGTCCGCCCCACGCCGCAACCGGCGCAGGAATGTGGTGAAGGCGATCAGGCCGAGATAGGCCTCGGTCTTGCCACCACCGGTGGGGAACCACAACAGGTCCGAGATCTTGCGGTCTGGGTGGTTCGGATCTTCGATGCCGCACAGGCAGAGGAGCATGAACGCGATCTGGAACGGCCGCCAGCGCTGGACTGACAGGTCAGGCGCGCCCTCACGGCCGGCCTTCACCCATGCGCTGCGCGCACGCTGCTCCGCCATCGCCCGATTCGCCAGTCGGAAGGCATCCATGGCTTCTGGTTCGTCCCTCAGGATCTGGATGCCCTCACGCATTCGGCCAAGAGCTTCGCGGCAGGCGTCGAGCCGCGCGTGCGCGGGCTCCTCGTAGTGCGTGCCGGCGAGGGCGGCGGCTTCCGAGGCCTTGGCCTCGATCCACTGCTCGTAGCCACGGGCCAGCCCGTGCAACGCGTCGAGCACCTCGGCAACGGGGCGCTCGGCGAGGCCGAGCATCCCGAGTGCGGAGTTGTCGATCTCCGGGTTGGAGTCGGTCAGCAGCACCTCGTGCGAGGGCAGGAACTCGGAACGAATCTCATCGATCGCCGCACGCTCTATGTCGGTCAGACCGACCGGCGGCGGCGTCCAGTTCCAGTGCGCGGAGCAGCCGTGCCCCACGGCGAATGTGGGGGCGTGGCGATACAACAGTCGGCTCGTGGCCAGCTCCGAGTCCACGGCGGACAGAGCGGCGGGACGCTCGACGAACGCGGACGCCCCGTTGGATGCCCGGACTCGAAGGCTGGGCTGGAACAGAGCGAGCCCGTCCTGGAGTTCCCGCTCGCCCACGACCTGCTTGTTGATCAGTGTGACCGTGACGGTGACAGTGCCGGAGGTAGTGCTGGCCGGTCGTACGAGTACATGCAGTTCCACGCCATCGGCGAGGGCGGGAGCGGGAACGACAGGTCCGGGCCGTGTGACGTCGACCTTCGTATCCGGCAGTTCCAGCTCCCGGCGTCGCCAATGCTCGCGCTGGTCACCCGTCGTTCTGGCCTCCGTGCGCCGGGCCGACACCGACCGGCCCTCGGCGTCCACGGGGTCGTACACGGCGGCTCGTGCGGAGACCACGATCTCGGAGCTCACCTCGGGTGCCACGGCGAAGGTGAGGCCCATGGCGGATGGGCGTCGGTCACCGGAGACCGGCGGCTCGACGGAGGTGCCCGTCTCATCGGGGCTGTCATTGCTGAGCAACGAGGCTTCGTCCAGCCCTTCCTCCCCGGCGGCGTCCTCCTTCTGCTGCCGGCGGGCTTTGCCGTCGGCAGCCCTCGGGAACAACACACCGATCGGGTATCGGGTGATCGGGGCGTCTCGGGTGAGGATTTCGACGGGGTCGTCGCCGGCGTCGACGTCCGGTCCGAGGAGTTCGCGACGCAATCGGGTCACCAGTTCCTCACGGACCCGGTAGTGCTCGGCGTGCCGGATGTTCTCGCGCGTCATCCTCGATCCTCCCCGGCGCGTGCGCCGCGTCGATACTTTCCGATTCCGGTGATGCGAGGGGCGATCCACGCCCCGTGGGAGTCGAGCCCCGCGTTGGCGCCGGCTGCTGTGCTGCCGGCGACCGTCTCCAGCGTGTCCACCCGCAGACCGCCGATCTCGGCGGGCCACGTCACATCCCACGAGCGGGAGATCATCTCCACCGCGTACAGGTCTCGACGGAAGCGCTCGGAGGCCTCGCCGATGATTCGCTCGCGGTGGACCACGTCGTAGGGCGGGCTCTGGTCCGGCCCCACGGGCAGCGGGTGCCGCATACGAAGCGTCACCGCGTCACCCGTACGTGCGTGCTCCAGCAGGTAGGTCTGCGTGTCGATGGCGGACGTGCCTGTGTCCCCGGAGCCGGGCTCCTCGCGGTGGACGTCACCGGCCATGACCTGGATGCCGTAGCGCTCATACTTTTTCCAACCTCCCCGGTACCAACGGTTGGTGGCGCGATGGCGTCGTATGCGGGAGGTGTCCGGCCCCGTCACGTGGTACAGGTCCTCACGGGCCCGGGTCATGGCCACGTAGAGAGCCCGTGCCTCGGCCGGCACGTCGAGATCCTCGTGGGCCCTCTGCAGCTCTGTGACGGACGGAGGCGACAGCAGCAATACGCGGTCGTACTCCAGGCCCTTGGCCCGGTGCACAGTCGAGACGATCAACCGAGCCGTCTCCGCCTCTCCCAGCTCGTCGGGGAAACGCCCCTCGGCCACCAAGCGCCCCACGGCGGGGACATCGACGAGGCCGCGGCCGGTGCGCCGGGTCGCGGCCCGCAACGATCGCCAGCACCGTTGAGCCTCCACCGCCGAAGGCAGAGGGATCTCCGCCAGCAGTTCCAGGAACCGTGATTCGGTGAGAGTCAACGACTCGGCACGGCGTAGCAGTTCGGCGACCCAGTACGGCACGGGCCGGTCCTGCAGCGAACGCTTCAGCGCATGCTCGACCCCGTACTCGTGCAGGAGTTCCGATACGGCGAGCGCCTGGCGGTTGTCCCGGGTCAGTATCGCGCAGGTGCCGGGGAACGCCCGCAACGCCTCCAGCGCGAACCTGTCGGCCAGGTTGCCGAGATTCGGCAGTTCGAGGAGCCGGTCGCGCAATTCGGTGTGGAGTGTCGCGGCCGCGGCCGTCTGGCCGAGCGGGGAGACGGCCAGGTTCTGCAGTCGGGAGCCGAGGTCGAGGGCGGTGCGCGCCTCGGCGCTCCTCGCTCGAAAGTTCTCGGTGAGGCTGAGTTCGACGAGGTCGTCGTAGGACGCTCGCAGCCAGACGAAGAACCGATCCGTCTCACCGGTTCGCTCTGTCGGGTCCTCGATCTGGAAGCCGTAGATGCCCTGGGCGGAGTCGCCGACCACGGTGAAGCCGCACGAACGCTGGAAGCGGTCGAGCAACGTTTCCACGAGGTCCCGACGGTCGCCCACCAAGTCCTGTGCCTCGTCGATCACCACGTGGATGGGGGCGCCCAGCTCCCCGGCCTCCACCGCGCCCTTCTCGATGGCGTCTGTAGCCGCCCGGATGCGCTCGTCGAAGGTGAGAGTCGCCCACTCTGCGTCGGGATAGGCCCCTACGAGGAGTTGGTACGCCCACGAATCGAAGGTCTGGACCCGAACCCTGCGGGCCCTGTCACCGTGCCGGGCGATCCGGTCCCGCAGCTCACGGACGGCGGCGCGGGAGAAACTCAGGACGAGAATCTGACCCGCCTCCAGGGCTTCCTCGGGGTCATCGTGTCCCACGAGGGCATCGAGCCGTCGCACGACGGTGTGCGTCTTTCCTGCACCTGCACCAGCAGTGACCAGCAGGCGAGTGTCCCATGGAAGGTCGACGACGGCCCGCTGCTCGTCGGTGAGCGGGGGGCCGTCACCGTAGGGGTCGGTCACTTGCTGCTCCACAGGTGCTCGAACTGGGTGAAGGCGAGGGTGGTGTCGAAGTTCTTGATGTTGTCGCGGACGTTGAGGATCAGGCAGGTTTCCTTGCCACCGTTGAGGGGGCCGCGGAGCCCGCGCCCGATCATCTGCTGGTACATGTTGGGGCTGTACACCGGGCGAGCGACGACGACGACCCGGGTGGCGGGAGCGTCGAAGCCCTGGGTGAGGACGCCGTAATTGGTGAGAACACGGGTACGGCCGCTCCGGAAGTCGTCGACGCGTCGGCGACGGTCGATGCGCGACGTGGTGGAGTCGACGGAGGAGGCAGTGATCTGCAGGTCGCGGAGCTTCGCCGCCAGGTACTTGGCGTGGTCGACCGATGTGGCGAACACCAGCACCGGCCAGTGCGGGGGCATGCCCGAGATCTCGGCCAGGATGCGGTCATTGCGGTCGTGGTCATCGGCCAGCCGCTGTTCGGCCGCCCTGGACAGCACACTCAACTGCTCGGCATGCTGCTTCTCCTCTCGGTTCAGGGTGATCGTGCCGCCTTGCAGGAGACGGTGCTCGACCTGTGCCAACATGCCGAGCTGCTGCAACTCGGCGTACGCGCCGTGGTCAGGGAAGACGCCTTCGTCCAGTCGCCTTCCAGGGCCACCGAAGCGATTGATCAGACGGCGCGTCTCGTCGTGGTCAGGGCGGAACGGCGTAGCAGTGAGTCCCAGGAGATGGCGTTCTGTGCGAGAGGCCGTCAGGCCGAGGTGCGCCAGGATCTCGGTGTAACGCGGGGATATGGCGGTGTGTGCCTCGTCGACGATGACAAGGGCGGCGTCACGCAGCCAGGCGTAGGAGTCGGCGGCGAGGCAATTCGGCTGCTGGAGCTTGGCATCCGTGGCGACGACGAGCTGAGGCCTGTCGGGGACGGGACCCGCCTCGTTCGTCGACCACAGCCGATTGATCACCAGCGGGGTCTCGGCGCCGACCTTCTCCCAGACGAACTTCCAGCTCTGAACAGCTTGTTCGCACAACTCTTCGGTCTGCGCGATCCACAGAATCGGCCCGTCGAGCCGGCCCACCTGCTTGACCCATCGGATCACCGCCTCTGCGGTGACCCTCGTCTTGCCCGCGCCGGTTGGCAGGGACAGCATGCCGCGCTGCGGGACGATCCGGTCCAGCATGGTGAAGACATTTGCGGCAAGTCGTTCCTGGTAGTCGTGCAGTCGCGGGTAATGGCGGGGCCCGTCCACGTCGATCCGCGGTTCCAGCGGCGGCGCTCGGAAGCCGGCGAAGGCGTCGGGGAAGCGTAGATCCGACACGAATGCCACTGCATTGGAGGCGCCCCTGAACGATGAAGGGGCATGGCTCGGGTAGAGCCTCTGCAGATCACGGCCATGGTCGTGCAAGATGCTGTCCCCGTGCGCGTTGAACGCCATTTGCGCGATGCGATAACCGTCGGGCTCGGGTCCGCCGTTCTCGGCTCGTTCCCCTTCCAACAGGCCCGCCGGAAGACGGTCCCGCAGGGTCTCGGCGCCCAGCAGCAGAAGGAGCTTGGCCACCACGTCGTCGGCCTCGCGTACGGCCTTGAGCACGTTCTTGACCTTCTGATCCTCCTCCTGACGCTGCTGCGCCTCCAGGACCTGCCTGCATCCGGCCTCTCCCATGCGCCAACGCAGTTCACGGTCCACGGCGATCAGGGCTTCGAGCGAGTCGGCAGGTTCGAGGACGAGGATGGTGGATCCCTGCAGGCTGCTGTTCAGCGGCGCGGGGCGCATACCGTTCGGCGTCCGTGTCACCTCTTCCAGGACCTTGCACCGCTGCAGCGTGTACTGGTCCACCTGTGAACCGCGCAGTTGCCGCAGAGCGGGGTACGCCTCCTTGAGCGGGACCGCCTCGCCGGCGGGCTCGTGCCTGGTCTCGCGACTGATCACGTCGGCGTACGGCAGCATGCCCCACTGCTTGACGAGAAGCGCGGCATCGTCGGCCGTGGCGGTCAGCAGGGCGGGCAGCCCTTCCGAGCGCAGAGCCCGATACTCCTGCTGCGAGGTGGCAACAGCGATCTCGCCGTCGGGGCGTGTGCCCCAATCGTCGCCGACGCGGCACCGGGTGAGCGAGTCGTCGGGGAACGGCACCTCCAGGCGGGTCAACAGCACGTACGTGTTGCCTACGAACACGTCGTCCTCGCTGTGCTGGAGCTTCTCCAGGAGCTGGTCCCAAAAGGAACCGGGTACATCGTCGACACTCGTGGCCAGACGCAGCTTCCGGGCCTTCTCAGCACTGATCTGCGCGACCGGCAGAACATCACTGTAAGAAGCGAGTTGTGGCCCGACTGCCTCGGCGAGGGGGCGGATTCCCTGGGACGTCGCGACGAGTCCATGCCGCTTGAGCATCCAGCGCATGGGCGAGGCAACGGCCCGGCGGGTACCGACCTGCGCACCCACCTGCAGCGTCCAGTTGTCGACGAGGGCGTCCTCGGGGAGCACGTTCAGGAAGTTGGCCCGGGCCTCATTTGAGAGTTCGGGCAGCAGATGCAACGATCCGCCGACTGCGGCACCCTCCAACTTGATACGGGCGAGCGTCGGGCGGGCAGCCTGGTTGGGCAGAGTCGAGCAGTAGGCCTTGTGCATGGCCTCGCGGTACTGCTCGAACCACGGCTCCTCCTCGGGGCGATGTCCCCCCGTGGGTCGGTCACGCAACCCCACTTCGCGGAAGAACGTCATGTCGTCGGAGTGGAACCGGGTCTCGACGGCGACGGTGGGGTCCGACTCCGCCGTCACGACCGGGCCTGGCAGTAGACAGTCCCGCATGCGTCGGAAGGTTCCGCCCGCTGTGCGCACGTACAGCGTCGAATGCGGGTCGGGCACGCGCCGGAACACCTCGTGTGACAGGTTGCTGCTGCCGGCCTGGTGGAACAGCTCCCAGAATCGGGTCCACTCCTGCGGTCCGTACGCGGTGAAGCCCTGCTCCAGGACGCTGACGAAGCGGCCTCGGACGTCGGCGTCCCGGATGCCGAGCACGGCGAGGGCGCCGGCGAGCGACGGGTCGTCGGACAGAGCGGTGTCGACGTACACGAGGGACTCGCGTAGTCCGTCCTGGTCGGTGCGGCGAAACACCTTGCCGACCACCGGGGCCACCATGCCGTGCTCCTCGGTGAGCACGATCCGGGCGGTCCGGGCGTCGTTCACGTACGGCGAGGACGACTGGACCATGTCGGCGACGATACGGACGGCTGTGGCGGACGCCTCTGCGGTACCGTCGGCAACCAGGGCCTCCAACCACTCGCGTACGGAGGCTCGTTCACGCTTGGCGGCTTTGAGGATGTGTTCCACCTTGCCGGCCCGGATGTCCGTCGCCTCCACGGACGGGTGCAGCCAGTTCGTGGGCCGGCCGGGGTACGAATTCCACATGGTCAGCCAGCGGACCAGTGACTTGCTGTCCTTGCCGAGCGGTGGGTGGATGTTCACGTCTCGCGGTACGCGCAGTCGTCCGTCCTGATCAGGTAGGGACGGGCGGTGGGCTGTTGCCTCCCAGATGTTCTCGGTGAGGTATCGGTCGGCCCAGCTGACCGTCTCGGACTCACGGGGGCGCCCCGGAAGTAGGGGCAGGTATGCGGCCGGGTCTTCGGCCGGCGCCAGTCCGGGCAGTGATTCGACCACCAGCCGGGCGGCGACCCGGATCATCTCCTGATTGAACGGAGAGGAGTCCAACAGGTTCTGCCGGTCCTCGTTGGTCTTCCACGCTCCGTTCAGGATGCCGCTCAGCGTCATCTCGTACTTGGTCGGGAAGAACGACCAGAACCTCCCCCGTCCCCTGGGAGTGGACATGAGCCCGGTAGTGGCGTCCTTCTCGTACTCGCGCACAGCCCACGAGATGTCGAGGGAGACCCGGTCGTGCAGTTCGCCCGCGCTGTCCCGGGCGGCGGCGGTCGGCTCGTGGTGAAGAGTGAACACCCGCCATCGGCTGGCTGACGGATGCCGGCCAGGGCGCTCCTCACGCACGGTGTGCAGCTCTTGGTCCCGTTCGACCGTGAGGGTCCGCCGCACGACGGGGCGCGGGCGACGGTCCTCCAGGACCACCTTGGCCACGTGCGGTGAGAAGAGTTGGAACCCGACGGGGAACTCCTCACGGCTGCCGATCGACTGCCCACCGTGCATGTCCTGGCCGAGTCGGTCGGCGGCATCGTCGAGCAACGGTAGGCGGACAACCGTGGTGGCCCACTTCAGAAGCTCGTCCAGCACGGGATCGGCGGCGCGCTCGTTTGCTTCGTCCAGCGGACGAGCCATGCGCAGCACCGGAGTTTCGAACTTCACGCCGAGGCGGGCCACGACCTCGGGGACGGAAAGAATCTGCGCCTGAGCCCAGTCGCGATCGAACCCGAAGGAACCGGTGCGGCTGAAGAACTGTGGTGCGTCCGTCACGACGAGCACGGACTTCACACCGACCCCGAAACGCCCGATCTGACCACCACGCTTCCTGGACATACTCATCCGAAGGATCGTCTCCGCCCCTTCCGGGGTGACGGGCGTCCCCTCGTTCGCGCAGTAGAGATGGGTGTCCGTGAGAACGACGTGAGTGGAACCACCGGGCTCGGCGGCGATTTCGTCCGCAGCGTTCTGGACGAGTTCGAAAAGTTGTCGGTCGCCGTATCCGCCCTGGGTGATCCGTCTCTCTCCGTTCGCGTGCTCCGGAATGAGTCCCGGATCGACTGCGTACGTCCTCAGCACACGGGAGGACTGATTGACCACGGTATTGAGCACGGGGGTCAGTTCGGGAGACACAGGACTCCGATCCTGTAAAAAACCGCGTGCCTGACGGGGCGTCGGGCACGCGGCGTGTGCGGGTAATGGCACGGACGCTGTTGTGGTGACGGTGGTTCCCGAGATGGCCTATGGCTATGGAAAAGCCGAATGTGATTTCGTTCGAGCCATGACAAAGGGCCGTAGGGTAAATTGCGTACGGAATAGGCAGAAATGGAATCGTGCACGTGAGAGTGAATCCATGTGCCGTTGTACGGCCGCCACTGAAAACCGGGCTAGAGGCTAGAGCGGCACGCTTCAACCATTGATTCGGAGAATGCTTCTTCCGAGACGGGTGGGGCCGCTGGATAGGACCGTACCCGGCAACGTCGACGGCGCGCAAGGGGTTGGCCAGGCCGTTCGCTGTAGGTGCAATTGGGGTGATCGCGGGACAAGTGGACGAACCATGCCGTCCGCCTCATGCTCTGGCGGTCGGAAGGCATGTCAAAGGTTGTTTGACAGTGGGCACTCTGTCAAAGGCGCGGGTATGGTGGCTTCCTTGTCCGACGCGAAGGCGCAGGATCCGAGAGCAGGTGACCGTGGAAGCAGGCGAGGACTTCGGTCCGTGGCTGGCCCGGCAGTTGAAGCTTGCCGATATGACCCAGACCGAGCTTGCTCGGGCCGTGGAGGTGACGCGTGCGGCGGTCTCGGCGTGGATCACCGGACGCGCCGAGCCCAGGCCCGAGACGATCGAGCGTATTGCCGCGGCCTTGAATACAGATCTGGCCACGGTGCACACCCGCACCACCGACACCCAGGCCGGCCTCCCCGTCGGTTGGTATCACCGTCCCGGCTATGCGGACGGCGGCCGTGAGTTGGGCAATGCCGCCGCGTTCGCCTTCGACGCCGACGTCTCGGTGCTGGCTCGAGAGACGTGCCAGAACAGCCTCGACGAGCGGCTTACCGGCAACGGGCGGCCCGTGCGCGTGCGTTACACCCTGCATGAGCTCACCGGCGAGGCCCTCGCGAGATTCCGAGAGGCCATCCAGTGGGACGGCCTCTTCCCGCACTATGAGGTGGCTGCTGCGCAGGAACAGAAGGTCGGCCGGGTCATCGACGCGGGACTGCGCGACATGTACGAGCACGACCGTCTCGTGTTGTTGCGGGTGGACGACTACAACGCCGCAGGCCTCACGGGTGACGACTACGAGGACGGCCGCTTCGCGGCTGTGGTGAGACGTCAGCTCGACAGCCACAAGTCCGGAAGCTCGGCGGGAGGTTCGTACGGGTTGGGCAAGGCGACCCTTTGGGCGACCAGTCGCCTCGGCCTCGTCCTCATGAACTCCACGCTGTCGCAGCCGCACGAGGGCAGGACCGAACGTCGTCTCATCGGGCGGCTCGACCTGCCATGGCGTCGGGTGCACGGCAAGCCTTGGGCCGGGCCGGCGTGGCTGGGCCGGCCGGATCCAGACTCACCTGGTGCCAATGTGGCGCGTTCGTGGTGGGCGGACGAAGAGACCGTCGAGTCCCTTCATTTGAAGCGTGAGAGCGGTGAATCCGGGACATCGTTCTTGATCGTGGGGGCCCACGACGTGGCGAGCCTAGCGGGCGACGGTCTCGCACCCGACGGTGACGAGGGAGAGGACGACGACAGCGTTCAGCGGATGCATCGCAGGCTCGTGCGGGCTCTGAGCAAGAACTTCTGGGCAGCGATGACTGGCGGGGGCGACCAACTACCGTTGTTGGAGGCGTCCGTGCGTACCCTGCGCAACGGCGAGGTGGTGCTCGCCGAGGAGCGGGTTGACCCCACGGCCACCCAGCCGTCCCGTACGCGCGCTCTGAAGGCCTTCCTCGAAGGTACGACCGTGGAGCAGCTCACGGAAGCCGGCCAGGTGGCCGCTGTCACCGTGCCGCTCAACCTGCCCGCTCGGGGGAGCGGACGTGCTTCGCTGGGCGAGCACCGTGCGGTGCTCCTGGTGACGGATGCCGAGGATGCCGACGACTGTAAGCCTAATCGTGTTGCGGCGATGCGGGGCAACCGTATGACGGTGCGGGACGTCGCCGTTCCGGGGCTGCCGTTGTCCGTCAACCCCTTCCAGGCAGTGCTGCTGGCAGGTGATGCGGCGGGCCCACAGGCCCCGTTCGCCGCGGAGGCCGAGGAGTTCCTGCGCTCCGCCGAGCCCCCCGAGCACAACAAGTGGGGTCAGACGGAGGAGTTGACACTCACGTACTCGCCGTCGGCGTATCGGCGGATCGCCTCTTTCACTCGTGAGACCAACGCGGCGATCAAAGAGATGGTAGCCCGCCCGAAGAAGCGGTCCAAGGCTGGGGGCGGGCGCCTGGCCCCGAAACTGACCGTCGGGGCAGGCAGGAAGCCACGTCGGCTCTCGGCGGCGACTTTGCCGGTGCTGGAGGAGTTGGACGCCCGAGTGCTCTCAGACGGCGCCTGGCAGGTGACAGGTGAGATCAGGATTCCTGTCGGTGGCCACAGTTGGCGACTTGTTCCGGTGGCGAAGTTCGACGTGCGCTCCGGACCACGTCCCACCATCGCGTGGGCCGAACTCGTCGGAGTGGACAACTGTCGAGTGGTGGACGGAACGCTGCGCTTCGAGGAGGCGCGCACTGCGGCCTTCCGGGGCGTGACCGATCCCACGACGCACGCTGTCAGGACGAGCCTCAGCGGTCTCGTAGTCGAACTGCGCATGGCTGACGGGGAGTCGCTGTCATGAAGGTGTTCCCGTATCCGCGCTTGCGCGGAACCGTCTCCCTGCGGGTGGACGCGGCGAGGGTAAAGGCGCCCGAGCAGCCCCGTGAGCAGCTCGATTCCCGTGCGCGCTCGGTGGTCGAGCGTGCTGTCGCGCTCGGCCTGGCGGAGACGGAAGACTGGGAGGTCGCCACACTGGCCGTGTCGGCGACGATTCCGTCCAAGGCCACCGAGCCAGGCGGCCCGTGGTCGGACGTCACGGTGGTCGCGCTCCTGACGGAACGAATGACCAACACCCGTGTCACAGCGAAGCTCGTTCCCGAGGCGGAGGGCGGCCGTGAATGGCGGGGTGAATTGGAGGTGTTGCGTGCCGACCTCTTCGACCGTGCCACATTGACGGTTCAGGTGGTCGCGACAGTCGACGGCCTACCCGGGCGTACCATTGCGGAAGCCACCGACGACTGGATCGTCGACGTGAGGAGCGATACGCCGACACGGGAGCAGAGCTTCGACATCAAGGAAGTCGGGTTCGCCAAGGGCCCGCGCTGGCTGCAGAACTTCGCCGACGCTCCTTGGGTCGTCAACGCGTCCGGGACGTTGCCCACAGTGCACATCAACACCGACTTCGAAGGCATGACGGATGTCCTCGGTGCCGAGGGCCGCGGCCCGGACGGGCTGGTCAACGAACTGATGGTGTCTCAGATGGCCGCTGATGTGTGGATCGCCGTGTTCCACTCTGCCATCGGGGACCTTGAGATCGAGGACGACGGCACTCCTCTGTTCCCGCACGGGTGGCAGGGGGAGGTGCTCAGAGAGATGCTTCCGGACGTCGTGCCCGACCGGACTCTCGAGGATGCCTTGCGCGAGGTGCACCGCCGTCGTGTCGGCGCGACGGGGTGGACCGAGTTGCAACCGCGCATCCAGTACGCGGCGATGCGTAGGGCCGAGGTACCCCGGGCGCTCGTCGAGACCGTACGAGGTCTGGACAAGCTCAAGCGTGAGGACGAGGCATGACGGAGAGCCCCGAGCACCTGCCCGAGTACCTGGCTCGGCTGTCCGACGAGGAGGCCGCGCGGTTCATCACGGACGGCCTGCTGTCCGGGAAGGACAACGTCCCGGTGATCGCTCTCAACCAGGCCGCCGCTGTGTTGCCCGAGAGCCCTCGCAGGCGAATTCGCGCGATACGGGACCTGATCGACGACGCGATGTACACGTACCGGGACAGCAAGCCGACGAAGGTCGATGCGTGGCTCGCCCCACGTCTGCACGCTGTGCTGCGCCTGACGCGGGCGGAGGCGGCTGACCCCGCGTTGTGGAACTACTTGGCCCTCGGTGTTGCTCCCGACTTCGTGGTCTGGCGGCACCTCTCCGAGTCGAAAAAGGCGGTCAATGCTCGTTACTTCAAGGGCCCCTATCACAAGCAGGCGTTCGCCCGTCTCTGGTGGTCGGCTGAACTGTTTCGCAACGGGCCCGACTACGAACCTGTCGTCATCGCCTGCGGTAATCAGGACATGCTGAACACGGTGCTGAGGTTGGACGTCATCGATCACCGCCCGACAGCTCAGGCATTGGTCCGGTTGTTGCAACGAGAAATCGTGCGGACGGGGCGCGACGCGAACGCCCTCGGTAAGGCCGTCAACGCAGCGGCGGCGACACTGATGTACGAAGTGATCGCGCCGGATGTCGGGCGGGATGCCGGCGCTGTGCAGAGATGGATCGATGAGGGCGAGGAGGGCCTGGCCGTGCACCACCGCCCTCTTCCTGTCGGTGCTGCCGAGGAGCGTGCCCCTGAGGACTCCGTGAAGCGACTGACGGACCACTTCGCGGAGCTGTTCGCGGACGCGCCCGTGCGAGGTAAGGAAGAGAGTGACGAGGACTCGGAGGAGGACTGATCCGAGCCCTTGTCCTACAGGTGCGGAGGCCGCCAGGACTTCAGCGCCTCGATGGCACGCTCCTTGCGGCACACGTCCAGTTCGAGGGCCGCGCACAGGACGTGAACGGCCAGGACCGGCGGGATCGCATTGCCAATCTGCTGAGCGACGTCGGTCCCACGCCAGGGGTACTCGACCGGAAAGGTCTGCAAAAGCCCAGCCTCGCGGAACGTGAAACGCTCCTGTTCCGGGCCGAGTTCCGGCTCTCCCTCCGCGCCGAAGCCCTTGAGGTCGTGCACAGTGTTGCGGCGCACCTTGCCGGTGACGGTGGCAGCCGGCGCGTCGGACGCGCGGAGTCCCCGCTTCCTGGGGTCGCCCCCCGATCCGTAGTTGGAGCGAACGACGAAGTCCGTGGAGCGCGAGTCCTTGAGCGCGTCTCCCATCGAAACCCATGGCTTCACTGCTGGGGATGTCGGAGCGTCGAAGAGTTCGCTCTGCTCGACAGCGGCACTCAGAGCTGTGCGTTCAGGTGCCGCAGAGAGACGCTTGACGCCCTTGCGATATCGCTGATGTGTCACCGGCGGGAACTCGACATCTCTGCCCTTGCCGTTCCCCCGGTAACGGGCGATCAGCACTGCGCGTCGCCGTGTCTGCGGCACCCCGTACTCCTCGGTGTGCAGGATCTCGCAGTCCGCGTCGTATCCCAGTTCGCGAAGGATCTCTCGGTACTTCTTCCAGACGGGGAGGACCGTGGGGACCTGCTCCAGCACCACGACATCGTATGGATCCGACTTGATTTTCTTTTCGACGATCCATCGAAGGGGTTGTAGCACGAGCCCGGTGCGCTCGTCGGCCCATTCCAGTTCGACGGCCCGCCGCTCCACCTCGGCCCAGGCCTGCTCCAGGTCCCTGACGGTCGCGCTGTCACCGACGAGTTGAGCAAGGTCCGTCACCTCGTCGAGGGCTTTGTGTCCTTCCCGGCTGCCCGCCACGGAGTAGGTCTGACAGGGCGGGCCCCCGGTCAGGACTCGGGCCGAGCGAACCTCGGGGTGGAGCGGGTTCAACTTCGCCACGTCGCCGATGTCGGTGGTGCGAAGACCGGCGGCCTGCCGGGTCGCGCGGGTCGATTTCTCCCACTCAACGCCGATTGTGGGTACTCCGAGCATCTCGGCTGCGATGTCCAGGCCACCCGGCCCCGCGAAGAGATCAACGATCACGGGTGGATCCTGGGGCGCGTTCACGGAGGCGTCCGCGTCCGGATGAGGTGCTCGGGTCATGGGGTGCAAGTGTAGCCGGCCAGGCGTCCCGCGTCGGCAGGTATCGGTTCTGACCAGGGGAGTCTTGGCTCAGGAACGGAGTGCCTGCACGATGGCCAGGCCCAGTGCCTCGCCCACCGGCGGTGGGGACGCGTGGCCGATCTGCCGGTAGCGGGCCGTCTTCTTGCCGGTGATCTCCCAATCCTGCGGGAAGCTCTGCAGCAGGGCGGTCTGGTCCACCGTGAGCCGAACCATGCCTTCCTTGCCGAGTTCCGGCGCCCAGGCGAAATTCGGGCCGGGGATCTCATCACCCAGCGAGTGGGCGTTCACCCCCATCTTCTCCCACTTCCGCTTTGTCCCTGCCGGCCCCAGGTCGGCCCCGCCGCGGTTCTTCGACCCGCCGACCAGCGTGGGAGCCACGGTGGCCGCGCGGGTCGCCCATCGGTCGGCGTCCTTCCAGCCACGCGACCGCATGGAGGACGCCAGTGCTTCGCCGACCGACACGTGACCCGTCACCGTCGGGGACGGCGACCGAAAAGCAGGGAACCACCGTTTCCTGAGTGCAACCAACACCCCCTGCTTTCGGTCCTGAGGAACACCGAAGTCAGCGGCGTTGAGAACGAACCAGCTGAATTCGTAACCCAGGTGCTCCAGTTCGAGGCGGGTGAACTCGCGGAAGTCGCGAAACCTGTCCGAGGCCGCCAAGGCGGGCACGTTCTCGATGATCATGGCTTGCGGCCTCACCGCGTGAGCGAGGTAGACGGTGGCCTCGAGCAGCCGTTCCTCCTCGCCCGACTCGGTCCGGGCGGCCGTGGCGTTGGACTTCACCCGCGGCAGTCCGGCGGACAGCAGGTCCACGTCGTAGCTTTCCGGGTGCTCGCTCGGGTCGAAGTCGAACAGATTGTCCTGCAGCACGTTCCAATGCGGTCGATTGGCCCGCAGAGTCCGGCAGGCGTCGGCGTCCTCGTCCAGAAGCAGCTTCGGCTCGAAGCCGGCCCGCTCCAGTCCCAGGGCCAGTCCACCGGCTCCGGAGCACACGTCCACAAAGGTCAGCCCGCTTGTCAATCCGTCCCCCGTTCCCGTTGGGCTCTCCGTCGCTTGACCGCCGTCGCTACACGCAGCGCCACATCCTCAGGTGCTTCGTGTTCCCAGAAACGCAGTACCTCCCACCCGGCGGCCATCAGGTGTTCGGTGGTCTCCATGTCCCGCGCCATGTTGCGGTCGAGCTTCTGCCGCCACCACTCCGCGTTCGACTTCGGCTGCGTGGCGTGCTGCGGACAACCGTGCCAGAAGCACCCGTCGATCAGGACGGCCACCTTGGCGGAGGTGAAGGCCACGTCGATGCGGCGTCGGGCCATGCCGGGCACGGGGTACTCGACCCGGTAGCGCAGCCCGGCGGCGTGGAGCAGGCGACGGACGGCCAGCTCGGCAGCAGTGTCCTTGCTGACCTGCCTGCTCATACGCGCCGACACGGCAGGCGACAGCGGCTTCATCGTGCCCAAAGCGGTTGTGCCTCACGATCGTGGCTCGGTCCGTTCGATCGACTACCGACTCTGCCGGCTCATTGGGACGAGCTGTAGGCAGTCGCGGTCTCGATTCCATGATGGGAGGCCGGACGGCACTCGAGGTGCGGGTCCGCGCTCGACTTCAGCTCGCCGATCCCCCGTGACACCCCTCATAAGTCCGCCCCGACCCGCACCAGCACACATCCCCCCGCGGTGGCCAAGACACCGCCAACCCCCTGGCCGCCAGGGTCGTCGCGTACTGGGGGAGGAGTGTCGTGTCCGTCGGGGACGAGGCTTCCGACGCTGCGAAGGCCTCGTAGGACGGGACCGTGCCCGTGACGATGCCCAGGTTCGGGGTGCCCGAGGCCGCCAGTTCGCGCAGGGACGCCTCTATCGTCGCCAGGTGCTCCTCGTGCGAGGGGTACTCCGAGGACAGCGACGGGTACGCGCTCAGCAGCTCGGCCAGTTCGTCCGCCGGCCAGTGCAGCACCGCCACCGGGAACGGCCGGGAAAGGGCCTCCCGTGCCGTGGTCAGCTCCGACTGGAGGCGGGCGATCTCCGCCTGGAGCTCCGCCGGGTTGTCCGAACCGAGCGACCACACCCGCTTCGGGTCGTGCAGCTCGTCCAGGGACACCGGCGCCGTGTGCAGCGTGTCCGCCAGCGCGTCCCACTCGTCGTGGCCCGCGCCCAGCATGCGCCGCACCCGGTGCCGGCCGAAGAGCAGCGGATGCGTGGAGTACGGGGGTTCCGACGTGCCCGTCAGCAGCAGCCGCGCCCCCTCCGTGAACGTCTCGTGCGCCGCTTCCAGCTCGTCGTGCGACTCCAGGGCCTCGGCCACGATCACCCAGGCCGCCGGGTCCCGCGGGGACGACGCGCGGACTCCGTCGATGATCGCCCGCGCCTCCGCCTCGTGGCCGTACTCCCACAGGTTCGCCGCCTTCAGGGCGCGTACCAGCTGTGGGTTCTCCAGGGGCTCGGGGGACGACAGCAGGCGGTCGTACAGCGCGGTGGCGCTCGGGCGGTCACCGGACAGTTCGAGGTGGGCCGCGGCCTGCACGAGCAGGTGTTCGGCGTCCTCGGGGTACAGACCCGCGGTCCGCTCCAGGCGTGCCGCTTCGGCGTTGTGGTCGACGTTCTCGGCTGGCGTGTCGGGGCGCATGGTGGACACCGTACTGCCGTGGACCGACAAATGAGAGAGATCCGCAGGCCACAGCCTCGACCGGGGTCCGGCCCGCAGCGGCGTCGCGCGAACTGGTTCCGGTATCCCGCAAACCACACCTACGCCGAGCTCGCGAGCCACGTGAGTCCCGCGCCACCCGCCCCGCCAGCCATGACCGGGCAGCGCTCAACCCCCCGCCCTCCTCGACCGGTCGGCGCCCGACCCCGCCCCCGCCCGTCACGACCGCGCGACGCCAACCCCGTTTCCCCGCTGGTGACTTGAACCGGCACCCCCTATCCTGCGACCCCGGCGAAGGAGGCGTGCCTATGCGGGCTCCCGGGGTCGTGGATCACGGCACGCGGCGGCGGCGTGCCCTCGGCCGGCGGGTGCTGTGGAGTGCGGGCGAGGTTCTCGTCACCGTCGGCCTGGTGCTCGCGCTGCTGGTCGTGCACCAGGTGTGGTGGACCAACCGGCAGGCCCGCGAGGGTGCCGAGCGGCGGGTCGAGGCGCTGGAGCGGGAGTGGGACCGGGGGCGGCCGGGCGCCACACCGGCCCCGGAAGAGGGCCCGGGAGCGGACGCGGACCGCCAGGGCGCCGGGGCCGGAGACCGTACGGCACCCGCCGGCCCGCGCGGGCGCGCGGACACCGGGGGCCGCACCGCCCGCGAACGGCCCCGCCGGTCCCAGGCCTACGCCGTCCTCACGGTCCCCCGCCTCTCCCTCCGCGTCCCGGTCGCCGAGGGCGTCGGCAAGCCGGACGTCCTCAACAGGGGGTACGTCGGCCACTACCCGGGCACGGCACAGCCGGGCGGTGCCGGGAACTTCGCGCTCGCCGGGCACCGCAACACCCACGGCGAGCCCTTCCGGCACCTCGACCGGCTCCGGCGCGGGGACACGGTCGAGGTCGAGACCCGTACCGCCACGTACGTGTACGCCGTCGACCGGACGCTTCCGCGGACCTCCGCGCGTGACGGCGGGGTCCTGGCCCCGGTCCCGCGCAGCACCGTCCGGCCCGCCTACGGGTACGGCGAGCCTGGGTACTACCTGACGCTCACCACCTGCACCCCGGCGTACACCTCGAAGTACCGCCTGGTGGTGTGGGGCACGCTGCGCTCCATGCGGCCCCGGTAGGAAGAGGACGGGACGGGCACCGCGGCTAAGGTCGTCTTCCGTGAACGCACGTCCCGAGAGCGCGGGCCCGGCGCCGGCCCACCCCGTCAGAGCGCGACTGCACCGGCTCTGGCTCCTGACCCCGTTCGTGCTGTACCTCGGTGTCCTGCCGCTGGTGAACCGGGTCGATCCGGTGGTCCTCGGGCTGCCCTTCCTCGTCGTGTGGCTGCTGGGGGCGACCGTCCTCACGCCCTTCGCGGTGTGGCTGACCTGGCGGGGCGACCGGCGTCTGGCCGCGCGGCGCCGGAGCGGGCGGTCATGAGCGACTCGGCCGTCGCCACCGCCGTCTTCGGCGTCTTCATGGTGGCCACCGTCGCCCTCGGCCTGCTCGCCGTGCGCAACCGCGGGGGAGGCCAGGGCGGGCTCGCCGAGTGGTCGGTGGGCGGGCGGAGCCTCGGGGCCGTGTTCATCTGGGTGCTCATGGCGGGGGAGTCGTACACCAGCTTCAGCTACCTGGGCGCCGCGGGCTGGGGATACAACTACGGGGCTCCGGTCCTCTACGTCGTCGCGTACATGTCCTGCGGTTACGCGGTGGGCTACCTGGTCGGCCCCATGCTGCACGCGTACGCCCGGCGCCACGGCCTGGTCGGCATCACCGACATGGTGGCCCACCGGTACGGCCGGCCCTGGGCCGGAGCACTGATCGCGGTCCTCGCCACCGTCTGCCTGCTCCCCTACATCCAGGTCCAGATCACCGGCATGGGCGTCGTCGTCTCGACCATCTCGTACGGCGCCATCGGCCTGAACTGGGGCTATTTCGTGGCGTTCGCCGTCACCACCGGCTTCGTCGTGGTCAGCGGGCTGCGCGGCAGCGCGTGGGTGTCCGTGCTGAAGGACGGCCTGGTCATCGCGACCCTCGCCTTCCTCGTCCTCTACGTGCCGCTGCACTACTTCGACGGGTACGGCGACTTCCTCGACCGCCTCGTCGAGCAGAAGCGCGACTGGCTGACCCTGCCCGGACACGGGGGCGGCGAGAGCGGGCTCGGCACCCCGTGGTTCATTACGACCTCGCTCCTCAACGCCCTGACCGTCGTCATCTTCCCGACGACCGTCGCCGGTTACCTGGGCGCCCGCGACGGCGACGCCCTGCGCCGCAACGCGATCTGGCTGCCCGCGTACAACATGCTGCTGTTCGTGCCGATGCTGCTCGGGACTGCCGCGCTGTTCGTGGTCCCCGGACTGACGGGCGCCGACTCGAACCTCGCGCTGTTCCGGATGGTCGTCGACTCGCTGCCGGCCTGGGCGGTCGGGATCGTCGGCGTCGCGGCGGCCCTGTCCTCCATCGTGCCGATGGCGGTGTTCATGCTGGTCATCGGCACGATGTGGGGCCGCAGCGTCCTGTCTTCCGTCCCCCGCTGGCGCGCCCAGCAGGCCCAGAAGCGCGCCTCGCAGACCGTCGTCGTGCTCGCGGGCACGATCGCGCTGATCATGACGTACGCGGCTCCCAACACCCTGGTACGTCTGTCGCTCATCTCGTACGAGGGGATGGCGCAGCTCGTGCCGATGCTGCTGCTCGGGCTGGTGTGGCGGCGGTTCACGCTCACGGCGGCGCTCAGCGGGCTCGCTGTCGGGGGCGTCCTGGTGTGCTGGCTCGTCTTCAGCGGGCGGGACCCGGTGTTCGGCGTGAACGCCGGGATCGTAGCCCTGGCCGCCAACCTCCTGGTCGCCCTCACCCTGGCGTACGCCCGCGGCGGCACCCCCGACGACGGGCGCCCCGACCGTGAGGTGCTCGCGCTCGGCCCCACGGACGAGCCCCCCGCGGACCCCGCTCACGGGAAACCCGCACGAGAGGCTCCGAGCCCCTGACGGACGCCACCGACCCACGGCACCGACGCACGGCACCGACGCACGTCACCGACGCACGCCGCCGAGGTGCGTCACGTGGACGAGACCGAGCCGTATCCCGCGCGGGCCGCTCCGGGTCCCGCATCCCGCAACCCGCCCCAGGACCCCATCCTGTATAACGGCAGGACGACCACGTGTACGAGAGGGGGAGCGGCCGATGCTGCGGAGCTGGGCGGCCGTGCGGCCCGCCGCCGCGCTGTTCCTGCTCGTCGTCGAGGTCGCGCTGCTCGACACGGGCAGCCTCTCCGCCGCCGTGGCCTTCGCCGCGACCGCTGCCGCCGGTTCCGCGCTCGCCGCCTGCGCCGTCATCGCCGCGCGCAGCGTCCCGGCCGTCCCGCGCACCCGCGTACGGACGGCGATCCGCGACCGCGAGCAGCGCACCGCGTTCCTGCCCCAGCGCGATCCCGACGCGTCGGGACGTACCCGCCCCCGGGCGCCGGGGTGTGCCCTCCCGGCGGCCGCCGCGTAGGGACGCGCACCTCTCTCCTCACCGTCGCGAACCCCGCGCGGGCCGTCATGCCGATCTGCTCGTTTTCCGGCACGACGAGACCCCCGGAGGGCTCACCCATGTCCGCTTTCATGTCCGTTTTCGCGAGCCTGGTCGAACGGTTCGCCGATCTCCTCCAGCCGCTGTTCCACGCGTCCGCGGCGGCGGCCGCCATCGTCCTGTTCACCGCGCTCGTACGCCTGCTGGTGCACCCCCTGTCCAGGGCGTCGGCGCGCGGGCAGCGGGCGCGCGCCCGGCTCCAGCCGCAGGTCGCCGCGCTGCGCGAGAAGCACGGCTCGAACAACGAGAAGTTCCAGAAGGCGCTGCTCGCCCTGCACGCCGAGGAGAAGGTGTCGCCGCTCTCCGGCTGCCTGCCGAGCCTGTTCCAGATGCCGGCCTTCTTCCTCCTGTACCACCTGTTCTCCAGCTCGACGATCGGCGGCGAGGCCAACGCGCTGCTGGGGCACCGGCTCCTCACCGCCCCGCTCGGCGGCCGCTGGGCGGACGCGCTGGGGCACGGCGGGCTCCTCGGGACCCAGGGGCTCGTCTACCTCGGGCTGTTCGCGGTCGTGGCCGTGGTCGCGACCTTCAACTTCCTGCGCACGCGGCGGATGATGGCGGCGGCGCCCGCCCCGGCGGCCGGCGGGCAGCAGGTGCCCGGTCTCGGCGCGGTGAACAGGATCGTGCCGTTCATGTCCTTCTTCACGCTGTTCACGGTGGCCGTCGTACCGCTGGCGGCGGCGCTGTACGTGGTGACGAGCACGACGTGGAGCGCGGTGGAGCGGGCGGTCCTCTACCGCGACATGCCGGGCGCGGCACCGGCGGCGGCCGCACTGGTCTAGCGGCCACCGTCGGCGGCTGCTCAGTTCCAGCGGCGGCCGCCCTGGTCAGGGGACGGCCCCGCCCGCGGGCCGGTGGCGGTCCAGTCCGTGAACGGGGTCTTGCGGACTGGACGCACAGCTTGGAGGATCGACCAGTCCTCCGATGGCTGCACCCGTCGGCGGGCTGCCGCGATCGAGGGAGATTGTGATCATGAAGCTGCTGCGAGTCGGTACGGCGGGGGCGGAGCGGCCGGCGCTGCTCGACGCCGAGGGAACCCTGCGGGACCTGTCGGGCCTCGTCCCGGACATCGACGGAGCGCTGCTCGCCGACGACGGGGCGCTCGGCCGGATCCGCACCGCCGCCGAGGCCGGGGACCTGCCCGCGCTGGACGCGGCCGGACTGCGCGTCGGTCCGCCGCTGGCCCGGATCGGCAAGGTCGTGTGCATCGGGCTGAACTACCACGACCACGCCCGGGAGACGGGCGCCGAGCCGCCCGCCGAGCCGGTGATCTTCTTCAAGGCGGCGGACACGGTCGTCGGCCCGAACGACACGGTGCTGGTGCCGCGCGGCTCGGTGAAGACCGACTGGGAGGTGGAGCTGGCGGTCGTGATCGGCCGTACGGCCCGCTACCTGGGCTCGCACGAGGAGGCGCTGGCCCATGTCGCCGGGTACGCGGTGGCGCACGACGTCTCCGAGCGCGAGTTCCAGATCGAGCGCGGCGGCACCTGGGACAAGGGCAAGAACTGCGAGACGTTCAACCCGCTGGGCCCCTGGCTGGTGACGGCGGACGAGGTGCCCGACCCGCAGGCGCTGTCGCTGCGGCTCTGGGTCAACGGCGAGCTCAAGCAGGACGGGACGACGGCGGAGCAGATCTTCCCGGTCGCCGAAGTCGTGCGCTACGTCAGCCAGTTCATGACGCTCTACCCGGGCGACGTGATCAACACTGGTACGCCGGCGGGTGTCGCGCTCGGACAGCCCGAGCCGAAGCCGTTCCTGCGGGCCGGTGACGTGGTGGAGCTGGAGATCGAGGGCCTGGGGCGCCAGCGCCAGGAGCTAAAGGACGCGTGAGAGTACGAGGCCGGGGGCGCCCTCGGGGGAGTGGGGTACCCCCGGCCTCGTACGTATGTGGGGCCGAACACCGTCCGGACGCCGGCGACCCGGCCGGAACCGCGTTCCGCGCCCGGCCGGCGTCACCGGTCCGCGGCGGCCCGGCCCGTGCCGGGCTCAGCCCTTGAAGTGCTCCAGGGCCTCGACGACCATCCGGTGGTCCTCGACCTGCGGAAGGCCGGACACGACCACCGTGCCGACGACTCCCGCGCCCTCGACCGTGATCGGGAACGCGCCGCCGTGCGCCGCGTACAGGTCGGGGTCCAGCCGCGAGGACTCCTCGAACGTGGTGCCCTTGGCGCGGAAGCGGGCGCCGACCAGGTACGACGAGCAGCCGTAGCGCTCCACGACCCGGCGCTTGCGGTCGATCCAGGCGTCGTTGTCCGGGGTCGAGCCGGGCAGCGCCGCGTGGAACAGCTGCTGGCCGCCGCGGCGGATGTCGACGGCGACCGGCGCGCCGCGCTCCCGGGCCAGCTCGACCAGCAGGGAACCGAGGGTCCACGCGTCGTCGTACGTGAAGTGAGGGAGCGTCAGGCGCCGCTCCTGCTCCTCCAGTTCGGGGATCGTGGGGGTGGCCGTCGGGGCGCTCACAGCGTCACCGTCCCGCCGTCGCGGGCGGAGCGTCGCGCCGCCTCCAGGACGTCGAGGGCGTCGGCCGCCTCGTACGCGGTGACCGGGTTCGGGCCGCCGTCGCGCAGGGCCGCGGCCACGGCCTGGTAGAACGCCGGGTAGGCGCCCCGCAGCGTGGGCTCGGGGCGGCCGCCGCCGGTCAGCGGGGACTCGCCCGCTCCGACGTGCCCCCACAGGGTCTCGGGCTCGATGCCCCACTCGGCCGTGCTGCCGGGGCGCCCGCCCTCGCGCAGGACCGCCTCCTGCGGGTCGAGGCCGTGCTTGACGTAGCCGGCGCGGGAGCCCAGCACCCGGAAGCGCGGGCCCAGTTGGGCGGTGGTCGCGGACACGTACAGGTGGGAGCGGACGCCGTTCACGTGCGTGATCGCGATGAAGGTGTCGTCGTCGGTCTCCGCGCCCGGGCGGCGCACGTCCGACTCGGCGTAGACCTGCGCGGCCGGACCGAAGAGGGTCAGCGCCTGGTCGACGACGTGGCTGCCGAGGTCGTAGAGGAGACCTCCGATCTCTGCCGGGTCGCCGGACTCGCGCCAGCCGCCCTTGAGCTGCGGGCGCCAGCGTTCGAAGCGGGACTCGAAGCGGTACACGTCGCCGAGTTCGCCGTCGTCCACGAGCTTGCGCAGGGTCAGGAAGTCGTTGTCCCAGCGGCGGTTCTGGAAGACCGACAGGAGCAGGCCGCGCTCGTCGGCCAGGGCGGCCAGCTCGCGCGCCTCGGACGCCGTGCTGGCGACGGGCTTGTCGACGACGACCGGCAGGCCCGCCTTCAGGGCGGTCGTCGCGAGCGGGACGTGCGTCCTGTTCGGCGAGGCGATGACGATCAGGTCCAGCTCGCCGGCGCGCGCCCACAGCTCGTCGGGCGTGGCGGCGAAGCGGAGACCGTCGCCGAACTCGGCGCGGGCCTGCTCCTGCCGCTCCGGGTTCGAGGTGACGACCGTGTCGAGGGCGAGGCCCTCGGTCGCGGCGATCAGCGGGGCGTGGAAGACGGAGCCCGCGAGGCCGTAGCCGATGAGGCCGACGCGGAGGGGGGTGCCGGGGCCGGATCCTGTGCCGGTGCTGGTGCCTGTCATGCCCCCACTTTCGCAACGCTGTTGCCAAAGTGCAAGCGCGGGGGACAATGGCGTACGTGAACAGGAGCAGCGCGGAGTCGGAAGTGAACCGGTCGGGGGTGCGCGGGCGCGGTGGGGAGGCGGGGGTGAACCTGCTGGCGCTGCGCAGCCACAACGCCGCGCTGGTGCTCGACCTGCTGCGCACGGCGGGCCCTGCGGGCATCAGCCGCCTCGAACTCGCCGAGCGGACCGGGCTCACCCCGCAGGCCGTCAGCAAGATCACCGCCCGGCTGCGGGCGGACGGACTGGCGGCGGAGGCGGGCCGGCGCGCGTCCACGGGCGGCAAGCCGCGCACGGTGCTGCGCCTGGTCCCCGAGGCGGGCCACGCGGTGGGCCTGCACCTGGACCGGGACGAGCTGACGGCCGTCCTGAGCGACCTGACGGGCGCGGTGGTCGCCGAGCGGCGCTCCCCCCTGGACCTCGGGTCGGGGGCGGAGGCGGTGGTCGCCGGTGCGGCGCGCGAGGTGGCGGCCCTGCTCGCGGGGGCGTCCGGCGTCACCTCCGTGCTCGGCGCCGGGGTCGCGCTGCCCGGCCCGCTCGACCACACCCGCGGGGTGCTGCACCGGGTCACCGGTTTCCCGGAGTGGGACGGGTACCCGCTGCGGGAGGCGCTGGCGGCGCGGCTCGGGGTGCCGGTGGTCGTGGACAAGGACACCAACGCGGCCGCGCTGAACCTCGCGGTCGGCGGCGCCGCCGGGTCCGGCCAGGCGTCCTTCGCGTACCTGCACCTCGGTACGGGACTCGGCGCCGGGCTGGTCCTCGGCGGGGTGGTGCACC
Source organism: Streptomyces sp. NPDC028308 (assembly GCF_055565855.1). Taxonomy (NCBI): domain Bacteria; kingdom Bacillati; phylum Actinomycetota; class Actinomycetes; order Kitasatosporales; family Streptomycetaceae; genus Streptomyces; species Streptomyces sp. NPDC028308. The sequence continues at coordinate 210,728 of NZ_JBVHTO010000001.1, forward strand.
GGGGTGCGCGCACCGGCGCGGGGGAGTTCGGGCACCAGGTCATCCAGCTGGGCGGACCCCGCTGCGACTGCGGGAACCACGGCTGCATCGAGGTGCTGTGCCTCTCCGCGGTGGCACGCGGCGCCGTCGACGAGGCGGCCGAGGTCCTCGGGGCGGGCGCCGCCAACCTGGCCGGGCTGCTCGACATCGACCTCGTGCTCCTCGGCGGCCGTACCGTCGCCGCCCACGAGGAGCACTTCGTAGGGGGAGTCGGCGCCGTCCTCGACGAGCGTGCCCGGCGCGGGGGCCTCGACGCGGCGGTGCCGGTTCGGCTCGCGCCCGGGGGAGCCCGCGCGGTCGCCGAGGGCGCGGCGCAGCTCCTCCTCGCGCCCCTGTTCGGCCGCGCCGACGGCTGACGGCGCGGCCGGGGCGTACGGACAGCCGGACGCAGAGGCTCCTGGCCCTATCGCCCCCTACGCAGGAAGCGGCGGGAGGCGATCAGGAGGGTGCTGCCCGTGGTGAGCAGGAGGGCGCCGATCAGGAGCCAGGTGCCGCGTGAGGCGCGCGAGCCGGTGCTGGCCAGTTCCTCGGTGGCCGGCAGATCCTCACGGGTGCCGGAGCCGGTGGTGGCACCGGCGCTCACGGCCGCCCCGGCCTCGGTGGCGGTACCCGCGGCGGAGGGCTCGGCGGATTCCGGGGGCGTGGTGGCCGTGGGGGCGCCGGTCTTCGTACCGCCGTCCTCGGGGGTGTCCGGGCCGCCGGCGATGCGGAAGCGGTAGTCGTTCGACTGACCCACCCAGTCGCCGTCGTCGCTGTGCCGGCGCACCAGAGCCGCGTTGGCCACGACGTCGTTCGGGGCCGTGGCGGCCGAGGTGACGCGCAGCCGCACCTTCACGCTCAGGGTGCGCCCGGGCGCCACGGTGAAGCCGGGGAACCCCGCGAAGGCGCCGACGAGTTCGTCGTCGTCCGTCCGCACGAAGGACACGGGGCGCGCCCGCTTCCCCTCGAAGAACTCCAGCCGCACCTCGGACGGGCGCAGCCGGCGTTCCGCGTCGACCAGGACCACCACGGGGTGGAGGTTCCCGCAGGGGTGGGCGGTCTTGTTGGTGAGGTCGATGGACCACGTCCCCTCGGCGCCGCCGGTCTCGTAGACGTCGGGCCCGCCGTGGATGCGGGTCGTCAGCGGAAAGGCGCGGGCGTCGGGCTCGGCGCAGGCGGGACGGCGGTCGGCGCCGGGCGCCGCGAGAGCCGGGGCGGGCGCCGCCGAGGGGGCGCCGAGTCCGGCGGCGGCCGGGACGGGGCCGCAGCAGAGGGCGGCCGTGGCGGCAACGGAGAGGGACAGGGACGTACACAGTCGCATGAACATATGACCTGCCATGGGCGCCGGACCTCCGCCGCCGCCACGCCCACCACGCCCCGGACGGCCGCCGAGGTCCCCTCGATCGGCGGAGCGCCGTGCCGCCGGACGCGCTCCGGACCGGGATCGACCGGAACCGCCGAAGTGCGTTCGGAACCGGCGGACATCGGACGACAGCTGATCGCTAGGCTGAGGGCGACGCAGCACCGCGTACGGCAGGAGAACGGCATGGCAGAGCGCAAGCCCATCGAATCGTGGCTCACCGACATGGACGGTGTGCTCATCCACGAGGGCGTGCCGATCCCCGGCGCCGACGCCTTCATCAGGAAGCTGCGGGAGTCCGGCCGGCCGTTCCTGGTGCTGACCAACAACTCGATCTACACCGCCCGCGACCTGCACGCCCGCCTCCAGCGCATGGGCCTGGACGTGCCAGTGGAGAACATCTGGACGTCCGCGCTCGCCACCGCCAAGTTCCTGGAGGACCAGCGGCCCGGCGGCACGGCGTACGTCATCGGCGAGGCCGGGCTGACCACCGCGCTGCACGACATCGGGTACGTGCTGACCGACCACGAGCCGGACTACGTGGTGCTGGGCGAGACCCGGACGTACTCCTTCGAGGCCATGACCAAGGCGGTCCGGCTGATCAACGGCGGCGCGCGCTTCATCTGCACCAACCCCGACGAGACCGGCCCCTCGGCGGAGGGCCCGCTGCCCGCCACCGGAGCGGTCGCCGCGCTGATCACCAAGGCGACCGGCAAGCAGCCGTACTTCGCCGGCAAGCCGAACCCGCTGATGATGCGGACCGGCCTGAACGCCATCGGCGCGCACTCCGAGAGCAGCGCCATGATCGGCGACCGGATGGACACGGACGTCCTCGCCGGGCTGGAGGCCGGGATGGAGACGTTCCTGGTGCTCACCGGACTGACCACACCCGCCGAGATCGAGCGGTACCCCTACCGCCCCTCCAAGGTCGTGGACTCGATCGCGGACCTGGTCGACCGCGTCTGACCCGCGTTCCATGCGCGGAGCGGTCGAAATCCGCTCGAACGGAGCAGTGGGCGTCCTCCCCGGGATGCGGCCGGCGTCCCGGGAGAGGAGTCTCCAGGTGTCTGGAGGTTCACGATGGGTTCACTGCGACTCACACTCTGTGCCGGTGCGGTGCTCGCCGCCGCCCTCACCCCCGCGGCCCACGCGGCCGACGCGGCCGTCTCCGTCACCCCCTCGCCCCCGGCCCCCGGCGGCGACGTCACGCTGCGGGCGACCGGCTGCAAGGCCAGGACGGCCACCGCGAAGTCTCCGGCGTTCGTCGCGGACGCCCGGCTCACGGGCGGCGACGGCGCGCTCGTCGGTGAGACGCGCGTGCGTTCCTCGCTGAGGCCCGGCACCTACCCCGTCAAGGTCGCCTGCGACGGCGTCGACGACAAGGTCAAGGGGACGCTCACCGTCGCCCGCGCCGACGGCGCGAGTCCTCCCGCCTCGGACCGGCCGCACCGCCCGGTGGACCGGCCCGAGCGGCCCGAGGCCGCCGTGCCGGCCTCACCGATCGCCCCCGTACAGGCGGGCGGCGGCGGCACGGCCCACTTCGCGTCCGTCGACACCCGCTCCACCGGCCCGGGCACCCGGCAGGCCGTCACCGGCCTGGTCCTCGCCGGCGCCGCCGCCATCGCCGTCGCGGTGCGCAGCGCCCGCCGGAACCGCGCCGACGACTAGGACCCTCGCTCCGGTCGGCGGGGCCGCGCGGGTCCGGCACCGGCGTTCTCGTCCGGCCCCGGCGCTCCGCCCCGGCTTCCTCCTCCGCCGTGCGGCCGCACGCGCCGGGCCCCGCCCGGGACCGGTCACGGCCGGACCGAACCGCCCGACAGGGTCAAGGAGTTGACATGTCCGACCGGGAGCGTTCCTCCGGCACCGGGCGCCTGATGACGTGGGCCGCCTGGGCGGTCCTGCTGCTCGGGCTCTGGCTCTGGGGCCGCGAGGTGACCGACGTACGGCAGGGGATCGCGACGCCGACCACGGGAGACGTGGCCGCGGTCGGCCGCCCCTGGGGCGGCGTCGAACTGCCCCCCGCGCACAAGCCGTTGAGGCAGGCACGGCCGCTGCGCGTGGACGTGCCCGCGCTGCGGATCCAGGCGCCGGTGGTCGCCCGCGGCCTGGACCGGCAGGGAGCGATCCAGCCGCCGCCCTACGACCAGCCGGGCGTGGTCGGCTGGTACGGGGCCGGCGCGCGGCCCGGGGCGGCCGGGACCTCCCTGTTCGTGGGGCACGTCGACACCGAGACCCGCCCCGCCGTCTTCTACAGGCTCAGCTCGGCGCGCCCCGGCGACAAGGTCCGGGTGGTCCGCGACGACGGCACGGTCGCCGAGTTCACCGTCGACGACGTCCAGGTCGTCCCGCGCGAGCGCTTCGACGCCCGCCAGGCCTACGGGGCACGGAAGCGGGGCCGGGCCGAGCTGCGGCTGGTGACCTGCGGCGGCACCTTCGACCGGGCCAGCCGCTCGTACACGGCGAACGTCGTCGTCTCGGCGTACCTCACCGGCACCCGCGCATGACTGCCCGGCCCGGCCGGCGACCTGCTCCCCCCGGAGCCGCCGGCCGGGCTGGTCCTCGACCGCGCGCGCTCGGGCTGCGGGAGTAACCCGGCGACCGGCGCGGGAGGTTCTGGGAGCCGTCCTGGCCTCACGGTCGGCTCGATCGGCCGGGGACCGGGGCCGTTTGAGAAGACTGTAGAACGGATGAGCGCTGCGGCCTAGGGGGAATTTGACGCCAAGTCCGCCCGCGGTGGCTGTGCGTGATGACCACAGGTGGCGGCGGGCCGCCCGGCGGTCCCGTCCGGCATGCGGAGTGTCCCGTCCCGGCCGCCGGACGGCGCGCTGTAACAGCTCCCCGAGAAGGAAGCGGTGACCATGTGGCGACCCGCCGCCTATGTCAGGATTGGTGCCTTGGACGGTGCACCGAGGGGGAGTTGCATGTACGGCAGCACGGGGGCGGTCTCCACGTTCGCCTCCAGGGCGGCACGGTGGTCCGTGGCGGCGGGGGCGGCGCTGGTGCTCGCGGGGTGTTCCTCCGGCGGCGGGGGCGGCGAGGAGGGCGAAGCGGGCCCCGGGATCGCCCAGCGGCCGAAGGGCTCCGACCCGTACTGGGTGAACCCGCACGGCAACGCGGCCGAGCAGGTCGCCAGGTACGAGAAGGCGGGCAGGAAGGACGAGGCCCGGCAGATCCGCAAGATCGCCGAGCAGCCCACCGCCGAGTGGATCGGCCCGGAGAACCCGGAGCAGGAGGCACGCGGCTTCACCGTCGCCGCGCGGAAGGCCGACCGCTCCGCGCTGCTCGTCCTCTACAACATCCCGCACCGCGACTGCGGTCAGTTCTCCCGCGGCGGCGCCGCGGACGGCGACGCCTACCGGACCTGGGTCGAGGGCGTGGCCCGGGGCATCGGGGACCGGCCCGCCACGGTGATCCTGGAACCGGACGCCCTGCTGCACCTGGTCGACCGGTGCACCCCGCAGGAGTTCCACGAGGAGCGCTACGACCTGCTGGCGGGCGCGGTCACCGAGTTGAAGGCGCTCAAGAACACGAAGGTCTACGTGGACGCGGGCAACGCGGGCTGGGGACGCCCCGACCAGATCTTCGAACCGCTGCGGCGCGTGGGCGTCGACCGCGCCGACGGCTTCGCGGTCAACGTCTCCAACTTCTACTCGACGAAGGACTCCCTCGCCTACGGCAGGCAGCTGTCCGCGAAGGTGGGCGGCAAGCACTTCGTGATCGACACCAGCCGCAACGGCAACGGGCCGTACACGGGCGGTGAGCCGGACGAGAACTGGTGCAACCCGCCGGGCCGCGCGCTCGGGGAGCCGCCGACGACGAAGACCGGCGATCCGCTCGTCGACGCCTACCTGTGGGTCAAGCGGCCCGGCGAGTCGGACGGCACGTGCAAGGGCGGCCCGGAGGCGGGCCGTTGGTGGCCCTCGTACGCGCTGAAGCTGGCGAAGGCCACCGGCTGACCCCGCGGCACGCGTGAGCGGGGGGCGCCCTCCGGACTCCCCGGAGGGCGCCCCCACCCGGCTACGGCACCCGCACCCAGCGGGCCTTGCCGGGTGTCCCCTCGCCGTCCGTCACGAACAGCATGTACCAGCCGGACGGCACCAGGTTCCGGTTCTTCGGGACCGTCACCCTGATCCCGTCCTTCGTGGTCACGAAGTCCAGCGCGACGGAACGCTGGTCGGTGTCCGTGACGTGCGTGGACGCGCTCGGCCGGATCAGCCGCGCCGCCTTCACCGCCGAAGGACGTGCCGAGCGGAAGGTGGCCGAGGCTCCCCGGGCGACGGTCTTCGGGCCGCCCGAGAGGGAGGGCCGCGCGCCTCGGTACAGGTAGGGCGGGGTGTAGATCTCGACGCGCTGCTCGAACTCGCCGGGCTCGGTGTTGCCCTCGTCGGCGTACAGCGGGTCGGAGCCGAAGAACATCACCCGGCCGTCGGGCAGCAGGATCGACCCCGCGTGGTAGTTGCGCCCCACCAGCGGGTCGGCCACCCGGTCGAAGGCGTTCTTGCGACCGTCGTAGATCCGCGCCTGGAGGATGTCGGAGGCCCCGCGCCCGCGGTAGTCCTCGGAGCCGCCGGACACCAGCACGGTGTCGTCGGGCAGGATCGAGTACTGGGGATAGCGGGTGCCCTTCTCCAGCTCGGGTCCGTCCGTGAACCTGGGGTGCCCGGCCAGCAGGTCGACCAGCCGGGTCTTCTTGCTCGCCCGGTCCGACTCGCCGACCCCGCCGCCGCCGATGACCATGTACCGCTCGTCCTGCGCGGGCGGCAGGAGCACGGTGCCGGAGGTCTCCAGGAGCTTCGGGTCGCTCATCCCGGGGATCTTGGTGAACTCGTTGCTCTCCAGGTCCCAGACCCCCGGGTCGCGGCCGACGTCGTCCGGGCCGTAGCCGGCGTTGGAGCCCGAGTAGAACAGCTTGCCGTTCTGCATCAGGGTGATCGCCGGGTAGGTCGGGAACTGGCGGGTGCCCTTGGTGTACGTCCACGTGCCGGCGCGGGGGTCGAAGACCTCGTTCTTGCCCGGGACCAACTGGCCGATCTCGTCGAGCCCGGAGAGGCTGAGGACCTTCCCGTCGGAGAGCGTGGTCAGCGTCGGGTACCAGCGGGCCTCGTTCATCGGGTCGACCTTGATGTACTTCTCGGCGACCGGGTCGAACTCGAAGGCGTCGCGGATCCCCTGAAAGTCCTTCTTGTCGAGGGCCAGTTTCTGCGCGATGCCGTAGGTGTTGCGGGCGTCGGCGCCCTTCAGGCCCTGGACGCGGTAGTTGTCCTGCGTCCCCGTCTCGTACCGGGCGCCGCTCTTCTGCGCCTCGACGTAGATCCGGCCGAGGCCGGGGGCGTTGCGCAGGAACCTCCCGGTGTCCTCGTCGAAGACCTTCTTCGCCCGGGGCACCAGCACCGGGTCCTTGGAGACGAACGTCCGCCCGTTCTTCCTGCCCGTGAACCTGGTCCCGGCGGGCAGCGTCACCGGCTCGTCCGGGTTCTCGTTGTGGACGATCATCAGGCCGCCGGCCTTGGTGACGTCGCCCTTGAGCTTCTCGTACCGCTTGGTGCCGCCCGCGATCAGCAGCCGGCCGTCGGCGAGCTGGGTGTGTCCGGTGCAGAACAGGTCCTTGGGCGTCGCGACCTTCTTGACCGTGCCCTTGACCGGGTCCCAGATCCGGGTGTCGAACCTCTTGGCGTCGAAGTTGTCCTGGTCGTTGCCCGAACCCGCGATCAGCAGCACCTTGCCGGTGTGCAGCAGGGCCGCGTGGATGGTGTTCTGCCGGTACTCCTTCGGGAACTCCACGATGTCCCAGTGCCCGTTGGCGGCCTTGTACTCCGCTTTGTTGATCTTGTACTCGTGGTACCGCTCCGTCCCGAAGCGGTAGAGCCACGGGCCGTTCATCCCGGCCAGCGCGAGGACCACCGCCCCGCCTATCGCGAGGCGACGGGCGCGTCGGTGGCCTGCACGGTCCTTCATTTCTTGCGTCCCCCAAGAGCGATCTGGATGGTGCTGTCGGCGCCGGCGGCGCCCTCCGGCTCGTCCGGCGCGGCCCAGCCGGGCCGGTGACGCGGTGCGTGCGGGGCCGGTACGGCGGCGGACGGGACCGCGTCCTGCGGCTCGGCGGCCGGCGGTTTCCGGCGGTCCTGCCGCAGCGTCCAGCGCCAGACGAGGATGGGCGAGGCGGTGACCAGCAGGGCGAAGGACGCCCACGTGATCATGGCCGGGTGGGCGTGCCCGTACAGGAAGGCCGCGGTGATCGAGCCGGCGAAGACCGCGATGAAGAAGAGGTGGATGCGGAAGGTCCCGAAGAGCGTGTCCGGGCTGGACGAGTCCCCCTTGGGCGTCACCACGAAGCTGCTCTTGCGGCGCAGCACGGCGTCCAGCAGCGAGCGGGCGTAGACCGGTGCCGACAGCGCGGACATCGCCATGCCGGCCACCCCGCCGGACCCCTCCGGCTCGTGCGGGGAGACGTTGTGCCGGCGGTTCCAGACGTAGAGCCCGATCTGCAGCGCCGAGGCGTTGCCGTAGAGCATCAGCCAGATCGCCGGGTCGATGTCCACGCCCGAGGCGCCGAGGCCCAGGAACAGCGCGCAACTGAGCGCCGCGAGGATCCAGTTGAGGGCGGACATCGGGTAGAAGATGATCATCATCGTGTAGTTGAAGAGCTTGCCCGGCGGCAGGGAGTAGAAGCCCTTCCAGTACTGCTTGAGGATCGTCTCGTAGGTTCCGCGCGACCAGCGCAGCTGCTGGGTGAAGAAGTCGGTCCAGGCGCCCGGCCCCTCGCCGACAGCCAGCACGTCGGGTGTGTAGACCGAGCGCCACTTGCGGCCGGTGGCCGGGTTCTCGGCGCGGTGCATCTCGAAGCCGGTCGCCATGTCCTCGGTGATCGAGTCGTAGAGACCGCCGATCTGCTTCAGCGCCCTGATGCGTACGGCGTTGGAGGTGCCGACGAACATGGGCGAGCCGTAGAAGTTGCCGGCGCGCTGGATCAGGGCGTGGAAGAGGAACTGCTGCGACTCGGCGGCCTTGGTGACGAAGGTGTCGTAGTTGCCGTAGACCTGCGGGCCGATGACGAAGCCGATGTCGGGGTCCCGGAAGAAGCCGAGCATCCGCTCCAGGTAGTTGGGCAGCGGGACGTGGTCGGTGTCCACGGAGGCGAAGAAGTCGTAGTCGTCGCCGTGCGCGTCGAGCCAGGCGTTGTAGTTGCCGTGCTTGGTCCTGGCCCGGTGCGGGCCCTTGGGCCGGTTCCACTTCTCGACGCCCTTGCGGGAGAAGTGGTGCACGCCCAGGCGCTCGCAGACCTCCTTCACCTCCGGGTCGTCGCCCTCGTCGAGCAGCCAGACGTGCAGCAGGCCCCGGTGCCGCAGTCTGACGGCCGCCTCCAGGGTCTTCGTGACCATCGCCAGCGGTTCCTTGCCGGGCACGAAGGAGGTGAGGAACGCGACGCGCGTGCCGGTCTCGGGCACCACCGGGACGGGGTCGCGGGCGACCAGGGTGGCGTGCGCGTTCGACAGCACGTTCATGCAGCGGAAGAACTCGATCAGCCCGATCGACACCAGCATCACGACGTCGAGCGCCGGCAGGAAGTCGTAGGCCGGGTGGTCGCGTTCGGTCCAGTGGTCGGGCTGGAGCAGCCAGCCCAGCAGGACCAGCGAAAGCAGCGGGGCGGCGCCCAGCATCAGCGCGGCCCGCAGCCGGTGCGGCTCCTGGGAGAGCAGCGAGCGGTACCGCACCTTGTACGGCTTGTCCGGGTCCGGCTGAGTGAGGGGTCCCGCAAGCCGGCTGTAGTGCTCGTAGTCGTACCTGGGCAGCGTCCTCCGTATCCGGCGGAAGCCGCCTGTCCGGTGGGCCGGCACCCTCAGCCGGGTCGTCTCGGACGGGTCGAAGCCCTGTCGGGCGCCCGTCGGCGTCGACGTCATGAGTCATCCCCCCGCACGCGCCCTCGGACGCGTGGTCGTCGGTCTCCGTCGTCCGCTCCGGTCCCCCTCGACCGTCCCGGACGCATCAGTGGCAGGCTGCCGTAAACCAGATCGTTTATGTCGTTATGGACATAAAACGACGGCCTTCCGGTTGCATGATGCCCCCCTCGGCATCCGTCCATGAGTGGAATCCCTCGATCCCCCCATGGCGGCACATCCGGCCCGGGCGCCCCAACTGCCTCAGATGGGCAGTCCCTTGAGGCCCCAGGGTTCTACGCCGTCCGGCATGATCGCAAGATACGCAACGAGGTAGCAATCGGTCATACGTCTGTGAATGGGACGTGTGTGCGAAGAAGGGGTCTCTTGTCGCTGCTGTGGAGACGGCGAAGAGGCCCCTCACCGATGGTGAGGGGCCTCTTCGTCTGTCTGTGCGCCGCCAGGGACTCGAACCCCGGACCCGCTGATTAAGAGTCAGCTGCTCTAACCAACTGAGCTAGCGGCGCGCGCTGACCTGGAGAACTCTACCCGATTCCGGGAGGTGGTCCGGCCCGCCGACGGCCGGTGAGTCGGCGTGCACGGAGGGTGCCGTACATCATTCGGACCGTCAGCATGCGACAACGGCCGACAGTTGAGAAACTGACGATCGTGCAGAAATGCGGACATTTCCACCTGGAGTGTGAGGGCGATCGCATGGAGACTCCGGTATTCGAGGAATTCGATCCCGCGAGCGACTGCGACTGCCCCGGCTGTACCGGTCGGCGCCGTGCGGGGGGCGCCCAGGCGTCCGGCGCACCGGCGACCGGTGCCGTCCGTCCCGCGGCGCGGGGGGCCCTCGCGCTCGCCGCGGCGGCGGGCACCGTCCTCGGGGCGGGCCACCCCGCCCCCGCCGTCGCCGTCACCCACGGCCCGGCCAGACCCGGCCTCCCCGCGGGGGACGAGCCCGACACCCCGCAGGGCCGCACGGCCCCGCTGCACGGCCCGTCCGGTCGCCCGGCCCGCCCCGGCGGGCCGGGGACCCTGGCCGCGGCACCCGCCACCACCCGGGCCGAGATCATCAACCGGGCCAAGAAGTGGGTCGCCGCCGAGGTGCCGTACAGCATGACCGCGTACTGGTCGGACGGGTACCGGCAGGACTGCTCGGGCTTCGTCTCGATGGCCTGGAACCTGGACGGGAACGAGTGGACGGGCAGCCTTCCCGCCTACGGCGTCCGGACGTCCAAGGACCGGCTGGAGCCCGGCGACATCCTGCTCTTCCACAACCCGAGCAACCCGCAGAACGGCTCGCACGTGGTCATCTTCGGCGGCTGGGCCGACTACACGCGCACCTACTACATCGCCTACGAGCAGACCCGCCCGCACACCCGCAAGCAGTCGACCCCCTACGCGTACTGGAGCAACTCCGGCCGCTACGTGGCCTACCGCCCCAAGGGGGTGAGCGAGGAACCGGCGGGCGGTCCGGGACCCACCGACCCGGACGGGCAGGAGGGCGGGACCTCGCGCTTCCCGGGCGCCGGGTACTTCGGGCCCGGCGCGGACAACGCGCACGTCACCCGGCTGGGGCGGCTCCTGGTGCAGCGCGGCGGCGCCCGTTTCTACACGACGGGACCGGGCCCGCGCTGGTCGGACGCGGACCGCAGGGCCACCCAGGCGTTCCAGCGGGCCCAGGGATGGAGCGGGGCGGACGCCGACGGGCTGCCGGGGCCGACGACCTGGTCGTACCTGGTCGGCGGCAGGGGCAAGGACATCCCGGCGGCCGGGACGCCGGGACCCGCGGTGCCGGACCCCTCCTCGCACGGGGTGCCCGGCTACCCGGGCCGGGCGCTGTTCCGGCCGGGCGCGGTCAACGCCTACGTCACCCGGCTCGGCGAACAGCTGGTCGAGAAGGGATTCGGCACGCACTACACCAAGGGCCCCGGGCCGCGCTGGGGCGAGGCGGACCGGCGCAACGTCGAGGCGTTCCAGCGGGCCCAGGGCTGGCGCGGCGGCGCGGCGGACGGCTATCCGGGCCCGGAGACCTGGCGGCGGCTGTTCTCCTGACGCACCTCGCAGGACGCACCACCCGGCACGCACCCGTGCACCGGCCCGCGCGCCGGTGCGCCCCGTGCCGGTACGGCCGCATCCGCACTCGCGCGGCTGCGTGCCGGGCCGGTCGTGTACCGGCGCAATTCGTGACAACCCTTCCAGGCGCGGAGGCATGGAGGCACGTATGACCACGACGACGTCACACACCCCGGAGTCCGAGGGGGCGCCGTCCGCCCCCCTGGAGACGGCGGCCGAGGCCGTGCTGCGGCCGGCCCGGCTCATCCACAACGAGGCGACCACCGAGATCCCCGTCCATCTGCTCTTTCGGGACGACCCCGACCCCGTCGCCGTACCGGTCGCGCCCGCCGTGGTGGGCCGTCGGCGCGGCACCGGTGAACAGCCCCGGGTCAGGCGCCCCGCACCGGTACGGGCCCGCCCGGTCCCGGAGGTCGACCCCGAACTGGCGGAGCGCCCGGCGCGGGTGCTGCCCGGCGCCGCGGGGGTGCTGGCCGGGGTCTGCGGGGTGGCCGGCTGCCTGTTCACCTCGTGGTGGGCGGGGGTGCTGCCGGCCGCCGTGACGCCGCCGGGGCTGCCCGCCGGTCTCGCGGGCGCGGGACCGGGTCCCGCGCAGTGGGCCGGGTTCGCCGCCTCCGGCGCGCTCGCCCTCCTCGGTTTCGGCGGGCTGGCCCGCGGCCGGACCGGCCGGGCCTGGGTGCTCGGCCTGTTCGGGCGCTACCGGGGCACCGTCCGGCGCACCGGTCTGATGTGGGTCAACCCGCTGGTGCTGCGCCGCCGGATCGACGTACGGCTGCGGCACTGGCGCAGCGAGCCGATGCCCGCCGTCGACGCGAACGGGGTGGCGCTGCGGGTGGTGGTCCTCGTGGTGTGGCGGGTCAAGGACACCGCGCGGGCCGCGCTCGGCGTCGAGGACCACGAGGGGTATCTGCGCGAGTGCGTGGAGGCGGCGCTGTCCCGGGTGCTCTGCCGGCTGCCCGCGGACCCGCCGGCCGCGGGGCGCGGCGGGCCCGGCAAGGACGGTGCGACGCTGCGCGACACCGAGGCGGCGGGCGACGCGCTGACCCGGCTGGTGGCCGCGGACACGGCGCCGGTGGGCATCGAGGTGTTCTCCGTGCAGCCGGTCCGGGTCGAGTACGCCCCCGAGGTCGCCTCCCGGATGCAGCGCCGTCGGCTGGCCGCGCTGGACGCCCAGCACCGCGACACCGTGCTCACCTCCGTCGTCGACTCGGTCGAGGACACGGTGACCCGGCTGACCTTGCGGGGCCTGGTCGACCTCGACGACTACGAACGCAAGGCGCTGGTCAAGGACTTGACGGTGGCGTTCTGCACGGGGCGCACCGCCGACGCTGACTGAGCGGTTGCCGGGGGAGCGGCGCCGGTGCGGAAACCGGCGCCGAGATTGGTATGGACATGTTCAACTACCGGTAATAATCTGGGACTTGGTCTAGACCTGAACATGGCGGTATGCGCGTACGGCTCACGGAACCTCCCCCACGTTCTCCAGGAGCGGCAGCATGCGAATACGGACGACCAAGAAGGCCAAGTGGTACGCGGGCGTGGTCGGTCTCGCCACGACCGGAGCGCTGGTGCTCTCCAGCGGCGGCGCCACCGGCCACGGCTACACCGACCTGCCCGTCAGCCGGCAGAAGCTCTGCCAGAACGGCACCGTGACCGGGTGCGGTGACATCCAGTGGGAGCCGCAGAGCGTCGAGGGCCCCAAGGGCTTCCCGGCGGGCGGCCCCGCCGACGGTCAGATCTGCTCGGCGAACCACGCCAACTTCGGTGCGCTGAACCAGCCGACGAAGCCCGGCGGCGGCGCCTGGCCCACCACCAGGGTCACCGGCGGCCAGAGCTACACCTTCCGGTGGCAGTTCACGGCCATGCACGCCACGACCGACTTCAAGTACTACATCACCAAGAACGGGTGGAACCAGAACCACGCGCTCAGCCGCTCGGACCTGGAGACCACGCCGTTCCTCACCGTCCCCTACAACAACCAGCGCCCGCCGTCCACGCTCTCGCACAGCGGCACGATCCCCGGCGGGCGCAGCGGCCACCACGTCATCCTCGCGGTGTGGACGGTGGCCGACACGGCGAACGCCTTCTACGCCTGCTCGGACGTCACCTTCTGAGCCACCCGGGTGCCATGCTCCCGACAACGCTCGGGATAGGGTCCGCGTGCGCCGTGACCGACTCCGGTCGCGCCGCACGTGGAACCCTTTCTCACGTACGGGGGTACGTAGCGCATGGATTTCGTCTTCCACATAGTCTTCCCGCTGCTCATCGTGGTGCTGTTCTGGGCCGCCTGGGCGATCGTGCGCCGGACGCGGGAACGCCGCGCCGCCTGGGAGAGCGGGCTCACCGCACGTGCGCGGGTGGTGCGCGCCTGGGTCACCGTCCGGATGGTCAACAACGTGCCGCAGCGCACCCAGTGGCACGAGTACGACTTCACCACGGCCGACGGTGTGGCCGTCCGCTTCAAGGAGGCGGGAGGCCCCGCGAGCCTGGACGCGGGCGGTGAGGCGCTCGTGTACTACGCGGGCGACGAGCCCGACAAGGCCACCGCCTCGGAGCCCCGGCCCGGCAGGGACACATTCATGACGACGGTCTGTCTCGTCGTCCTCGGGGTTGCGGTCGTCATCCTCACCAAGGTGGCGGTCGAGTACTGGTGAGGCCGCGACCTCGGACAGCCCCTGTCCCGTGACGACCGACGCCCTCGCCTTCGGTGGAGGCGTCGTGACCATCGCCATCTGACGTACCGTCAGTTATGGTGCGCTGCCATGGGGTCCATCAGACGCACCGTCGCGGAGCTCGTGGGAGCGGGCTGGGGGGACGACCGGCCCGGGCTGTGGTTCGAGGGCCGCGTGCTCAGCCACCACCAGGTGACCGCCGGCGCGGCGGCCCGGGCGGCCCTCCTGGCCGACCTGCTGCCGCCCGGCGCGCCACCGCACGTGGGCGTGCTGCTCGACAACACCCCGGAGTACCCGATGTGGTTGGGCGCGGCGGCCCTGGCCCGGGCCGCCGTCGCCGGGATCAACCCGACCCGGCGCGGCCCCGAACTGGTTCGCGACATCCGCCACACCGACTGCCGGGTGCTGGTCACCGAGCAGGCGCACCTGCCGCTGCTCGCCGGCCTCGAACTCCCGGGCGTACGCGTCCTGGTGACCGGCACCGACGCCTACGCGGCCCTGCTCGCCCCGTACGAGGGCGCCGGTCCGGACACCTCCCGGGCCGTCCCGTCCGACCGCCTCCTGCTGTACTTCACCTCCGGCTCGACCGGCGCCCCCAAGGCGGCGATCTGCACCCAGGGCCGCCTGGCCGCCGCCGGACACTCGCTCGCCGGCCACTTCGGGGTGCGCCGCGACGACGTCCACTACATCTGCATGCCGATGTTCCACGGCAACGCGGTGATCGCCGACTGGGCGCCCGCGCTCGCGGCCGGCGCCGGTGTCGCGCTGCGCCGGCGCTTCTCCGCCTCCGCGTTCCTCACCGACGTACGGGCCTGCGGTGCCACCTACTTCACCTACGTCGGACGGGCCGTGCAGTACCTCCTCGCGACCCCCGCCCGGCCCGACGACCGCGACAACCCGCTGCGCCTCGGCTTCGGCACCGAGGCGGGCGCCGTGGACGCGGCGGCCTTCGAACGGCGCTTCGGCGTACGGCTGGTGGAGGGCTACGGCTCCTCGGAGGGCGGCGCGGCCATCCAGTGGGCGCCCGGCACCCCGCCGGGCGCCGTCGGCCGGGCGGCACCCGGCGACGACCTCGCCGTGGTCGACCCGCTCACCCGCGAGGAGTGCCCGGCGGCCGAGTTCGCCGCCGACGGACGGTTGCTCAACGGCGAAGCGGCGATCGGGGAGTTGGTGAACCGGGGGCCCAACCCCTTCGAGGGGTACTGGCGCAACCCCGAGGCCGACCGGGCCCGCCTGCGCGAGGGCTGGTACTGGACGGGCGACCTCTTCTACCGCGACCCCGACGGGTTCCTGTACTTCGCGGGCCGCACCGACGACCGGCTGCGCGTCGACAGCGAGAACCTCGCCGCCGCCATGATCGAGAACATCCTCGCCCGGTACGAGCGGGCCGTCGCCGTCGCCGTCTACGCCGTGCCGGACCCGGTGGCGGGCGACCAGGTGATGGCGACGCTCGCCCTGCGCTCCGGCGCCGCGTCCTTCGACCCGCACGCCTTCGCCGGGTTCCTGCGCGCCCAGCCGGACCTCGGCACCAAGATGGCCCCGCGGTTCGTGCGGGCCGTCGACCGCATGCCCGTCACCGCCACCAACAAGATCCACCGGGCGGGGCTGCGGCGGCAGGGGTTCCGCTGCCCCGACCCCGTCTGGTGGCGGCCGGCGGGCGAGGACGCCTACCGCAGACTGACGGCCCCGGACCTGGCAGGCCTGGAGGAGGAGTACCGGGCCCGCGGCCGGGAGGAGCTGCTGCGGAGGTAGGACGGGGAGCTGTCCGACCGCGCGGCGGAGCCGGCCACCGCCCCCGGAAGGTAGGTCTGGGCCCACCCCCGGGACGCCCGCTGCGCGTATGGTCCGCGCCTCCCGCCGCCGCCTACCGTGGGCGCATGATCAGCAGCCTGCGCCGGGGCCCGGTACGCGCGTTCGCCTATCTCGTCACCGGCGTCCTGACCGGCACCCCGATCCTGGTGGGCCTGCTGGTCCTCGGTGTCGTCGGCGTCGTGCTCACCCCGCTCCTGGTGGGCCTGCCCCTGCTGGTGCTGCTCGCCCTGTCCGGGGTGCCCGTCGGAGTCCTGGAGCGGCGGCGGCTGCGCCTCGCCGGCCCGGCGTCCGCGCTGCCGGGCCCGCCGGACGGGGGCAGCCCCCACCGCACCCCGGACGAACCGGGCCTCGCCGCCTGGGCCCGGCTGCGGCTGACCGAGCCCGCGACCTGGCGCGAACTGGCGTACACCGTGCTGCTCGCGTCCGTCCTGTGGCCGCTGGACCTGCTCGTGCTGACCGCGGCGGTCCTGGTCCCCGCCGCCATGGCCGTGGCGCCCGTGCAGCTCGCGCTGTCCGGCGGCGACACCCGCGTCGTCAAGCTCTGGCCGGTCGACTCGTACGCCTCGGCGGCCCTCTGCGCCGCCACGGGCGCCGTCCTCCTGCTCCTGCTGCTGTGGCCGCTCGACCGGTACGCCCGGGCCCGCGCCGCGCTCGCCCGGCTGCTGCTCGCCCCGCGGGAGGCGGAGCAGCGGCTGGCCGAGGTGACACGGTCGCGGGCCCGGCTGGTGGCCGCGTTCGAGGCGGAGCGGCGGCGCATCGAGCGGGACCTGCACGACGGGGCGCAGCAGCGGCTGGTGGCGCTCGGCATGAACCTGGGTCTGCTGCGTCTCGACGCTCCGCCCGAGTTGGCCGCCCGGCTCGCCGCCGCCCAGCGGGAGTCGGAGCAGGTCCTGCTGGAGCTGCGGGAGCTGATCCACGGCATCCATCCGCAGGTGCTCGCGGACTACGGGCTCGGGGACGCGATCGCGGACGCCGCCGACCGGTCCGCCGTCCCGGTGGAGGTGGCGGTGGAGCTGCCGAGGTTCGAGGAGCCGGTGGAGTCGGCCGTGTACTTCGCGGTCCGGGAGGCGCTCGCGAACGTCGGGCGGCACAGCGGCGCCGGGCAGGCCCGGATCACCGGCGCTCACGCCCGGGGGCGGCTGCGGGTGGAGGTGCGGGACGACGGACGGGGCGGCGCGGACCCGGTGCGCGGCTCGGGCCTGACCGGACTCGCCGACCGGCTCGCGGCCCTCGATGGCACACTGACCGTCACGAGCCCGGCCGGCGGGCCGACCGTCCTGTGCCTGGAGATTCCGTGCCTGCCCCGCTGAGAGTCGTACTGGCCGAGGACAGCGTGCTGCTGCGCGAGGGACTCGTGGGCGTGCTGGCCCGGTTCGGGCACGAGGTCGTCGCGGCGGTCGGGGACGCGGACGCCCTGCGACGGGCGGTTCCCCAGCACGCGCCGGACCTCGTCGTGACCGACGTACGGATGCCCCCGGGCTTCCAGGACGAGGGGCTGCGCGCCGCCCTCGCCCTGCGCGCGGACGATCCGGCGCTGCCGGTCCTGGTGCTCAGCCAGTACGTCCAGCGCGCCTACGCAGCCGACCTCCTCGACACCGGGGACGGCACCGGCGTCGGCTATCTGCTCAAGGACCGCATCGGGCAGGTCGAGCAGTTCGCGGAGGCGGTGGAACGGGTCGCGGCCGGCGGCACGGTCGTCGACCCCGAGGTCGTACGGCAGCTGCTGCGGCGCCGGCGTGACCCGCTGGCGGCGCTGACACCCCGCGAGCGGGAGGTGCTCGGGCTGGTCGCGGAGGGCAGGTCGAACGGGGCGATCGCGCGGGAGCTGGTCGTCACCGAGGCCGCCGTCGGCAAGCACATCGGGAACATCCTCGGGAAGCTGGACCTGCCCCCGGCGGAGGACACCCACCGCCGGGTCCTCGCGGTGCTGGCCTATCTGCGGGGCTGATCCGGAGCCGTCGCGCGAGGCGGGGCGGGGCGCTGGGCGACCCGGGCGACGCGGGCCGCGCGGAAAACAGCGATGGCGAGGAGCGTCCACGATCGCTCGTGAACACCCCTCGCCATCGGCGATGTGCGCCGCCAGGGACTCGAACCCCGGACCCGCTGATTAAGAGTCAGCTGCTCTAACCAACTGAGCTAGCGGCGCATGACTCTCGCCTCCCGCTCTCGCGGGGCGGCGACATGAAAAATAATACCCGGTCCCCGGGGGTGCTCCGGACCACCCGGCGCCGGCCCGATCGGCCGTGCGCGCGGGCGCGCCGGACGGGTCCTACAGGGCCAGGGAGAGGAGCACCGGCGCCGCACCCCGGTTCAGTGTGTCCGCGGCCCGGCGGAGCCGGTGCGCGTGCTCGACCGGCAGTGACAGCGCGAGGCAGCCGACCGAGGAGCCCGCGGTGATGGGGACGGCAGCGCACACCGTGCCGACCGCGTACTCCTGGAGGTCGAGCACCGGGACCGTGGGCGGCTGCGCGTCCAGCCTGCTGAGCAGCACCCGCTCGCTGGTGATGGTGTGCGAGGTGAGCCGGGCCATCTTGTGGCGGGCGAGGTGGTCGCGCCGCCCGTTCAGGTCCAGCTGGCCCAGCAGGCTCTTGCCGACGGCGCTGGCGTGGGCGGAGGAGCGGAAGTCCACCCACTCGTTGACCGCGGGCGTCGCCGGGCCCTCGGCGCACTGGGTGACGTGCACCTCGCCGTCGATGTAGCGGCTGATGTAGACGGCGGCGCCCAAGGAGTCGCGCAGCCGGTCGAGGGTGTGCTGGAGCTTCTCCCGCAGGGCCTGGTCGCGGCCGTGCGCGGAGCTGAGCCTGCCGAGGGCGGCACCGGCGACGTAGGCGCCGTCGGTGACCTGCTCGACGTATCCCTCACGACGCAGCATCCGCAGGAGCGTGGTCAGGCGCTCCGTGCCGAGGCCGGTCAGGCGGGCGAGTCGGATGTCGGTGATGCCGGTCGCGTGGCCCGCCACCGTCTCCAGGACGCGCAGGGCGTCCTGAGCCGAGTGGTGGGGTGCGGTCGGCTCGTTCATCAGCGCCACGGTTTCCCCCTGCGCTTTTCGGCCGTCTCGAAGAGAGGGAGCCCGGACAGTGGGCTCACTTCACGATAACCGCCAAAGCGCTTGCGGTGACCGTCCGTTGATGAGATTGGCGGCGCGTTCCCCTCGCTCAGCAGGAACGCGCCACCCTGGCATATGTCAGTGTCATCGGTCAGTGGTCATGCCCCAGGCGCGGGACCTCGCGCCTTGTCCTGTTCACTTCGCGTGATCAGAGGACCGCGCTGAGGAATTCCCGGGTCCTGTCGTGCTCCGGGTCACCGAAGATCCTCTCCGGCGGGCCCGCCTCGATGACCCGGCCGGAATCGAACATCAGCACCTGGTCGGAGATGTCACGGGCGAAGTTCATCTCGTGGGTCACGCACAGCATCGTGATGTCGGTGGTGCGGGCGATGTCGCGCAGCACGTCCAGGACGCCCGCCACCAGCTCGGGGTCGAGCGCCGAGGTCACCTCGTCCAGCAGCAGCACCTGGGGACGCATGGCCAGCGCCCGGGCGATCGCCACCCGCTGCTGCTGACCGCCCGAGAGCTGGCTCGGGTACTTGTCCAGGTGCTCGGTCAGCCCGACCAGTTCGAGCAGCTCCCGGGCCCGCTCCTCGGCCGCGTCCCGGGACATCCCGAGGACGGTGACGGGCGCCTCGGTGAGGTTGCGCAGCACCTTCATGTTCGGGAACAGGTTGAACTGCTGGAAGACCATCCCGATGTTCTTGCGGACCTCGCGGACGTGCTTCTCGCCGGCCGGGACCAGCCGGCCGTTGCGCTCCTCGTGGGTCAGGTACTCGCCGCCCACTCTGATGGTGCCCTCGTCGGGCCTGGTCAGGGTCATCAGCAGCCGCAGGATCGTCGTCTTGCCGGAGCCGGACGGGCCGATCAGCGTGACGTGCTTGCCCGAGTCGACGGAGAAGTCGAGCCCGTCGAGGACGGTGTTGTCCCCGAAGCGCTTGGTGACCCTGTCGAAGCGGATCAGCTCGCTGCCGTCCACCGGCGGATTGGCCGTCTTCGCGGCGTCCTCGACGGTCTGTGCGGGATTGGTGTCAGCGGACAAGACGTCGCTCCAGGGCTCGCATGAGGAGGGAAGCCGGATAGGAAATGAGGATGAAGGCCACGCCGATGACCGTGAGGGGCTCGGTGAACTGGAAGTGCTCCTGCGAGAACAGCCGTGCCTCGCCGAGCATCTCCAGGACCGTGATCGCCATCAGCAGCGGTGTGTCCTTGAGCATCGAGATGACGTAGTTGCCCAGCGCGGGCACCACCCGGCGGATCGCCTGCGGCAGGACCACCGCCGTCCAGGTGCGCGTGCGGGGCAGGTTGAGCGCCGTGGCCGCTTCCCACTGGCCGGCGGGCACCGCCTCGATACCGGCCCGGTAGACCTGCATCGTGTACGTCGAGTAGTGCAGTCCGATCGCGACCACACCGGTGGTCAGCGCGGAGAACGTGACTCCCCATTCGGGCAGCACGTAGAAGAGGAAGAACAGCTGCACCAGCAGCGGGGTGTTGCGGACGAACTCCGTGACCACCCCGACCGGCCAGCGCACCCAGCGCGAGGGCGTGCGCATCAGCAGCGCCCAGACCAGCCCGAGGGCGAAGGAGATCAGCGAGCCGAGCACCAGCGCCTGCAGGGTGATCAGCAGGCCGTCCCGGAACTGCGGCATGAAGTCACCGACGGCGCTCCAGTCCCAGGTCATCGCGCACCTCCGGTCCCGGCGCCGACGGTCGCGGTGTCCGCCGCGGCACGCCGCAGCGACCACGTCCTGCTCGGCGCGGGCGCCCGGCCGAGCCCCGCCTTCAGCCGTCGCTCCAGCCCGCGCATGATCCGGGTGAGCAGGAAGGCGATCGCGAAGTAGATCAGCAGGACGTACGTGTAGATCTCCGCGCTCT
Organism: Streptomyces sp. NPDC028308; assembly: GCF_055565855.1. Lineage (NCBI taxonomy): Bacteria > Bacillati > Actinomycetota > Actinomycetes > Kitasatosporales > Streptomycetaceae > Streptomyces > Streptomyces sp. NPDC028308. The sequence goes on from NZ_JBVHTO010000001.1 coordinate 231,467, forward strand.
CCTGGAGCGCCAGCCGCACCAGGTTGCCGCTGAACGCCAGGTCGCCCATGCCCATGACGGAGACCAGGGCGGTGCCCTTGAGCAGTTCCACCAGCAGGTTCGAGAAGGGCGCCATCATCTCCGGCACGGCCTGCGGCAGCAGGATCAGCCGCATCCGCTGCCAGGGCGTGAAGCTGAGCGCGATCCCGCCCTCGCGCTGCGCCGGGTCGACGGAGTTCAGGGCGCCGCGCACCACCTCGGCGCCGTACGCGCCGTAGGTGAGGCCGAGCGCGAGCGTGCCCGCCCACAGGGGCACCAGCTGCCAGCCGAACGCGGGCGGCAGCACGAAGAACACCCAGAAGATCATGATCAGTGCGGAGGTGCCGCGGAACACCTCGGTGTAGAAGCCCGCGAGGAAGCGGACGATCCACAGCCGGGAGGTGCGCGCGATACCCACGGTGAAGGAGACGGCCGCGGCCAGCAGCGCGCTGAGCACCAGCAGCTGGACGGTGGTCCAGATCCCCCTCAGTACGAGTTCCCAGAGTCCCGAGGTCATCCGCGGCAGAGCTCCTTCGCGGTCATGTCGGTCATCTCGGCCTTCGTGAAGCCGAACGGCCGCAGGATGCGGAACAGTTCACCGCTCGCCTTGAGCTTGCGCAGCTCGGCGTTGAAGGCGTCCCGCAGCCGGGTCTCGGTCGGCCGGAAGGCGAACCCGCCCCCGTCCACGTGCGGTTTACCCTTCACCAGCGGTGCGAAGGGCTTCGTGCTCTCCGTCTTCGCGGACTTCCTGACCACCTCGCGCACGGTGAGCGCGGTACCGGCGAACACGTCGACGCGGCCCGCCTCCACAGCGTTCAGCCCGGCCACCTGGTCCGGCACGATCAGGATGTCGCTCTCCTTGTAACCGGCCTCGACGGCGTACGCGATCTCCGCGTAGCCGGTGCCGGTGGCGAACCTGGCCTTCTTCTCGACGACGTCCTTGTAGTCGTGCAGCCCCTTCGGATTGCCCTTGCGGACGACGAACGCGTCCAGCATCTGGTAGTCCGGGTCGGAGAAGATGACCTGCTCGCAGCGCTCCGGGTTGATGTACATCCCGGCGGAGACCACGTCGAACTGCTGGGAGTTGAGCCCCGGGATGAGCGAGCCGAACTCCGTCGGCACCGGCTGGACCCGGTCGACGCCGAGCCGCTTGAAGACGGCCTTCGCCAATTCCGGCGCCTCGCCGGTCAGTTCGCCGTTCCGGTCGATGTACCCGAAGGGGATCTCCCCGGCGATGCCGAGGCGTACGACGCCCTGCGCCCGCAGCCGGCCGAGGAGGTCACCGCCCCCGGCGGCGGAGGCCGTGGCCACCCGGCTGCAGCCGGCCGCCCCCAGCGCGGCGACCGCGCCGAGCGCCGAAGCACCCGCGAGCAGCGACCGCCGGCTGGGTTTTCCTATGTGTACGTCCTGAGTGTCGTTCCCAAGTGGTGGAGCCATGGCGGCGCGGCTACCCGAGACCACCCGGGTTATTCGGATCAGTTCCCTCCGCTCGTGGACCCGGCGCCCTCGACCCCGTCGGCACCGGGGGTGCGACCCCGGCCGCGCCCGCCGCGTACAGGGCGTGGGCCGTCCGCAGGACCACGTCGTCGCGGTGGCGGGCGGCCACGATCTGCAGGCCGACCGGCAGCCCGTCGGCGTCCGTCCCGACGGGCACGCTCGCGGCGGGCTGCCCCGTCATGTTGAAGGGGTACGTGAACGGGGTCCAGCCCGTCCAGCGACGGTGCCCCGAGCCCTTCGGGACCTCCACGCCCGCCTCGAACGCGGTCAGCGGCAGCGTCGGTGTCACCAGCACGTCGTACGAGCGGTGGAACAGCCCCGCGCGCCGCCCCAGCTCCGCCCGTACGTCGACGGCGGCCAGGTAGTCCAGCGCGCTGAACCGGGCTCCGAGGGCGCTGATCTCCCGCAGGCCCGGGTCGAGCACCTCCCGCTGCCGGGGCCCGAGGCGCCGGGTCACCCGGGCCGCCCCGCTGAACCACAGCGTGTGGAACGCCTCCACCGGGTCCGTGAGGTCCGGGTCGGCCTCGGAGACGTACGCCCCGAGCCCCGCCAGCCGCTCCACCGCCCGCCGCACCGCCGCCGCCACCGCCGGACGGACCGCGACCTGCCCGCCCAGGGACGCCGAGTACGCCACCCGCAGCCCGCGCACCCCGCCCTCCAGCGCCGCCCGGAAGGAACCGGCCGCCGGCCCGAGCGCCGACCAGTCGCGCACGTCGGGACCGCTGATCACGTCCATCAGCAGGGCCGCGTCCGCGGCGTCCCGGGTCATCGGGCCCACGTGCGCCAGCGACCCGAAGGCGCTCGCCGGATACAGCGGGACCCGTCCGTACGTCGGCTTCAGCGCGAAGATCCCGCAGAAGGCCGCCGGGATGCGGAGGCTGCCGCCCCCGTCCGTGCCCAGCGACAGCGGGCCCGCGCCCAGCGCCACGGCCGCCGCGCCGCCGCCGCTGGAACCGCCCGCCGTGCGCGAGGTGTCGTACGGATTGCGGGTCACCCCGGACAGCGGCGAGTCCGTGACCCCCTTCCAGCCGAACTCGGGCGTCGTCGTCTTGCCGAGGAAAACCGCGCCCTGCTCGCGCATCCGGGCCACCGAGGGCGCGTCCTCGTCCCAACGGCCCTGCGGATCCACGGTCGTCGAGCCCCGCAGGGTCGGTCCGCCGCGCTGCAGGACCAGGTCCTTCACGGTCACCGGAACTCCGTCGAGCAGCCCCGTGGCCGTGCCGCGCAGCCAGCGGTCCGCCGATTCCCGCGCCCGCGCCAGGGCTTCGTCCGCGTCGAGGCGGACGAAGGCGTTGACGGCGGGCTGGATCCGCCCGGCCCGCTCCAGGGCCGCGCGGGTCGCGTCCACCGGACTGAACTCGCCCTTGCGGTACCCGTCGAGGAGTTGTAGCGCGGTCAGCTCGGTGAGTTCGGTCATCCGCCCCTCCAAGGAGTCAGGACCCTGCGCGTGCCTCAGTGCCCGGGTACGTACCCGAGCTGCTTGTCGACCACGTTCCGCAGCGGCCTCCCGCTCTCCCAGAGGTCGAACAACTCCAGGAACTGCGCGCCGAGTTCGTCCCGCCAGCCGACGGTGTCCCCGCTCATGTGCGGCGACACGATCAGCCCGGGGACGTCCCACAGCGGGCTCTCGGGGCCGAGCGGCTCGTGCTCGAAGACGTCCAGCGCGGCGCCCGCGATCCACCGCTTCGCCAGCGCCTCGGCCAGCGCCTCCTCCTCGACGAGCCGACCGCGCCCCACGTTGACGAAGCGCGCGGACGGCTGCATCACCCCGAAGCGGCGGGCGTCGAACATGCCCCGGGTGGCATCCGTCAGCGGCGCCGCGGCCACCACCCAGTCGGCCCGCGCCATCAGCCGGTCCAGATCGCCGGGGCCGTGGACGCCGGTCCGCGGGGTGCGTCCGACCAGCGCCGTCGTGACGCCGAGCGCCTTGAGGGTCGTCGCGATCGCGCGCCCGATCGGCCCGGAACCCACCACGCACGCTCGGGTGCCCGCCACCCGCTGCGACTCGCGGTGGCGCCACTCCCGCTCGCGCTGGAGCGCCCAGGTGCGCGGCAGGTCCTTGGCCATCGCGAGGACGAGGGCGGCGACGTACTCCGCGACCGGCTGCTCGAAGACACCGCGCGCGTTGGTCACCACGGTGTCGGACGCGACGAGTTCGGGGCACAGCAGGTGGCCCGTGCCGGCGCTCGCCGTGTGCACCCACCGCGGCCGCGGGCCCTCGCCGGGCCAGGCATGGCGCACGGCGTGCGAGGTGAAGTCCCACACCAGCAGCACGTCCGCCCGCGGCAGCCGCTCGGCCAGCGTGGACTCGTCGGCGTGCTCGATCCGCACCCGCCCGGTCAGCCGGCCGAGGCGGGGGAGCGGCTCGGCGTCCAGGACGAGCAGGGTCGTCCCGGACCGGCCGCCGGACATCGAGGAGGAACCGTTTCGCACTGCGCGTCCGCTTCTCTGGAAGGGAAAGGCCGTCCGAGCTGCGCTGATCGCCCACGCTCGCACCCGGGCCGGCCTTCGTCAACACGGCCCCGCGGTCGGCGGCCCACCCACGACGCCCTCCCGCAGTAGGACGCTCCCCGGCCGGAGACCGGACCGCTCGTCCCGGTGATCCCGGCCGATCCGCTCACGGTGTGGGCCCCGCGGCGCCGACGGGGTACCCGGGCAGTGGGTCCCGCCGACGCCGACCGGCCGGTTTCGCGCGGCGGCGGCCCGCAGCGCCGGAAGAACAGGAAGGTCGGGCATGACCGCACTCGGATTCCTCTACCCGGGCCATTCGGCCGAGGACGACTATCCGCGCATGGAGCAGCTCCTGGGCAGCGACGTCCGCCTCCCCCTCGTCCACACGGACCTCGGCGAGGACGTCCACCGCGTCGACGCCCTGCGGGAGACGGGCTCCGCGGCCCGGCTCGCGGCGGGCGTGGAGGAGCTGCGGCTGTCCGGCGCGGAGGCGGTCGTGTGGGCCTGCGCCGGCGGCAGCTTCGTGTACGGCTGGGAAGGCGCCCACGAGCAGATCCGCGGCCTCGCCCGGACGGCGGGTCTGCCCGCCTCCTCCACCGCCCTCGCCTTCGCGCACGCGGTACGCGAGATCGGCGCCCGGCGGGTGGCGGTCGCGGCGGCGGCCTACCCCGACGACGTCGCCGCGCTGTTCGCGTCCTTCCTGCGGGACGCCGGCGTCGAGGTCGTCGCGGTGCGCGGGGCCGGGGCCGGCACGGCCGCCCACGCCGGCACCTGGGGCGAGGCCGAGATCCTCGCCCTCGCCCGGGAGGGCGACCGTCCCGACGCGGACGCCGTCCTCCTCCCCGACACCGCCCTGCACACCGCCTCCCACCTCCCCGCCCTGGAGCGGGCACTCGGCAAGCCCGTCCTCACCGCCGCCCAGGTCACCGTCTGGGAGGCCCTGCGGCTCGCGGACCGCCGCGTGAACGCCCCCGGACTCGGCACCCTCTTCACCCGGGAACCCGTCGTCCAGACCTGACCGCCACCCGGCCGCCGGGAATAACCGGGGACACCCTCCTGTTCGTGGAACGAGGAGCACGCGACGAAGCAAACAGGAGGCACCCCGGTGGCAGAGACGGACGAAATCCGAGGCAGGGCGCAGGGCACCGCCCCGGTACCCCTCTCCGTACTGGACCTCGTCACGGTCGGCGCGGGCCGTACCGCGACCGACGCGCTGCGCACCAGCGTCGCCATCTCCCGTCTCGCGGAATCCCGCGGCTTCCACCGCTACTGGGTCGCCGAGCACCACTCGATGCCGGGTGTCGCCTCGTCCTCACCGGCCGTGATCCTCGCCCACCTGGCCGCCCACACGGACCGCATCCGGCTCGGCTCGGGCGGCGTGATGCTGCCGAACCACGCCCCGCTGGTCATCGCCGAGCAGTTCGGCACGCTGGAGGCCATGGCCCCGGGCCGGGTCGACCTGGGCCTCGGCCGGGCCCCCGGCACCGACGGCGCCACCGCCGCCGCCCTGCGCCGCACGGACCGGCTGAACGAGGGCGCGGACGACTTCCCCGAGCAGCTCGCGGAGCTGATCCGCTTCCTGGACGACGACTTCCCCGACGGGCACCCCTACGCCCGCATCCACGCCGTCCCCGGCCCGGTCCAGGCGACCTCGCCCGGCGGCGTGCAGTCCCCGCACCGGCCCCCCGTCTGGCTGCTGGGCTCCTCCGGCTTCAGCGCCCGGCTGGCCGGCGTCCTCGGCCTGCCGTTCGCCTTCGCCTACCACTTCTCGGCCCAGAACACGATCCCGGCCCTGGACCTCTACCGCGAGTCCTTCCGGCCGAGCGCGGTCCTGGACGCGCCGTACGCCCTCATCGGCGTCTCCGCCCTCGCCACGGACGACGAGAAGGAGGCCCGCCGCCAGGTCCTCGCCGCCGCCCTCAACATGGTCCGGCTGCGCACCGGCCGCCCCGGCCTGGTGCCGACGCCCGAGGAGGCGGAGGCCTACGACTTCTCGCCCATGGAGCGGGAGTTCGTCGACAGCTGGAACGCCAACGTCATCCACGGCACCGCCGACGAGGTGCGGTCCGGCCTCGACGACCTCCAGAAGCGCACCGGCGCCGACGAGTTGATGATCACGGGCAACGCGCACGGTGGCGACGTGCGGCTGCGCTCCTACGAACTGATCGCGGACGCCTACGGTTTGCCCGCGCCCGCCTGAACGGCCGGAGCCGTCAGCAGCTCGGCGATGCGGTCCGGTGCCACCGGGCGGGAGTAGAGCCACCCCTGCCCGGTGTCGCAGCCGATCCCGCGCAGCCGCCCCGCCTGGGCCGAGGTCTCCACGCACTCCGCGGTGACCGTCAGCCCGAGCCGGTGGGCCAGCTGGATGAGGGCCTCCACGATCACCTCGTCGGCGGGGTTGGGGTGGCCGTCGGCGCCGTCGGGGTTCTCGTACTGGAAGCCCCGGACGAAGGAGCCGTCCAGCTTCAGGACCGACACCGGCAGCCGGCTGAGGTACGCCAGGTTCGAGTACCCGGTGCCGAAGTCGTCGATGGCGATGCGCACGCCCATGTCGCTGAGCGCCTGGAGGGTCTGCAGGGGACGGCCGGCCGAGCCCATCACCGCGGACTCGGTGAGCTCCAACTGCAGCAGATGCGGGGCGAGTCCGGTCTCGGCGAGGATGTGCGCCACGTCCTCGACGAGGTCCGAGTCCCAGACCTGGCGCACCGCCACGTTCACGCTGACGAAGATCGGCTTCGTGTCCGGGTGGTCGAGCTGCCAGCGCCGGGCCTGCCGGCAGGCGGTGGCCAGCACCCACCGGCCCAACTGCACGATCGAGCCGTCCTCCTCGGCGAGTCCGATGAACCGATTCGGCGTCAGCATCCCGAACTGCGGGTGGTTCCAGCGCACCAGCGCCTCGACCCCGCGCACCCCGCCGTCCTCCATGCTCACCAGGGGCTGGTACTCGAGGACGAACTCCTCGCGGTCGATGGCCGGGCGCAGGGTGGAGGACAGCGCCTGGCGCGTCATGCGGTGGGCGTTGCGCTCCGGGTCGAAGAGGGTCCAGCGGGACTTGCCGTCGGCCTTGGCCCAGTACAGCGTCGTGTCCGCGGCCTGCATCAGCCCGGTCGCGGTGGTCCCCGCCGCGTGCCGCTCCACCACGCCGATGGACGCCGACACCGACAGCCGCCGTCCTGACAGGTCGAAGGGTGCCTCCAGTGCCCGCAGCACCGACTCGGCGAGGTCGGCGAGCTGTTCGGTGCCGGTGGAGTCCTCCACGAGCAGGGCGAACTCGTCGCCGCCGAGCCGGGCCACCAGGGGCGTGGCGGCCCTGGCGTGCCCCGCCTGCTCGGCGCAGCGCGTCAGCCGTTCGGCGACGGCCGCCAGCAGCCGGTCGCCGACGCGGTGGCCGAGGGTGTCGTTGACCGCCTTGAACCCGTCGAGGTCCAGGTAGCACAGGCCGATCCGGCCGGTGCCGCTCTCCTCGTACGCCTCCGCCTCCAGCGCGGCCGTCAGGCGCTCGAAGAACAGGGTGCGGTTGGGCAGCCGGGTCACCGGGTCGTGCATCTGCAAGTGCCGCAGCCGTGCCTGGAGTTCACGCCGGGCGCTGACGTCGGCGACGGACAGCAGGACCGCCTCCTCCTGGGGCAGCGGGGTCACCGTCACCTGCACCCAGAGGCTGTACCCGTCGGGGTGCTTGATCCGGCGCGTGCAGCGCAGCCGTGCCTGCCGGCCGCCCAGCACCTCGCGGTACGCGTGCCAGGTGCGGGGGTCGGACGCCAGGTCCACCAGGTCGGACGCGGTCCGCCCGACGAGCGCGTCCGAGCCGGTGCCCAGCAGCAGCCCCAGCGTGTCGTTGGCGATGACCACCAGGTCCTCGCGGTCCACGACGGCCATGGCGAGCGGCGCGGCGGCGAAGGCGGCACCGAAGGTCCGGCCGGTCCGGAGGGCGGACACGGCGTCGAGCGGCGCGTCGGCGACCGCCTCGTGCAGCGTCTCCTCGGGTTCGCTCCGGGTCTCCGCGGTGGCCGTGCCCGGCGGCGCGCCGGCCGTGGGGTGGGACGGCATGGGCGTACGAGGAGATGTGTCGATGTGACGCTCTGTGACGGCCGGCCGGATGAGGTCTGCCGCGGGCGCCGGCCCTTCGGACGTTCCGCTCACCGCTCGCTCCCGCAGTGCACTCGTTCTTCGTATGGGTCTCGTCGGGGTACTCGGCCGAACGGGGGACGGCCGCACAAGCCGGGCCCGTGCAGGAAAGTGTGCCGATCATAGAGGTTGGCCCCGGGGCCTTCCAGCCACTCTCCGGCGTCCCGGCGGAACCGTCCCTTCTGGCAGATCGTTTCTGCCCGCCCCTGGACAGCTTCCTTCCTGCGGCGATCGCTTGTGACGTTCTGTGAGTGCTCGGGGTGTCGTCCTTCGAGCACTCTCACTCTTCTGGTGCAGACAAACAGGGCGTAGTACTACAAATGCACACAGTCTGGGTGCGGTGTCCTGAAAACCGCATCCGGAGGTCGACGTGCCGCGTCCGCTGCCACTGAAGGGGCTCACTCGCGAGGCCCTGCGGAGTCTCACCCGTGACGGGGCGCCCCGCCTGCGCAGTACCGCCGCCGCTTTCACCTCGCTGACCGCCCTGGCCGCCACCTCACTGGTCACCGCTCCGGCACTGGCCGAACCACTCGCGGCGCCGTGCGTCCTGAAGCGGACCCCGGCGCACCACTCGGAGGGCGTCGACACCTGGAACGCCTCCTATCCGCGCCCCACCCGCGCCCTCGACGCGGTCATGGTGTTTCTTTCATTCCCCGATTCGGAGCCCACGACCACACCCGCCGAACTCACCGCCGACTATTTCCCGTCCACCACCCGCTTCTTCGAGCGAGCCTCCTACGGCAAGTTCACGCTGCGCCCCCACCCGCGGCGCCAGTGGATCCGGATGCCACGCCCCTCCACGGCGTACGCCATACGGCGCGACTGGAACGCCGCGCACCGCGGCGCCTACCTCCGCGACGCGCTGCGGGCGGCCGACGCCGGGGTCGACTTCTCGCGGTACGACATCGTCTACCTCGTGGCCGATCCGGACGCGCCGGGCGTCGACTCGGACGCGACGAAGGTGGTCAACCTCGACACTCCGCTGCGCGCCGACGGCAAGGAGATCCGGCGGGTGGTCACGGTCTTCGAGAAGCACCCGCCGGACCGGCTCGTCCTCGCCCACGAGACGGGCCACGTCTTCGACCTGCCCGACCTCTACCACCGGCCCTCCGACGGCAAGGGCGACTGGGACACCCATGTCGGCGACTGGGACTTGATGGGCAGTCAGTTCGGCCTGTCGCCGGACCTGTTCGGCTGGCACAAGTGGAAGCTGGGCTGGCTCGAACCCCGCCAGGTCAGCTGCGTCTCGGGGTCGGGCAGCACCCGCCTCACCCTCGAACCGCTCGGCACGGGGCCGGCGGGGACGGCGGCCGCGGGCCCGCCGCCGGCTGACGCCGCGGAGGAGCCGGGCATGCCGGGAGCCCGGCCGCGTCCCGCCGGACGGCTCCCGGGCTTGGACGAGCAGCCCCCCGGCGCCGACGCCGCAGGCGTGGGACCGGACCACCGGACCCCGGAGCCGGGGGCGCAGTTCGACGGCGCGGGCGGACGGAGCGCCGGCACGGCCGAGCAGCCGATCGGTTCCGGGAGGCCCGCCCTGGGCCTCGGCGCCCGCACGCTGACGACCGGGCGCGGCACGAAGCTGGCCGTGGTGCGCACCGGGCCGGACAGCGCGCTCGCCGTCGAGGTGCGCGCCCCGGAGGGCAACGACGGGGCGACCTGCACGCAGGGCGTCCTCGTGTACCGCGTCCGCAGCGAGACCGAGTCGGGCGGCGGTCCCATCGAGGTGCTCGACGCGCATCCCCGGTCCGAGGGGTGCTGGGACGACTCGGTCTACCCGCCGCTGGCGGACGCGCCGGTCGGACTGGGCGAGAGCTTCACGGTGCCGGGCGAGAACGTCCGGGTCGAGGCCGAGGACCGTACGGCGTCGGGCTCCTGGACGGTGAAGATCACGCTCGGCTGAGCGGCGGGGGAGAGGCGGCCGGGCGCCACGCGGCGGCGAGCACGCGCGCTCTCGGTGTCGGCTTCCGTACGGCGGACGTCGGTACGGGGCGGAAACGACGATGGCGAGACAGATTCGCGTCTCCGCGAACTTGTCTCGCCATCTGCAACGTGCGCCGCCAGGGACTCGAACCCCGGACCCGCTGATTAAGAGTCAGCTGCTCTAACCAACTGAGCTAGCGGCGCCTGCTGACGTCGTAGACCTTAGCATCCTGATCGGCGGGAGGAAAAATCGATATCCGCACCGCCGCGGAGGCCGCTGCGCGGGCCGCGCGGACGGCCGCCCAGAGCACGATCTCGGGCCCCGGGAGCCACGGCTGCCGGCAGTCGGGAGCGACGAGCCACCGGGATTCGGGCCGGTCAGGGCCGTCGCAGGTCGCCGTGGTCAGGGCCGGCACGGTGACGGCGTCCCCGGTGCCGTGGCACAGCAGCGGCGGGACCGCACCGCACCGTCCGGGCCCCGCGTCCGACCGGGAACCCCAGTCCTCCCACGCCAGCAGCGAAGGCAGTCGCTGGGCCGTGCCGGGCGAGGCGAAGAGGAGCATGCGCCCCCGGTAGACGGCCACCGGGCCGGAGCCGGGCCCCTCGTCCCAGAGCCGGTCGAGCATCCGGCGTCCGAAGACGGCGGGGGCGTTGACGACGTCGAAGGCCGCGCCGCAGGGCAGGACGACCGGGGCGGCGGGGCGCTCCTCCCAGAGGGCGAGCGTGCTGCGCGGATACGTTCCGGCGGAGGCGAGCCACGCGGCGCCCTCCGAGGTGACGTCCGAGACGTCGTAGCGGTCGGGGGACGGCGCGTCCACGCCGGAGCCGCGAGGGGAGATGCCTGCCTGGTCCCGTGTGTCGCTCATGCCGTCTACATCTACCGGGGGTGAGCGCCCTGTTCCGGAGAGTTGCCGGAAGTCGGGACAGGAGGGCGGGGGGAGGAGTATCTTGCCCGCCTGGCATATGCCACATCGCCTTGCGGGCAGGCCGGCCGGGCGTCGTGCCGCGAGCCCCGGTCCGGGGGCGCGGCCCTCGCGCGGGCGCCGGGCTCAGGCGTGGTCGCTGATCCCGTGGCCGTGGCCCCGGCCGCCTCCGTCGTCGCCGCCGCGCAGCAGGTCCCGGCCGAACTCGACCATCTTCTTCGCGTAGTCCTCGGTCCACTGGGCCCGCTCGGCGATCGCGGCGTGCGTGAGCCGGTCGAAGCGGCGCGGGTCGGCGAGCTGGGCGGCGGCGATGGCCTGGAACTCCACGGCGCGGTCGGCCGCGGCACGGAACGCCTGGGTCAGCTCCGTCGCCCGCGCCAGCAGGGCACGCGGGTCGTCCATCGACTCCAGGTCGAAGAAGTGCTCCGGGTCGGCCGCCGCCTCGGCCGGCTCGAAGAGCAGGGGCGCGGGGCGTAGCCGCGGTTCGTTCCGACGCGGCGTGGGCTCCGCCATGTCTTCTCCTCCTCGTACGGTTCCGGTGGCCCCGCGGCGAGCATGGGCCACCGTCCATTGTCCCCTGACGGTGCAAGTGGGCCCTTGGCACGCCTGTGCGATCGCCGCCCGCACCGCTGACCGGGCCCCGCGGACGGCCCCGATCAGGGCCGCCAGCCCACCCGGTGCTCCGACAGCCGCGCCAGCACCGCGTGGTTCGCCTCCCAGCCGTCCGGGAACTTGACCGTGACGCCGAGCTGGACGGGCTCCGTCGAGGGGTGGTCGTCCAGCAGGTCCGAGACACCCGCCCGGCACACCACGATGCAGGCGTGCCGGTGCCGTGAGGCGAGGACGCACAGCCGGCCCGTCTCCAGGTGGAACGCCGTCGCGTCGGGCCGCCCGGACAGCGGGTGCAGGAACACCGTCACGTCGAACTCGCGGCCCTGGAGCCGGTTGGCCGTGTCCACGGTGACGTCCGCGACGCCGAGATCGGTCAGGGCGGCCCGGACGGCGGCGGCCTGGTCGCGGTGCGCCGTGCCGACGGCGATCCGGTCGGCGGTCAGCGGCACCGGGTCGGGCGACCGCTCGGAGGTGGCCGCACCGCCCCGGTCCAGCAGCCGGCGCACGACCAGGGCCACCGCCCTGACCGCCTCGGGGTCGGTGCGCGGAGTGTGCCGGGCGGGCAGCTCCAGCAGGCCCCAGCCCGCCTCCGCCGCCTCGTCGATCACCCGGTCGGGTCCCGAACCGTCCGAGGGGACGGCGAAGCCGAGCCGGCGGTCGCCGTGCTCGGTGCCGCTGCGGAACGGCGTGTACGGGTAGAACGCGTCCGAGACGAGCGGCGCGGCCGAGGCGGGCAGCCGCCACGACACCGGCAGCCGGTGCTGCGGCAGCTCGGGGTTGTGGGCGAGCAGGGTCGTCACGGCCGACGCCGACGGGTCGTACGACAGCCCGGCCCACTGCTCCGAGCCCACGATCGAGAACGGGTCGAGCTGCCCCGGGTCGCCCACGAACAGCGCCCGCTCGAACAGTCCCGCCACGGCGAGCAGCGCGTCCGAGCGCATCTGGTACGCCTCGTCGACGATCGCGTGCCGCCAGGGCTCCACGCCTTTGACGTGCGCCCACTTGGCGGCCGTCGAGATGACGACCGAGAGCCCCGCGAGGTCGGCGGCCTTCGCGGACTTGCGGACGTTCGTCAGGTCGTCGAGCGCCTTGTCGTACGGGTCGGGGTCGCTGCTGTGCAGGCGGCCGACGGACAGCTCGGGATCCTTCTCGGCGAGCCGCAGGACCAGGTCGTCGACCTGCGCGTTCGTCTGGGCGATGACCATCAGCGGCCGTCCCGCCGCGGCCAGTTCGAGGGCGGCCCGCACCACCAGCGTCGACTTGCCGGCACCGGGCGGCGAGTCCACCACGACCCCCCGGTGCGTGCCGTGCAGGGTGTCGCGCAGGATCGCGTCGGTGGCGCGGCCTGCGGCGGCACCGGGGTCGGTGGGGACGGCGGAAAGACCGGTCACAGGACGTCCTCTTCGGTCACCGGGTCGGGGGCGGGAGCGGTCGCGGACCCGCCCGGCGGGCCGCCGTGGGTCCAGGGCGTCTCCTCCGGGTCGGGCAGCTTCGCGCCGCCGCGCTGCTCGTGCTCGAAGAGGGTGAAGCAGACGAGGTCCCCCTTCTCCGGCACCGACCCGTCCTCGGGCTCCTTGCCGCGCCCCATCTTGTCGACGATCCGCAGCACCACGAGCCCGTCGGCACCGGCCTCCCCGTGCTCCTCGTACCCGACGAACTCGGCGGCCTGCGGCTTGCCGCCGAGCGAGCGGTAGACCTTCGCGCGCTCCCCGAGATGCGGCCGGTCGTCGGTCCGGACGGTCACCAGGGGGCGCGGACTGGGCCGCTTGCCCTCGCTGTACGCCATGACGACATCGGTCACCTCACCCGCGAACGCCTCGCCCGCGAGCCGCCGTCCGGCCATCACCAGCGGGTCGTCCAGGGCCTCCTGCGCCTCCAGACGCGCCTGTTCGCGCTCGCGGGTGGCCAGCTTGTTCGCGGCGGTGACCGCGTCGTCGCGGCGCGGCTGTGGGGGCTCGCCGGCCACGACCCGGTCGCGGTGACCGGTGAACGACCAGCGGTCCCGGGTCCAGCGGTCGGCGACGTGCGCCCCCTCGGGCAGCTCCCGCAGCAGGTCCAGTCCGCGCCACACCGCGTCCCAGGTGGGCCGGGTCCGGCTCGCCACCAGAGCGCGGATCCGCCCCTCGGCCGCGGTCAGTTCACCGAGCCGGTCGTCGGCCTCCAGACCGTCCTCGGCGGCGGCCAGTGCCGTACGCGCGCGGTCGTAGCGCTCGATGGCGGGCGCCAGCAGCTTGTTGTCGAAGGCGGGGTCGGTCGCCGGTCCGGCGGGCGGGCACAGCAGCTGCCCCTCGGAGTCGCGGGTCAGCTCCGCCCGCAGGGCCGCCTCGGCGCCGGACTCGCCCGGCGCCGGGTCGATCCAGGCGAGGAGGGCGCCCAGGTGCTGGTCCTCCAGGCTGCTCTGCCCGGTCGCCCAGTGCCGGGACAGCACGTCGGACAGGGCCAGGAGCAGGGAGGAGCCGGGCACCCGCGCCCGCTCCCCGTAGTGCGTCAGCCACCGCCCCAGCAACGGCACCCGGGGCGGCGCGGGATGGGGTGCCTCCGGCTCCTCCTCGGCGGTGCGCCGGAACCGCATGGAGCGCCCCAGCAGCCGTACGAACTCCACACCCGCCCGGCTCGGCACGATCAACTGGGGGGCGTCCGCGCACAGTTCGACCTCGACCTTGACCCGCTTGCCGGTCTCCGGGTCGGTCTCCGTGCGCTCGGCGGCCTCCACCTCTCCCGCGTACCCGTCGATGTACGGCAGGACGACCGCGGCCAGCTCGGCCAGGAACGCGAACCGCAGGTCACGGTCCCGGGGCTGCGGTACGACGAGCAGAGTCGGCGCGTCCCGGTCGGTGCCCACGAGCGCCCCGAGCGGTGCTCCGGCCTCGCCCGCCGTGGTCAGCGGGACGAAGACGAGGGGCCGCTCCGACAGGTGCCGGTGCCGCACGGTGGCCGCCGGCTGCGCGCGCCCGCTGCTCACGGCCTCCAGACGGGCCAGCGTGGTGATCAGCGACAAGGGGCCACCTCCGGAAGTGCTTCCTGGCCCTGGTGGGGCACCGTGCGGGGCTTGAGCGCCTCGGCCCTGAGCGCGGCCGCTCTGCGCAGGGCGGCCACCGCGGGGTCCCGCGGGTCACCGGCCTCGCCGTGGGCCGCGGCCAGCACGTCGCCGACCGTCGTCAGTCCGCCCAGCTCGGCGCGCAGGGAGCGGCCCAGGGCCGTCACCGCGCCCTCGCCGCGCGAGCGGTCCCGGCAGTGGAAGGCCAGCTCGCAGGCGGCCAGGCACTCGGGCGCGTAGGCGGCGGGGACCGCCTCGACGGCCGCGGTCAGGTCGGGGGCCGGGCGGTCCGGGGCGAAGCAGGTGCCCTCCGGGAGGGCGTCGGCGATGTCCTCGACGCGGGTGAGCCGGGCGAGCTGGCGCCGGGTGACCGCGCGCTGCTTGCGCACGTCCACGGCGGACGCCGTCGGCAGGTTCGAGAAGTCCTTGGGGCACACCAGCAGCACCCGGTGCCGCACCTCGGGGGCGGGGTCGATCAGCGCGGCGACCCGCTCCAGCGCCAGCACGTAGACCGCGGACTGACGGGCGGCGGCGCCCACCTTCGCCGGGTCCGCCGAACCGTCCAGCATCGGGAACGACTTGATCTCGACGACCGTCCAGCCGCCGTCGGGGTGCACGACCACCGCGTCCGGCTCCAGGAAGGCGGGGGAGCCCGCCACGTCCAGCGCGAGCATCGGATGGTCCAGCAGGGTCCAGGCGGCGGACCCGGTGGCCTCGCGCAGCGCGAGCGCCGTACGCGCCGCGCGTCCCTCGGGGCCCGCGGCCGTGAGGTCGGGGACGACACCGGCGGCGGGCGGCTCGGCCCGCGGGTCCAGCGTCTCGTGCACGAGCCGCAGCAGCTCGGCGCCGCCGTCGGCCTTCACCCGGGCCTCGAACGCGTTGCCCCGCGTGAAGGCGAACTGCGACTGGCCGAAGGCGGACGGCGAGCCCAGCGCGTCGGCCAGCTTCGCCTTGTCGACACCCGCGCCGTCCAGCAGGGCGCGGCGCTCGCAGCCGGGGTTGGCGGCCAGCGCCGCGAGGGCCCGCGCGTCCAGTGCCTTCGGCGGGACGTCCGGGCCGCGCAGCTCAGCGAGCCGCTGCCGCAGCGCCTTCCCCCGCGTCGGCGGGAGAGGCGTCCGGCTCGGCTCCCGCTCCGGTTCGGGACTCGCGCTGTCGGGGAATTCGCTCACCCGCGGAAGTCTTGCACTCTCCACTGACAATCGAGGAACCCGCGCCCCGTGAGGCCAGTGCGACGGGAGCGAAACGCGATCCCAGGCGCGCCCTGGCGGATTCCGCGGCCCGCAGCACGAGCGGGGTGAGCGCCAGTCCGACGCCCATCACGGCGGCTCCCGCGACGGCGTCGAGGAAGTAGTGGTTCGCGGTGCCCATCACGACGATCGTGGTGAGCAGCGGGTAGGCGACGCCCGCGGCCTTGGCGAGCGGGGTGCGGCCGTGGCGCCAGAGCATCACCCCGCACCACAGCGACCAGCCCACGTGCAGGCTCGGCATCGCCGCGTACTGGTTCGTCATGCCGCCCATGCCGCGGGGCGCGCTCGCCTCGCCGCCCCACCAGCCGTAGTCGCTGTACTGGGCCATCGTGTCGACGAAGCCGTGGCTCGCCGCGAGCAGCCGGGGCGGGCAGGTCGGCAGCAGCGTGAAGCCGATCAGGCCGATGAACGTGGAGGTCATCAGCCAGGTGCGGGCCGCCCGGTAGCGCACCGCGCGGGAGCGGAAGAGCCACACCAGGATCAGCGGGGTGACCAGGTAGTGCAGGGAGGCGTACCAGAAGTCGGCGGGTACGCCGAGCCAGGCGTGGTGCGTGAAAAGACGGTTCAGCGGATGCTCGGCGTTGAGGTGGAGGACCTTCTCCACGCGCAGGATCGTCAGACCGTGGTCGACGGCGCCGGCCACGTCACCCCGCGCGAGCAGGCGGCCCGCCGAGTAGCACGCGTACACCAGCACGATCAGCGGGAGCTCGGTCCACCAGCGCAATCGGGTACGTGCGATCGCCCCGGTGCCGGGTGCCTCGGTCTGCGGCATCCGATCGCCCTCCCCCTTCTGACTGCAGTCCTGGGGCCGATGGCCCGCTCGTCCACTTTACGGTGTATGTGCGCGCCGCCGAGCGGCGCCCCCGGTCCTCGAAGACGCCGGGATCGCCCGGCGGGTTGCTCCGTGCAAGCGTGCGCGATGATGGAGGCATCCGCCTCCCATTTCCCCCGGAAGGGCTCCTCATGGCACCGCGCATCCTGCTGGCCCGGCACGGACAGACGGAATGGTCGCTGTCCGGCAGACACACCGGCAGGACGGACATCCCCCTCCTGGAGGAGGGCCGGCGCGGTGCCAAACTACTGGGCGAACGCCTCCACCGGGCGCCGTTCGGCGCTCTGCCCGGTCTCGAAGTGCGCACGAGTCCGCTCGTACGCGCGCGTGAGACGTGCGAACTGGCCGGCTTCGGCGAGCGCGCGAGCACCTGGGACCCGCTCATGGAGTGGGACTACGGGCAGTACGAGGGCATGACCCCGGCGGAGATCCAGGCGGTGCGGCCGGGCTGGTTCATCTGGCGCGACGGGGTCCCCGGGGGCGAGACCCTGGAGCAGGTCTCCGCGCGCGCGGACGAGACGGTCGCCTGGGCCCGCGCCGAGGACCGCGACGTCCTGGTCTTCGCCCACGGGCACATCCTCCGGGCCATCGGCGCCCGCTGGCTCGGCCTGCCGATCGACTTCGCCGCCCGCATCCGCCTCAACCCGACGTCGCTCTCCGTCCTGGGCTGGGCCTACGGCGAGCCCGCGATCGAGGCCTGGAACGACTGCGGCCACCTGGCGGGCTAGGGCCTGTCCCTCCCGCCCCGTTTCCTTCCCCGCCCGCGCCGGCCCGCGGTTCACGCCGTGCGCGGCAGGCTCGCGTGCCGGTCGAGGAACGCCGGCACCCCCGAGGCCCGCCGGTGCGGGAGAAGCACCCGGGCCGTGCCCGCCAGCATCGTCTGGATGCGGGAGGACTGGACCTCGTCCAGGAGGTCCAGGACGCGCAGACCGGCCGCCGCCGCCTCGTCGGGACGGCCGCCGCGCGCGAGGTCGTCGGCCAGCTCGGCCGTGTAGAGGGCGATGTTGCGGGTGAAGTGCGGGTCCTGGAGGTGGGCGGCGCGCCGGGCGTGCCGGGCCGCGCGCGGCCAGTCGCCCAGCGTCGACCAGCACTGCGCCTCCAGCACCTCCAGCTCGGCCTCGCCGTAGAAGCTCATCCACTCCGGGTCGGCCGCCGAGGGGCCCCGCTCGAAGAGGGCCTGCGCGCGGGCCAGGGCGCGCCGGCAGCCGGTGCGGTCGGCTAGCCCCGCCCAGCCGCCCGCCTCCCGCAGCGCGAGCAGGGACAGCAGCCGGGGCGAGCCCAGGTGCAGGGCGGCGCGCTGGGCCGCCTGTGCCGCCCGCACCGCCTCCCGGGGGCGGCCCGCGTCCCGGGCGAGGAAGGCCGTGTTGCAGAAGGCGTGCGCCTCCAGTCCGGCGTCCCCGCACATCCGGGCCGTCGCGAGCGCCTCCGCGTAGTGCGAGCGCGCGTCGTCGAACCGGCCCGAGTCGTGGGCCAGCCACCCGACGGAGATGGCCAGTTCACCGGCGCCCGCGTACAGCCGGTCCGCGGTCGACTGCCGCATCGTGCCGGCGTCGAGCAGCGCGTAGGCGGTGCGCAGCGGGGTGGCCGCCCTGCGGTACAGGCCGTCGGCGCCGTGCCGGTCGTCGAGCAGCCTGATCTTGCGGACGGCCTCCTCCAGGGCCCCCGCCTCGGGTGTCCCGGCCCGGTGGACCGGTCCGTCCGCGGCCGACGCGGGCGCGCCGAGGCCGAGTCCCAGGGGGCTGAGGGAGGCGGCGGCCACGGTGGCGGTGCCGCCGGTCATGAATGCGCGACGCTGCACGTCGCTCTCCTCGTGGTTCTGTTCGTGGTACTCGTGCGTGTCGCACGTGTCTTGCGGGTCATACGGGTCGCGGTGCCCGTCCGACTCATGCGGGGCGGCGGACAGGCTCGTGAGGTGGACGGGGGGCGCCTCGTCCGACGTACGCGCCCCCCGTCCGCGCACCGACGAGCGGGGAGCGAAGCCCAGGTCGGCCAGTGTGCGGCCGGGATACATGTGCAGGAACACCCGTTCGTAGGCGTAGTTGGGGCAGCGGATCTCGCCCGCCTCGACGCGCCCGATGTACCGCGCGTCGCAGCTGACCCGCTCGCCGATCTCCCGCGCCGCCCTGCGCACCGCGGCGGCGAACTCGCCCGGTGAGCGGTGCCCGCGCAGCCGCCGGAAAGCGAGGTTCGGCCGTGGCGGCCGGGGGTACTCGGACGAGGTCACCGTTGACGACGTCATGGCCGGGCCCTCTCTTGCGAACCGTCGAACCATGCCGGACCGAGGCGAGTTGTCCGTTAACCGCCCGATCGTCGCCCTGGTTCCGGCGGGCAAGAACGTACCTGCTGTGACGGGCCCGACACCCGGGGTTTGGCTACAAACCGGATATCCCATCCCCGATCTGCCATGAACTGCCATCCTTTGCGGCGGAGTTCCGCCGTAGCCGTTGACGCCCTGACGCGTTGAACCCTGTGGACCGGGAGCCGCCCGAACTCCCGACCTACTCGTCAGGAGGAGGGTTCCGTGTTGGAGGCCGGGATGAAGACCAGGCAGAGCACCGATTTCCGTACGGCGTCGGCCGCGGCGCGACCCGGACCGCACGCCGAGTTCGCCGCCCCGCCGGGGCAGGACAGCGACCTGGATCTGGTGACCGTGCCGGCGCGGCAGGGACTGGAGGCGGTCGACATCCTCCGCCGCGGTTCCTCCGAGTCCGTCGGACCGGTACTGCACGACGACAACGGCGACACCCTCGGCTTCCTGGTGCCGCCCGGCACGGCGGACGCCTGGGACATGCCGGGCAGCACCTGTACGCAGACCAACGGCCGCGGGGTGAGCCTCGCGCCGGAGCCGCCCGTCGAGGGCTCCGACTGGCTGCTCCCGCCGGGGGACGCGGACCTCGCGACGGACCCGGCGGTGCTGCGCGCGGCGCTCGGGGAGGCCGCCCGCCTCATCGAGGCCGCCGACAACTGCCGCTGACCCCGGCTCCCGAGCCGTACGCTCCCCGGGCGACCATCCGCCCACCGGGCCGACCCTGCCCCGAGCAGGTGGCCCCGGCCACCGGGCAGCCGCCGGGCGACGCCTCCACTCCGAGCCGGCCGCCCCGGCACCCGCAGCGGGCCGCCCGTCGGACTCCGCCGTACCCGGCCACAGCGCAGGCCCGGCCGTCTGCCCCGCAGATGCCGGCTCGCCCCGCTTTCCCGACCGGCACGCCCACCCCGCGCCTCCGACGCGCCCTGGGCCCCGCGGCTCCGGCGCCGTCGCGCCCCGCCTCCGTCGGTGTCGAGCCGACTGCCGATGTCCGTCCCCAGCCGCCCTACGCGCCCGCCGGTGGGCCGACCCCCTTCCGCGCGTCGATAATGGCCTGATGGGCAAGTCGAAGAGTGGCCGGAGCGCGCGGCGTGGGCAGGGGGCCGACGCCGTCGTCGAGCCGGTCGACGGCGGGCTCGCGGAGCTGCTGCCCGACCCGGACCGGGCCCGCGCCTGGACCCTCCTCGTCGACGGGGCACCGCAGTCGCACGTCGACCTCGACGACCCCTCCTACCTGAGCTTCGAGTACCAGCGGCGCCTCGGCCACGTCATCGACCTGGTCGCCCCGCCCGGCAGACCCGTGCACGCCGTGCACCTCGGCGGCGGAGCGTTCACCCTCGCCCGCTACGCGGCCGCCACCCGCCCCCGCTCCACCCAGCAGGTCGTCGAACGCGACGCGGCCCTCGTGCAACTGGTCCGCCGCGAACTCCCGTTGGACCCGAACGCCCGCATCCGGGTGCGCTCCACGGATGCTCGCGAAGGACTCGGCAAGGTGCCGGACGGCTGGGCGGACCTGGTGATCGCCGACGTGTTCAGCGGCGCCCGCACCCCCGCGCACCTCACCTCCGTCGAGTTCCTCACCGAGGTCCGCAGGGTGCTCAGGGACACCGGCCAGTACGCCGCCAACCTGGCCGACGGACCGCCGCTCGCGCACCTGCGCGGCCAGATCGCCACCGCCGCGAGCGTCTTCCCCGAACTGGCCCTGGTGGCCGACCCGACGGTGCTGCGCGGCCGGCGTTTCGGGAACGCCGTCCTCGTCGCCTCCGCGCACCCGCTGCCGGTGGCCGAACTCACCCGGCGCGCGGCCTCGGACCCGCACCCCGGACGGGTCGAACACGGCAGGGCCCTCGCCGACTTCACCGGCGGAGCGGTCCCGGTCACGGACGCCTCGGCGGTGGCCTCGCCCGCACCGCCTCCGTCCGTGTTCCGCTGAGGTGCGCCGCCCGGCTCAGTACGTGCCGATCTCCACCCGGGGCGGCCCGTCGTGCCACGTGCAGAACACCGACACCCGGTCGGCCCCGGAGCCGAACTCCACGCGGATCCACGTCTCCGTCTTCCACACCTGCATCGACCAGCCCGAGGCCGGCGTCGCGGAGACGAGCGTCGCCGAGGTCTTCCCGAGGTCGAACACGGCCCGCCCGCCGTCCGTGCCGTAGCTCTTGACCTGCCCCGAGGCACTCGGCCCCGGCCCGGCGGACGCCGACCGGGAGGGCGCCGAGGAGGGCGTCGTGGTGGGCCCGGGGGTCCTCCGCGGCTTCTCCGAGGGGCTCTTGGACGGCGAGGGGCGGCTGGTCGAGGAGGCCAGCGGCTTCGACTCCTGCGTGGTGGCGTCGGCCGCCGTGATGGGCAGCGCGCGCGGCGGGTCGTAGGCGGTCCCCGCCATCACCGTGTGGACACCCCACCACGACAGCGTGACCGCCGCGCCCGTGGCGAGCGACCACGCGAGTACGTGTACGAGACCTCTGCGCATCGCGGGCCATACTGCACCACGCGCCCCACCGGTGTCTCATGGGTGCGTCCCGAACGGAGTTGTCCACAGGCACCGGACCGGCATCCCCCGGATGGCGTACGGTGCCGCCCATGGCAAGTGTGCTCGTGGTCGAGGACGACCAGTTCGTGCGCTCCGCCCTCATCCGGCATCTGACCGATGCCGCGCACACCGTGCGCAGTGTCGGCACCGCCCTGGAGGCGCTGCGCGAGGTCGCCCATCACTCCTTCGACGTGGTCATCCTGGACCTCGGTCTGCCCGATCTGGACGGCTCCGAGGCCCTGAAGATGCTCCGCGGCATCACGGACGTCCCCGTGATCATCGCCACCGCGCGGGACGACGAGACGGAGATCGTCCGGCTGCTGAACGACGGCGCGGACGACTATCTGACCAAGCCCTTCTCCGTCGAGCACCTGTCGGCGCGCATGGCGGCCGTCCTGCGGCGCTCGCGGGCGTCCGTGGGCGAGGCGCCCCCGTCCCGGGTGATCCGGGTCGGTGGGCTCTCGGTCGACCCGCTGCGCCGCCAGGCCGAACTGGACGGCGTACGCCTGGACCTGACGCGCCGTGAGTTCGACCTGCTCGCCTTCCTCGCGGGCCGGCCGGGCGTGGTCGTGGCGCGCCGGGAGCTGCTCGCCGAGGTGTGGCAGCAGGCCTACGGCGACGACCAGACCATAGACGTCCATCTGTCGTGGCTGCGGCGGAAGTTGGGCGAGACGGCGGCCAAGCCGCGCTATCTGCACACGCTGCGCGGGGTCGGCGTGAAGCTGGAGCCGCCGCGGACGGAGCCGGCGCCGTGACGGCGGGCCGGGCCAAAGTCCTGGGGCGGCCGCGATGAGGTGGGCGCTGGTCAAGGTGTGCGTGGCGGTCACCACGATGGTCGTGGTGGCCTTCGCGGTCCCGCTCGGGCTGGTCATCAAGGAGATGGCCCGCGACCGGGCGTTCTCGAACGCGGAGCGGGAGGCCGCGGCCATCGCCCCAGCGCTCTCCATCACCACCGACCCGGAGCAGCTGGAGCGGGTCGTCGCCTCCGCCGGTTCCGACTCGGGGCTGGCCGTGCACATCCCCGCCTCCGGTGGCGCGGCGGCCGTCGACCTCGGCAGGCAGCGCGCCGCCGACAAGGACATCACCACCACCCGCGAGCTGGGCCGGGCCTCCACCACCGGGGTGCCGGGCGGCTCCACGCTGCTCCAGCCGACCGCGCTGAGCTCCGGTGAGATAGCGGTCGTCGAGGTGTACGTCCCCGAGTCCGAGACGAGCAACGGCGTCGGGACGGCCTGGGCGGTCCTGGCGGCCGTCGGCGTGGCCCTGATCATCGGCTCGGTCGCGGTGGCCGACCGGCTCGGCGTGCGCATGGTGCAGCCCGCCCAGCGTCTGGTCGAGGGCGCGCACGAGCTGGGGGAGGGCAAGCTCGGCGCCCGGGTGCCGGAGGAGGGGCCCACCGAACTGCGGCTCGCCGCCGTCGCGTTCAACTCGATGGCCGACCAGGTCGTCCAACTCCTGGCGAACGAGCGGGAGCTGGCCGCCGACCTCTCCCACCGGCTGCGTACGCCCCTGACCGTGCTCAGGCTGAACACGGCCTCGCTCGGCGACGGACCGGCCGCCGACCAGACCAGGGCCGCGGTCGCGCAACTGGAGCGCGAGGTCGACACGATCATCCGCACGGCCCGCGAGGCCAAGCCGCAGACCGCGGCGATCGGCGTGGGCGCCGGGTGCGACGCGTCCGAGGTCGTCCGGGAGCGGATGGACTTCTGGTCGGCGCTCGCGGAGGACGAGGGCCGCAAGGTCCGTCTCGCGGGCGTGGACCGTCCGGTGCGCATACCGGTGGCCCGCGCCGACCTGGTGGCCGCGCTCGACGCCCTCCTCGGCAACGTCTTCCGGCACACCCCCGAGGGCACGGCCTTCGCGGTCGACGTGCACAACGGCGAGGACGCGGTGATCGTGCTGGTCTCGGACGCGGGCCCCGGCATCGTGGACCCGGACGCGGCGATGGCGCGCGGCCGGGGTTCCGGCAGCGACGGGTCGACCGGACTCGGCCTGGACATCGTGCGGCGTCTCGCCGAGTCGACCGGCGGGGACGTGCGCATCGGCTCCTCCGTGCTCGGCGGAACCGAGGTGCGGGTCTGGATCCAGCTCGACGGGCGCGCCCCCGTCCGCCGCGGGCACCGCGGAACGGTCCGGCGCCGCAGGCGCGGCGTGGGCGTGGTCTGAACGCCTCGCGGCGCCGGGCCCGCTCCGACGCCGCCGAGAGCCGAATTGGTCTCGACCTTTAACCGTCCCCGATGCCTTCCTTAAGCGCACCCTAAGATCCCCGACCACCGCCCGGATCAGGCGCTTTGCCCGTTTGCCGGTCGCTAGCGTGCTGCTCGCACCCACCCCCCGTGAAACCGCGAAAGCAGGCACGCGATGAGCAGCACGCACCGGCGCAAGGTCAGTGGCAGGAACAAGGCGATAGGCGGCGTCGTCGCCGCGGCCGTGATCGGCGGCGGCGCCCTCCTGTTCACCGGGACCGCGCAGGCGGCCGGCGTCGGCGCCGCGTACACTAGGACCAGCGACTGGTCCACCGGCTACACGGGTCAGTACGTCATCACGAACGACAGCGGCCAGGTCAAGAAGGACTGGACGCTGGAGTTCGACCTGCCCACCGGAGCCAAGCTCAGTTCGCTGTGGAACGGCCGGTCCGAGGTGAGCGGACGGCATGTCACCGTGACGCCGCCGTCCTGGGACACCGACGGCCTGGCCGCCGGCAAGTCCGTGACCATCGGCTTCGTCGTGAACGGCACCGCGGACCCGAGCGGCTGCCTGATCGACGACGCCAAGTGTTCGGCGGACGGCGGGGCGACGCCCGAGCCCAGCGGCCGCCCGTCCGAGACGGCGAAGCCCGAGCCGAGCGCCACCCCCACGAAGAGCCCGAGCCCGAGCACGTCGGCCCCCACCACCCCCGCGCCCACCCAGACGCCGGGCAGCGGCACGAGCACGGACGCGGGCTTCGCGCCCTACGTCGACACGTCCCTCTACCCGGCCTTCGACCTGGTCGCGAACGCCGCGGCGACCGGCGTGAAGGACTACAACCTCGCCTTCGTCACCGACGGCGGCGGCTGCACCCCCAAGTGGGGCGGCGTCACCGACCTCGGCAGCGACGCGGTCGCCGGCCAGATCGGCGCGCTGCGGGCCAAGGGCGGCGACGTCCGGGTCTCCTTCGGCGGCGCGGCCGGTTCGGAGCTGGCGACCACGTGCTCGTCCGCGGACGCGCTCGCCACGGCGTACGGCAAGGTCGTGGACGCGTACAAGCTCACCAAGGTCGACTTCGACGTGGAGGGCGGCGCGCTGCCGAACACGGCTGCCAACACCCGGCGCGCGCAGGCCATCGCCAAACTGCAGAAGGCCCACCCCGGCATCGACGTCTCCTTCACGCTCCCGGTGATGCCCGAGGGCCTGACCCAGGACGGTGTGAGCCTGCTCGCCAACGCCAAGGCGAACGGCGTGGCCGTCGACACCGTCAACATCATGGCGATGGACTACGGGCCCGCGTACAGCGGCGACATGGGCACTTACGCCGAGCAGGCCGCCACCGCGACCCAGGCCCAGGTCAAGAGCGTCCTCGGGCTCTCCGACAGCGCGGCCTGGAAGGCGGTCGCCGTCACCCCGATGATCGGCGTCAACGACGTCACCAGCGAGATCTTCAAGGTGGACGACGCCACCCAGCTCGTGAACTTCGCCAGGTCGAAGGGGATCGGCTGGCTCTCCATGTGGTCCGCGACCCGTGACAAGCAGTGCGCGGGCGGGGCGAAGAACTACGCCGACGCCACGTGCAGCTCGATCGTCCAGGACCAGAACGCCTTCTCCAAGGCCTTCGGCGCCTACAAGTAACCCCCACCAGTAGGCCCTTCCCCACGGGGGAGAGCGCGCCCCGGCCGGACCTCCCCCCACCCGGCCGGGGCGCGCTCCGTTCCCCCGTTCCCCTCCCGCCCCCCCGGGCGGTGGTCTACTCGGCGGCGACCGGCGACGGCAGGGCGCCCGTCCGGGCCGCCTGCCCGTACCAGAGGGCGCTCGACTTCGGCGTACGGGCGAGGGTCGCGTAGTCCACGTACACCGCGCCGAAACGCTTGCCGTAGCCGTACGCCCACTCGAAGTTGTCCATCAGGGACCAGAGGAAGTAACCGCGGACGTCGGCGCCGTCGGTGATCGCGCCGCGCACCGCGGCGAGGTGGCCGTGCAGGTAGGCGATGCGCTCGGGGTCGTGCACACGGCCCTCGGGGTCCGGCTTGTCGTCGTAGGCGGCGCCGTTCTCGGTGATGTAGAGCGGCAGTCCCGGAGCCTCACGGGTGTAGCGCATGATCAGGTCGTGCAGGCCCGTCGGGTCGATCGTCCAGCCCATCTCGGTGCGCTCGCCCGGCGTCTGGTGGAAGGCGACGTCCTCCGAGCCCGGCCACGGCGAGAAGGCGCTCGCCCCGTGACCGTCCGCCCGCGGGCCGGTCGGCTCCGCTTCGGGGGCGGAGACCAGCGCGGGCGTGTAGTAGTTGAGGCCGAGCGCGTCCAGCGGCTGGTGGATCAGCTGGAGGTCGCCGTCCTGCACGTACGACCAGTCGGTGACGGAGGCCGTCGCCTCGAACAGGCTCTGCGGGTACGCGCCGTGCAGCATCGGGCCGTGGAAGACGCCGTTGGCGAGGTCGTCGATGCGCCGGGCCGCCGCAAGGTCGGCCGGGCTCTGCGAAAGCGGCCTGACGACCGAGGAGTTGAGGCTCACCGCCACCGTGTTGCGGGCGGGCATCGCGGAGCGCAGCGCCGATGTGCCGAGCCCGTGCGCCAGGTTGAGGTGGTGGGCCGCCCGCAGGGAGGCCGCCGGGTCGGTGCGGCCGGGGGCGTGCACACCGGAGGCGTAGCCCAGGAAGGCGCTGCACCAGGGCTCGTTGAGGGTGATCCACTGCTCGACGCGGTCGCCCAGCGCCTCTCCGACGATCTGCGCGTACTCGGCGAACCGCAGGGCCGTGTCCCGCTCCGGCCAGCCGCCCGCGTCCTCCAGCTCCTGCGGCAGGTCCCAGTGGTAGAGGGTGACCGCGGGCTTGATGTCGTGCGCCAGCAGCTCGTCGACCAGCCGGCGGTAGAAGTCCAGACCGCGCTGGACCGCGGGGCCGCGCCCGGTCGGCTGCACCCGGGGCCAGGAGATCGAGAAGCGGTACGCGTCCAGGCCCAGCTCCGCCATCAGCTTCACGTCGTCGCGGTAGCGGTGGTAGTGGTCCACCGCCACGTCCCCCGTCTCACCCCCCGCCGTCTTGCCCGGCGTATGGCTGAAGGTGTCCCAGATCGAGGGGGTCCGTCCGTCCTCACGCACCGCCCCCTCGATCTGGTACGCGGAGGTCGCCGCACCCCAGAGGAAGGCGGGAGGGAAGGTCACGGGCGTCACTGAATCGGGCATGGAAGCGCTCCCATAAGAGGTCGGGGAGACCGACGGTGAAGAGAAACGGAGGGGCGGGGGCCGGGGCGGCGATGACCCGGCCCCCGGAGCAGGGGGTCAGCCCTTGACGGCGCCCTGCATGATGCCGCCGACGATCTGCTTGCCGAACAGGGCGAAGACGAGCAGCAGCGGCAGGGTGCCGAGCAGCGCGCCGGCCATGATCAGGGACTGGTCCGGGGTGTACCCGCGGCCGAGGCCCGCCACCGCGACCTGCACGGTCGGGTTGCCGGTCTGGGTCAGGACCAGGAACGGCCACAGGAAGTCGTTCCACGTCTGCACGAAGATCAGCATGCCCAGGACGGCCATCGCGGGCCGCGCCGCCGGGAACACGATGTGCCACACCACGCGCCAGCTGCTCGCGCCGTCCACCCGGGCGGCCTCGATCAGCTCGTTCGGCAGCGCCTGGATCAGGTACTGCCGCATGAAGAAGACCCCGAAGGCGCTCACCAGGGAGGGGAAGATCACCGCCTGGAGCTGGTCGGTCCAGTCGAGCTTGGCGACCATCATGTAGAGCGGGATCACGCTGAGCTGCGGCGGGACCATCATGGTGCCGATGACGATCAGCATCATCGCGCCGCGGCCCCGGAAGTGCAGCTTGGCGAAGGCGAACCCGGCGATCGTGGACAGGAAGACGACGGTGGCCGCCGAGATCCCCGCCACGAGCGTGGTGTTGAACATCGCCTCGCCGAGATTGGCGTCCCCCCAGGCGAGGTCCAGGTTCTTGAAGAGGTTGGAGCCGAACCACAGCGGCGGCGGGGTCTGCGCCAGCCGGTTGGTGTCGCGCGAGGCGGCGATCGCCGTCCACACCAGTGGGAACAGCGAGCCGATGGTGAACAGGGCGAGGATCAGATAGGCGAGGGGACCGCCGTGCAGCTGTCCGCCCGCACGCGCCGACTTGGGGCGCCGGCTGCGCTTCGGCTCCTTGGGCACGGCGTCGGCGGGCGGACTCGTCAGGGTCGTCGTCACGGCCGGTTCTCCTTAGGTACTGGCGCGCAGCCGGCGCGAGATGACGTAGTTGACGATCCCGATCACGATGAGGATCAAGAACATGGTCCAGGCGATGGCCGAGGCCCGCCCGAGGTGCTGGTTGACCCAGCCCTGCTCGTACAGGTAGAGCCCGAGCGTCTGGAACTGGTGCTCGGCGCCGCCGGAGGCACCCTTGTTCTGGTCGAACAGCAGCGGCTCACCGAAGACCTGGCTCGCCCCGATCGTCGAGACGACCACGGTGAACAGGATCGTCGGGCGCAGCTGCGGCAGCGTGACGTGCAGGAACTGCTGCCAGCGCGAGGCGCCGTCCAGCGCCGCCGACTCGTACAGGTCCTGCGGAATGGCCTGCATCGCCGCCAGGTAGATCAGCGCGTTGTAACCGGTCCAGCGCCAGATGATGATCGTCGAGACCGCGATCTGCGAGGGCCACTTGTCGTTCTGCCAGTCGATGCTGTCGACGCCGACGAAGTGCAGCGCCCAGTTGATCATGCCGTAGTCGCGGCCGAAGAGCAGGACGAACACCAGGGACGCCGCGGCGATCGAGGTCGCGTACGGCGCGAGCATCGCGACCCGGTAGAACGTGGAGGCGCGCAGCTTGTAGTTGAGGATGTGGGCGAGGCCCATCGCCATCAGCAGCTGCGGGACGGTGGAGATGATGCCGATGGTCAGGGTGTTCTTCGCCGCGTTCCAGAAGAACTCGTCGTCGAAGATGCGCGTGTAGTTGCGCAGGCCCGCCCACTCCATGTCGGTGGGCGCCGTCAGCTCGACCGTGTGCAGCGAGGCCCAGCCCGTGTAGATCAGCGGGAAGAGGCCGAAGGCGAGGAAGAGCAGGAAGAACGGGGAGGCGAAGACGTACGGGCTCCACCGAAGGTCCCGCTGCCATCGCCGCGAGAGCCGGGCCCGGCGGCGGATGTCCGCCTCCGTGGGCGCCGCGGCCGGTACGCGGTCGGCCGGGGCCGCGCCCCCCTCCTTCACGGGGGGCGCGGCGGTGTCGTGCCGGGTGGACATACCGGTCACTTCTCCAGGTTGTTGTCGATGGTCTTCGTGGCCGTCTTCCAGGCGTCCGCGGGGGACTTGCCCTTCGTCACGAGGAACACGCCGTTGTCGGTCAGACCCTGCTGGATGATCTGGTCCTTCGGGCCGATCACCTGGACCGGGCTGTCCTTGGCGGCCGCCGCGAAGATGGTGCCGATCGGGGCGTCACCGAAGAAGTCGTTCTTGGCGCCGGTCACTTCGGGAAGCTCGTACGCCGTCTGCGCGCTCGGGAAGCTGCCCCGCTTGGCGAACAGGGTGGCCTGCTGCTTGGGCGCGGTCAGCCACGCGGCGAGCTTCGAGGCCTCCTTCACGTTCTTGCCGGCCTTGGGCACGGCGAGGAACGAGCCGCCCCAGTTGCCGCCCGCGGGCGCCTTGGCGACGTCCCACTTGCCCTTGGTGTCCTTGTTCGCCTTGGACGCGATGTAACCGAGCATCCACGGCGGGCAGGAGACCGCGGCGAACTTGCCGTTGGCGAACGCCTGGTCCCACGTCGGCTGGAACTGCGTGAGGTTGCCGGTCAGACCGTCCTTGGCCGCCCCGGCCGTCAGGTCGAAGGCCGACTTCACGGCGGGGTTGTCCTTGTAGATGACCTTGCCGGAGGCGTCGTAGAACTTCTCCGTCTCGCTGCCGAGGACCGCGTTCAGCAGGCCGCCGGGGGAGTCCAGGAAGGTGGTGCCCTTCGGCGCCTTCTTCTTGTACTCCTTGCCGACCTCGACGAACTTGTTCCAGTCGCCGCCCCACTTCTTCGCGAGTTCCTCGCGGTCGGTGGGCAGGCCGGCCTTCTCGAACATGTCCTTGCGGTAGCAGATGGCCATCGGGCCGATGTCGGTGCCGAGGCCGACCGTCGCCCCGTCCTTGGCGGTGGCCTGCTTCCACTTCCAGTCGAGGAAGTCGCCCTCCTTCACGCCCGAGACCTTGGAGAGGTCCACGAGCTTGGCGGCCTGGGTGTCGACGACCTCGGCGATGTTGCCGACCTCGACGCCCTGGATGTCGGCAAGACCGCTGCCCGTGGTGAGGTGGTTGACGAGAGCCGGGTAGTAGTTCTCGTTCCGCTCGGTGACGTTCTCCTGGATCTTGATGTCCGGGTTCAGCTTCTCGTACTCGTCGTACAGCCCGGCCTCCTTGAAGCCGAACGTGCCGAACAGACCAAGGGTGATCGTCGTCTTGCCCTTGCCGCCGCCCGACGAATTAGAGTCGCCATCGCCGTCGTCGGCACAGCCGGCCAGCAGCCCGGCGCCCAGCGCTGCGACGGCCGCGACGACCACCGCCTTGCGGGCGGTAAGGGAACGTGCTCGCATTGCATCCTCCTGTTGCCCTGACGTGCCGACCCCCCGGCCAACTGCATTGTTGGGCCCGTTAGTTCTCGCTGCGGCTCGGGCGGGGAACGTGCGGGATGTGTTTTGTCAGGTACCGTGGGAGCGCTCCCACATGTGATGTGTTGAAGAGTCGTCGGTTCACGCGGGGGTGTCAAGGGTGAGGACGCCGAGATATCTCTTCGGTTATCGGGCTGTTAACTAATCCCGGCGACGGAGCCTCCGCGGCCCGTCTCGGGGCGTCGCGCGCGGATCAAGACTGTTAGATTCCAGGCCAACGCGGTGTGACGCGGTGTGAAGGGAGGCGGACCATGGCAGGCCACGGAGCGCGGGGCCGGAGCGGCGGACGGCCGACTCTCGAGGAGGTCGCCGCGCGGGCCGGGGTGGGCCGCGGCACGGTCTCCCGGGTCATCAACGGCTCGCCGCGGGTCAGCGACGCCACGCGCGCGGCCGTCCAGGCGGCCGTCGCGGAACTCGGCTACGTCCCCAACACGGCGGCCCGCGCGCTCGCCGCCAACCGCACCGACGCCATCGCGCTCGTCGTCCCCGAGCCGGAGACCCGCTTCTTCTCGGAGCCGTACTTCTCCGACATGCTCCGGGGCGTGGGCGCCGAGCTCTCCGAGACCGAGATGCAGCTGCTGCTGATCTTCGCGGGCAGCGACCGGGAGCGGCAGCGCCTCGCGCAGTACCTGGCGGCGCACCGGGTGGACGGCGTGCTGCTGGTGTCCGTGCACGCGGACGACCCCCTGCCGGACCTGCTGTCCCAGCTGGAGATCCCGGCCGTGATCAGCGGCCGCAGATCCGCCCGGGAGACGCTTCCCTCGGTGGACTCCGACAACCTCGGCGGCGGCCGGGTCGCCGTCGAACACCTGATCGCGCAGGGGCGGCGGACCATAGCCCACCTGGCCGGCCGCATGGACGTCTTCGGCGCCCAGCGCCGCGTCGAGGGCTACCGCGAGGCCCTGCGCGCCGCGGGCCGCGAGGTCGACGAGGACCTGATCGTGGCCGGCGACTTCACCGAGGAGGGCGGCCGCCGCGCGATGACCGAACTCCTCGCCCGCTGCCCCACCCTGGACGCGGTCTTCGCCGGCTCCGACGTCATGGCGGCCGGCGCCCGCCAGGTGCTGCGCGAGGTCGGCCGCCGTATACCGGACGACGTGGCGCTGGTCGGGTACGACGACTCCGCCATCGCCCGCCACATGGACCCCCCGCTGACCAGCGTGCGCCAGCCGATCGAGGAGATGGGCCGCGTGATGATCGACCTGCTGCTTGGCGAGATCGCCGACCGCAGGCCCGTCGCCTCGCGCGATCTGGAGAGCCGTCAGGTGGTCCTGCCCACGGAACTGGTGGCGCGCGCTTCGTCCTGACCTCTCGTAGGGCAAGCTGGCGTGCATGGTCCTCCATCCCTTGCTGGCAGTCGACGAAGTCTCCGCCGTGGAGCCGTATCTGGGCCGGGTGGGTGAGGTGTTCACCGCGTTCCGGGAACAGGACTCCGGGTGCGTGTCGTACGGGGTCCGGCTGCTCGACGGCGCGTGCTGGTTCGTCAAGGAGGCGGTCACCGACGGCGCCCGCCAGTCGCTGGAGCGCGGCTGGGCGTTCCACCGCGCCGTACGGCACGCGGCCATCGTCCCCCAGGTCCACCGCATCGCGGTACGGGACACCTGGGCGGTCGTGATGCCCTGGCGCAAGGGCGAGGTGCTCTACCACCCCACCGGGACCGGGCAGCGCGACCGTACGAGCCCGCACACCCCGATGGCCCGCTTCCGCGCCCTGCCGACCGCGGACATCCTGCGCGCCTTCGACCGCGTCCTGGACGCCCACCTGGCCGTGGAGGGCGCCGGCCACGTCGCCGTCGACTTCTACGACGGGGCGCTGCTGTACGACTTCGCGGGCGGCGTGGCCCACCTCGTCGACCTCGACGAGTACCGTCCGGGCCCCTTCGTCGTGGAGGAGGAGCGGCTGCCGGGCTCCCGGCGGTACATGGCGCCCGAGGAGTTCGAGCGGGGCGCGGTGATCGACGCCCGTACGACGGTCTTCACCCTGGGCCGCACCGCGCGGCTGTTCCTGGACGCCGGGGACGAGGAGCGGGCCTGGCGGGGTACGGCACCGCAGCTCGCGGTCATCGAGCGCGCGACCCGGCAGGATCCCGCCGAGCGCTACGAGGACGTGGCCTCCTTCGCCGCCGCGTGGCGGGCGGTGCGCCCGGGCCGGGCCGCCTGAGCCACGGCCGGGCGCGGACGGCCCCTGAAACGCAGTCAGCCGGTGACCTGAACGAACAGGTCACCGGCTGACTACTCAGGGTGAGTGACGGGACTTGAACCCGCGACATCCTGGACCACAACCAGGTGCTCTACCAGCTGAGCTACACCCACCATGACCGGCGGTTCTCCGAAAGTGGTTTCCCCGACCGGCCGAGAAAAAGTGTACAGGGTCCGAAGGGGTGCTCGCGCCCGCCTTTCCGCGGGGCGGGCGCGGGACTATTCCACGGGCAGGACGTGCTTGGCGGCGATCGTGCGGGCGGTGTCCGAGTCGGGGCCCGGCTGGGGGACGAAGATCGCCTCGCGGTAGTAGCGCAGCTCCGCGATCGACTCGCGGATGTCGGCCAGGGCCCGGTGGTTGCCGTTCTTCTCGGGGCTGTTGAAGTACGCCCTCGGGTACCAGCGCCGGGCCAGCTCCTTCACGGAGGAGACGTCCACGATCCGGTAGTGCAGGTAGTCCTCCAGGGTCGGCATGTCCCGGAGCAGGAAACCGCGGTCGGTGCCGACCGAGTTCCCGCAGAGCGGGGCCTTGCCCGGCTCCTTGACGTGCTCCCGTACGTAGGCGAGCACCTGCTCCTCCGCGTCGGCCAGCGTCGTGCCGCCGGCCAGCTCTTCGAGGAGGCCGGAGGCGGTGTGCATGGTGCGCACCACGTCCGGCATGGTCTCCAGCGCCGCGTCGGGCGGGCGGATCACGATGTCCACCCCCTCGCCGAGTACGTTCAGCTCCGAGTCGGTGACCAGCGCGGCCACCTCGATGAGCGCGTCGTCGGACAGCGAGAGACCGGTCATCTCGCAGTCGATCCACACCATGCGATCGTTCATGTGTCTTACCCTACGGCCCGCTCCGGCCCGCCGGACCGCCCGTGCGCCCCGGGCACGCACGGCCCGGGGCGCACGGACGGTCCGGGCGGGAGCCCGTGGGCCCCCGCCCGGCCGGTGCTACGGCGCGCTGCGCTGCCCCGGCAGGCTCGGTCGGCCCGCCGCGTAGAAGTCCTGGCCGTGCTTGGCCGGGTCCGTGGACAGCGAGGTGGACGGGCCGATCGCGCCGGCGGCCGCCGTACGCCGGGTCTGCAGCGGCACCGGGCTCTCCTGGTGCAGCGCGGGAGCCGGTCCCGGCGGCCCCGCGGAGCCGTCCAGGTCGGAGGGCCGGTCGCCCTGCGGACGGCGCGCCCGGTAGGCGGCGCGGTACGCGGCGGGCGAGGAGCCGAGCTGGCGGCGGAAGTGCCCGCGCAGCGCCACCGGCGAGCGGAAGCCGCAGCGGCCCGCGACCTCGTCCACCGAGTAGTCCGACGTCTCCAGCAGCCGCTGCGCCTGGAGCACCCGCTGCGTGATCAGCCATTGCAGCGGAGCGCTGCCGGTGAGCGAGCGGAAGCGGCGGTCGAAGGTCCGCCGGCTCATGTAGGCGCGCGCGGCGAGGGTCTCCACGTCGAACTGCTCGTGGAGGTGCTCCAGCGCCCAGGCGACGACCTCGGCGAGCGGGTCGGCGCCGATCTCCTCCGGTAAAGAGCGGTCGAGGTAGCGCTCCTGGCCGCCGCTCCGGCGCGGGGGGACCACCAGCCGGCGGGCCAGCGCGCCGGCCGCCTCGTTGCCGTGGTCCGTCCGCACGATGTGCAGACAGAGATCGATTCCGGCCGCGGTGCCGGCCGAGGTCAGTACGTCCCCGTCGTCCACGAACAGCTCGCGTGGGTCGACGTGCACCGACGGATAGCGCTTGGCCAGCGTCGGCGCGTACATCCAGTGGGTGGTGGCCGGCCGTCCGTCCAGCAGCCCGGCGGCGGCCAGCACGAAGGCGCCGGTGCACAGCCCGACGATGCGGGCCCCCTCCTCGTGCGCCCGGCGCAGTGCGTCGAGCGCCTCCTCCGGTGGCGGCGAGGTGATCGACCGCCAGGCCGGTACGACGACGGTGCCCGCCCGTGAGATCGCCTCCAGCCCGTGTGGCGCGGTGAGTTCGAGGCCCCCTGTGGTCCGCAGTGGGCCTTCCTCACCCGCGCTCACCAGGAGGCGGTAACGCGGTACGCCCGCGTCCTGGCGGTCGATGCCGAACACCGACAGCGGTATGGAGCTCTCGAAGATGGGGCCGCCGCTGAACAGCAGCACCGCGACGATCTCCTTGCGGCGTCGCCCGGAGAGTTTCCGGGCCGCGGCTTCCGGCGCGGCAGCGGAGTCGTGGCTCATACTGCTAAGCCCCCCTCGGTGGTCGCGGCACCCTTAACCTTTCGGGTCTGTCGCTCCAACACGTTTCCCCTCGGTCCTGCACGAGTCCCCCGCCGTAAGACAGTCATGATCGAATCTACTGTGTCGCGTGGTGCCGGCGTGACCAGTTCACCATCCGGCACATTGTCGACATGGCAACTTGGCGTGAAGCATTCGATCACGAAGCGTTGCACTCGTGGGCCGTGCAGGGAAGTGCGCCTTGTGCCGGTGGCCGGTCCCCATAGGGTGCGCATGTCCCCGGCGACCCTGTCCGTGCAGGTGGAACGGGGGTTGGGGGGTCGTTCGACCAAGCCATGCGCCGGTAAGTGAAGTTGGCTGAAAAGAAGCGGGGGCGTGCGCACAAACCGGTCAGTCGACCGGCGTATCTCCCCCTGTTCGACGGCCGCCTCTGTGCGCCCCGGGACCGTTCCTCCCGTGTGCCCCGGCAGCCCCGTGGGAACCACCCCGCCCGCCGTGGCCGCCGGCCATCGCGTGCGCGCCGCCCCGTCCCCACTCGCTCCTGCCGGGGCCCTCGCCCCGCGGCGGACCGGGCCGGCCGTGCCGCCCGCGGTGCTGCGGCTCCTCCTGTGCGCGCAGCCGGGCGGCGCCCCGTTCGGACTGCCTCAGCAGCATCCGGCAGGCGGCGGTCACCGCTCCGAGCCCGAGCGCCGTGCCGGCCGCGCCGGCGAGCGAGGTGCCGTACAGGACGAGCACCACGGGGACCAGGACGCAGCTGAAGGCGGCCCAGCGCACGACGTCGCTCGCCGTGTCCTGCGGGGGCGGCGCGGGCGGACGCGGCGCGGGGGCGGACTGGGACGCGGTCTCTGGTGCGGGCACGCTGTGCTCCCTGGTGCTCCCGTGCTTCCCATGGTCGTGGCTCACCCGGTTCAACGCGTGTTCGAGCGCCCGGTCACTGCCCGGACGCCGAAGACCGGCCGGACCCCGCCCCGCCGCGTCGGGCCGGGGTCCGGGCCGCGCTCGGGTGAACCCCGTGCAAACCGCCTGTACGGGGCAGCAACCATTGCGTTACGGGCGCCCCCTCATGCATGCTCCCTGGAACCCCGCGCGGCAGGCGCGGGATATGGGCAGAGGAGGCGTGCCGCCGTACCCTTGGGGGTATGGGGTTGGGAAGGTGATTCCCGGACACACAGCTCCGCCGCTCTCTGTCGTCCCACCCACGAGGATCCACACGCCGAGACACTCATGGCCGGTCACGAATTCTTCGATCCCGCGGACCGCAAGCGCCCGCTCGCCGATCCCACGGCGGCCGAGCCCTTGGCGGCGGAAGAGCCACGTCGTTCCTGCGACCCCGCGTTCAAGCACGGCGTGGTCGTCGGCTTCGACGGCTCCACGTCCAGCGAGCGGGCGCTCGCGTACGCGATCGGCATGGCCCACCGCTCCGGTTCGGGCCTGATCATCGTGCACGTGGCCAACCGGCTGCCGACCACCGTCTGGGCGGGCTGCGAGCCCCCCGTCTTCGTGGACGTGCCGGACCACCGCACCGAGGTCCTCGGGCTGGAGCTCGCCTGCGCGGAGTACCTGTCCGACGTGCCCTGGATCCTCGTCGAGCGCGGGGGCGACATCTGCCACGAGCTCGAAGAGGTGGGGCAGGAGTACGAGGCGGACGCGATCGTCGTCGGTTCCACGCACGGCATCGTCGGGCGCATCTTCGGCTCGGTGGCCGGCCGGCTCGCCAAGCGCGCCCGGCGGCCCGTCGTCGTCATCCCCTAGCGCGCCGCGCCCCTCACGCGCCCTTCGAGTGCAACTCGCTCCCATCCCAGGTGGGATGAGGGGCGGGTAGCTCGGTTCCCTCGCCGTATCGCGTCAATCTACCGACGCGTAGAGGTGTTTGTGCCTTTGTGAAGGGCATATACCGGTCGCCGGTCCCGGTATGTCGGCCCGGGACCCTCGCGGACGCGCCGCCGGCCGGGGGGTGACGGCCACCGGCTGAAGCAGGCGCGGGCCGGGGCAATGGGCGGCCCCGGCCCTGACAGAGCGACCCCCTGCGCGAAGGTGGCACACGCAGGGGGTCGTTCACGCTCCGGCGGGCCCAAGTCCCGTGTCCGGCGGGCGGATTACTCCACCGTCACCGACTTGGCCAGGTTGCGCGGCTTGTCGATGTCCCGGCCCAGGGCCAGCGCCGTGTGGTAGGCGAGGAGCTGGAGCGGGATGCCCATGAGGATCGGGTCGAGCTCGTCCTCGTTCTTCGGGACGACGATCGTCTGGTCGGCCTTCTCCTGCTCGCGGTGGGCGACGGCGAGGATCTTGCCGCTGCGGGCCTTGATCTCCTCCAGCGCGGCGCGGTTCTTCTCCAGCAGGTCGTCGTCCGGGACGATCGCGACGGTCGGCAGCGCGGGCTCGATGAGCGCGAGCGGGCCGTGCTTCAGCTCGGAGGCGGGATAGGCCTCGGCGTGGATGTACGAGACCTCCTTCAGCTTCAGCGAGGCCTCGCGGGCCACCGGGTAGCCGCGCACCCGGCCGATGAAGAGCATCGAGCGGGCCTCGGCGTAGTTCTCGGCCAGCTTCTTGATCTCGTCCTCGCGCTCCAGGATCTCGGAGATCTGGGCGGGCAGCTTGCGCAGGCCCTCGATGATCCGCTTGCCGTCGCGCACCGACAGGTCGCGGGTGCGGCCCAGGTGCAGCGCGAGCAGCGCGAAGGCCACCGTGGTGTTGGTGAAGCACTTGGTGGAGACGACGCACACCTCGGGGCCGGCGTGCACGTACATGCCGCCGTCGGCCTCGCGGGCGATCGCCGAACCGACGACGTTGACCACGCCGAGGACGCGGGCGCCCTTGCGCTTGAGCTCCTGGACGGCCGCCAGCACGTCGTAGGTCTCACCCGACTGGGAGACCGCGACGTAGAGGGTGTCGGGGTCCACGACCGCGTTGCGGTAGCGGAACTCGGAGGCGGGCTCGGCGTCCGCGGGGATGCGGGCCAGCTCCTCGATCATCTGGGCGCCGATCATGCCCGCGTGGTACGAGGTGCCGCAGCCGAGGATCTTCACCCGGCGGATCTGGCGCGCCTCGCGGGCGTCCAGGTTCAGGCCGCCGAGGTGCACGGTGGAGAAGCGGTCGTCGATGCGGCCGCGCAGCACGCGGTCCACGGCGTCGGCCTGCTCGTGGATCTCCTTGTGCATGTACGTGTCGTGGCCGCCCATGTCGTACGACTCGGCCTCCCACTCCACGGTGGTCGGCTCGGCCGTGGTGCGGGTGCCCTCGGTGGTGTACGTGCGGAAGTCGTCGGCCTTGAGGGTGGCCATCTCGCCGTCGTCGAGGGTGACGATCTGGCGGGTGTGGGTGACGAGCGCGGCGACGTCGGAGGCGACGAACATCTCCTTCTCGCCTATGCCGAGGACGACGGGGGAGCCGTTGCGGGCCACCACGATGCGCTCGGGGAAGTCGGCGTGCAGGACCGCGATGCCGTAGGTGCCCTCGATGACGCGCAGCGCCTCGCGGACCTTGTCCTCCAGCTTCTCGGCCTGCGAGCGGGCGATGAGGTGGGTGAGGACCTCGGTGTCCGTCTCGGAGAGGAACTCGACGCCGTCGGCCTCCAGCTTCCTGCGCAGGTCGCCGGCGTTGTCGATGATGCCGTTGTGGACGACGGCGACCTTGCCGTCGTGCGAGAGGTGCGGGTGCGCGTTCACGTCGGAGGGGGCGCCGTGGGTGGCCCAGCGGGTGTGCGCGATGCCGGTGGTGCCCTTGAAGCGCGCGGGGACCTTGGCCTCCAGGTCGCGGACCCGGCCCTTGGCCTTCACCATCTTCAGGCCGGCCGCCTTGGGGGTGGTGACGACGATGCCCGCCGAGTCGTAGCCCCGGTACTCCAGGCGCTGCAGGCCCTCCAGGAGCAGTGGTGCCACGTCACGCCTGCCGATGTAACCGACGATTCCGCACATACGTCTTCCGGTTCCCCTCTGTCGTTCTGTTCGCTGTGTCGTCCGGGTCCGCCGTCGGGCGGTCAGCCGTAGACGATGCGGCGCAGCTGCCGGAGCGTGAGCTCGGGCGGCGCGACCGCGCGGTACTTCAGGTCCGCCTCGATCCGTTCGAAGATCGACGTGTTCACCAGGCCCTGGGCCTGGAGCTCGCGGTGGCGGCGACGGACGTATTCCTCGGTCGTCTCGTCGAAGTAGGCGAGCACGTCCTGGACCACCCGCAGTGCCTCGCCCCGGTTCAGGGCGGTGGAGCGCGTCAGATGATCAACAAGTTCGTCGTGCACCCGTTGATCCTGGGGTACGGGAAGGCGTTTCGCAAGAAACCTGCCCGATATCGGGCAGGGCAGTGTTGAAACTCTTATGGACCGCTGTTTGCGAGCTGTCCACCCTGCGTCCCGCGAAGCGTTGCTTGCCTGGAGCAACTTCTGGCCCCATGGACATACCACGCATGGGCGTACCGGAGCGGCTCGCCGACCGGATGAGCATGGCCGAGCAGCACGAATACCTCCGGGCGCGCTTCTCGCGGCGCACGATGATGCGCGGCGGCGCCGTCACCCTCGGCGCCGTCGCCGGCGGCGTCTTCGTACCGGGCGCGAGCGCGCGGGCCGCGACCGCGTCGTCCGCGGCACCCGCCCGGGCGACGAGCACCGGGAAGGTGGACGGCGCCCTCGTCGCCCCCTTCGGCCGCCACCTCGCCTACGGCGCCGACCCGCGCACCGAGATGACGGTCTCCTGGCAGGTCCCGGTCGCCGTCCGCAGGCCCTACATCCGCATCGGCGCGCACCCCTGGGACCTCTCCCGCAAGATCGAGGCCGAGGTCCGCGAGCTGTTCACGCCGGCCGGCGTCGGCGCGAGCGGCGACCACACCCAGTACTACCTGCACGCCCGCCTCACCCGGCTGCGCCCGGGCAGGACCTACTACTACGGCGTCGGCCACGACGGCTTCGACCCGGCGTCCGCCCACCTCGCAGGCACCCTCGGCACCTTCACCACCGCCCCCGCGCACGCGCGGCCGTTCACCTTCACGGCCTTCGGCGACCAGGGCGTCAGCTACCACGGCCTGGCCAACGACAGCCTGATCCTCGCCCAGAACCCCGCCTTCCACCTGCACGCGGGCGACATCGCCTACGCCGACCCCGCGGGCCAGGGCAAGAGCGCCGACACCGGCTTCGACTCGCGCACCTGGGACCAGTTCCTCGCCCAGACCGAGTCGGTCGCCAAGCAGGTGCCGTGGATGGTCAGTTACGGCAACCACGACATGGAGGCCTGGTACTCGCCCAACGGCTACGGCGGCGAGGAGGCGCGCTGGCAGCTGCCGGAGAACGGCCCGGACAAGGCGAACCTGCCCGGCGTCTACACCTTCACGCACGGCAACACCGCCGTGATCTCGCTGGACGCCAACGACATCTCCTTCGAGATCCCGGCCAACCTCGGCATCTCCGGCGGCACCCAGACGAAGTGGCTGGAGGCGCAGCTCAAGAAGTACCGGGCCGCGAAGGACATCGACTTCGTCGTCGTCTTCTTCCACCACTGCGCGTACTGCACCTCCACCGCCCACGCCTCCGAGGGCGGGGTCCGCGACGAGTGGGTGCCGCTCTTCGAGAAGTACACCGTCGACCTGGTGATCAACGGCCACAACCACGTCTACGAGCGCACCGACGTCGTCAAGGGCGGCAAGGTGGCCAAGGAGCTGCCGATCGGCGGCACCGCGTACCCCGAGACGGACGGCGTCGTGTACGTGACGGCGGGCGCCGCCGGGCGCAGCCTGTACGCGTTCAGCGCCACCGAGTCCTACCAGGGCCACGAGAAGGACCTGGAGTCGGTGTCGTCGTTCGTTTGCGTCGACGGCGACCGGCAGAACGAGACGGTCGCCTGGTCGCGGGTGCGCTACCTCGACTACTCGTTCCTGCGGGTCGACGTGACGCCCGCGCCGAAGGGCCGCACCGCCACGCTGACGGTGCGCGGGATCGCCGAGACGGGCGAGGAGGTCGACCGGTTCACGGTGGCCCGCCGGGTCTGAGCCACCGGGGCGGCGGTCCTCACATCCTCCTGAGGACCGCCTGCTTGGCCAGCGCGAACTCCTCGTCCGTCAGGACGCCCGAGCGGTGCAGCTCGCCCAGTTCACGCAGCCGGCGCAGCAGGGCGTCATGGCCGTCCTCGGCCGGCTCTCCGGCGGTGAGCGCCTTCGGGCTCTCCGGCGGTGCCTCCCGCGCGGCGGCGGCCGGGTGCGGAAGCCGGGCCTGCACCGCCGCCGCCACCAGCGCCATCAGCGGGTCCTTCCGGAAGCCCCACAGCTGCACGGAGTTGGGGTCGTACTTCGGCGGCACCTTCGTCCGCTCGCCGCGCACCGTGAAGCGCAGGTAGCCGTCCTCCAGGCCGACCGAGGGCTGCCACTCCACGCCGATGATGTCGGTGACGGCGAGGGTGCGGGCGCCGGCCGCCGCTTTCGCGTCCTCCGTCTTCCAGTTCCACTCCAGGCGCACCCGCTCCCCGTCGAAGCCCGCCGTGCCGTCGCCCGCGGACACCGACAGCGGCACCGCGGGGCCGGGCAGCAGGTACGAGGCCACCGGGTCCGCCGGAATCCCCTCCAGGAGCAGGGAGTTGCGGACCTCCTCCACCAGGTACTCGGCCACCCCGTAGCGGTCCGACTCGACCACGAGCTGGTACGGGTCGGCCGCGTCGGTGAGCCTGCCTCCGGTCGCCTGGAGCAGCGGGTCCGCGCCCTCGCGCAGCCGCAGCCGCAACCGGCCCGCCTTACGGCCCTGTTCGAAGGAGATGCCCGCCAACGCCTCAAGGGGGACGGTCAGTTCACCCAGTGTCCGGCGCAGCAGGCCGACGCTCTTGTCGCGGCCCGGAGTCAGGC
The DNA here is from genome assembly GCF_055565855.1 of Streptomyces sp. NPDC028308. Classification (NCBI taxonomy): domain Bacteria; kingdom Bacillati; phylum Actinomycetota; class Actinomycetes; order Kitasatosporales; family Streptomycetaceae; genus Streptomyces; species Streptomyces sp. NPDC028308. The sequence continues at coordinate 272,952 of NZ_JBVHTO010000001.1, forward strand.
GCAGTGCGTCGCCCTCGAAGGTCCACGTGCCGTCCCGCTGGATGATTTCCGCCATGAGAGGGATTGTTTCACCGGCTGTGCGGGAGAGTGGTCTATACCGATCCGGGTCCAGACCAGGGGACCCCACCGGAGCTCGTGGAGCTTCATGGAAGGGAGCGCATGTGAGACAGCACCACAGAACGCCCCGCCTGCTCGGTACGCTGCTGCTCGTGGTGGCTGCCGGTATCTCCGTCGTCGGCGCGGCTCCTGCCGCGACCGGCGTCCCCGTCCCGCTGGGCCAGGTCGTCCCGGCCCCCCTCTCGGTCGAGGCGAAGGGGGCGCCGTACCGCATCACCGGCGACACCCGCATCCGCGTCGACGACTCGCCCGGGGCCCGCCGCGTCGGCGAGTACCTCGCGGACGTGCTGCGGCCCTCCACCGGCTACCGGCTGCCCGTCACCTCGCGCGGCGGGGACGGCATCCGGCTGCGGCTCGGCTCGAACTCCGCGCGCGCACTGGGCGACGAGGGCTACCGCCTCGACAGCGGCAGATCCGGCGTCACCATCACCGCGCGCAAGGCAGCCGGGCTCTTCCACGGCGTCCAGACGCTGCGCCAGCTCCTGCCGGCCGCGGTCGAGAAGAGGTCCGCGCAGCCCGGCCCCTGGCTCGTCGCGGGCGGCACCGTCAAGGACGCCCCGCGCTACGGCTACCGCGGCGCGATGCTCGACGTCTCCCGGCACTTCTTCACGGTCGCCCAGGTAGAGCGGTACATCGACCAGCTGGCGCTCTACAAGATCAACAAGCTGCATCTGCATCTCTCCGACGACCAGGGCTGGCGCATCGCGATCGACTCCTGGCCGCGCCTGGCCACCCACGGCGGCTCGACCCAGGTCGGCGGCGGAACGGGCGGGTTCTACACGAAGGACCAGTACCGGCGGATCGTACGGTACGCGGCCTCACGCCACCTGGAGGTCGTCCCGGAGATCGACATGCCGGGGCACACCAACGCGGCCCTCGCCTCGTACGCCGAGCTGAACTGCGACGGCGTGGCCCCCGAGCTGTACACCGGCACCGAGGTCGGCTTCAGTTCGCTGTGCGTCGACAAGCCGGTGACGTACGACTTCGTGGACGACGTGATCCGTGAACTGGCCGCGCTCACCCCGGGCCGCTATCTGCACATCGGCGGCGACGAGGCGCACTCCACCAGCCACGCGGACTACGTGGCCTTCATGGAGCGGGTGCAGCCCGTGGTCGCCCGGTACGGCAAGACGGTGATCGGCTGGCACCAGCTGACCGGCGCCACCCCGGTGAAGGGCGCGCTGGCCCAGTACTGGGGACTGGACGACACGAGCGCCGCCGAGAAGGCCCAGGTCGCGAAGGCCGCCCAGAACGGGACGGGGCTGATCCTGTCCCCGGCCGACCGCGTCTACCTCGACATGAAGTACACCGCGGACACCCCGCTCGGCCTCGACTGGGCGGGTCTCGTCGAGGTGCGGCGGTCCTACGACTGGGATCCGGGCGCCTATCTGCCCGGCGCCCCCGCGTCGGCCGTCCGAGGTGTCGAGGCGCCGCTGTGGACCGAGACGATCCTGAACTCGGACCACATCGAGTACATGGCGTTCCCGCGCCTGCCCGGCGTGGCCGAGCTGGGCTGGTCGCCGGCCACGGCCCACGACTGGGACGCGTACAAGGTGCGGCTCGCCGCGCAGGCCCCGCGCTGGGAGGCGCTGGGCATCGACTACTACCGCTCACCGCAGGTGCCCTGGCCCGCCCCCTAGGACGCGGGACGCGGGACGGAGGTGGGGCCCGGGAGGACCGTCTCCCGGGCCCCACCTCGGCTTTCAGAGGCCCGCGATGGGGTTCTTCAGGGTCCCGACGAGCTGAAGCGCGCCGGACGGGTCGGCCAGGTCCACCATCTGCCGGTTGTCGCGCAGCTGGAGCCGGTTGAGGCAGGACAGGGCGAACTCAGGGGCGAACAGGTCGTACTGGCGGAACTTGTCCGCGAGTTCGGGCGTCGCGTCCTGGTACTCGCGCACGCACTCGGCGACCGTCCGCCAGAAGCCGTCCTCGTCGAGGATCCCCTCGGAGGCGAGGTTCGCCGCGAGGAAGCGGAAGAAGCAGTCGAAGACATCGGTGAAGATCGACAGCAGCTTCGTGTCCTCGGGCACCTCCACGCGGATCCGCTCGACCGCGGGCGGCAGCACCGCGTCCGGGTCCATGACCGCGATCTCCTCGGCGATGTCCTTGTAGACCGCCCGCCGGACCGCGCCGTCCTCCAGGACCAGGATCACGTTCTCGCCGTGCGGCATGTAGACGAGGTCGTAGGCGTAGAAGCTGTGCAGCAGGGGCGTGAGGTAGGCCCGCAGGTAGCCGCGCAGCCACTCCACCGGGGTCAGGCCCGACCGCTCGATCAGCGCGCCCGCGAAGGACGCCCCCTCGTGGTCGACGTGGACGAGCGAGGCCATCGTGGCCAGCGACTCGCCCTCCCTGAGCGAGGTCACCGGACTCTCGCGCCACAGCGCGGCGAGCATCTTGCGGTAGGGGGAGTAGCGGTCGGTGGCGGCCTCGTACTCCAGGTGGCGGTAGCCGACGGCGGCCCGCTCGCGGATGACCGTCAGGCCGGTGGACTTGAGCACCGGGTCGTTGTCGACGAGCTGCGCGAGCCAGTCGTTGATGGCCGGGGTCGCCTCCATGTAGGCGGCCGACAGCCCTCGCATGAAGCCCATGTTGAGGACCGACAGCGCGGTCTTCACGTAGTGCTTCTCCGGGTTGCTCGTGTTGAAGAACGTCCGGATCGACTGCTGGGCCAGGTACTCGTCGTCGCCCTCGCCGAGGCAGACCAGGTGCCGCCGGGCGACCTCGGCCGCGAAGGTCACGGTGAGCTTGTTCCACCACTGCCAGGGGTGGACCGGGATGAAGAGGTAGTCGGCCGGGTCGAGTCCCTCGGCGGTGAGCGTGGCGTGGAAGCGCCGGACGGTCTCCTCGCCCAGCTCCTCGCGCACGAACGACTCGTACTCGATGCCGACGCCCGCCGTGAAGGCGGCCCGCGAGCGGTGCGCGGCCAGCCACACCAGCCGGACCGGGCTCGCGGTCTCCGGCGCGTACGAGAGGTACTCGTGCACGCCGAAGCCGAGCCGGCCGTTGTTGGCGACGAAGCAGGGGTGGCCCTCGGTCATCCCGGTCTCGATGGCCTGGAAGCCGCTCCTCGCCAGGTCGGCGGAGCTGGTCCGCGGCTTGGTGAGCTTGAAGCAGGTGCCGGACAGGGTGGAGGAGATCTCCTCCAGGTAGACCGGCAGGACCTCGTCGCTCAGGCCCAGCGACGACCGCAGCTCGATGACGAAGTCCAGCGCGGCGAGCGGGAGTTCGCGTCCGTCGCGGTGACGGGTGACGGACGCCGCGTCCACCTCCCAGTGGTCGAGCGCGCGGCGGCGGGCGGTGAAGCCGTAGCGGGTGAGCCCGTCGTCGCTGTGGACGGTGTAGCGGTCGCCGCCCCGCGGCAGCGGCGTGATCAGCCGCTCGTGGGCGAACTCGGCGAGCGCCTTGCGGATCAGCAGGCGGTTGGCCTCGGCCCAGCGCTCGGGGGAGAGGTGGGCCACGGCGTCGGACAGGGTCATGTCGCCACTCCTCGGACGGCGGCGAGGACCGCCGCCTCGCGGGCCGTCAGGTACTGCTCCCGGGTGCAGAAGCTCAGCAGCGCCCGCTTCTCCGGCTTGTCTATCTCGCGGTCGGGGACGAAGCCGACGGCCGCGTTCAGCGCGTGCACGGCCTTGTTGGACACGTCGGGCTCGACCACGACCCGCCGGGTGCGCGGGTCGGCGAACAGCTCGTCCATCACCGCGGTGATCACCGCCCGGGTGAACCCGTGCACGGGGGTGTCGGTCGGCGGCACCAGGAAGTGCATGCCGACGTCGCCCGGCTCGGGCTCGTACAGGCCGACGAGCTCGACGTACCTCGGGTCGTAGCGCTCCATCAGGAACGCGGGCTCGCCGTCCGACAGCCCGAGGAACGCGTCGTGGTGCTCGTGCGCGGCGATCGCCATGTACTCGCGCTCGACGTCCTCGAGTGCGGCGTCCTGCATCATCCAGAAGGCCGCCTTGGGATGCGTGACCCAGCCGTGCAGCAGCACGGCGTCCTTCAGGGGGTCGAGCGGGCGGAAGGTGAAACGGGTGCTCATACAGCGAACTCCTGGAACGCGATCGTCTTCTCGACGGGGTAGTACTCGGTGCCGAGCAGCTCCCGGATGATGTACGCGTTGCGGTACGCGCCCATGCCCAGGTCGGGACTCGTGATGCTGTGGGTGTGCACGCCGGCGTTCTGCAGGAAGACCCCGCGGCCGGTGACGTCGACGGCGTAGTTGCGGGCCACGTCGAAGTTGTTGCGGGAGTCGTAGCGCAGCCGGTCCCGGACCGGCTTGAGGAACTCCGGCTCGGCGTACTTGTAGCCGGTGGCCAGGATCAGCCCCTCGGAGGCGAGTTCGTAGTCCTTCTGCTGCTCCTCCTGGCGCAGTCCGAGCGTGTACGTGCCGTCCCGGTACTCCGCCCTGTGCAGCGAGGAGTTGGTGAGCAGCCGGGTGGGGACCGGGCCGCCGACGTTCTTCTGGTAGAGCAGGTCGAAGATCGCGTCGATCAGCTCCCCGTCGATGCCCTTGAACAGGCCCTTCTGCTCCTCCTGGAGGCGGTATCGGGTCGGCTCGGGCAGCGCGTGGAAGTAGTCGATGTACTCCGGGGAGGTCATCTCCAGCGTCAGCTTGGTGTATTCGAGCGGGAAGAAGCGCGGCGAGCGCGTCACCCAGTTCAGCTGGTAGCCGTGGACGTCGATCTCGCTCAGCAGGTCGTGGTAGATCTCGGCGGCGGACTGGCCGCTGCCGACCAGCGTGATCGACTTCTTCCGCTGGAGCTCCCGCTTGTGCTGCATGTAGCGGGAGTTGTGGATGAAGTCGCCGCCGAGGCCGGCGCACGCCTCGGGGACGTACGGGGGAGTGCCGGTGCCGAGGACCAGGTGGCGGGCGCGGTAGGTCTCGCCGCCCTCGGTGCGCACGGCGTACACCTCGGCGCCCTCGTCGTACGTCACCTCCGCCACCGTCGTGCCGAAGCGGACGCAGCTCAGCTTGGAGGCGGCCCAGCGGCAGTAGTCGTCGTACTCGACGCGCAGCGGGTAGAAGTTCTCCCGGATGTAGAACGCGTACAGACGGCCCGATTCCTTCAGGTAGTTGAGGAAGGAGTAAGGGGAGGTCGGGTCGGCGAGCGTGACGAGGTCCGACATGAAGGGGGTCTGGAGGTGGGCGCCCTCCAGGAACATCCCGGAGTGCCACTCGAAGTCCGGCTTGGACTCCAGGAAGACGCCGTCCAGTTCGGCGATCGGCTCGGTGAGGCAGGCGAGGCCGAGGTTGAAGGGACCCAGCCCGATCCCCACGAAGTCGTGCACGCGGGTGGATTCAGGAAGCGCGGTCAAGGGACTCTCCCAGGTACTGCTCGGCGTGGCCGGCGATCAGACCGAGTACGGCGGCGATGTCGTCGGCCGTGGTCTCGGGATTGAGCAACGTGAACTTCAGGTAGTGGCGGCCGCCGACCTTGGTGCCCGCGACGACGGCGTCACCGGAGGCGAACAGGGCCTTGCGGGCGTACAGGTTGGCGCGGTCGATCTCGGCGGGGTCGGTGACGGCGGCCGGGATGTAGCGGAAGACGAGGGTGGACAGCGACGGCCGGACGACCACGTCGAAGCGCGGGTCGGCGGCGAGCAGCTCCCAGCCCTCGGCGGCCAGGTCGCAGACCTCGTCGAAGAGCTCCCCGATGCCGTCGGCGCCCATCACGCGCAGCGTCATCCACAGCTTGAGGGCGTCGAAGCGGCGCGTGGTCTGCAGGGACTTGTCGACCTGGTTGGGGATGCGCTCCTGCACCATGCGGCGGGGGTTGAGGTACTCCGCGTGGTAGGTGGCGTGGCGCAGCGTGGAGGCGTCGCGGACCAGCACCGCGGAGGAGCTCACGGGCTGGAAGAAGGACTTGTGGTAGTCGACGGTGACCGAGTCGGCGCGCTCGATGCCGTCGAGGCGGTCCCGGTTCTTCAGCGAGGTGAGCAGTCCGCAGCCGTAGGCGGCGTCCACGTGCATCCAGGCGCCGGACCGGGCGCACAGCTCCGCGATCTCGGGGAGCGGGTCGATGGAGCCGAAGTCGGTGCTGCCGGCGGTGGCGACGACGGCCATGGGGGTGAGGCCCTCGCGCTTGCAGCGGTCCAGTTCGTGCGCGAGGGCAAGGGTCTGCATCCGCTTGTCGTGGTCGACGGGGACGGAGACGACGCTGTCCGCGCTCAGGCCGAGGAGTTTGGCGGACTTCCGGACGCTGAAGTGGCTGACCTCGGAGGCGAAGATGCGCAGGGACCCGAGGTCGTCGGCCTTGGCCTCCTCGCGGGCCAGCAGCAGCGCCTGGAGGTTGGACTGGGTGCCGCCGCTGGTGAAGACGCCGTCGGCGGCCGGGCCGAGGCCGATGCGCTCGGCGGTCCAGTCGACGAGCCTGCGCTCGATGAGGGTGCCGCCCGCGGACTGGTCCCAGGTGTCGAGTGAGGAGTTGACGGCGGACAGGACGGCCTCGCCGAGCACGGCCGGGATCACGACCGGGCAGTTGAGGTGCGCGAGGTAGCGGGGGTGGTGGAAGTAGACGGCGTCCCGGAGGTAGACCTCCTCCAGTTCGTCGAGGACCGCGGTGGTGTCGTGCAGCGGGCGGTCCAGGTCGATCCGGTCGATGCGGGGCGCGAGTTCGTCGACCGTGACGCCGGTGAACGGACGGCCGGTGGTGGCGAGTTTGGCCGCCACCCGCTCGACTCCTTCAATCACGGAACGGCGGTACCGCTCCGCGGTCGTGTCATTGAGCAGGTGCGAGCGCATGTGGGGGTCCTCCGTGCGGGAGAGTCCGAGCCGGACGGGAGCGGGGCGGGACAAGGGAAAGGGGCGAAGTCGCGCTTTCAACTTAGGTTAGCCTAACCTAAGTCGATCGTGCGACCCCACCCCACCTGCGTCTTTCAGGGGCGAGCGTCTCGGCGCGGCTCGCGACTCACTCCCGCTCCCGCAGCTGCTCCTCGGTCAGCCCGCGCCGCCAGTAACCGACGAACGTGACCCGGCGGCGGTCGACGCCGCACTCGCGCACGAGGTGGCGGCGCAGCGCCTTGACGCAGCCGGACTCGCCGGCGATCCAGGCGTACGGCGCGCGGGCGCAGGGGAGTCCGGCGTCCCGGATCGCGTCCAGGGCGAGGGGAGTCGAGGCGTCCTCGGCGCTCGCGGCGCGGGAGGTGTCGGCGCGCACCAGCCAGGTGATCTCGGCGTCGGCGTCGGTCACCACGTCCTGGATGTCGCCGGCGGCGGGGACCTCCAGCCAGGCGCGGACGCGCGTGCCGGCCGGCAGCGACTCCAAGACGGCGGAGGCCGCGGGCACGGCCGTCTCGTCGGCCCACAGGACCACCAGGTCGGTGTCCTCGGGCGGGCGGAAGCGGATCGCCCTGTTGTCCTCGACGGCCGGTCCGAGCAGCAGGACGCGGTCACCGGCCCGCGCGCCCGCCGCCCAGCGCGAGGCGGGACCGGCGGGGGAGGCCGCGCCCGGGTCCACGCCGTGCAGCGCGAAGTCGATGTCGATCTCGGTGGTGCGGCCCAGCGCGTCGCGGCGCAGTCCCCGCAGCGTGTACGAGCGCATCACCGCCCGTACGTCGTCCGGGAGTTCGCGCCAGCCCTGCCACCAGCCGTCGCCGAGCTCGACCGGGACGGCGGGCTCGCTCTGCCCGGGATGCGGCAGGAAGAGCGACAGGCTCTGATCGCGGCCGTCGGAGAGGAAGGCGTGCAGGTCGGAGCCCGCGAAGGTGACCCGGAGCAGCGACGGGCCGAGCCGCCTCGTCCGTGCCACCTGCAGGGAGAAGAAACGGAACGGGGCGGCCACGGCCGTCGTCATGTGTGCTCCTGAGTCGTCGTCAGGGGGCGGTTGTCGTCCGGGCGGCCCGGCCGGGGGCCGGGCAGCCCGCGGCGGGTCAGCTGACCTTCTTGGCCTTCTCGATGGCGGCCGCGAGGTCCTCGAGGATCGGGGCGCACTTGTCGTAGGAGAAGATCGGCTCCGTGACCCGGGGGATCACCTGGCCCGCCTTCACGGCCGGGAGCTTCTTCCAGGTGCCCTTGGTGATGTCGGCGGGCTGGATGGTCGCGGAGCGGTTGTCCATCATGATGATGTCCGCGTCGTACTTGTCGACGTTTTCCCAGCTCAGGTTCTCGAACCAGCCGCCGCTGGCCTTCAGGGTCTTCGCCGGGGGCTCGACGATGTTCACGCCGAGCGCCTTGAAGTACTCCAGGTCCACGGAGAGGTTGGAGCCGGAGACGTAGAAGATGTCCTGGCTCGCGGAGCCGATGAGGACCTTGATGTCCGGGTTGGCCTTGGCGGCCGCGCGCAGTTTGGCGGCCGCGTCCTCGAAGCGCTTCTTGGCCTTGGTGACCTTGGCGGACGTGACGTCGGCGCCGAGCGACTCGGCGAGCGCGAGCATCCGCTCCAGGGGGCCGGTCATCTGCCGGTCGTAGACGGAGATGCCGACGCTCGGGGCGCCGACCTTGGCGATCTTGTCCTTGGACTCCGCGGGGACGTACCAGAGCGTGCCCGCGTCGTCGAACATCGTGGAGATCAGGACGTCGGGCGCGAGGGCCGCGTACTTCTCGATGTTGAACTGGCCGTACTCGTTGCCGAGGATCGTCAGCTTGCTGATGTCCATGTCGCCGGCCTGGACGTCGGCCTTGCCGTCCTTGGTCTTCGTCGGGCCGAAGACGCCCTTGACCTCGATGCCGTAGTCGAACAGCGCGGCGGCGACACCGGTGAAGGCGACGATGTTCGCCGGGACCTTGTCGGCCTTGGCGGTCTGGCCGCGGTCGTCCTTGAAGGACCAGGGGCCGGACTTGCCCGACGTCGAGGCCTTGCCCGAGCCACCGCTTTTCGCGTCGTCGTCGCCGCACGCGGCGAGCGCGGCGCCGAGGCCGAGGGCGCCGCCCGCGGCCAGGATGCCGCGGCGGGAGAGGAGGTTGGCACGGGGCTTGGGCATGAGTGTGGCTGCTTTCGGCACGGGGCGATCCGCCCGCCGGACAAGTTCGAAGGTAGGTTAGCCTAACCTCAGAAGTTGTCCAGAGGGCGGGTCGCCGGGCACCGGCCCACGGGCCCGCGCGCGGAGGTGCCGGTGCGTCAGCCCACGAGGCCCAACTCCCGGGCGATCAGCATCCGCTGGACTTCGCTGGTGCCCTCGCCGATCTCCAGGATCTTGGAGTCGCGCCACATCCGGGCCACCGGGTACTCGTTCATGAAGCCGTACCCGCCGTGGATCTGCGTCGCCTCGCGCGCGTTGTCGACGGCCACGGTGGACGAGTACAGCTTGGCGAGCGCCGCCTCCTTCTTGAACGGCTCCCCGCTGACCAGCCGGGACGCCGCGTCACGCCAGGCGAGCCGGGCCGTGTGCGCCTTCATCTCCATGTCGGCGATCTTGAACTGGATCGCCTGGTACGCGCCGATGCTGCGCCCGAACGCGTGCCGTTCCTTCGCGTACTTCACCGACTCGTCCACACAGCCCTGCGCGAGACCCGTCGCGAGCGCCGAGATGGCTACGCGCCCCTCGTCCAGGATGCGCAGGAACTGCGCGTACCCGCGGCCCTCCTCGCCGAGCAGGTTCGCCGCCGGTACGCGGACGTCGGCGAAGGACAGCTCACGGGTGTCCGAGGCGTTCCAGCCGACCTTCGAGTACGGGGCGGCGACCGTGAACCCGGGGGTGCCGGACGGCACGATGATCGAGGAGATGCGCGGCCGGCCGTCCGCCTTGCGGCCGGTCACCGCGGTGACCGTCACCAGTCCGGTGATGTCCGTACCGGAGTTGGTGATGAAGCACTTGGTGCCGTTGATCACCCATTCGTCGGTGTCCTCGTCGAGCCGCGCCGTCGTCCGCGTCGCGCCCGCGTCCGAGCCGCCGTCGGGCTCCGTCAGGCCGAAGGCGCCGAGCATCTCGCCGGAGCACAGCCGCGGCAGCCACTCGGCCTTCTGCTCGGGCGTGCCGAAGAGGTGCAGGGGCATCGCCCCGAGCGAGACGCCGGCCTCCAGCGTGATGGCCACCGAGGAGTCCACCCGGGCCAGTTCCTCCAGGGCGATGCCGAGCGCCAGGTAGTCACCGCCCATGCCGCCGTACTCCTCGGGGAACGGCAGGCCGAACAGCCCCATGCGGCCCATCTCCCGCACGATCTCGTACGGGAACTCGTGCCGCTCGTAGAAGTCACCGATCTTCGGCGCGACGACGTCGTGCGCGAACTCCTCGACCGTACGCCGGAGTTCTTCGAGCTCGGGGGAGAGGCGGTGGTCCATGGGGTCACGGCTCCTTGTGGGAGAGGGCTTTGACGGTGCGGGAGGGGCTGGGTCGGCCCAGTTGTCCGGCCATCCACACGCTGGTGGCGGTGAGGCGGCCGAGGTCGACACCGGTCTCGATGCCGAGGCCCTGGAGCATCCACACCAGGTCCTCGGTGGCGAGATTGCCGGTGGCGGACTTGGCGTACGGGCAGCCGCCGAGGCCGCCCGCGGAGGCGTCGACGGTCGTCACGCCGTACTGGAGGGCGGCCAGGGTGTTGGCGAGCGCCTGTCCGTAGGTGTCGTGGAAGTGCACGCCCAGGGCGCCCACCGGGACGCCCGCCTCGCCGAGCGCGGAGAGCAGCGCGAGCACGTGACCGGGGGTCGCCACACCGATGGTGTCCCCGAGGCTCAGCTCGTCGCAGCCCATGTCGAGCAGCGCGCGGCACACGCGCACGACCTGCGGGACGGGCACGGCCCCCTCCCAGGGGTCGCCGAAGCACATGGACAGGTAGCCGCGGACGTGGACGCCCTCCGCGCGCGCCCGCTCGACGACCGGCGCGAACATGGCGAGCGCCTCGTCCACCGTGCGGTTGAGGTTGGCGCGGGCGAAGGACTCCGTCGCGCTGGCGAAGACGGCGACGCGGCGGGCGCCGAGCGCGAGGGCGCGGTCGAGCCCGCGTTCGTTCGGCACCAGCACGGGAAGGTCCACCGGGAGCCCGCTGATCAGGGGGAACAGCTGCTCCGCGTCCGCGAGTTGGGGCACCCACTTGGGATGCACGAAGCTCGTGGCCTCGACGGTGCCGAGGCCCGCGTCGGCCAGGCGCCTGACGAACTCGGCCTTCACCTCGGTCGGGACGGTCGCCTTCTCGTTCTGCAGGCCGTCGCGTGCGCCGACCTCGTGGATGCGCACCCGCGCGGGCAGGCCCGGCGCCGGTACGGTCATGGGAAGGCCGGGCTGGGGCGTGGTCATGAGGTCTCCTCCAGTGCCGGAGCCGCCGCGGCCGCGGGGATCGCCGCGTTCGCCGGGGCCTCCTCCGCCGGGGTGACGACCGCCAGGACCTGGTCCATGGCGACGGTCGAGCCCGGCGTCACGTCCAGCTCGCTGACGACGCCGGCGTGCGGCGCGGAGACGACGTGCTCCATCTTCATCGCCTCGACCACCAGCAGGCTCTGCCCGGCGCTCACCTCGTCGCCGACGGCCACCTTGACGACCGTCACCGTGCCGGGCATGGGGGCGGTGAGCGAGTCGGCGCCCGCGTGCCCGGCGCCCGTGAGGGAGGCGGCCACGGGGTCGTGGTCGCGCACCTGCCAGGCGTCGCCGTCGCGGCCGATCCAGTCGCCCGCGCGGTGGAAGCTGTGGCGGACGCCGTCCAGGGTCACGGAGACCCGGTCGGCGGTGACGGTGTGGCGGCCGCGCGGGCGGTGGGCGACCGCTTCGAGTCCCGGCACCCGCAACGGGAAGGCGGGCGGGGCCGGTTCGCCGCCCAGCCGCCAGCCGTCCGGCACCGAGAAGGGGTCGGTCCAGCCGGTGCCGCGCGGGGCGAGGGCGTCGAGGCGGACGGCCGCCGCTGCCTCGTACACCTCCTCGGGGACGTCGCCCGGGAGCAGCGAGTCCGCCTCCCGCTCGACCAGCCCGGTGTCCAGCTCGCCCGCCACGACCGCCGGATGGGCCAGCAGCCGCCGCAGGAACCCGGCGTTGGTCTGCACGCCCAGCGTGACCGTCCCGGCGAGCGCGGCGCGCAGCCTGCGCAGCGCCGTGGCCCGGTCGGGGCCGTAGGCGATGACCTTGGACAGCATCGGGTCGTAGAGGCTGCCGACCTCGGTGCCCTCGGACAGGCCCGAGTCGGTCCGCACGCCGTCGCCCTGCGGCTCCCGCAGGGCCAGCACCGTGCCGCCCGAGGGCAGGAAGCCGCGGGCCGGGTCCTCGGCGCAGATCCGCGCCTCGACCGCGTGGCCGGTGAGCGAGATGTCCTTCTGCTCGTACGGCAGGCGTTCGCCCGCCGCGACGCGCAGCTGCCACTCGACCAGGTCCAGGCCGGTGACCAGCTCGGTCACCGGGTGCTCGACCTGCAGGCGCGTGTTCATCTCCATGAAGTAGTACGAGGACGGGTCGCCGCCGGGCACGATGAACTCCACCGTGCCCGCCCCGCGGTAACCGCAGGAGCGGGCGGCCTGGACGGCGGCCTCACCCATCGCGGCGCGCGTCGCCTCGTCCAGGAGCACGCTCGGCGCCTCCTCGATGATCTTCTGGTGGCGGCGCTGGAGGGAGCACTCGCGCTCGCCCAGGTGCACCACGTGGCCGTGGCCGTCGGCCAGGACCTGGATCTCGATGTGCCGGGGCCGGTCGACCCAGCGCTCGACGAGGAGGGTGTCGTCGCCGAACGAGGCGCGGGCCTCGCGCCGTGCGGCGGCGATCTCGTCGGCGAGCAGCGCCTCCTCGCGCACCAGCCGCATGCCCTTGCCGCCGCCGCCCGCCGACGGCTTCAGCAGCACGGGCATGCCGATCTCGCGGGCGGCGTCGGCCAGTTGGCCGTCGGTGAGCCCGCTGCCCGAGGAGCCCGGGACGACGGGGACGCCCGCCGCCCGCACGGTCTCCTTGGCGCGGATCTTGTCGCCCATGAGGTCGATGGCGGAGGCGGGCGGCCCGATGAAGACCAGCCCGGCGTCCTCGCACGCCTGGGCGAACGCGGCGTTCTCCGCGAGGAAGCCGTACCCGGGGTGGACGGCTTGGGCGCCCGTGCGCGCGGCGGCCTCCAGCAGTCTGGGCACGGACAGATAGCTCTCGGAGGCGGGCGCGGGCCCGATCCGCACCGCCGTGTCCGCCTCGCGCACATGGCGGGCGTCGGCGTCCGCGTCGCTGAAGACGGCCACCGACCGCACGCCCAGCTCCCGGAGCGTGCGGATGACCCGGACGGCGATCTCGCCGCGGTTGGCCACAAGTACCGTGTCGAACATCGTCAGGGGTCCCCTCACATCCGGAAGACGCCGAAGCCGGGATCACCCAGCGGGGCGTTGGCGCACGCGGTCAAGGCGAGGCCCAGCACCTGCCGGGTCTCCACGGGATCGATCACACCGTCGTCCCAGAGCCTGGCCGTCGCGTAGTAGGCGTTCCCCTGCTGCTCGTACTGGGCGCGGATCGGGTCCTTGAAGGCCTCTTCCTCCTCGGCCGGCCAGGACTCCCCGCGCGCCTCCGCCTGGTCCCGCTTGACGGTGGCGAGGACGGACGCGGCCTGCTCGCCGCCCATCACGGAGATCTTCGCGTTCGGCCACATCCACAGGAAGCGCGGCGAGTACGCCCGGCCGCACATCGAGTAGTTGCCCGCGCCGTACGAGCCGCCGATCACCACGGTCAGCTTCGGCACGCGCGTGCAGGCGACGGCCGTGACCATCTTGGCGCCGTGCTTGGCGATGCCGCCGGCCTCGTACTGGCGGCCCACCATGAACCCCGAGATGTTCTGCAGGAACACCAGCGGGATGCCGCGCTGGTCGCACAGCTCGATGAAGTGGGCGCCCTTCTGCGCGGACTCGGAGAAGAGGATGCCGTTATTCGCGACGATGCCGACCGGGTGCCCGTGGATCCGGGCGAAGCCGGTCACCAGGGTCTGCCCGAACTCCGCCTTGAACTCGGCGAAACGCGAACCGTCGACCACGCGGGCGATGACCTCGCGCACGTCGTACGGGGTGCGCGAGTCCACCGGCACCGCGCCGTACAGCCCGGCGGGGTCCACCTTGGGCTCGACGGCCGGCTCGACCGTCCAGGGCAGCTCCCCGCGCGCGGGGAGCGTCGAGGCGATGGTCCTGACGATGCGCAGCGCGTGCGCGTCGTCCTCCGCGAGGTGGTCGGTCACGCCGGACACGCGCGAGTGCACCTCGCCGCCGCCCAGCTCCTCGGCGGTGACCACCTCGCCGGTCGCGGCCTTCACCAGCGGCGGCCCGCCGAGGAAGATCGTGCCCTGGCCGCGCACGATCACGGCCTCGTCGCTCATCGCCGGGACGTAGGCGCCGCCCGCCGTGCAGGAGCCGAGCACCGCGGCGATCTGGGGGATGCCGGCGCCCGACATCCGCGCCTGGTTGTAGAAGATCCGCCCGAAGTGGTCCCGGTCGGGGAAGACCTCGTCCTGCATCGGCAGGAACGCGCCGCCCGAGTCGACCAGGTAGATGCAGGGGAGGCGGTTCTCCAGCGCCACCTCCTGGGCGCGCAGGTGCTTCTTCACCGTCATCGGGTAGTACGTGCCGCCCTTGACCGTGGCGTCGTTGGCGACGACCACGCACTCGCGGCCGCTCACCCGCCCGATCCCGGCGATCACCCCGGCGGCCGGTGCCGCTCCGCCGTACATCCCCTCGGCCGCCAGCGGCGCCAGCTCCAGGAAGGGCGAGCCCGGGTCGAGCAGCGTGTCCACCCGGTCGCGGGGCAGCAGCTTGCCGCGCGCGGTGTGCCGCTGCCTGGCCCGCTCACCACCGCCGAGCCGGGCCGCGGCCAGCCTGCGCCGCAACTCCTCGCCCAGCGCGTGGTGCGCCGCCTCGTTGGCCCGCCAGGCCTCCGACGCGGGGTCTGCCGCGCTCGTCAGCTCCGGTGCCTCGTGCATCCTGCGGTCCCCTCACCTTGTTAATGAGCGTTAACGCATTTCCTCCAGGTTAACGACCGCTAACCTCCCTGTCTAGAATTGCTTCCATGGCCACCAGAACCGACGCCCCCACCCGTCGCGAGCAGATCCTCAGGGAGGCCGCCCGGCTGTTCGCCGAGCGCGGCTTCCACGGCGTAGGAGTGGACGAGATAGGAGCGGCCGTCGGCATCAGCGGACCCGGCCTGTACCGGCACTTCGCGGGCAAGGACGCGATGCTCGCCGAGCTGCTGGTGGGCATCAGCGGCCAGCTGCTGACGGGCGGCAGGCGCCGGGTCGCCGAGGCCCGGGGCGGCTCGGAGGCGGTCCTCGACTCGCTCATCGAGGGGCACATCGACTTCGCGCTCGACGACCGTCCATTGATCACCCTGCACGACCGTGAGCTGGACCGCCTCCGGGACAGCGACCGCAAGCTCGTGCGTCAGCTCCAGCGCCAGTACGTGGAGCTGTGGGTGGAGGTCGTCCGCGAGGTCTACCCGGACCTCGCCGAGCCCGCGGCGCGCTCCGCCGTGCACTCCGTCTTCGGGCTCCTCAACTCCACGCCCCACCTGGGCCGCCCCGGCGCCCTGCCCGGCCGCGCGGGCACCGCGGAGCTGCTGCACCGCATGGCGCGCGGGGCCTTCCAGGCGGCCGGAGCGGCCCCCGTGGCGTGACGAGGGTCATGGGGTGACCGCTCTGGACGACCGTCGTGACCGACGGGTAACCTGAGATCTGAGCAAGCGCTTAGACAGATACCCCAGACGGAGGTGGCGGCGGTGCGCCGTACGGTGTTCAACGAGGATCACGAGGCGTTCCGGGAGACCCTCCGGGCCTTCATCGAGGCCGAGGTCGTACCCGTCTACGACGAGTGGTTCGCCGCGGGCCAGGCGCCGCGCGACTTCTACTACAAGCTCGCCGAGCTGGGTGTCTTCGGTATCCGCGTCCCCGAGGAGTTCGGCGGCGCGGGCATCGACTCGTACAAGTTCGAAGCCGTCATGTACGAGGAGACCGCGCGCGCGGGCGTCCAGTTCGGCGGCTCCGGCGTGCACGTGCTGCTCGGCCTGCCCTACATCAAGATGCTCGCCACCGACGAGCAGAAGAAGCGCTTCCTGCCGAAGTTCGTCTCCGGCGAGGAGATGTGGGCCCTCGCGATGACCGAGCCGGGCACCGGCTCCGACCTCGCGGGCATGAAGACCACCGCCAAGCTCTCCGAGGACGGCACGCACTACGTCCTCAACGGCTCCAAGACCTTCATCACCGGTGGCGTCCACGCCGACCGCGTGATCGTCTGCGCCCGCACCTCCGCGCCGACGGCCGAGGACCGCCGCCACGGCATCTCCCTGTTCGCCGTGGACACCAAGTCCGAGGGCTACTCCATCGGCCGCAAGCTGGACAAGCTGGGCCTGAAGACCTCCGACACCGCCGAGCTGGCGTTCGTCGACGTCAAGGTCCCCGTCGAGGACCTCCTCGGCGAGGAGAACAAGGGCTTCTACTACCTCGGCCACAACCTCGCGTCCGAGCGCTGGGGCATCGCCTTCGGCGCCTACGCGCAGGCCGCCGCGGCCGTCCGGTTCGCCAAGCAGTACGTCCAGGACCGCACCGTCTTCGGCAAGACCGTCGCCTCCTTCCAGAACACCAAGTTCGAGCTGGCCGCCTGCCAGGCCGAGGTGGACGCCGCGCAGGCCGTCGCCGACCGCGCCCTGGAGGCCCTCGACGCGGGCGAGCTGACCCCGGCCGAGGCCGCGTCCGCGAAGCTGTTCTGCACCGAGGTCGCGCACCGCGTGATCGACCGCTGCCTCCAGCTGCACGGCGGCTACGGCTTCATGAACGAGTACCCGATCGCCCGCCTGTACGCCGACAACCGCGTCAACCGGATCTACGGCGGCACCAGCGAGATCATGAAGACGATCATCGCCAAGGACATGGGTCTGTAAGGCCCGCGAAAAAAGTTCACGGTACAACTGACCCCATGAGTCAGGCACTTGAGTCCCTGCTCGATCTGCTCGACCTCGAGCGGATCGAGCAGGACATCTTCCGCGGCCAGTCCCGCTCCGCCGTCGTCCCCCGCGTGTTCGGCGGGCAGGTGGCGGCGCAGGCGCTGGTCGCCGCGGGCCGCACCGTCCCCGCGGACCGGCCCGCCCACTCCCTGCATGCGTACTTCCTGCGCGCCGGGGACCCGGGCGCGCCCATCGTCTACACCGTCGACCGCATCCGCGACGGGCGCTCCTTCACCACCCGCCGCGTCGTCGCCGTCCAGCACGGGCAGCCGATCTTCCACCTCTCCGCGTCCTTCCAGGCGTACGAGGAGGGGCTGGAGCACCAGGCCGCCATGCCGCCGGCCCCGGACCCCGAGACGCTGCCGACCACGGCCGAGATGCTGCCGCGCTACGCCGACGTCTTCGCCGATCCCGGCGTGGCCCGGCGTCTCGCCGAGGCCCGCGAGGCCGTCGACCTGCGCTACGTCGACGCGCCGCCCTTCGGCAGCGTCGGCGAGGCGCGCGAACCCCGCTCCCAGGTGTGGTTCCGCACCAACGGCAAGCTGGGCGGCGCCATCGACGAACCCCTGCTGCACGTCTGCCTCGCCACCTACGTCTCCGACATGACGCTCCTGGACTCGGTGCTGCTGCCGCACGGGCGCGGCGGCTGGGCGATCGGGGACGTCGTCGGCGCCTCGCTGGACCACGCCATGTGGTTCCACCGGCCGTTCCGCGCCGACGAGTGGCTGCTGTACGACCAGGAGTCCCCGTCCGCCTCCGGTGGCCGCGGGCTCGGCCAGGCCCGGATCTACACCCAGGACGGGCGGCTCGCCATCACGGTGATCCAGGAAGGCGTCGTCCGCGTTCCTCGGTGAGACTGGGCCCCATGGGAGCAGCGCGGGAACAGGAACCGGGCGGCGGCGAGAGCACGTTCACCGTGATCGTCGCCGCCGTCGCCAACCTCGGGATCGCGCTGGCCAAGGCCGTCGCCGGTGTCGTCAGCGGATCCAGCGCGATGCTGTCCGAGGCCGCGCACTCGGTGGCGGACACCGTCACCGAGGTGCTGCTGCTCACCGCGCTGAAGCGCAGCGAGAAGCCGGCCGACGAGGACCACCCGCTCGGCTACGGGCCCGAGCGCTACATCTGGGCGATGCTCGCCGCCGTCGCCACCTTCGTCGGCGGCGCGGTCTTCTCGCTCTACGACGGCGTCCACACCCTCGTCGCGGGCGAGGACCTCGGCGACCCCCTCGTCTCGTACGTCGTGCTGGCGGTCGCCTTCCTGCTGGAGGGCTACTCCCTGCGCACCGGCGTCCGCCAGGCGCGGGGCGAGGCCGACCGCTCCGGGACACCGTTCGTCCACTATCTCCGGCGCACCCCGGACACCGCGGTCAAGGCCGTCGTCATGGAGGACTCGGCCGCCCTGGTGGGCCTGGTGCTCGCCGCGGGCGGACTGCTCGGCGGGCAGCTCACCGGCTCCGGCGTCTGGGACGGCGCCGCCTCCCTCTGCATCGGCGCCCTGCTGCTCTACGTCGCCTGGGTCCTCGGCCGTTCCAACGCGGAGCTGCTCATCGGGCGGCCGCTGCCCCGGCCGGTGCGGGAGCGGATCCGCGCCGAGCTGCTCGCCGTGGAGCACATCGAGGCGGTTCTCGAACTGACCACGCTGGTGCAGGGGCCGCGGGAGGCGCTGGTCGCCGCCAAGGTCGACTTCCGGGACGCCTCGACCGCCGCCCAGATCGAGTGGGCCTGCGAACAGGCCGAACGGCGGCTGCGCGAGACGTTCCCCGCGGTCGGCCGCGTGTACCTGGACCCGACGCCGGGGTACGCCCAGCGCCGGAGGGAGGGACTCAGCCCGTGGCCGTGAACCGGCGGCCCGCCCGCCGGCGCGGACCGGGCCGGTGCTACTCCAGGCCCGCCGCGTTCAGCAGGTACGCCGTCATCGGGTCGTAGTGGCGAGGGCTGGTGACGTGGTCGTCGAGGGGGATCGTCACCTGGAGCGTGCCCTCGGCCTCGGCGAGGAAGAGCGCCGGGTCGTTGCAGTCGGCGTACCCCATGGAGTCGATGCCGGCCTGGCCCGCGAAGCCCGCCCAGCCGTGGTCGGCGACGACCAGGTCGGGCAGCGGGCGGCCGTCCCGCTCCAGGCCGGCCAGGATCGCGCGCATCGGCTCGCCCGAATGGGTGTGCCACAGCGAGGCCCCGTGCTCCAGCACCGCGACGTCCGCGAACTGGAAGACGTACCCCTCGTCCGTCTGGAGCCCCGCCGGGATGACGACGATCTCGCAGCCGGCCCTGCGCAGGGCGTCGGCGGTCGCGCGGTGCACGTCGAGCAGGCCGCCGGGGTGCCCGGTGGCGAACAGCACCCGCTCCTCGCCGGCCGCCGCCTTGCGCAGCCGCGCGGCCATCCGGTCCAGGGCGTCGACGGTCAGCTCCGGGTCGATGGTGTCCTGGCCGTAGCGGTACTCCGGGTCGTCGTTCACACCGCACCGCTCCGCCATCACGGCGAGCACGTCCTGCTCGTCGCTCCAGCGGTCGCCGAGCTCCAGCCCGAGCCAGAAGTTGCGGTCGCCGTTCGCCAGCTTGCGGTAGTGGGAGAGGTTGTTCTCGCGGGGCGTGGCGACATCGCCCGCGATACGTGTCCGTACGAGGTGGTCGACGAGCTCGGCGCGGCTGGGAGTCCCGGGTATCGGCATGCCTCCCATTGTGCCGGGGCGGCCCGTCCGGGGCGCCGGTGTCCCGAGCCCTGGGACGTGCGTCACTCCTCACCGTGACCCCGGTGACCTCCCTCGTTCACCCCTCCCTCAGGGCGAACCACAGCTCCATCCGTACGTCCGGGTCGTCGAGGTCCGCCGCCAGCAGGGCCGCGCACCGCGTGATGCGCTGACGCACGGTGTTGCGGTGCACCGACAGCGCCACCGCCGTGCGGTCCCAACTCCCGTGCAGGGAGAGCCAGGTGCGCAGGGTCTCGGTCAGCGCGGGCTGCCCGGCGACGGGGGCGAGCAGGGCCCGCGCGTGCGCCTCGGCGTCGGAGGCGGGCACGAGGTCC
The DNA here is from genome assembly GCF_055565855.1 of Streptomyces sp. NPDC028308. Lineage (NCBI taxonomy): Bacteria > Bacillati > Actinomycetota > Actinomycetes > Kitasatosporales > Streptomycetaceae > Streptomyces > Streptomyces sp. NPDC028308. The sequence goes on from NZ_JBVHTO010000001.1 coordinate 292,882, forward strand.
GCGAGCGCCGGGCGCTCCCCGTGACGCACCAACGCCGCGCGGGTGGCACGGGCGCGGGCCAGGGCGCGGGCGGCCTGGGTGTCCGCGGCGGCCCACCCGTCCGGGGCGGCGGGGGCGCTGACCCCGCAGGTCCAGCCGGGCTGCGGGGCCGGTTCGCGGCCGGCCGGGACGAGGACGCGTACGACGTCGTCGCCCACGTCGACGAGCGTGGAACCGAGGGCGGCGCCCAGCGCGGAGGCCGCGACGGCGTCCGGCGCGGGAGCGTCCCCGGCGGGCCGGGCGTGCACCACGAGGAGGCGCTCGGCGCCGAGCAGCGGCGCCACCTCCCCGGGAGTCGCCCCGAGCAGTAGCCGGACCAGCGCCGCCGAGCGGGCCGCCCCGGTCCCGCTCTGGTGTTCCCCGGTGAGCAGCGACAGCAGGACGGCGGCCACGGAGGCGATGGTGTGGTCACCGGGGGCGCGCCCGGCCCCGGCGACCCCGAGGACGAAGCCCTGGCCCGCCCCGAGGGCGTAGGCGGCGAGGTGGACGCCGCCCACGGTGTCGGTGGCGGACGAGGGCCCCGGCGGGACCGCGCCCCCCGCTCGCCCGCGCGGCCGCACCACCCCGGCCAGCTCCCGCAACGCCCCCACGACCCAGCCCTCGGCGTCCGCCGCGCCGGGTACGGAGCCGGCCGGCCGGGGGCCGGGTGCCGTCGCGTCCTGTGTGGCCCCCGCCGGGCGGGGCCCGGAAGTCGCCGCGCCCTGTGCGGAGCCGGCCGGACGGGCCTCGGGTGCCGTCGCGCTCTGTCCGGAGCCCGCCGGACGGGGGCGTGGTGGCGCCGTGCTCTGCGCGGTTTCCGCCGGACGGGGGCCGGAAGCCGTCGCGTCCTGTGCTGGCCCCGCCGGACGGGCGCCGGGGTCCGTCGCGCCGGCTGCCGGGGCCTGCGTCCCAGGTGCCCGGTCGGCGGCCTCGGGCGTCGCCGTGCGCGGGGCGGACCGCGAGGCCGTGTCCGGTGCCGGGGTCCGCGGGACGCGTCCCGCGGTGGCGAGTTCCCGGCCCTCGGGGCCGTACAGGGCCGCCCAGCCGTCGGTGTGCCGGGCGAGCCGGCGCAGCACGGCCGGGACCGGGTCGGGCCGGGCGGCGGCCGCGGCGAGGCTCTGCTGGGCCTCCGTCACGCGGCGCAGCTCCGCCAGGCGGGCCTGGGCCATCAGCTGCCAGACCGCGCGGGCCACGCCCGAGAACGTGGTCTGCGGCGGCACCTCCAGCAGAGGCAGCCCGTACGCGTCACAGGCGGCGACCAGCGCCCGCGGCACCGTGTCGTGCACCGGGGCCAGACCGAAGCCCAGGGCCGCCCCGCCCGCGGCGACGATCCGGGACACGTAGTCGTCGAAGTAGGTCCCCGAGCCCGCCGCCTCCGGGATGTGCACCCCGGCGGTCAGCAGCAGCTCGCCGCCCAGCAGGTACGGGTACGGGTCGGCCATCTCCGAGGTGTGCGCCCAGTGGATCACCGTGTCGGGGTCGGCGGGGCCCGCGATCCGGCGCAGCCCCAGGTCGTCCCGGGCCAGCAGCGCGCCCAGCGGCACCGGCGGGGTCGGCGGGACGGGCGGTACTGCCGGGTCCGGCACGGTGGACGTTCCCTCCATCCGGAGCGGTTCGAGTGGATGAAACGTACACTTCGCAGTCGCTTTCCGGCCACCTAGGGTCAGAGCCGTCGGTAGCCGCGGGTACGGGCGGATGTCCCCGCGACCAGCTGCCGTACCGCCGGCCGCGCGACATGCGCCGGCCGCGTTCCCGCCGCACGACACGCCACCGAGAGTGCGCGAAGGAGGCCCCCATGGCCGTCGACTACACAGTGATCGTCGTCTATCTGGCCGGCATGCTGGCCATGGGCTGGTGGGGCATGCGCCGCGCCAGGTCCAAGAGCGAGTTCCTCGTCGCGGGCCGCCGCCTCGGGCCCGCGATGTACTCCGGCACCATGGCCGCGATCGTGCTCGGCGGCGCCTCCACCATCGGCGGTGTCGGCCTCGGGTACCAGTACGGGCTCTCCGGCGCCTGGATGGTCTTCACCATCGGCCTCGGACTGCTGGCCCTGTCCGTCTTCTTCTCCGCCCGCATCGCCCGGCTGAAGGTCTACACGGTCTCGGAGATGCTCGACCTGCGCTACGGCGGCCGGGCCGGCGTTATCTCGGGCGTGGTCATGTGGGCGTACACCCTGATGCTCGCGGTGACCTCGACCATCGCGTACGCCACCATCTTCGACGTCCTCTTCGACATGAACCGCACGCTCGCGATCGTCCTCGGCGGTTCGATCGTGGTCGCGTACTCGACGCTCGGCGGCATGTGGTCCATCACGCTGACCGACATGGTGCAGTTCGTGGTCAAGACGATCGGCGTGCTGCTGCTCCTGCTGCCCATCGCCGTCGTCAAGGCCGGCGGATTCGGCGAGATGAGGGCGAAGCTGCCCACCGAGTACTTCGACCCGCTGGGCATCGGCGGCGAGACGATGTTCACCTACGTGCTGATCTACACGTTCGGCATGCTGATCGGGCAGGACATCTGGCAGCGCGTGTTCACCGCCCGCAGCGACACCACGGCCAAGTGGGGCGGCACCGTCGCCGGCACCTACTGCCTGGTGTACGCGCTGGCCGGCGCCGTCATCGGCACGGCCGCCAAGGTCCTCTACCCCAAGCTGCCGAGCGCCGACGCCGCCTTCGCGACCATCGTCAAGGACGAACTCCCGGTCGGCGTGCGGGGCCTGGTGCTGGCCGCCGCGCTCGCCGCGGTCATGTCGACGTCCTCCGGCGCGCTGATCGCCTGCGCCACCGTCGCCAACAACGATATCTGGTCGCGGCTGCGCGGCGCCGTCACCCGGGACGGGGACGGGGAACGCGACGAGGTGCGCGGCAACCGCGCGTTCATCCTGATCATGGGCGTCGCGGTGATCTGCATCGCCATCGCGCTCAACAACGTGGTCGAGGCGCTGACCGTCGCCTACAACCTGCTCGTCGGCGGACTGCTCGTCCCCATCCTCGGCGGTCTGCTGTGGAAGCGGGGGACCGCGCCCGGCGCGCTCGCCTCCGTCGCGGTGGGCGGTATCGCCGTCGTCGGCCTGATGGCCGCCTACGGCATCCTCGCCAACGAGCCCGTCTACTACGGCCTGCTCTCCTCGCTGGCCGCCTACGTGGTGGTGTCCCTGGCGACCAGGCCCACCGAGCCCGCCGTCCTCGCCGCCTGGCGGGAGCGCCTGGCCGGCCGCGGCTCCGAACCCTTGTCCGAACCCGTCCCGGCTCACCAGTAGAGTCGTACCAGTCGTACATACGCGACGAAGCGTAGGAAAGAGAGCACCCATCATGAGCAGCAACGAGACGCCCCGCGGCCCCGTCGACTCGTCCCGCATCCCGCGGTACGCGGGTCCCGCGACCTTCGCCCGGCTGCCGCGCCTGGACGAGGTCGGCTCGGCCGACGTCGCCGTGGTCGGCGTCCCGTTCGACTCGGGCGTCTCGTACCGGCCGGGCGCCCGCTTCGGCGGCAACGCGATCCGCGAGGCGTCCCGGCTGCTGCGGCCCTACAACCCGGCGCAGGACGCCTCGCCCTTCGCCCTCGCGCAGGTCGCCGACGCCGGTGACATCGCCGCGAACCCGTTCAACATCAACGAGGCCGTGGAGACCGTCGAGGCGGCGGCCGACGAGCTCCTCGGCACCGGCGCCCGCCTGATGACCCTCGGCGGCGACCACACCATCGCGCTGCCGCTGCTGCGCTCGGTCGCCAAGAAGCACGGCCCGGTCGCCCTGCTCCACTTCGACGCCCACCTCGACACCTGGGACACCTACTTCGGCGCCGAGTACACGCACGGCACCCCGTTCCGCCGCGCCGTCGAGGAGGGCATCCTCGACACCGAGGCGCTCTCCCACGTCGGCACCCGCGGCCCGCTGTACGGCAAGCAGGACCTCACCGACGACGAGAAGATGGGCTTCGGCATCGTCACCTCCGCCGACATCTACCGCCGGGGCGCCGACGAGGTCGCCGACCAGCTGCGCCAGCGCATCGGCGACCGCCCGCTGTACATCTCCATCGACATCGACTGCCTCGACCCGGCGCACGCCCCCGGCACCGGCACCCCCGAGGCGGGCGGCATGACCTCCCGCGAGCTGCTGGAGATCCTGCGCGGCCTGTCGTCCTGCCACCTGGTCTCCGCGGACGTCGTCGAGGTCGCGCCCGCCTACGACCACGCCGAGATCACCGCGGTCGCCGCGTCCCACACGGCGTACGAGCTGACGACGATCATGTCCCGCCAGATCGCCGAGGAGAAGGCCGCGAAGTGACTCACGACCACGACCTGGACCTGCGGCCGACCGCCGCCCAGACCGAGGCGGCGCTCAACCCCCCGCCGGGCCGCAACGGCGGGGACCTGGTCGTGGAGACCCTCGCCGGTCTCGGCGCGACCACCGTGTTCGGACTGCCCGGCCAGCACGCGCTGGGCATGTTCGACGCGCTGCGCCGCTCGCCCCTGCGGTACGTGGGGCTGCGCGTCGAGAACAACGCGGGGTTCGCGGCCGACGCCTACGGCCGGATCACCGGCGAGGCGGCGCCGCTGCTGCTGTCGACCGGCCCCGGGGCGTTGACCTCGCTGGCCGCGCTCCAGGAGGCGGCCGCCGCCTCGGCGCCCGTCCTCGCGATCAGCAGCCAGGTCCCGACCGCGGGACTCGGCGGCGGCCGCCACGGCTATCTGCACGAACTCCCCGACCAGCAGGCCTCGTTCCGGGGCGTGGTGAAGTCCGTCCACACGGTCCGTACGCAGTCCCAGATCCCGTCCGCGATCGCGGCGGCCTGGGAGTCGGCGCTGACGGCCCCGCACGGCCCGGTGTGGGTGGAGATCCCGCAGGACGTGCTGCTGGCCGAGGCCCGGCTGCCCGTGGTGACCGCGATGGACGCGACGCCCGAGGACGTCGTCCCGCGCCCCGAACTGACGGCGCTGGCCGCCGACCTGCTGTCCCGCGCGAAGCGCCCGGCGATCATCGCGGGCGGTGGTGTCGTACGGGCGGACGCGTCCGGGAAGCTGAGGGCGCTGGCCGAGAAGCTGGACGCACCGGTGGTCACCACCTTCGGCGGCAAGGGCGCCTTCCCCTGGACGCACCCGCTCTCGCTCCAGTCCTGGCTGGAGGACCGGCACACCACGGACTTCCTGGAGGACGCGGACGTCCTGCTGGTCGTCGGCTCCGGCCTCGGTGAACTCTCCTCGAACTACCACACGTTCGCGCCGCGGGGCCGCGTCGTCCAGATCGAGGCCGACCTCGGCAAGCTGGAGGCCAACCACCCGGCGCTGGGCATCCACGCCGACGCGCGGCCGGCGTTGCAGGCGCTGCTGGAGACGGTGTCGCCGAGGAAGGACGAGGGGGCCGCCGAGCGGGTCCGCACCGTCCTCGCGAAGGTCGCCGACCGCATCGCCGGCCAGGAACTCGCCCTGGAGCAGCGGGTGCTGGCCTCGGTCCGCAAGGCCCTGCCCGCCGGCTCGCCGTCCTTCTGGGACATGACGATCCTCGCGTACTGGGCCTGGTCGGCGTTCGACGCCGAGGGCCCCAACCTCATGCACTCCGCCCAGGGCGCGGGCGGCCTCGGCTACGGATTCCCGGCGGCCCTGGGTGCCGCCGTGGCCGACCCGACGCGGCCCGTCCTGGCGGTGTCCGGCGACGGCGGCGCGCTGTACTCGATCGCCGAGCTGGCCACGGCGAAGCAGTACGGGCTGGACGTCACCTGGCTGATCGTCGACGACGGCGGCTACGGCATCCTGCGCGAGTACATGACGGACACCTTCGGCGAGGCCACGGCGACGGAACTGGCGCGGCCCGACTACGTCGCGCTCGCCGAGTCGTTCGGGGTCCCGGGCGTCCGGACGACGCCCGAGGCCCTGGAGGCGGACCTCGCGAAGGCGCTCGGCACGCCGGGCCCCTCGGTGGTCGTGCTCCCCGCGGTGCTGCGGATGTTCGCGCCGACCCACCTGGGCTGACCGGCGGTGGGGGCGGGGCGCGGACGCCCCGCCCCGCCCGTCAGCGCAGGGGGGCGCCGAACAGGGCGTCCGTCGCGGGCGCGGACAGCTTCGCGGCGCCGAAGGCGAGCGCCGACGTGGTGGTGAGCCCGGACGAGGTGCCGCGCAGGATCCAGACCGCGCCGTCGGTGCCGTTCTCGGCGGTGGAGCCCGCGGCCAGGTCGCGGTGGCCGTTGCCGTCGACGTCCAGCAGCGCGGTGCTCACGCCGAACCGGTCGTCCGTCTCGGCGACTCCGGGGACGCCCGCGGTGTCCTGGTGGAACACCTGGGTCCCGGCGCCCGTGACGCCGGTCGGGCCGCCGTGGAGCAGCGCGACCGAGCCGGCGTCGGCGATGTCCTCGACGTCCTCGCCCGCGATGCCGAGCGCGATGTCCGCGTAGCCGTCGCCCGTGACGTCGGCGACCGAGACGGAGGTGCCGAGTCCGTCGCCCTCCTCCTCGACGCCGGGGAAGCCGGGCAGATCCTGGTCGAAGGACTGCACCCGCGTCTCGGACAGGCCGGAGGCCGAGCCGAACGCGATCCGCGCCTTGCCGTTCCAGCCGTCGCCGCCGACCACGACGTCGTCGTAGCCGTCGTGGTCGACGTCGCCGATGCCGGTGCCCACGCCCTCGCGGGAGGTGTCCTCGCCGGGGGCGCGGCCCTTGACGAAGCCCGAAGTGCCGCCGTAGAGCAGGCGGTTGCCCCACACGCCGTCGCCCTCGTACCGCCACTGGACGAGGTCGTCCTTGCCGTCGCCGTTGATGTCGCCGACCTGGCCGGAGACGACGGGACCGGTGATCGAGTCGCCGTCCTCCTCGCAGCCGCCGCCGGTGGCGCAGGAGGCGTCGTCCTCGTCGTTGCCCCACCAGCCGGACTTGTCCAGGATGTTGAGGACGGCGGCCGGGCGGCCGGTGCGGGAGAGCGGGCCCTTCCACAGGGCGGCCGGGGCGCCCGCGGGGTCGTCGCCGCCGACGGACCGGGCGGCGAACAGGGCGAGGTCCGTGGTGCCGTCGCCGTCGAAGTCGCCGGCCTGGGGCGCGGCCCCGTATCCGGCGAGGGCGGTGCCGCCGGTGAGGCCGGAGGCGGAGCCCCACAGGACGACCGAGCCGGCCGTGCCGCCGGATATCACGAGGTCGGTGAAGCCGTCCTTGTCCAGGTCGCCCTTGGCGAAGGTCGATCCGAAGCGCTGGTTGGCGGTGGCGGCGCCGGGCACCCCGCTGGTGGAGCGGCTGACGATCTTCTTGTCCGTGGTGGAGAGGCCGCCGGGGGAGCCGTACATGACGGCCACGTAGCCCGCCTTGGCCTGGCTCGACACCGTCGCGCCCGGGGCCCCGACCACCAGGTCGGCGTAGCCGTCCCCGTTGAAGTCGTCCCGGGCGTCCGCCGATCCGCCGGCGGCCTGGGCGGTGGCGCCGGTGAGGGCCCAGGTGCCGATGCCGCCGGCCAGCAGGGCGGCTGCGGCCAGGGGCGCGGTCAGTCGCGCGGAGCGGGTCCTTCGTCGTGCTCGGGACATCGAGTGCCTTTCGTCGTTCCGGTGGACGCGGTGGTCCGACGCGTCCGGACAGTGCGACTCGGGCGGGGCGTCACTGGTTGTACGCCCGTCGGCCATTCATCGGTCACCCGGTGGTGGCCCGGAACGACGGATACCGCCTGAACTCCCCTTTTCACGGAGGGAGTTCAGGCGATTACCGCTCCTACCAGATCGCCTCGACCCATTCCGGGTGGTCGATGAAGGGGTTGCGGTTGTGCTGGTAGGTGTCGTAGATGACCTGGTTGCGCTTCTCCTCGAAGGCGCTCGGCGGGTCCTCGTCGTTCCACTGCTTGAGCACGGCGAGCCTGCCCATGTAGGGGTTGCTGCCGTTGCTGACGCTCTCGTTGGGTTCGAGGTCGGCGAAGCCGTCGCCGCCGTCGTAGCGCACCGCCATGTAGAGGATCATGCGGGCCACGTCGCCCTTGTCCGCGTCGCGCGGCTCGAAGGAGTCGGAGTCGGTGAGGCTGCCGCCCCCGCCGCTGACCGTGCTCCCGCCGTTGTCGAAGTCCTTGTTGCCGCGGATGCTGTTCACCTGGACGTCCGCCGGGCGCAGGTGGTGCAGGTCCGTGCCGGGGCCGGTCACCTCGCCGAAGTCGCCGTGGGACTTGGCCCAGGTGTGCTCGCGGTTCCAGTCCCCGAGGTCGCCGCCGTTGAGCGACTTGGCGCGCGAGACCCCGCTGTAGAGCAGGATCACGTTGTTGCTGTTGTTCGGGTCCTGGTCGGTGACCTTGAGCGCGTTCCAGACCGCGGAGTACGAGATCTTGCTCTGGCTGCTGATGATGGTGTGCAGCGAGGACTTCAGGCTCGACCCGGTCTTGCCGACGGCGTTCTTGTAGTACGTGGTGTCGTACGCCGTCGTCGTGGCGCTCGCGGGGGAGGCGGTCACCGTCGGGACGGCGAGCGCGACGAGCACGGCTGAGGTCGACAGCGCCAGCGTCTTCCAGCGGCGTGTGTGCGTGGCGGGCATGTGGGGACGTCCGTTCTACGCGGGTTGATTGAGCGGGCAATCGGGAGCGTGACATGGACATGCGCTTCTAGGGGTGAACGAGATGTGACCGTTGTGTGTCGGAAGCGGGCAAGTCGGCGGCAGCGCCCGCGACTTGCCCGCTCTGCCGGATCCGGTCCCTGAGGCGGGCGCCGAAAGGAACCGGTCCCGTCGCGCGACTCGTACAACTTTTCGTGCCCTTGCCCGGTCAAAGGGGGGCGGGTGTGCAGGGGGCGCACCCGTATCGCCTCAGGGGATGGGAACCTTCATGACTCACCGGATATCCGGGCGCGCCCGTGTGCTCGCGGCCGGCCTCGGCGTCGGTGTGCTCGTGCCGCTGGTCGCCGCCGCGACGCCGGCCTCGGCCACGGCCGCGCAGGTCACCTGCACGTCGGACCGGGCGGGCCTCGCCGAGAAGCTCCAGCGCGACATCACCGCCGCGCTCGCCGGCCGCCGGGGCACCGTCGCCGTCGGCCTCCGCGACCGTACGACGAACACCACCTGCACGCTGCGCTCCACCAGCGCCTTCGACTCCGCCAGCGTCGTCAAGGTGACCGTGCTCGCCACGCTGCTGTGGGACGCCAAGAAGCACAACCGCTACCTCACGCAGCGCGAGACCGACCTCGCCACCGCCATGATCACCAGGTCGGACAACGCCGCCACCAGCACCCTGTGGCGCCAGCTCGGCCTCACGAAGATCAAGGGCTTCCTCACCGCGGCCGGCATGACCCAGACCAAGCCCGGCGCCGACGGCTACTGGGGCCTGACCCAGATCACCGTGCGCGACGAGCAGAAGCTGCTCGCGCTGCTCACCGCCCGGAACACCGTTCTCAGCGACAACGCCCGCGCCTACGTCCTGAAGCTGATGGGCAAGGTCGTCTCCTCGCAGCGCTGGGGCACCCCGGCCGGCGCGCCCTCCTCGGTCGCCGTGCACGTCAAGAACGGCTGGCTGTCGCGCGCCACCAACGGCTGGCGCGTACACAGTGTCGGCACCTTCGACGGGGCCGGCCACGACTACACGATCTCCGTGCTCACCCACGGCAACAGCACGATGGACTACGGCGTCGCCACCATCCAGGCCGTGGCCAAGGTCATTCACCGGGACCTGGTGCCGAGCGTGAGCACCGCCCAGCGGTACACGCCGACCGAGACACCGCGCGAGGCGTTCCCGGCGGTGCCGACCGCCGGCTGACGCCCCGCACGCCCCGCCGCCCGGCCGTCTCGCCTGCCCTTCGCCGCGCCGCGAATGTTGCGGAGGGATGAAATCCGCCCCGATCCGTGTTGGTGCCTTCCGGCGGAACAGGAACGACGGAAGGCATCTGCGTGGCAGCGGAACAGGGCGGGGCGGGCGAGCCCGGCTGGGTGCGGCGACTGGCCGGGTACGCATGGCGCTACCCCAAGGACGTCGTGCTGGCCCTCGGCTCGTCCCTCGGGGGCATGGCCGTCCTGGCACTGGTCCCGCTCGTCACCAAGGTGATCATCGACGACGTCGTGGGGAACCACACCAGGGACATGGCCCCCTGGGCCGGCGCCCTCATAGGCGCCGCCGTCCTCGTCTACGTCATGACCTACATCCGCCGCTACTACGGCGGACGGCTCGCCCTGCACGTCCAGCACGACCTGCGCACGGACATGTACGCGACCATCACCCGGCTCGACGGCCGCCGCCAGGACGAGCTGTCCACCGGCCAGGTCGTGGGCCGGGCCACCAGCGACCTCCAGCTGATCCAGGGCCTGCTCTTCATGCTGCCGATGACCATCGGCAACGTCCTGCTCTTCCTGATCTCGCTCGGGATCATGGCCTCGCTGTCCCTGCCGCTCACCGGGGTCGCCCTCGCCGTCGCCCCCGCCCTCTGGTTCATCGCCAAGCGCAGCCGCACCAGGCTGCACCCCGCCACCTGGTACGCGCAGGCCCAGGCCGCCGCCGTCGCCGGGGTCGTCGACGGCGCCGTCAGCGGCGTCCGCGTCGTCAAGGGCTTCGGGCAGGAGGACCAGGAGACCGGGAAGCTCCGGGAGGTCGGGCGCAGGCTCTTCGCGGGCCGGATGCGCACCATCGGGCTCAACGCGAAGTACACCCCGGCGCTGCAGGCCGTGCCCGCCCTCGGCCAGGTCGCGATGCTCGCCCTCGGCGGCTGGCTCGCGGTGCGCGGACAGATCACCCTCGGCACCTTCGTCGCCTTCTCGTCCTACCTCGCGCAGCTCGTCGGGCCGGTGCGGATGCTCGCCGTGGTCCTCACCGTCGGACAGCAGGCCCGCGCGGGCGCCGAGCGCGTCCTGGAGCTGATCGACACCGAGCCCTCCATCGAGGACGGCACGAAGACGCTGCCCGCCGACGCGCCCGCCACCGTCGAGTTCGACGACGTCTCCTTCGGCTACGAGGAGGGCCGCCCCGTCCTCGACGGCCTCTCCTTCGAGATCCGCCCCGGCGAGACCCTCGCCGTCGTCGGCTCCTCCGGCTCCGGCAAGTCCACCGTCTCGCTGCTGCTGCCGCGCTTCTACGACGTGACCCACGGCGCCGTCCTGGTCGGCGGCCACGACGTCCGCGAGCTGACCCAGGAGTCGCTGCGCGCCGCGATCGGGCTGGTCCCCGAGGACTCCTTCCTGTTCTCCGACACCGTCCGCGCCAACATCGCCTACGGCCGCCCGGACGCCACGCAGGAGGAGATCGAGACCGCCGCCCGCGCCGCCCAGGCCCACCGCTTCATCGCCGAGCTGCCCGACGGGTACGACACGACCGTCGGCGAGCACGGACTGACCCTCTCCGGCGGCCAGCGCCAGCGCATGGCCCTCGCCCGCGCCATCCTCACCGACCCGCGGCTGCTCGTCCTCGACGACGCCACCTCCGCCGTGGACGCCCGGGTCGAGCACGAGATCCACGAGGCCCTCGCGCACGTCATGCGGGGCCGCACCACCCTCCTCATCGCGCACCGCCGCTCCACCCTGAACCTCGCCGACCGCATCGCCGTGCTCGACGGCGGCCGGCTCACCGACATCGGCACGCACGAGGAGCTCCAGGAACGCTCCGCGCTGTACCGGCGGCTGCTCACCGACCCGGACGAGCTGGGCGGCGTCTCGCCCGGCCGGGCCGCGCCCGCCGCCGAGCGGGAGGACACGTCCGTCCGCGACGAGCTCGACGCCGAGTTCGACGCCGAGCGCGGCGTCACCCCGCACCTGTGGACCGGCGACCGCAAGCCGAAGGACAACGCGATCGCCGGGATGCCCGCCACCCCGGAGCTGCTCTCGCAGGTCGAGGCGCTGCCCCCGGCGACCGAGACCCCCGGCATCGACGAGGCCCGCGCGGTCATGCCGGAGGAGTCCTACGGGCTGCGCCGGCTGCTGCGCGGCTTCGGGCTGCCGCTGCTCGTCAGCCTCGGCCTGGTCGCCCTCGACGCCGGCATGGGCCTGCTGCTGCCGGTGATGATCCGCCACGGCATCGACGAGGGCGTCTCGCAGCTCTCCCGCGCCGCGGTGTGGACGGCCGCCGTCCTCGCCCTGCTCACCGTGCTCGTCCAGTGGGCGGCCCAGATCGGCGAGACCCGGATGACCGGGCGCACCGGTGAGCGGGTCCTCTACTCGCTCCGGCTCAAGATCTTCGCGCAGCTCCAGCGGCTCGGGCTCGACTACTACGAGCGCGAGCTGACCGGCCGGATCATGACCCGGATGACGACGGACGTGGACGCGCTGTCCACCTTCCTGCAGACCGGCCTGGTCACCGCGTTCGTCTCGGTCGTCACCTTCTTCGGCATCATGGGCGCGCTCCTGGTGATCGACGTGCAGCTGGCGCTGGTGGTCTTCGCCACGCTGCCCCCGCTGGTCGTCGGCACCTTCTTCTTCCGCCGGGCCAGCGTGAAGGCGTACGAGCTGGCCCGCGAGCGCGTCTCGGTGGTCAACGCCGACCTCCAGGAGTCCGTCTCCGGGCTGCGCATCCTCCAGGCGTTCCGGCGCGAGGAGGCGGGCCGCAAGCGCTTCGCGGACGGCAGCGACAGCTACCGCCAGGCACGCATCCGTGGCCAGCGCCTGATCTCCGTGTACTTCCCCTTCGTGCAGCTGCTGTCCTCGGTGGCCGCGGCGGGCGTCCTGATCGTGGGCGCCCACCGGGTGGACGCCGGCACACTGACCACCGGCGCCCTGGTCGCCTACCTCCTCTACATCGACCTGTTCTTCGCGCCCGTGCAGCAGCTCTCCCAGGTCTTCGACGGCTACCAGCAGGCGACCGTCTCGCTGGGCCGCATCCAGGAACTGCTGCGCGAGCCGACGTCGACGCGGTCCGCGGCCGAGCCGCTCGACGTGCTCTCCCTGCGCGGGGAGATCGCCTTCGAGGACGTCGACTTCGCCTACGGCGACGACGAGGAGGCCCTCAGCGGCGTCGCGCTGACCGTCCCCGCCGGGCAGACCGTCGCGTTCGTCGGCGAGACCGGCGCGGGCAAGTCGACCCTGGTGAAGCTGGTGGCCCGGTTCTACGACCCGACCGGCGGGCGCGTCACCGTCGACGGCACCGATCTGCGCGACCTCGACCTCACGTCCTACCGGCACCGGCTCGGCGTCGTCCCGCAGGAGGCGTACCTCTTCCAGGGCACGGTCCGCGACGCCATCGCCTACGGCCGCCCCGACGCCACCGACGCCGAGGTCGAGGCGGCGGCCCGCGCCGTCGGCGCCCACGACATGATCGCCACCCTCGACGGCGGCTATCTGCACGAGGTCGCCGAGCGCGGCCGGAACCTGTCGGCCGGTCAGCGCCAGCTGATCGCGCTGGCCCGCGCCGAACTCGTCGACCCGGACATCCTGCTCCTCGACGAGGCCACCGCCGCCCTGGACCTCGCCACCGAGGCACTGGTCAACCAGGCCACCGACCGGATCGCGGGCCGCCGTACGACGCTGGTGGTGGCCCACCGGCTGACCACGGCCGCCCGCGCCGACCGGGTGGTCGTCATGGACCACGGCCGCGTCGCCGAGGACGGCACCCACGAGGAACTGCTGCGCCTCGGCGGCCGGTACGCCGAGCTGTGGCGCACCTTCGTGGGCGCGCCCGAGCCCGGGGAGCCGGTCCGCTCCACGGCCTGACGGCCCGTCCCCTCCCGCGCAACCATCCGACGTACGTCCTGCGTCCGTACACCAGTACGCTGATTGCTGCGGGAGGGACGACAGTGGACAGTGGTGCGATACGCAGGCGGCTGGCGCTCGGCACGGCCGTGCTGACCGCGTCCGGGCTGCTCGCCCTCGCCGGGCCGGGCAGCGCGGAGGCCGCCTCCTACTGCTCGGGACGCAAGGTCCGCACCCTGCCCTTCTCCACCGGCTCCGTGCAGGTCTACAAACGCAGTGGCTACGTGTGCGCGGTGACGTTCCCCAAGCGGCAGGGCTCGCGCAAGTCGATGTCGGTGAGCGTGCAGGCGCGCGGCAGCCGCCCCGTCGCCGACAAGGGGCGCTACACGCACCACGCCGGCCCGGTGACCGTGCACGCCGGACGCCGCTGCGTGCGCGTCGAGGGTTCCGTGGGCTCGGGCTCGGTCAGTTCGGGCTGGATCCTCTGCTGATCCTGTGCTGAACGGGGCCCGGACCGGCCCCCGCGGCGGTCCGCTTCCGGTCCGGAGCCCCGGCCGTTTGCGGCCGATCCGGCACATTTCCGGCACGTCGACTCAACATCCCCTGGTGCACCGGGTGTTGCTCCGCTAGGTTCCGGCGGACATCCGCGTATTTCCCAGGGGAGGGTGCATGCGCAAGGCGCTCAGATGGCTGCTGGCGCTCACGGTGCTCATCGGCACGTTGAGCACGGCCGGGGCGGCCACCGCCGCCCAGCCGGAGGCCACCGGCACCACCGGCACCACCGGTACGGACATCAAGGACCAGCTGCTCGCGATACCGGGCATGAGCCTGATCGAGGAGAAGCCCTACACCGGGTACCGCTTCTTCGTCCTCAACTACACCCAGCCCGTCGACCACCGGAACCCGTCCAAGGGCACGTTCCAGCAGCGGATCACCGTGCTGCACAAGGACACCGCCCGCCCGACGGTCTTCTACACCGGCGGCTACAACGTCTCCACCAACCCCGGCCGCCGCGAGCCGACCCAGATCGTCGACGGCAACCAGGTCTCCATGGAGTACCGCTACTTCACGCCGTCCCGTCCGGCCCCGGCCGACTGGAGCAAGCTGGACATCTGGCAGGCGGCCAGCGACCAGCACCGCATCTTCACCGCCCTCAAGCCGATCTACGGCAAGAAGTGGCTCTCCACGGGCGGCTCCAAGGGCGGCATGACCGCCACGTACTACGAGCGCTTCTACCCGCGCGACATGGACGGCGTCGTCGCCTACGTCGCCCCGAACGACGTGGTGAACGACGAGGACTCCGCCTACGACCGCTTCTTCGCGAACGTCGGCACCAAGGAGTGCCGCGACCGGCTGAACGCGGTGCAGCGCGAGGCGCTCGTCCGCCGCGAGCCGCTGGAGAAGAAGTACGCCGATCTGGCCGCGGCCGAGGGCTACACCTTCACCACCATCGGCAGCCTGGACCGGGCCTACGAGGCGGTCGTCCTCGACTACGTCTGGGGCTTCTGGCAGTACAGCCTGCTCTCCGACTGCGGGGACATCCCGGCCGACGCGGCGCACGCCACCGACGACGAGATCTGGACCTCGGTCGACACGATCTCCGGCTTCTCCGCCTACACGGACCAGGGCCTGACCACGTACACGCCGTACTACTACCAGGCCGGTACGCAGCTCGGAGCGCCCACGATCAAGTTCCCGTACATCGAGAAGCGGTTCATCCGCTACGGGTACCAGCCGCCGCGGAACTTCGTGCCGCGCGACATCTCCATGAAGTTCCAGCCGTGGGCGATGCGCGACGTCGACACCTGGGTGCGCCACAACGCGCGCCACATGCTGTTCGTCTACGGCCAGAACGACCCGTGGGGCGCCGAGCGCTTCCGCCTCGGCAAGGGCGCGAAGGACTCGTACGTGATGACGGCGCCCGGACTGAACCACGGCGCCAACGTCGCCGGACTCGTCGCCGACGAGAAGGCGTTCGCCACCGCCCGCATCCTGGAATGGGCGGGAGTCGCCTCGGCGGCCGTCCAGGCGGACCCGGCGGCCGCGAAGCCGCTGGCGAAGTTCGACGCCAGGCTGGACAAGCGGGACGTCGAGCGCGAGCCCGCGCTGCGTCCGTAACACCCGTGCCGCGCCCGTCCGGTCACCGCACCGGACGGGCGCAGCCCACCGGCTCACCGCCGCCGGGCCCTGACGGCTCGTCAGGAGCGCCGAGGCCGGCGCGTACGGCGCCGGCACGCCCGGCAGGGCACGTCCGACCCGCTCGGCCCCCATGGCTCCCCCCGGTACGACCCCGCCCGGCGTGGCCCGCCCGCACGGGGCCACGCCGGACGTTCGGGGTGCTCGGGGGCCGACGGCGGGGTCCCGCGGCGGGCGGGGCGCAGGGCTAGTACGACAGCCCGTACCCGAGGGGGTACAGCACCTGGGCCGGATCGTCGGCCCGCTGCACGGGCACCGGCAGCTTCCCGGTCGGGGACACCGCCCCCGCGATCACCCGTGCCGCCGCGCGCAGTTCGACGTCCGTCCAGGAGTACGCGGCCAGATACGCGCCGACACCCGGGAGCTGGGCCACGTCGTACGGGTTGCGGATGGCCACGGCGACCACCGGGACGCCCGTGGCGACCAGCCGTTCCACCAGGGTCCGCTGGGCGCTGGTCGCCGTCACGTTGTACGTGCCGACCACCACGGCGTCCGCGCTCCCGGCCGCCGCCACCGCCTTGTCGACGGTCGCCTGCGAGGGTGCCGTACCGGTGGACAGCGCGGTCGCCGAGAAGCCGAGTCCGGTGAGCGCGGCGGCGAGCACGGTCGTCGGGGGCCCGTCGGAGCCGGAGGGCGAGGCCGGGTCGGCGCCCACCACGAGCACGTTCCGGTGCGTCCGCCGGGACAGCGGGAGCAGGCCGTCCTTGTTGACCAGCAGGGTCGTCGTGCGGTCCGCGATCCGGTCGGCCGTCCTCAGGTGGGCCCGGGTGCCCACCGTGCGCTCGACGGCACCGTCGGGGACGTAGGCGTCCCTCAGGAGGCCGAGCTTCGCCTTGAGGCGCAGGATGCGCAGGATCGACTCGTCCAGCCGGGCCTCGGTCAGCTCGCCGCCCCGGACCGCCGTGAGCACCGCGTTCCACGCGACGTCCAGAGAGGGCGGGTTGAGGAGCTGGTCGACGCCCGCCTTCAGCGCCAGTACGGGGACGCGGTCGTCGCCGTACTTCGTGCGGACGCCCTCCATGCCGAGCGAGTCCGTCACCACCACGCCGTCGTAGCCGAGTTCGCCGCGCAGGATGCCGGTGAGGATCGGGTGCGAGAGGGTGGCCGGGTCGCCGGCCGGGTCGAGCGCCGGCACCATGATGTGCGCGGTCATGATCGAGTCGATGCCCGCCCTGATCGCCGCCCGGAACGGCACGGCGTCCAGCTCGGACCACAGCTCCCGGCTGTGCCCGATGACCGGGAAGCCGGTGTGGCTGTCGACGGCGGTGTCGCCGTGCCCGGGGAAGTGCTTGGACGTCGCCGCGACACCGGCGCTCTGATAGCCCTTCACCTGCGCCGCCACCATCCCGGCGACCGCCTCGGGGTCGGCCCCGAAGGACCGTACGCCGATGACCGGGTTGGCCGGGTTCACGTTCACGTCGGCGACCGGCGCGTAGTCCTGGCGGATGCCGAGCGCGCGCAGTTCGGCGCCGGCGACTCGGCCGGCCGTGCGGGCGTCCTCCCGCGAGCCTCCGGCGCCGAGGGCCATCGCGCCGGGGAAGAGCGTCGCGGGCTTGCCCACCCGTGCCACTATCCCGTGCTCCTGGTCCGTCGAGATGAGGACCGGCAGGCCGCGGGGCAGACCCAGGGACGCCTTCTGGATGCCGTCCGACAGGTCCGCGATCTGCTGCGGGCTGCGGGTGTTGTGCGCCCAGGCGAAGTAGATGATGCCGCCGACGCGGTACTTGGCGACCAGTTCCGCGGCCGTCCTGACGCCGATCTCCTTGAGGTTGGCGTCGATGTCGGCCTGGTCGGGCGCGGTGGCCGAGTGGCCGTACACCCGCATCACGAAGAGCTGGCCGACCTTCTCCTCCAGCGTCATCCGCGAGATGAGCGCGCGCAGTCTCCGGTCGTCGTGCGGGGTGCCGTCGGCGGCGGCGTACGCGCCGCCCCCGGCGGCGAGGGCGGCGGTGACGCCCGCCGTCGCGGTGAGAACGGAACGTCTGGACGGTCTTGCGGTGCTTCCCGTGCCGGAGTCGCGCACGTGCGCCCCTTCCCTCATGAAGGAAACTTCCGAGGAATCACGAATATCCGGGAAGTTTCTTCCAGTCAAGGGTGTGCACAGTAACCGGGAACGGGCCGCCACCGGCCTGGTCGCAGGGAGGCGCGCCGGTGACGGGGTGCCGTCGGCCGCGGGCGGCTGAGCCGCCGGGGTGGTCCCGCGGGTGCCGCGCTGGTCGTCGCGGTCGGGGGCCAAGTGATGGTTGAAACCTGTTCCTTTTTGATCAGCTGTGCCGTTACAGTGACGCAGCTGTCGCAGAGGAACGTGAGGTTTCCGTTCCGCACCCGAGAGGTGAACGACAGCTCTCTTTCATCACCTTTGTGGGGGCACATGAAGATTCGAAGACGCCGCGTCCTCGCGGCGCTGGGCACCGCCGTCGCCGTGGCCGCCGGTATGGCCACCGCGCCGGGCGCCGCCGCGGCGAACCCCGTCACCTGGCAGGCCGCGGACGGCACGCTGATGTTCCTCAACGGCGCGCGCAACGTCCTGCAGACGAACCAGCCCGGCACCGGCACGTACACCGACTTCGTCGCCGACGGCAGGCAGCCGTCCTGGTCGCCCGACGGCAGCCGCGTCGCGTACGTGAAGGACAACCGGGTCGAGACCCGGCGCTACACCGGCTCCACCCTGGTCAAGATCCAGGAGCAGGGCTCCATGACGTCGGTGGGCGACCCGACGTTCCTCTACAGCGGCAGCACGGTCGTCTACTCCGGCGGCGGCCGCCTGCGCTACGCCCCCTCGGACGGCTCCCGCTACGCCCAGCCGCTGTTCTCCACCTCGGAGGACGGCTGCGACCGCAAGCCGAGCGCGGCCGCCAACGGGCTGATCGCCTTCGTCCGCACCGGCGACACCTGCGGTTCGCCGACCGGTTCGGCGATCTGGCTCTACGACGACACCACCGGCGGCTTCACCAAGCTGGCCGACACCGGCGACGACCCGGCGATCTCGCCCGACGGCACCCAGGTCGCCTTCGTACGCGAGTCGGGCGGCCTCAGCCGGCTCTTCGTCGTGAACGTCGACGGCACGGGGGAGCGCCAGCTCACCTTCGAGGACGCCGCGTACGCCCCGGCGTGGGCGCCCACCGGCACGCGCATCGTCGTCACCAACGGGACCGACGAGGACGTCGCGATCCCCCGGATCGTGGACGTCGCCACCGGCGACGTCACCAAGATGCCGCTGCCTCCGGGCACGTCGTCGGTCCTCGACCCGGCGTGGCAGCCGCTGCGCGGACAGAGCGTCGGCCGGGTCTGGGGCGCGGACTCCTACGCCACCAACGTGGCCGCGTCGCGCTGGAGCTGGAACACGGTCGGCCAGAGCGAGCCCGGTCTGATCGACGCCAAGTCGGCCGTCCTCGTCAGCAAGGACAGCCCGTCCTACGCGCTGACCGGGCAGAGCCTCGCCGGCCAGAAGCAGGGTCCCCTGCTGATGACCTCGGAGACTTCGCTGTCGACCGCCGTGCAGACCGAGCTGAAGCGCACGCTGAAGCCCGGCGCGACGGTCTACCTGGTCGGCGGTACCGACATCCTCTCCGGCACCGTCGCGAGCAAGGTCAGCTCCCTCGGCTTCACGCCGAAGCGGCTGTCGGGCACCTCGCGCTACTCGACGTCCGTGGCGGTCGCCAAGGCCGTCACCGGCGCGCCGGAGTACGTGTTCCTCGCCACCGGCACGGACTACCACTCCGCGATGGCGGCCTCCGCGGCGGCCGGTGCCCTCGGGTACGGCGGCAAGGGCACGGTCGTCCTCAACGACGGCAACTCGCTGTCGACGTCGGTGAAGTCGTACCTCAACTCGCTGGACCCCGACCAGACGATGGTCATCCCCGTCGGCGCCTCGGCGAAGTACGCGCTCACGCACACGTACCTCTCCAACTGGCCCGACACCTGGTCGTACTACCCGATCAGCGGCAGTGGCCACGACGGGACCTCCGCCGCGCTCGCCCGCTTCTGGTGGACCTCGCCTTCCGTGGTGGGCCTCGCCTGGTCGGACAGCTGGCGCGGGGGCGTCTCCGCGAGCACCGGCATGCTCGACTACGGACCCATCCTGTGGACCGACGAGACGACGCTGACGGACGCCGACGCGACGTACCTGCGCGAGCAGGCGGCCGGGGTCAACATCGTCGTCGCCTTCGGCGGGACGGGGTCGGTCTCCGCGTCCGAGCTGACGGCGGCGGGGTCCGCCATCAGTGCGGGCAGCTCCCTCGTCAAGTACACGCCGTACTACGACGGGATCGTCCCGCAGCAGACCGCGCAGAAGTCGGCGCTGTCGGCGGGTGCCCGGAGCGGGGCCGGCCCGGTCCTGCCCCGGGGCACGGGCGGGGCGCCGGTGCCCGACCTGGACTCGGTGCGGACGACCAACAAGTAGCGGGGGCCACCGGGCGGTGGAGCGTGGCGGCGACGGCGGTCGCCGCCACGCTCCGGTCCGCCCGGTGCGCCTCGACACCGGCTCCCGGGTGTGCGTTCCGCACCCGGGGGCCGGTTTGCTCGTTCCGGGCGTGGGTTTCGGGCGTGGCGTTTCGGGGGCGCGCCGGCTACGCCGAGTCGTTCAGCAGGCGGGCCAGGTGGTCGCGGCCCGGGGTCAGCAGCGGCTCCAGCGGCTCGGCGGACTCGTACCACCGCTTCTCGTACTCCCAGCACAGCCAGCCGTCCCAGCCCTCCCGGGAGAGGAGCTCCACGCACTCCGTGAGCGGCAGGACGCCGGTGCCGAGGAGCAGCGGGGTCGTGTCCTCGGGCGAGGCGATGTCCTTCACCTGGACGTAGCCCAGGTGCGGGGACAGGGCGGCGTACGTGGTGGACGGCTGTTCGCCGCCCAGCCAGGTGTGCATCACGTCCCAGAGGGCGCCCACCCGGCGGTGGCCCACCGGGCCCAGGACGCGGATGACGTCGGCGCCGGTGCGGTGGGAGTCGTGGGTCTCCAGCAGGATGCGTACGCCGAGGTCCGTCGCGTACTCCGCGGCGGTGCCGAGGCGCCGGGCGGCCGTCGCGTCGGCCTCCTCCGGGCTCTGGTCCTCGCCGGCGCCCGGGAAGACGCGGACGAAGGGGGCGCCGACGTCTCTGGCCAGCTCCAGGAGGTCGCGGATCTCGCGCAGGACGGGGGTGTCGTCGCCGGGGGCCGCGACGCGGGCGTATCCGGCGAGGCCGAGGATCTCTACGCCGGCCGACTTGAACTCGGCCGCGACGTCGGCGCGTTCGGCGAGGGTGAGGCCGGGGTGGACCGGTTCCTCGGGGTGCGCCCGCAGTTCGACGCCGTGGTAGCCGTGCGTCGCGGCGAGCCGTACGACGTCGGGGACGGGGAGTCCCGGGACGCCAAGGGTGGAGAAGGCCAGTTTCACTTTGCACACCTCGCTACGGAGCCCCGGGCACGCGGGCCCGGCCGGGGGTCCGGTGCCCCCCGGGACAGCAGAGCATGCGCCGGACCCTACCCGCATCACGGACGCGCACGGGCGTTGCGGCGGGCGTCGGGCGCTTTAGGTCCGGTGGGTGGGTCGGGTCCGTGCCGGTACATCCGGCCGTCGGTAGTTGGTGTCGGCGTCCGTCACCAGCGTTCCTCGGCCGGATACGTCCCCGTCTCGACGGCCATTTGATGTACCGGCACGGCCCCTTCGGTCGTAGGGCGGCTTGCGGTTCGTGGGGGCTGAGCTGCGGGGGCGCGGGCTCGGTGGCTCGGGTGCGGGCCGGTGGGCGATGCCCACCTGGCGGACGGGCGTGCGGCGTGGGGCGGCGCCCACCCACCCGGCTGGCGCCGGCGGGCCGCCCGCTCCAGCTGCGGGCATGCGTGCCGCTAGGGGCGGCACGGGTGGGCGCAGGCGGCACCCCGCTGGCGCCGGGCTCGCCGACCCACCCGACGCCAGCTGAGGCACCGGGTGCTGATGCGGGTGAGGGGGAGTGGGCCCACCCTGGGCGGCACCCAGTGGACGCCGGGTTCGCCGGCCGGCCTCGAGGGCAGCCCAAGCACCGGGTGCCGATGCGGGCGACGTACGCGGCGTCCCGTGGGCCTCGGGGGGAACGGCGTCCCGAGAGGGGCGGGGACCCCGGACGGGGGCGAACTTGGCGTTGGTCAGGGGCGCGGGGCGTCGGTGGAGCCGCGGACCATCAGTTCCCCCCGTACCGTGGCGATCCCCCCGGGCGGCGCCTCCTCCCGCCCCATGGCGATCCGCCCGGCCCGCGCCCCCGCCTCTGCCAGAGGCAACCGCACGGTGGTGAGCGCCGGCACCACGTCGATGCTGAAGGGGAGATCGTCGAACCCGGCCACGGACACGTCCGCCGGAATCCGCAGACCGGAGTCGCGCAGCGCCGCACACGCCCCCAGCGCGACGGTGTCGTTGGCGGCGACGACAGCGGTCAACGACGGCTCGCGGCGCAGGAGTTCGAGCGTCGCCTCGTACCCGGCCCGCCGGTCGTACCGGCCGTGCACGGTACGCCGCGGATCGTCCTCGATCCCGTGCGCGGCGAGCGCGGCCTGGTGCCCCTCCAGCCGGTGCCGGGTCGTCGTCCGCTCCTCGGGACCGGCGATGTACCCCATGCGCCGGTGCCCGAGCCCGATCAGATGCTCGGTCAGCCGCTGCCCGCCCCCGCGGTTGTCGAAGGTGAGCGCGACCGCCCCGGTGTCCTCGGGCGCGGGCGGCCGCCCGCACAGCACGATCCGGGTCCCCGCCTCGGCCAGCCTGCGCAGCTTCGCCGCGACCGCCGCCCCGTGCCGCGCGTCCTCGACGGCGCCGCCGGTCAGCACCACCGCGGCGGCCCGCTGGCGCTGGAGCAGCGTCAGGTAGGTCAGCTCACGCTCCGGGTCGCCGCCCGTGTTGCAGACGACGCCGAGACGCTCACCGCCCGCGCGCCCGCCGCCGAGGACCCCGGAGGAGGGCCCGGGGGGCCCGCCGATCTCCGCCTGGATGGCGCTGGCCATGATCCCGAAGAAGGGGTCGGCGATGTCGTTCACGAGGATGCCGACCAGGTCGGACGTGGCGGCGGCCAGCGAACTCGCGGGCCCGTTCAGCACGTAGTCCAGCTCGTCCACGGCCCGCAGCACCCGCTCGCGCGTGGAGGCCGCCACCGGATAGTTCCCGTTCAGCACACGCGACACGGTCGCGGGCGAGACCTGCGCGCGCGCCGCCACGTCCGCCAGGGTCACCGTCATCTCGTCTTTCCTCCGGTCGCGCGTCTCTCGGTCGGTCCCGGGGACCCGGCCGGCCGTGCGTGTGCCCTGCCCCCGCCGCGTGACCGTACCTCCTGTCCGCCCCGTCGAACATCTCGCGGCCCACACGGTCTTGTCCGATCGGCGGCGCAGCGGCTAGCGTCTCTGGCATAGAAAGCGCTTGCTGCCGCGCTCACCTGTGAGCGTACGCGGCGCCGGACGCGTACGGAGGGAATGACGTGACACGCAAGACGGTGCGTATCGCCATGAACGGTGTGACGGGGCGCATGGGGTACCGCCAGCACCTCGTCCGCTCCATCCTCGCCCTGCGCGAGCAGGGCGGACTCGACCTCGGCGACGGCACCGTGCTGTGGCCCGAGCCGGTGCTCGTCGGGCGCCGCGAGCACGCCCTGAAGACCATCGCGGAACGGCACGGCCTGGACCACTGGTCGACGGACCTGGACGCCGTGCTCGCCGACCCGGCCGTCGACATCTACTTCGACGCGCAGGTCACCTCCGCCCGCGAGGAGGCCATCCGCAAGGCCGTCGCCGCAGGCAAGCACGTCTACACGGAGAAGCCGACCGCCACCGGCCTCGACGGCGCCCTGGAGCTGGCCCGGCTGGCCGCGGAGAAGGGCATCCGGCACGGCGTCGTGCAGGACAAGCTGTTCCTGCCGGGCCTGCTCAAGCTGAAGCGGCTCGTCGACGGCGGCTTCTTCGGCCGGGTCCTGTCCGTGCGGGGCGAGTTCGGCTACTGGGTCTTCGAGGGCGACTGGCAGTCCGCCCAGCGCCCCTCCTGGAACTACCGCGCCGAGGACGGCGGCGGCATCGTCGTCGACATGTTCCCGCACTGGGAGTACGTGCTGCACGAGCTCTTCGGCCGGGTCACCTCCGTGCAGGCGCTCACCGCCACCCACGTCCCGCAGCGCTGGGACGAACAGGGCAAGCCCTACGACGCCACCGCCGACGACGCCGCGTACGGCGTCTTCGAGCTGGAGGGCGGCGCCGTCGCCCAGATCAACTCCTCGTGGGCGGTGCGCGTGAACCGCGACGAGCTCGTGGAGTTCCAGGTGGACGGCACGGAGGGGTCCGCGGTCGCCGGCCTGCGCAACTGCCGTGTCCAGCACCGTGGTTCGACCCCGAAGCCGGTCTGGAACCCGGACATCCCGGCGACCTATTCCTTCCGCGACCAGTGGCAGGAGGTCCCGGACAACGCCGAGTTCGACAACGGCTTCAAGGCCCAGTGGGAGCTGTTCCTGCGGCACGTCTACGCGGACGCGCCGTACCACTGGGACCTGCTGGCCGGCGCCCGAGGCGTCCAGCTCGCCGAGCTGGGTCTGCGCTCCTCCGCCGAGGGCCGCCGTCTCGACGTACCGGAGATCTCGCTGTGACCCTCCGACTGCCGCGCGCGAACGGGGAGTTGGTCACCTACACCCCGCGCCCCGAGCCGCTCGCCCTCTCGCCCGGCGGCCCCCTCACCTCCCGTACGGTCTTCTCCGCCGCGCACGTCGTGGCCGACCCGTACGCCGACACGAGCCCCGACTCCCCGGCCGCCGTCGACTGGGACGCCACCCTCGCCTTCCGCCGGCATCTGTGGGCGCAGGGGCTCGGGGTCGCCGAGGCGATGGACACCGCGCAGCGCGGGATGGGCCTGGACTGGGCCACGGCCGCGGAGCTGATCAGGCGCTCCGCCGCCGAGGCGAAGGCGGTCGGGGGCCGTATCGCGTGCGGGGCGGGCACCGACCAGATCGCCGCCGGCTCACTGGCCGACGTACGGGCCGCCTACGAGGAGCAGCTCGCGCACGTGGAGGGGACGGGCGCGCAGGCGATCCTCATGGCGTCCCGGGCGCTGGCCGCGGCGGCGACGGGCCCCGAGGACTACCTCGCGGTCTACGGCCATCTCCTGCGCCAGTCCGCCGAGCCCGTGATCCTGCACTGGCTCGGCCCCATGTTCGACCCGGCGCTGGAGGGCTACTGGGGTTCCACGGACCTCGACACCGCGACCGGCACGTTCCTTGAGGTGATCGCCGCGCACCCCGACAAGGTCGACGGCGTCAAGGTCTCCCTGCTGGACGCCCGGCGGGAGACCGACCTGCGCCGCAGGCTCCCGCGAGGCGTGCGCTGCTACACCGGCGACGACTTCCACTACCCCGAGCTGATCGCGGGCGACGAGCACGGCTTCAGCCACGCCCTGCTCGGCATCTTCGACCCGCTGGGACCGCTCGCCGCCGAGGCGGTGCGCGTGCTGGACACCGGTGACACCAAGGGCTTCCGTGAACTCCTCGATCCCACCGTCGAGTTGTCCCGCCACCTGTTCCAGGCGCCGACCCGTTTCTACAAGACCGGGGTCGTCCTCCTCGCCTGGCTCGCGGGCCACCAGTCCCACTTCACCATGGTGGGCGGGCTGCAGTCGGCGCGCTCCCTGCCGCACCTGGCCCGCGCCTACGAACTCGCCGACGGAATCGGCCTGTTCCCCGACCCCGAGCTGGCCCGGTCCCGTATGGAACACCTGCTCGCCCTGTACGGAGTCGCCCAGTGAGCACCCCGGATCTCTCCCGTCTCTCCATCAACCAGATGACGGTCAGGCAGCTCTCGCTGCCCGAACTCGTGGACGCCTGCGCACAGCTCGGCGTGCCCGGCGTCGGCCTCTGGCGCGAGCCTGTCCGGGCGTACGGCGTCGAGGCGGCGGCGAAGCTGGTGCGCGACGCGGGACTCACCGTGACCACGCTGTGCCGCGGCGGCTTCCTCACGGCGACCGGGGCGGACGAGCGGGCCCGGTCCCTGGACGACAACAGGACGGCCGTCGACGAGGCGGCGGCCCTCGGCACGGACACGCTCGTGCTCGTCTCGGGCGGCCTGCCCGCGGGTTCCAGGGACCTGCACGGCGCCCGCGAGCGGATCGCCGACGCCCTCGCGGAGCTGGGCCCGTACGCGGCCGAGCGCGGTGTCCGGCTGGCCGTCGAGCCGCTGCACCCCATGTTCGCCGCCGACCGCTGCGTGGTCTCCACCCTCGGCCAGGCCCTGGACCTCGCGGAGCGCTTCCCGGCCGACCAGGTGGGCGTCACGGTGGACACGTACCACCTGTGGTGGGACGACACCGCGCCCGCCCGGATCGCCCGGGCCGGGGCGGGCGGCCGCATCCACACCTTCCAGGTCGCCGACTGGGTCACCCCGCTGCCCGAGGGCGTCCTCAACGGGCGCGGGCAGCTCGGCGACGGCGCCGTCGACCTGCGCGAGTGGCGCGGGTACGTGGAGGCGGCGGGCTACCGCGGACCCATCGAGGTCGAGCTGTTCAACGAGGGGCTGTGGGCCCGGGACGGCCGCGAGGTGCTGGCGGAGACGGCGGCCCGGTTCGCGGCGCACGTCCTGTGAGGCGGGGCGGCCGGTGACGGGTCACCGGCCGCCGGTCAGCCCCGCTTCAGGTGCCGGGTGAGCTGCTGGAGCGTCGTCCACGACTGCGGGTCGCTCCCGTCGCCCAGCGGATAGTGCAGCGCAGGCCGCGAGGGAGCACCCAGCCGGACCGGCCGCAGCGCGACGGGCGGACGGCCGGCGTGGTCGAGGCCGATGGCGCGCACGTCGTCCGGGCCGAGCGTGAACGCGAACGGCACGGGCGGCGCCTCCAGCCGCGGCGGCGTCACGAGGTCCCGGCCCGCGCGGCGCACCGACACCAGCATGGTGACCAGGCCGTGTTCACCGACGAGGGTCTCGGCGAGGCCCTGGACCGCGTCCAGCGGCAGGCCCTCGTCCGCGCCGAAGCCGAGGGTCAGGTGCACGTCCTCCTCCACCCCCGCCCCGGTACGCGTCACCCGGAGCGTCCCGACCGCCGGACGGTCCGGGGCGCCCACGGCGACCAGGTGCGTGGCCTGCGGAGCGCGCTCCTGCGCCAGGTCCGTCAACTGCCGCGGCGACCACGGCAGGTTGACCGGTTCCGCCGTGCCCCAGCCGGCCGGCGGCGCACCGGTCAGCGTCCGCCACGCCGTCTCCAGCGCCCCGCCCAGGAGCAGGTTCGGGTCGGCGGCGTGCCGCGTGCGGAACGCGACGTGGAGCTGGCGCTCGGCCGAAGGCCCGGTGTCGGTGAAGGCCTTGGCGACCGTCGACTTCCCCTCGGCCGTGAGGGCGGGCGTGAAAGTGCCGTCCTGCCAGCGCAGCACCGCCCCGGAGAGCCCGTCGTAGTACCCGCAGTCCGGGTCCTGGACGACCCAGCGGTTGGGCACCTGCGCCAGCGTGGTGCGGGCGGCCGGGCTCAGACGTACGTCGGGCGGGGTCACGATCTGCAGGGCCCGGCGCGAGCCGGACGCCGCACGCAGCACCTCCGAGAGCCAGGAGGTCAGGGCGATCACCGGCCGGTCGGCCAGGACCACGGCGGTGCTGTCGGTGAGCACGTCCACGGCGGGCAGACCCACGGCCGCGCGCGCCGTCACCTCGCCCTCCCCGTCCGGCGCCCCGTCTGCCTCCGCGCCCTCCGGCGGCTCCCCCTCCGCGCCGGGCACGGTCTCCGGCGTCGGGACGCCGGAGGTGTCCACCACCTCGGTGCGCGCCGCCCCCGCGGGCCAGGTGATGCCGCCCAGCAGGGCGTTGAGGCGCCCGCACACCGAGGCGGCGAGCCGTTCGGCCTCCGGGACCGCCGTCGCGGCGCGGGCCTCGGTCCACCAGAACGGCAGCGGCACGCCGTCGGCCGACGGGCCGAGCAGCCGCCGCGCCTCGCCGGGCACCTGGACGAGGACCGGCGCCTCCACGGAGACGAGCGGGCGGCCCCCGGGACCGTGCAGCTGGACGACCGCGCCGTCGGCCGCGGCGGACACCCCCAGGTCGGGGCCGCCCGCGTACAGGCCGGTCAGCAGGTCCCAGATGTCGGGCATCTTCGGGGTGAGGGCGATGACGTCCTTGGTCACGGGCGTTCTGCTTCCTCGGTGTCGGAGAGGGCGGTCTGGACGAGCTGGTGCCGGCGGCCGCGGCGGACGATCGTGCCGCGTCCCGGCGGCTGCGGGGAGGCGTACAGGCCGGGGAAGAGCTGCCCCTCGGTCCGGTCGCCGGTCATCACGAGCGCCGCGGTGCCGGTCTCGCGCAGTGTCGTCAGCAGCGGTTCGTACAGCGCGCGGGAGGACCCGGCGACGCGGCGGGCGATGACGAAGTGCAGGCCGATGTCCTGGGCGGAGGAGACGTACGGCAGGAAGGGGTTCAGCGGCTGCTGCCCCGCGGTCGTCAGGATGTCGTAGTCGTCGACGAGGATCACGATCCGCGGCCCGCTGAAGGCGGGTTCGGTGCCGAGCGTGTCCGGGTCCGCGCTCTCCGGCAGCCGCTTCTCCAGCTCGGCCGCGATGCCCGAGGCCAGCGCGGCGGACAGCTTCGCGTTGTGCGCGTAGCCGCCGCGGTACGCCTCCGGGATCACCCCGCGCAGCCCGCGGCGCGGGTCGAAGACCCCGAACACCAGCTCCTCGTCGCTGTACCGCTCCACGAGCTGCCCGGCGATCAGCTTCAGCAGGTTGGTCTTGCCGCACTCGTTGTCGCCGAGGACCAGCAGGTGCTGGTCGCTCCCGAACAGGTCGAGGAGGGCGGGCGCCAGCGCGTCCTGGTCGACGCCGATCGGCACCCGCCGCGGCTCGGCGGCCACGGACAGCAGCTGCGCCGCCGGCATCCGCGTCGGCAGCACCCGTACGGGCGGCGCCACGTCCCCGTGCCAGGTGGCCCGGATCGTGCGCGCCGCCTCCTCCAGCGCGGGCCCGATGTCGTCCCTGGACGGCGAGCCGTCGATACGCGGCAGCGCGACCTGGGCGAACAGCTTCCCGTCGGTGAGGACCCGGCCCGGGGTGTCCGCGGCCAGCGTCTCGGACAGCTTGCGGTCGACGGAGGAGTCGGCCGGGTCGTTGAGCCGCAGCTCGACACGCGTGCCGAACATGGACTGGGTGGCGATCCGCACGTCGTTCCAGCGCAGCATGCCGGCGACCACGTGGATGCCGTAGCCGCCGCCGCGCTTGAGCAGGTCGGTCACCGAGTCGTCGAGGTCGGCGAACTCGTCGCGCAGCGCCCCGAACCCGTCGACGAGCAGCACGACGTCGGTCGAGCCGAGCTCGGTCAGCCGGCCCTGCGCGCGCAGCCGGCGCAGCTGCTCCACGGAGTCGATGCCGTGCTCGCGGAACAGCTCCTCGCGGGCGGCAAGCATCGCGCGCACCTCGGCGACCGTCCGCGCGGCCCGCTCGTGGTCGGCGCGCCCCGCGATCCCGCCGACGTGCGGCAGCCCGGCCAGCGCCGACAGACCGCCGCCGACCAGGTCGAGCCCGTACACGGCGACGTCGTACGGGGTGTGCGTGGTCGCCAGGGACAGGGCGAGGGTGCGCAGCATCGTGGTCTTGCCGGACTGGGGCCCGCCGATGACGGCGACGTGCCCGCCGGCGACGGTGAGGTCGAGCAGCCACTTGCCCTGCCACTGGCTCGCCGGGTCGTCCAGCACCCCGAGCGGCACGCGCATCGCCCCGGCCCGCCCGGCGGCCAGGTGCAGCCCGCGTCCGGTCACCTCGACGGGCCCCGCGGCGGCGTCCAGCGTGATGGCGGCCGGCAGCGGCGGCAGCCAGATCCGGCGCACCGGCGGCGCCGCGCCGGTGAGCCGGCCGACCATCACGGACATCACGGTCGGCCCGGTCTCCCGCTTGGTGGCCGCCGGTTCCGCGGCGCCCTCGGCCGGGGCCGCGTCGAGCGTGTTGAAGGCGGGGTAGGGCCAGGCGAGCGGCTCGTCGTCCTGCTGGTCGCGCAGCGCGGGACCGCGGTAGGCGCCGGACACGTACCCGGCCTTGAACCGCTCGTACAGCGAGGTGTCGACCTTCAGGTAGCCGAAGCCCGGCAGCGGCGGCAGATGGAAGGCGTCGGTGGTGTCGAGCACCGTGCGCGACTCGTCGGCGGAGAAGGTGCGCAGACCCAGGCGGTACGACAGGTAGGTGTCGAGACCCTTCAGCTTGCCGCCCTCGATGCGCTGGCTGGACAGCAGCAGGTGCACGCCGATGGAGCGTCCGATGCGGCCGATGGACAGGAACAGGTCGATGAAGTCCGGCTTGGCGGTGAGGAGTTCGCCGAACTCGTCGATGACGACGAACAGGTGCGGCAGCGGCTCCAGATCGGGGCGCCCGGCGGCGCGCAGGGCCGCGTAGTGCCCGATGTCGGCGACGTTCCCGGCGTCCTTCAGCACCTGCTGGCGGCGCTTGACCTCGCCCGCGAGGCTGGTGTGGACACGCTCGACGAGCCCGGCCTGGTTCTCCAGGTTCGTGATCACCCCGGCCACGTGGGGGAGTTCGGTGAACGGCGCGAAGGTGGCACCGCCCTTGTAGTCGACGAGGACCAGGGCCAGGTCCTCGGGGGCGTGGGTGGCGGTGAGCGCGAGCACCAGGGTGCGCAGCAGTTCGCTCTTGCCGGAACCGGTCGCGCCCACGCACAGCCCGTGCGGCCCCATGCCCAGCTCGGAGGACTCCTTCAGGTCGAGCAGCACCGGCTCGTGACGGTCCGTCAGTCCGATCGGCACACGCAGGAACTCGCGCTCGCCGCGCGGCGCCCACAGCCGCTCCAGGTCGAGCGCGGCCGGGTCCTCGACACCGAGCAGCCCGGGGAAGTCGACGGGCCCGGACACCGGGGTCCCCTCGGCGGCGGACTCCGCGGACAGCCGCAGCGGGGCGAGCAGCCGCGCCAGCCCCTCGGCGCCGGCCGGGCTCACCGCGTCCGCCGTGCCCTGCGCCACCGGGGACGGCTCGCGCAGGTCCTCGACGGTCACCTGGTCGCCGTCGACGCGGATGCGCACGCCGACCTGGTCCGGTTCGTGCACCTGCCGTTCCAGCAGGTGGAGCACGGTGACGCCCATGTCCCGCAGCTCGACGGCCGTGTCGGGCCGCGGGAGCTCGGCGGCCGTGGCGCCGTACTCGTCGCTCACCACCAGCAGCCGGCTCGTCAGCCGCAGCGCGTCGCGGCCGGACAGGCCCCGCCGCACCTCCGCCGCGTACGACGCCCGCTGTCCCAGCTCGTGCCGGCACAGCGCGGCGAGCTGCGGCAGGCTCGGGGCGATCCGGCGGGCGGCGACCGGGCCGTCCTGCTCCTGCGGATCGAGCACGTGGGGCAGCCACTTGGCCCACTCCCACTCGGTCAGCCGGTCGCCCGGCACGCCGAGCGCCATCGCCACGTCGTCGGGCGCGTGCGTGACGGCGGCCTGGACGAGCAGCGCGCGGGCGACCCGCAGCACCCCCTCGCGGTCACCGACGATGCTGACGTTGCCCGCCCGGTCCAGCGGCACCGTCAGCGGGCAGTCACTGGCGACCGAGTACCGCGCCAGCAGCGCCCGCGCCTCGTTCAGCATGAACGGGTCCGGCGGGGTCATCACACCGCCGGCGTCGGAGCCGATGGCCAGTTCCTGCACCGGCACGTCGCCGGTGCCCACCCGCACCCGGAGGAAGTCGGGGTCCTGACGGCGCCGCTCCCACAGCCGCGCGGGGTCCCGCACCAGGTCGTAGAGCGCCTCCGGGGGCGGGTTGAGGACCCGGGCGAGCTGCCGCCGCTCCCGCTCGGCCGCCCCGAACTCCTCGCGCAGCTCCTCCAGATACTCCAGGTACCGCTCACGCTGGGCCCGCCGGGTGCGCTGCGCCTTGCCGCGCTGCGACAGGAACAGCCCCACCGCGCCGAGCAGCGCGATGACCAGCACCATCGCGCCGAGCGCCGCGAACTGGCTGTTGCGGATGACGGTCATCATGACGACCGAACCCATGACGCCGGCCATCGGCAGCAGCGCCGTCGCCGCGTTGCCCAGCTTGCCCTCGGGCAGGTTCGGCGGCGGCTCCACCGTGCGCGGCCCGGCGGGCGCGAGCGGCCGGGTGGAGCGGGCGGGCCGGTGTATCAGACTCTGGGTCACGGACGGACCCTTTCTCGTACGGCTCCTGTGGCGTGCGGCGCGGCGGCGGTACGGCGGACGCTCATCGCACCCTCGTCGCGCGCCGCATGGCCTCGGCGGCGAGGCGGACCGTGGCGTCTCGGGTGGCCTGCCCGAGCAGCTCGGGGCGGATCGGGCCGCCGCCCGCCAGATGACGGTCGTAGGGCAGGGGGACGACGGTGACGCCCGTCTCCTTCAGGTGCGCGACGGCCGCCTTGACGTCCAGCACCAGATCGGGCGATCCGGCCGTGAGCGCGACGACCGTCGAGGCGAGCGCGGCGTGCGGCAGCTGGGCCAGCCAGTTGAGGACCTGGCGGGTGCCGTTGACGCCCTCGGCCGTGGTCGGGGCGACGACCACCCGGGCGTGGGCGGTGTCCATCGCGGTGCGGGCCACCTCGCCGGGCAGGCTCTCGCAGTCCACCACCGTCACCGCGAAGTAGCGGCGCAGCGCCAGCGTCACCGTGCGGTACGTGGGGACGTCCAGCGGGGCGCCGACGCGGCCCCGGCTCGCGGGCAGCAGCCAGCCGCCGTCGGCGACCGGCACCAGGTAGCCGGTGACGTCGTTCAGCCGCATCGAGGGGCTGAGGATCGGCGCCAGGTCCCCGCAGGCCCAGCGCACCGACTCCGCGCCCATGCGTACGGGCAGCGTGCCGAGTGCGGCGTCGGCCTCCAGGGTCAGCACGGGGTCGTGCCGGTAGTGGTTGAAGGTCCGGCCGAGCAGCGCGGAGACCGTCGACTTGCCGACGCCTCCGCGGATCGAGGTCACGGCGATGACCCGCCCGGTGGTGACCGGTTGTTGCAACTCCCGGGCGATCCGGGTCTCCTCGGTCACGTCCTGCGCGGCGGACGCGGTGAGGCGGCGCAGCGAGCGTCCGGTGCGCCGGGTGAGGGAGTCCCCGTGCTGCGGGCGGCCGAGGGCGCGGGCGAGCCGCGGGTCGACGGTGGGCACGGCCTCCGGGGCGGACTCCGGCAGCCGGGGGTCGCGTGAGCCCCGCGGCACGGGACTGTCCCCGGGCTGCCCTCCGCCCGCCGCGGCCGAACGGGCCGGGTGCGGCAGGGCCGGTGAGGGCGCGGGGCGCGTGGGCGCGGGCGCCGGCTGCGGCTCGGGGTGCGCCGGGGCGGGCTCCGCGGTCTCCAAGGGCGGGGCGGGGTACGCCGGTTCGCCCCCTCCGGCGGGCGGCGCGGCGGCCAAGGGCTGCGCTCCGGGGCGCGGCGGATGCACGAGACGCAGCGCGGGCTCGCCCCGCCGCACGCCGGGGACCCCGGCGCCGGGAGGGCCGGAGGGCCCCACGCCGGGCGTCGGAGCGGTCGCCGCGGGGTTCTGCCCGGCACCGCCCGGTGCGGCGGCCGTACCGGAGGCGCCGGCCCCCGTGGGCACACCGGTGTCACCCACGGCCCGGGGTTCCCCGGTGGTCTGTCCCAGCCGGCGCAGCACGTCGCGCTGCCAGTCCCCTCCCCGTCCCTGTTCCTGCGCCATGTCCGCCCCTTAAGCGAAGGTGTCGAGCAGTCGTCCGTACACGCCGAAGACGCCGAGAACCAGCGGGAACAGGGCGATCACCCCGACGGTTTCCAGCATGTCGCCGGCGCGCCGCAGCCGTACGCGCACATGCTCGGCGGGCTGCACCGACAGGACCAGCAGCGGCAGCACCGCGAGCCCCGCCAGCACGGCCAGCGGCCCCGCCGCCCCGGACCGGTCCAGCCACACCAGGAGCAGCCGCACCGCGAGCACGGCCGACGCCGCCAGCAGCACCACCACCTCCGCGACCAGCGGGAAGGCACGGGCCCGCAGCGCCACCACGACGGTCGTGACGACCGCGAGCAGCACCGTCCACACGGTGGGCTCGCGCAGCGCCAGGACACCCGCGGCGACCGCCGAGACGGCCACCGTGACCGTCGCCAGCGCCAGCCCCCGGTGCGTTGCGGCCAGCGCCGCCGACACCTGGTACCGGCTCACCGAGGCGCCGCCCGAGCGCCGGTCGTCGAGACCGGACAGCCCCGACGCCATCAGCGCCAGCCGGGGCAGCAGCCCCAGCACGACGACGGACCCGACGGCGAGCACGGCGCCGACCCGGGCCTGTTCCCCGGCGTCCGACATGCCCGGTTGGAGGGCCACGGCCGCCTCCCAGCAGAGGCCCGTCGCGGCCAGCGCGGCACCGCCGACGAGCCCGCCCCGGCCGAGCGGCGTGAACCGTCCCAGCAGGACGAGCGTCACGACGACCGCCGCCACCGCACCCGCCGCCTGCGCCGCCCCCGGCCAGCCGCGGGCGTCGCCCAGCGTCCAGGCACCGAGCACCCCCAGTGCCCCGCCCGTGGTGAGCAGCGTGGCCGCGAGCCCGCGCCGTCCCGTCCGCCCGAGCAGCACACCGCCGAGCAGGCACACCGCGGCGAGTGCCAGCAGCGCGGCGCCGACGGACCCGTGCGTGTAGTGCGCCCGCGCGACGACACCGGCGACGAGCGCCCAGCCGACGGTCGCGAGCCCGGCCACGATCCGCCGGACGGCGGGCCGCCAGCGCCAGGCACGCGAGTCCAGGTCGTCGGCGGTCTCGTCGCTGACGTCATGTACCACCGGCGCCGAGGGCGCGTCCTCGGCACGCACCAGCCGCAGCACGGCCCCGTCGGGCACCCCCGCGGACTCCAGCGTGCCGTCGTGCGCGAGCGCGGAGCCGTCCGCGGTCACCAGGTGGCGCAACTGGGGGCGCTCGGAGACCTGGTCGCCCAGCAGCCGCAGCACCTCGGGCAGGAGCAGCCCGACGGGTTCCCGCGACGGCAGGACCAGGTCCACCCTCCGTCGCTCGCCGACCAGGGTGACCCGGCTCAGCGCCGTGCGGCCCGTCGGTCCGGTCTGGCTCGAAGCCCCCGCGGATATCGCCATGTCGTACCAATCACCGGGTCGAAGGAGTCACTGAGGAAGCGGAAGGCTGCGGGGAGGACCCCGGCGACGACGGGGCGGAGACACCCGGAGAAGGCTGTACGGGACCGCCGTTGGGGCTCTTGCCGATGATCCGGTGGGACACGAACGACCACCCCACGCACCCCGCGCACAGCACCGCCGCGATCACCACCCCGGCGAACACCTTCCCCAACCGCTCGTCCACCGAGCGCCGTTGCCGCTGCGTCCCGAACAGCAGGGCGTCCCGCAGCCGCCGTCGCCGTACCGACACGGACTCCAGCAGCTGGCTGTCGTACTCCTGGGCCGTCACCGTGTTCCCTTCGGCATGGACGTGCCGTTCGCCGGGATCCGGTGGATCCCGTCCGCGGTTCCCCCGCCGCGGCCCGGTGTGCCGGACCCGGGGCCGCGGACTCGCCGCGGCCCCGGGCCGGTCCGCCTCAGCCGATGTTGTCGACCGCGGCGCGCGCCTTGGCGAGCGTCGCCTGCGCGGTGCCGTCGTTCTGCTCCAGCGTGGTGCGCACGAGGCGGATGATGTCGCGGACCTCGTTCGCCGCGCGGTTCCAGCGGACTTCCTTGCCGTGGTAGTCGTCGGAGACACCGTCGGCCTGGAACTCGGCCATCGCGGCCTGCACCGCGCGGTCGCGGTCCCCGAGGACGCGCTCCAGCTGGCCGATGATGCCCTGAAGGCTGCCCTGCACCTCCGTGGAGGCGCCGGTGTCGTACGAGCGGCGGTCCTGGTTCTGACCCATGATCCAAATCCCCCTGAGTCGTCTTATCGGGCGCCGAAGCGGGCCGCGTCGAAGTTGGCCTGCCCCATGTTCTGGTGGGCGTTGTCCTGCTGCTCGGTGTCACCGGTGCCGAACGCGGTGTCCATGCCGCCCTGGCCGCCGAGGATCGCGCCGAGCGAACCGTTCAGCGCGTCGGTGATCTCGTCCGCCCGGCTCTTGAACGAGTCGAACGCGGCCTTGCCGGCGCCGTTGAACTTGCCCTCCAGCGGCTCCGCGGCCTGCACGAGCCACTTGATCAGGGTGCCCAGGTCGTCACTGGATCCGACCGTGCTCTTGCCCAGGTCCGCCAGGGTCGTGGCCCCCATGTCGAACTTCACGTATCCACCCCCGTGTATCGCGTATGACTCACCAGTACGTCGAACATCGTGACCCATAACGCGTTGCAGCGGCAACGCCGTTGGGTGCCAAGTGACACGATCAGGACGTAACACGGACTTCTTCGCGACGCGTCGCCCCGGGGCTCCGCCGGGGCTCCCACGGGGCTCCGGCAAGGCTCTCGCGGGGTGCCGGAGTGCCTCGGAAAAAATCTTGGAAATACCGTGCAACCCTTCCGGGAGTCCGCGGGTCTAGGTGTGCGTCAGGACTCTTGGAGGGGGATCCGGGGGGATCGCGGGGGTTCTGATGCGGAGGGGAAAGCCGAGGGGGCCCGGTCGACGGACCGGGCCCCTTCGAAATGCCCGCGCACGGCCGGGAACCGGCCCGACGGGCGGCTGATCCCGGCGACGGACGGCCGCGACCACGCGCCTCACGGCCGCAATCAAGCGCCTCACGGCCCCGGGCGCGCCGTCCTCCTCAGAAGAACACCCCGCACCGCAGCAGCACGTTGGCGTACGGCCGTGCCTCCCCGGTGCGCACGATCAGCCGCGCGCCCGCCGAGCGCGACTTCAGCTCCTCGTGCGAGACCAGCTCCAGCACGGGCAGGCGCGAGCGGAGCAGGGCCGCCGCCTCCGGGTTCGACTCCCGCACCTCGTGGGCGGCCGTCCCGCACTCCACCACCAGCTCCGCGAGCAGCCCGTCCAGGACCTCGGCGAACGACGGCACCCCGGCCCGGAACGCCAGGTCCACCAGCCGCGGCCCGTCCGGGATGGGCATCCCCGCGTCGCACACCAGCACCCCGTCCCCGTGCCCCAACTCGGCGATGGCGCCCGCGAGATGGCGGTTCAGTATCCCGGCCTTCTTCACAGCGCGCCGACCTCCTCGGCGGTCGGGAAGGACACCTGCGCGCCCTCCCGGGTGACGGCGGCGGCGCCGACCCGGGCCGCGTACGCGGCGGCCTCGGCAAGGGACGCCCCGGCCCCGAGGCGCCAGGCCAGCGCCGCGGTGAACGCGTCGCCCGCCCCGGTGGTGTCCACCGCCGCCACCTTCACCGGCGCGACGCGGGCCGACCCGCTCCCGTCCGCCACCAGCGCGCCCGCCGCGCCCAGCGTGACGACGACCGAGCGCGGGCCGAGGGCGAGCAGCGCACGCGCCCAGTCCTCGGGCTCGGGTCCCGCCGCCTCGCCCAGCAGGACGCGGGCCTCGTGCTCGTTCACGATCAGCGGGTCGCAGGCCGCCAGCACCTCGGCGGGCAGCGGCACGGGCGGTGAGGGGTTGAGGACGAACCGGGAGCCGGACGGCAGGCACCGTACGGTCTCCACGACCGTCTCCAGCGGGATCTCCAACTGCGCCGAGACCACCCGCGAGGCCCGCAGGAGCTTCTCGGCCGCGCGGACGTCGGCGGGCGTCAGCCGTCCGTTCGCGCCCGGCGAGACGACGATGCTGTTGTCCCCGGACGGGTCGACGGTGATCAGCGCGACCCCGGTGGGCGCCCCGCCTGCCAGCACACCCGCCGTGTCGACGCCGGCCGCACGCTGGGAGTCGAGCAGCAGCCGTCCGTGCGCGTCGTCGCCGACCCGCGCGAGCAGCGCGGTACGGGCACCGAGCCGGGCGGCGGCGACCGCCTGGTTGGCGCCCTTGCCGCCCGGATGGACGGCTAGGTCGGAGCCGAGCACCGTCTCCCCGGCCGCGGGCCGCCGCTCGACCCCGATCACCAGGTCGGCGTTGGCCGAGCCCACGACCAGCAGGTCGTAGTCGTACATCAGCACACTCTTTCCGTACGTCGACGGGGCGGGACCCCGTCCGTCCACGGGAGCCGGGTCCGGCCCCCGTACGCCGGTGGGGGCCGGGTCCGCGGTGAGGCGGACCCGGCCCGACCGCCGGCGAACGGCCCGCGGACCGGCGGGGGAGCCGGTCGGCGGGCCGGGCGTCAGCCGCCGAACCCGGCCACGTTCTTCGACGTGACGACCTTCACCGGCACCTTCACGGTCTCGTCGACCTTCTTGCCCTCGGCCGCGTCCAGCGCGTTGCGCACCGCGATCCGGCCGAGCTCCTTGGGCTGCTGGGCCACGGAGGCGTACAGGGTGCCCGCCTCGACCGCCTTCAGTCCGTCGGGCGTGCCGTCGAAGCCGATGACGGCGACCGACTTGCCGGCCTTCGAGCCGAGGGCCTTGATCGCGCCGAGCGCCATCTCGTCGTTCTCGGCGAAGACGCCCTGGACGTCCGGGTGCGCCTGGAGCATGTTCGTCATGACGTCGAGGCCCTTGGTGCGGTCGAAGTCCGCGGGCTGCTTGGCGACGACCTTGATGCCCGGGAACTCCTTGAGACCCGCGGCGAAACCGGCGCCCCGCTCCCGGCTGGCGGACGTTCCCGCCTGGCCCTGGAGGATCGCGATGGTGCCCTTGCCGCCCAGCTTCTCGGCGAGGGTCCGGGCGGCGAGCTTGCCGCCCGCCACGTTGTCGGAGGCGACGAGCGCCGCCGTGTCGGCCTTGTTGACGCCCCGGTCGACGCCGACCACGGGGATGCCGGCCTTGTTCGCGGCGCGTACCGCGGGGCCCGCCGCGTCCGAGTCCACCGGGTTCACGATGATCGAGCCGAGACCCGAGCTGGTGAAGTTCTGCAGCTGGTTGGCCTGCTGCGAGGCGTCGTTCTGCGCGTCGGTGACGGTCAGGTCCGCGCCGAGCTTCTTCGCCTCCTGCTGGGCGCCGGCCCGGATCTGGACGAAGAACGGGTTGTTCAGCGTCGACAGGGACAGTCCGACCTTCTTGTCGGTGCCGCCCGAGGAGCCGTTGTGCAGGAAGGACATGCCGCCCACGACGGCCGCCGCGACCACGGCCGCCAGCACATAGGTGCCCGCCTGCCGGGCCCGGCCGCCCGGACCGCCCGTCCCGGCGGCCGTCGGGGTCGCCCCCGCCTTGCGCCGCACCGTGTCGAGCAGCACCGCCAGCGCGATGACGACACCGATGACGACCTGCTGCCAGAACGCCGACACCGAGAGCAGGTTGAGTCCGTTGCGCAGCACCGCGAGGATCAGCGCGCCGATCAGGGTGCCGGACGCCTTGCCCGTGCCGCCGGCCAGCGAGGCGCCGCCGATGACGACCGCGGCGATCGCGTCGAGCTCGTAGCCCTGGGCGGCCTGCGGCTGCGCGGAGGAGAGCCGGGAGGCGAGCACGATGCCCGCCGCGGCGGCGAACAGACCGGACAGCGCGTAGATCGCGAGCTTCTGCTTCTTCACCCGCAGACCCGAGAGGCGGGCCGCCTCCTCGTTGCCGCCGATCGCGTACATGGAGCGTCCGATGTACGTACGGCCGAGGATCAGGGCGGTGATCAGACCCATCACGATCATCACTAGGACCGGCACAGGCAGCCAGCCGCCGAGGGTGTCGCCGAGGTGCGAGACGGAGTCGGGGAAGGGGATCGGGCTGCCCTGGGAGATCACCAGGGACAGTCCGCGGCCCACCGAGAGCATGGCCAGCGTCGCGATGAACGGCGGCAGCTTCCCGTACGAGATGAGCACGCCGTTGACCAGCCCGCACGCTATGCCGGTGGCGATGGCGAGGAGGACCGCGATCCCCACCGGGACGCCGTGCGAGGTGGCCGTCCAGGCGAGGACGGTCGCGGAGAGCGCGGCGACGGAACCGACCGACAGGTCGATGCCCGCCGAGACGATCACGAAGGTGACACCGAAGGCGAGGATGGCGGTGACGGCCGCCTGGACGCCGATGTTGAGCAGGTTGTCGGTCGTCAGGAAGTCGCCGGACAGCGCCGACATCGCGACGACGAGGACGATGAGCGCGGTGAGCGCGCCGTTGTCGAGAAGGAGGCGGCGGACCGCCGAGGCGCCACTGGCGCCCGATGAGCTCTTGAGCGTGTCAGTGGCCACGGGAGTCCTCCACTGCGGTAGTTCCGGTGTTGGCGGTAGCGGGTGTGCTGACGGCGAGTGCCATCACCGCGTCCTGGGTGGCTTCGGCGGCGGGGAGTTCGCCCGCGATCCGGCCCTGGGCCATGACCAGCACGCGGTCGCTCATACCGAGCACCTCGGGCAGGTCGCTGGAGATCATCAGGACGGCGGCTCCGGCGGCCGTGAGCGCGTTGACGAGCTGGTAGATCTCGACCTTGGCGCCGACGTCGAT
The DNA here is from genome assembly GCF_055565855.1 of Streptomyces sp. NPDC028308. NCBI lineage: Bacteria > Bacillati > Actinomycetota > Actinomycetes > Kitasatosporales > Streptomycetaceae > Streptomyces > Streptomyces sp. NPDC028308. The sequence continues at coordinate 332,825 of NZ_JBVHTO010000001.1, forward strand.
GCCGCGCGTCGGCTCGTCGAGGATCAGCACCTTGGTGTCGGCGAGCAGCCACTTGCCGATGACGACCTTCTGCTGGTTGCCGCCGGACAGGGTGCGTACGTGCTGGCCGAGTCCGGCCATCCGGACGCCGAGCTGCCCGGCGATCCGGGCGGCGGCCGCCCGCTGGCCCCTGAGGTCGACGAGCCCGCCGTGGGTCGCCGAACGCAGGGTGACGAGACCGAGGTTCTCCTCCACGGACGCGTCGAGCAGCAGTCCCTGGCCCTTGCGGTCCTCGGGGACCAGCCCGATGCCGGCGGTCATGGCGGCGGTGACGTCGTGACGCGGCAGCCGCGCCCCGGCGACCTCGACGGTGCCGCTGTCGTACGGATCGGCCCCGAAGACCGCCCGGACGACCTCGGTGCGTCCCGCGCCCACCAGTCCCGCGATGCCGACGACCTCACCGGCGCGCACCTCGAACGACACGTCGTGGAAGACGCCGTCCCTGGTGAGCCCCTCGACGGTCAGCAACGCGGTTCCGGCGTCGGCGCGTTCGCGCGGGTACTGCTGCTCGATCGACCGGCCCACCATGAGGCGTACGAGTTCGTCCTCGGGTGTGGAGGCGGGCACCTGGCCGACGCTCCGGCCGTCCCGGATGACGGTGACCCGGTCGCCGAGGGCGGCGATCTCCTCCAGGTGGTGGGTGATGAAGACGATGCCGACGCCGTCCTCGCGCAGCCTGCGCACGATCGAGAAGAGCTTCTCGACCTCCTCGGAGGTGAGTACCGCGGTCGGCTCGTCCATGATCAGGACGCGGGCGTCCAGGCTGAGCGCCTTGGCGATCTCGACCATCTGGAGCCGGGCGATGCCCAGTTCACGCACCCGGGCCCGGGGGGACACGTGCACGCCGACCCGGTCGAGCAGTTCGGCGGCGTCGGCCTCCATCTTCTTGCGGTCGATGAGTCCGAAGCGCCGCGGCTGGCGGCCGAGGAAGATGTTCTCGGCCACCGTCAGGTCGGGGACGAGGTTGAACTCCTGGTAGATGGTGGCGATCCCGAGGCGCTCGGAGTCCTGGGCGCCGTGGATGCGCACCTCCTCGCCGTCGACGAGGACCCGTCCTGCGTCGGGGCGGTAGGCGCCGGAGAGCATCTTGATGAGGGTGCTCTTGCCCGCGCCGTTCTCCCCGAGCAGCACGTGCACCTCGCCGCGGCGCAGGTCGAAGTCGACGCTGTCGAGGGCGACGACGCCGGGGAACGTCTTGCGTATCCCTTCGATACGCAGCAACTCGTCCGTACGGCTCACGGGTTGCTCCTTTGCACGGGAGGTACGGGTGCCGGCTCGCCGCAGGAACGGCGCACGACGAGACGGGCGGGGAGGGTGACGGACTGCGGGGGCCGCCCTTCGATCCGGTCGACCAGGGCGCGGACGGCTGCCCGGCCCAGTTCACCGGTCGGCTGGGCGATCGCCGTGACCGGCGGGTCGGTGTGCACGAACCACGGGATGTCGTCGAAGGCGGCGAGGGCGATGTCCTCGGGGACCCGCAACCCGCGTGCCCGGACGGCGTCCAGCGCGCCGAGCGCCATCAGGTTGTCGGCGGCGAAGACGACCTCGGGCGGCTCGGCCAGGTCGAGGAAGCCCTCGGTGGCCCGGCGCCCGCTCTCCGCCTGGAAGTCGCCCTGGCCTATGTAGGCGTCGGGCAGGGCGATGCCGTACTCGGCGAGCGCCTCCCGGAAGGCCTCCACGCGCTCGCTGCCGGTGGTGGTCGCCGCCGGGCCCGCGATGATGGCGAGCCGCCGGTGGCCGAGTCCGTGCAGGTGGGCGACGAGGTCGCGGACGGCCGCCCGCCCGTCCGCCCGGACGACCGGCACGTCCACGCCGGGGATCCAGCGGTCCACGAAGACCATCGGAGTGCCCGCGCGGGCGGCGTCCAGCATGCCGGGGGAGCCGCCGTCGGCGGGGGAGACGAGGAGGCCGTCGATCCGGCGGTCGAGCAGCGTGCGGACGTGGTGGTCCTGGAGGTCGGGCCGCTCGTCGGCGTTGCCGATGATCACGCTGTAGCCGAGGGCGCGGGCCTCCTCCTCGACGGAGCGGGCCAGCTCGGTGAAGTACGGGTTGAGCACGTCGCTGATGACCAGGCCGAGGGTGCGGGTCTGGTCGGTGCGCAGGGAGCGGGCGACGGCGTTCGGGCGGTAGCCCAGGGTCTGGACGGCGGTCAGGACACGGGCGCGTGCGTCCGCGCTGACCGACGGATGGTCGTTCAGGACGCGCGAGACCGTGGCGACGGACACGCCCGCCTCGGCAGCGACGTCCTTGATGCTCGCCATCGTCGCTCCACCTCCTCGTGGAATCGATTACATGCAGGAATTGGAATCGATTACATGGGGAAAGGCAAGGGTCGCCAGTGGCCGAGATTGAATCGTGACCTGTGGCGTGATACGGCCCACGACGGCCTTCTTGGGCGCTCAGACGGCGGCCAGCTCGCACCACACGTACTTGCCGCGGTTGCCGTGCCGGGCGAGCGGGTGCCAGCCCCACTCCGTGGAGCAGGCCCGCACCAGGGTGAGCCCTCGCCCCTGTTCGGGGTGCTCCTGCTCCTCCTGCCCCTCCTGTCCGGACGGCGCCGGCGGCTCGGGCGGCTCGGGGTCCGTGTCCCAGGCCCCGATCCGCAGTGTGCCGGGCGGCGACCAGCGCACCCGGAGGGCGGCGGGGCCCTTCGTGTGGCGTACGGCGTTGGAGATCAGCTCGGTCGCGAGCAGCTCGGCGACGTCGGTGAGGCCGATCAGTCCGTGCATGGTGAGGATCAGTCGGATGGTGCGGCGGCTGACGGTGACGGCGCGCACGTCGTTGGGGACGTGCAGGGAGTACTCCCAGGACTCGTTTTCGGGCATGCGTGAACTCCGTTCGGTGGAGGGGGAGTTGCGGCGGGCCGGCGGTGGCAGTGTCGCGCCCGTCATGGCAGGACGGGGCGGTGCGCTTCCGGTGCCCCGGGGGTGCCGCAGAGTGTGCGTCGCGTCACTGACGGTAGATCTAAATCTAGAGACGCCGCAAGCGGGTCACGTAATCTGGCCCCCAATGAGTGGCGTCCGCGGGCGCGTTGAACCAGAGGGCGGTCAGGCTTTGAGGCGCGAACCGACGGCACGTCAGATGCGACTGGCGACAGAGCTGCGCAGACTCCGCGAGGCGGCAGGCCTCACGGCGCGCCAAGCGGCGGCGCTCCTGGGGGTGAGCCCGGCTCAGATCACCCACATCGAGTCCGGCCTCGCGGGCGTGAGCGAGCAGAGGCTGCGCCGCCTCGCCTCTCATTACGCCTGCACGGACGAGGAGTTCATCGACGCGTTGGTGGCCATGGCGACGGACCGGACGCGGGGCTGGTGGGAGGAGTACCGGGGATTGCTGCCCACGTCGTTTCTGGACCTGGCCGAACTGGAACATCACGCCGTGTACCTGCACGACGTGGCGATCCTCTACGTGCCGGGTCGGCTGCAGACGGAGGACTACGCCCGCGCCCTCTTCAGTTCGCGAGTTCCCGAACTGACCGACGAGGAGGTCGAGTTTCGGGTGCGTCACCGAATGGCACGCCAACAACTGCCCCTCCCGCACGAGGTGGTGATCCACGAGGCGGCGCTGAGGATCCGGGTGAGCGACCGCGCCGCAACCCGAGCGCAGCTCACGCGGCTTCTCGAATCGTCCGAGAGCGCCCACGTCACCCTGCGAGTGATCCCCTTCGATGTGGACGGTTTCACCAAAGCGTCCGCCACCATGACCTACGCGGGTGGCTCTCTGCCCCGATTGGACACGGTCGTGCGCGACGCGCCGCACGGGTCGGTCCTCATCGACGCCGAAGCTCAACTGGCGACTTACCGAACGAACTTCCGTAGGGTGCAAGCTGCATCGCTCGACCCGGAGCGATCGCGTGAACTCATCAACGGACTGGCGAAAGAGTTGTGAGGCGCCCCATGACGTTCGACAACTGGCACAAGTCGTCCCACTCGGGCGAGGGCGACGGCAACAGTTGCGTGGAGATCGCGACCCGCCCCACCCACGTCGCCGTCCGTGACTCGAAGGCCCCCGCCCAAGCCACCCTCACCTTCCCGGTGACGGCCTTCGTCCCCTTCGTGGAGGCGCTCAAGCAGGCCCCCGTGGCTGATCGCTGACGGCTGTCACACCCTCCGGGTACCGTCGGGACATGTCCGATCAGGCGGGAACCCGCCAGGTGACCCTGGCGGTGGTGGAAGGCGTACTGGAGCGCATCACGTACGCCAACGAGGAGACCGGGTACACAGTGGCCCGGGTGGACACCGGCCGTGGTGCCGGCGACCTGCTGACCGTGGTCGGCTCGCTCCTCGGCGCACAGGTCGGCGAGTCCCTGCGCCTGGAGGGCCGCTGGGGCTCCCACCCGCAGTACGGCAAGCAGTTCACGGTGGAGAACTACACGACGGTGCTGCCCGCCACCGTCCAGGGCATCCGCCGCTACCTGGGCTCGGGTCTGGTCAAGGGCATCGGCCCGGTCTTCGCGGACCGCATCACCCGGCACTTCGGCACCGACACGCTGCGGATCATCGAGGAGGAGCCGAAGCGGCTCGTCGAGGTCCCCGGTCTCGGCCCCAAGCGCACCAGGAAGATCGCCGACGCCTGGGAGGAGCAGAAGGCGATCAAGGAGGTCATGCTCTTCCTCCAGAGCGTCGAGGTGTCGACGTCCATCGCCGTCCGCATCTACAAGAAGTACGGCGACGCGTCGATCTCCGTGGTGAAGAACCACCCCTACCGCCTCGCGTCGGACGTCTGGGGCATCGGTTTCCTCACCGCCGACAAGATCGCCCAGTCCGTCGGCATCCCGCACGACAGCCCGGAGCGTGTCAAGGCAGGTCTGCAGTACGCGCTCTCGCAGTCCACCGACCAGGGCCACTGCTACCTTCCCGAGGAGCGGCTCATCGCGGACGCGGTGAAGCTGCTCCAGGTCGACACGGGACTCGTCATCGAGTGCCTGGCCGAGCTGGCCGCACCCGGCGAGGACGGCGAGGACCCGGGCGTCGTGCGCGAGAGGGTCCCGGCCCCCGACGGCGGCGACCCGGTCACCGCGGTCTACCTGGTCCCGTTCCACCGCGCCGAACTCTCCCTCTCCGCCCAGCTGCTGCGGCTGCTGCGCACCGGCGAGGACCGGATGCCGGGGTTCCACGACGTGGACTGGGACAAGGCGCTCGCCTGGCTGAAGGGGCGTACGGGCGCGGAGCTGGCCCCCGAGCAGGAGGCGGCCGTCCGGCTCGCGCTGACGAAGAAGGTCGCCGTCCTCACCGGGGGACCTGGCTGCGGCAAGTCGTTCACGGTGCGCTCGATCGTGGAGCTGGCCCGGGCCAGGAAGGCGAGGGTCGTGCTGGCGGCGCCCACGGGCCGGGCGGCCAAGCGCCTCGCGGAGCTGACCGGCGCCGACGCCTCCACCGTGCACCGGCTGCTGGAGCTCAAGCCCGGCGGGGACGCGGCGTACGACCGGGAGCGGCCGCTCGACGCCGACCTGGTGGTGGTGGACGAGGCGTCGATGCTGGACCTCCTGCTCGCCAACAAGCTGGTCAAGGCGGTCGCCGAGGGTGCTCACCTGCTGTTCGTGGGGGATGTCGACCAGCTGCCCAGCGTCGGCGCCGGCGAGGTCCTGCGCGATCTGCTCGCCGACGGCAGCCCGATCCCGGCGGTCCGCCTCACCCGCGTCTTCCGCCAGGCCCAGCAGTCCGGCGTGGTGACGAACGCCCACCGGATCAACGCGGGCCAGCAGCCCGTCACCCAGGGACTCAAGGACTTCTTCCTCTTCGTCGAGGACGACACCGAGGAGGTGGGCCGGCTCACCGTGGACGTGGTGGCCCGGCGCATTCCGGCCAAGTTCGGCCTCGACCCGCGGCGCGACGTGCAGGTGCTCGCGCCGATGCACCGCGGCCCGGCGGGCGCCGGAGCACTGAACGGCCTGCTCCAGCAGGCCGTCACACCGGCCCGCCCCGACCTCCCCGAGAAGCGCTTCGGCGGCCGGGTCTTCCGCGTCGGCGACAAGGTCACCCAGATCCGGAACAACTACGAGAAGGGCGAGAACGGCGTCTTCAACGGCACGGTCGGCGTCGTCACCTCGCTCGACCCGGACGAACAGCGCCTGACCGTACGCACGGACGAGGACGAGGAAGTGGAATACGAGTTCGACGAGCTCGACGAACTGGCCCACGCGTACGCGGTGACCATCCACCGCTCCCAGGGCAGCGAGTACCCGGCGGTGGTGATCCCGGTCACCACCAGCGCCTGGATGATGCTCCAGCGCAATCTGCTCTACACGGCGGTCACCCGCGCCAAGAAGCTGGTCGTCCTCGTCGGCTCCCGCAAGGCGATAGGCCAGGCGGTCCGCACGGTCTCCGCCGGGCGCCGCTGCACCGCCCTGGACCACCGTCTGGCGCCCCGCCCCCTCGGAGCCTGAGACGCCGGCACGGACGCGGGGAAGGGCTCAACGGGCCCGGCACGGCGGGGTTCGTAAAAAATGATCGATCAAATGAGTCACAAAGGTCACACTCCACTTCCGGAAGCGGAGCGTGGGGGGCAGGATGAGCAGGTTGGCGGCACTGAGTGCCGCCAATAGGCCCAATGGTCGACCCCGAGTGCACTCTCCAGGGCCAAATGGGGGATGGTAGAGACAGTCAGGGCACCTCGAAGAAGAGGCACAACGTCGGTGAGGGATGACGTGAGCGACAACTCTGTAGTACTGCGGTACGGCGATGGCGAGTACACCTACCCGGTGATCGACAGCACCGTCGGCGACAAGGGCTTCGACATCGGGAAGCTCCGCGCCCAGACCGGTCTGGTCACGCTCGACAGCGGATACGGCAACACCGCCGCCTATAAATCCGCGATCACCTACCTCGACGGCGAGGAAGGCATCCTGCGGTACCGCGGTTACCCGATCGAGCAGCTCGCCGAGCGCTCCACCTTCCTTGAGGTGGCGTACCTGCTGATCAACGGCGAACTGCCGACCGTCGACCAGCTCTCCACCTTCAAGGGCGAGATCACGCAGCACACCCTGCTGCACGAGGACGTCAAGAACTTCTTCCGCGGCTTCCCGCGTGACGCCCACCCCATGGCGATGCTGTCGTCCGTGGTCAGCGCGCTGTCCACCTTCTACCAGGACAGCCACAACCCGTTCGACGAGAAGCAGCGCCACCTCTCGACGATCCGCCTGCTCGCCAAGCTTCCGACGATCGCGGCCTACGCGTACAAGAAGTCGATCGGTCACCCGTTCGTCTACCCGCGCAACGACCTCGGGTACGTCGAGAACTTCCTGCGGATGACCTTCTCGGTCCCCGCGCAGGAGTACGACCTCGACCCGGTCGTCGTCTCCGCGCTCGACAAGCTGCTCATCCTGCACGCGGACCACGAGCAGAACTGTTCGACCTCCACCGTGCGCCTGGTCGGCTCCTCGCAGGCGAACATGTTCGCCTCGATCTCCGCCGGCATCTCGGCCCTCTGGGGCCCGCTGCACGGCGGCGCCAACCAGTCGGTGCTGGAGATGCTCGAAGGCATCCAGGCGTCCGGCGGCGACGTCGACACCTTCATCCGCAAGGTGAAGAACAAGGAAGACGGCGTGAAGCTCATGGGCTTCGGGCACCGCGTCTACAAGAACTTCGACCCCCGGGCGAAGATCATCAAGGCCGCCGCGCACGACGTCCTCTCCGCCCTCGGCAAGTCGGACGAGCTGCTCGACATCGCGCTGAAGCTGGAAGAGCACGCGCTGGCCGACGACTACTTCGTCGAGCGCAAGCTCTACCCGAACGTGGACTTCTACACGGGCCTCATCTACCGCGCGATGGGCTTCCCGACCGAGATGTTCACGGTCCTGTTCGCCCTCGGCCGCCTGCCGGGCTGGATCGCCCAGTGGCACGAGATGATCAAGGAGCCGGGTTCCCGCATCGGCCGCCCGCGCCAGATCTACACGGGCGAGGTCCTCCGCGACTTCGTCCCGGTGGAAGCCCGCTAGACAGCACCTTCCAGGCAAAAAACCGCCCCGACGGCTCCTCCCGAAAGCGAGTGAGCCGAAGGGGCGCGCCTGTGTCGAAGGGCCGACGCGCGGAGGCCCCGACGAAGGAGGGTCGAGCACGATCGGCCCCTCGACACAGGCTTCCGCGCCCCGGAGGCGAACCGAGCTCCTGGAAGAGGGGGCCCCGGAGGCGAACCGAGCGCCAGAAATACGGAAAGCGCCCTGCTGCCGGTCCCCCCACGGGCCGGCAGTCAGGGCGCTTTCCTTGTCCCGGTGCGGATTCCCCCCACGGGATCCGGCCGGGCGTCTGTGGGACAGCGCCTGAATCGCTGCGAGCTAAACGAGCAAAACTGGTTACGCCACTGCGTGACGAGGTGCGGTCTGCCGGGACCCGTACGGACCGGGAGGGCCGCTCAAAGCTCTCCGGCGTACGTGCCCCGGCAACGCAGCTCCGGGAACGTCCCCCAAGACATCCCCAGATGCCGGCTCCGCCCCCCAAGACGTTGCCGACATCGCCAACTTAGACTCACGAACCCCTTCGTTGGTTACGTTCACATCACTGTGACCTGCGTCTCTTGCATATGTCCTGAAAATGCGCAAGAGCCCCGATACGTCGATCGGAGACCAAGCGTAAGGATGATGCGCGAGCCTTGTGAAGAGCTTATGTGAGGCTTCCGTTGGACTCTAGAGGGACTCCCGCCCCGTCGTCATGAGAATGCCCTGAGCCGAAGGCTGTTCGTGACCACGAACACCGAGGAGAAGGCCATGGCGGCGCCCGCGATCATCGGGTTGAGGAGTCCCGCGGCGGCCAGCGGCAGCGCGGCCACGTTGTATCCGAAGGCCCAGAGCAGGTTCCCCTTGATGACGGCGAGGGTCCGGCGCGAGAGCCGGATCGCGTCGGCGGCGACGCGCAGGTCCCCGCGGACGAGGGTCAGGTCGCCGGCCTCGATGGCCGCGTCGGTCCCCGTGCCCATGGCGAGACCGAGGTCGGCGGTGGCGAGCGCGGCGGCGTCGTTGACGCCGTCGCCGACCATGGCGACCGTCCGGCCCTCGCCCCGGAGCCGCTCGATCACCTCGACCTTGCCCTCGGGCAGCACCTCGGCGACGACTTGGTCGATGCCGACGGCGCGGGCCACGGACTCGGCCACCGCCCGGTTGTCGCCGGTCAGCAGCACCGGCGTGAGACCGAGGGCGCGCAGGGCCCTCACCGCCTCGGCGCTGGTCTCCTTGACCGTGTCGGCGACGGTCAGGACGCCGATCGCCGTCCCGTCCCGGGTGACCACGACGGCCGTACGGCCGCCGGCCTCGGCCTCGGCGCGGGCGCGGGCCAGCTCGGGCGGGAGGGTGCCGTGCGGCAGCCGTCCCACCGTGATCTCCCGTCCCTCGACGCGTCCGCGCACGCCGAGTCCGGGGACGTTCTCGAAGTGCTCGGGAGCGGGCAGGGCGCCGGCGCGCTCCTCGGCGCCCGCGGCGACGGCCCGGGCGATCGGATGCTCCGAGGCGTGCTCCAGGGCTCCTGCGGCCCGCAGGAGCTCGCTCTCGCCGATGCCTTCGGCGGCGTACACCTCGTGCAGGGTCATCCGGCCGGTGGTGACGGTCCCGGTCTTGTCCAGGACGACGGTGTCGACGCGGCGGGTGGACTCCAGGACCTCGGGGCCCTTGATGAGGATGCCGAGCTGGGCGCCGCGTCCCGTGCCGACCATCAGCGCGGTCGGGGTCGCGAGGCCGAGGGCGCAGGGGCAGGCGATGATCAGGACCGCGACGGCGGCGGTGAAGGCGGCCACGGTGTCACCGGTGAGACCGAGCCAGAAACCGAACGTGCCGACGGCGATCAGCAGTACCACCGGCACGAAGACCGCGGAGATCCGGTCGGCGAGGCGCTGCACCTCGGCCTTGCCGTTCTGCGCGTCCTCCACCAGCCGTGCCATCCGGGCCAGCTGGGTGTCCGCGCCGACGCGGCGGGCCTCCACGACCAAGCGGCCCGCGACGTTCACGGTGGCGCCGCTGACGCCGTCGCCGACGGACACGTCGACCGGCACGGACTCGCCGGTCAGCATGGACGCGTCGACCGCCGAGGTGCCCTCGACGACGGTGCCGTCGGTGGCGATCTTCTCGCCGGGCCGTACGACGAAGCGGTCGCCGACGGCCAGTCCGCCGACGGGGACGCGCACCTCGCGGCCGTCCCTGAGGACGCGGACGTCCTTCGCGCCGAGCTCCATCAGTGCCCGCAGGGCCGCCCCGGCGCGCCGCTTGGAGCGGGCCTCCAGGTAGCGGCCGAGCAGGATGAACGCGACGACGCCGGCCGCGACCTCCAGGTAGATGGTGGAGGCGCCGTCGTGGCGCGAGACGGTGAAGGTGAAGCCGTCCCGCATGCCGGTCATGCCCGCGTCGCCGAAGAACAGCGCCCAGAGGGACCAGCCGAAGGCGGCGAGCGTGCCGACGGACACGAGCGTGTCCATGGTGGCCGCGCCGTGCCGCGCGTTGGTGAGGGCGGCGCGGTGGAAGGGGAGTCCGCCCCAGACGACGGCGGGCGCGGCGAGGGTGAGTGCGAGCCACTGCCAGTTGTCGAACTGCAGTGCCGGGATCATCGACATCAGGACGACGGGCAGCGCGAGGGCGGCGGAGACGGTCAGCCGCTGCCGCAGGGAGGCGAGTTCGGGGTCGTCCGCGGCGGGCGCCTCGGTGTCCTCGGCGGGCGGGGGAGCGGGCTCCTCGGCCGTGTAGCCGGTCTTGACCACGGTGGCGATGAGGTCGGCGACCTGTGTCCCCGCGGGGTAGGTGACCTTCGCCTTCTCGGTGGCGTAGTTCACCGTGGCGGTGACGCCGTCCATGCGGTTGAGCTTCTTCTCGACCCGGGCCGCACAGGAGGCGCAGGTCATCCCGCCGATGACGAGTTCGACCTCGGAGGCCGGGACGGACGGCGCGGAGGTCTCCGTCACCGGGGTCCTGGCTGCTGCGGTGGTCATGTCCGGCTCCAGTCGATGGGCCGGGCCGTACGGAGTCGGTGTCTGCCGGCCGGTACGGCCCGGTGCGGGGACGAGGTGCTGCGGGCGGCGCCGCAGCCGGGCTCGGGCGGGGTCAGGCGCGGCCGACGAGCTCGAAGCCCGCCTCGTCCACGGCGGCGCGTACGGCCTCGTCGTCGAGCGGCGCGGCGGACACGACGGTGACCTCGCCGGAGGAGGCCACGGCCTTCACCGAGTCGACGCCGGCGATCTCCGAGATCTCGCTGGAGACGGAGCCTTCGCAGTGGCCGCAGCTCATGCCGCTCACCCGGTAGACGGTCGTGACGGAGTGCGGGGTGCCGGTCTGGGCGGTCATGGCGTTACTCCTCGTCGAGGCATGGGGGCGTTCCGGTGCGGGTGGGCGGCCTGTGGGATGCGGGTTCCCACCCGACGCGCTCCACACTATACCCCTAGGGGGTACTAACGAGGCCGGGCGGGACGCGGCCGGACCGCGGGCGCGCCGCTCAGTGTCCGCCGCCGCCCGTCTCCCCGACGAGCGGCTTCAGGTAGCGGTACATGACCGTCTTCAGCTCGGTGACGTACGCGTCCCGCGCCGTGCCCTCGTGGGACATGATCAGGTCGAGTCCGGCCTTGAAGAGGGCGAGCGTCATGTTCGCGGTGCGGGTGCGCTCCTCGGGTGAGGCGTCGGGCAGGTAGCCGGCGACGATGTCGTCCACCCGGGTCAGCACGGCGTCGTGCACGGTGCTGATCTCCTCGGTGATGCGGCCCGGGGTGTCGGCGCCGTGCATCAGGACGCCGAACGCGGGGTTGGCGACGTTGAACTCGATGAGCGGGTCGAGGACCGCGTCGAGCATCTCGTCCAGCGGGAGCCCGATGTTCTCCGGGGCGAGGGCCTGGCCCTGCGACGCGCGCCAGTCGTGGAGCAGCTGGTCGCTGAGGCCGATCGCGAGGGCCTCCTTGTTCGGGAAGAACTGGTAGAGCGTGCCGGGGGAGACGCCCGCCTCGCGGGCGATCGCGTTCGTGCTGGCGCCCGTGTAGCCGCTCCTGCAGAACACCGAGGCGGCGGCGTCGAGGAGCTGGGCGATGCGGCGCTCGCCGCGGGCCTGGCGCCGGCGCGGCCTGTCCTCCGGCGTCCGCTCCGTGATGCCGGTGCCGGTGCCGTCGGCGGACCTGTCGGGCTTGTCGGACACGGGTTATCCCCAACTCTCAGGGCGCGATTGACAAACACGAGTGGTCGCTCGCATTCTTGGAAAACGCGAGCGATGACTCGTGTTTGCCAGTCTATGGCAAAGGACGACCCATGCGGCCTGCCCGGACGCGCGCGACGAAGGCGCGGCCGCGAGCGGACGACAGGGGTCACGGTGAAGGGGACACCGCACGATGACCGTAGTCAACAGGACCCCGCGTATCGGCGGCTGGACCCGCGTCGTGACCGCGCGGCCCCGGCTCTCGCTGCTCCTGGCCCTGCTGGTCACCGCCCTCGCGGTGGTCGCGGGCAGCGGTGTCGCCGACCGGCTGGGCAGCGGCGGCTGGGAGGACCCGGACGCCCAGTCCACCTACGCGACCGAGGCGCTGGAGCACCGCTTCCCCGCCTCGCAGCCCAATCTGCTCCTCCTGGTCGACGCGGGACGCGCGTCGGTGGACGACCCCGCCGTCGCCGCCGAGGCGAAGCGGCTCGCGGCCCGGCTCGCCTCCGAGCGGGGCGTCACGGGCGTCGGCTCCTACTGGCAGTCAGGCTCACCCGCCCTGAAGGCCGAGGACGGGCACGAGGCACTCGTCGCCGCCCGGATCACGGGCGACGAGAAGACCGCGGGCGAGACCCTGGACCGCCTGGCACCCGCCTTCCGGGGGACGCACGGCCCGGTCGAGGTCCGCGTCGGCGGACCCGTCGCCGTACGGCACGAGATGCAGACGACCATCCGCGAGGACCTGACCCGCGCCGAGCTGATCGCCCTCCCGGTGACGCTCGTGCTCCTGGTGATGGTGTTCGGGAGCGCGGTGGCGGCGCTGCTGCCGCTCGGCGTGGGCATCATCGCCATCCTCGGCACGAACGCGGTCCTGCGCGGACTCACCGAGCTGACCGACGTCTCGGTCTTCGCCATGAACCTCACCACGGCCCTCGGACTGGGCCTCGCCGTCGACTACGCCCTGTTCATCGTCCGCAGGTTCCGCGAGGAGCTGTCCGCGGGCGCCGAGCCCCGGGCCGCCGTCGCCACCACCCTGCGCACCGCCGGGCGCACGGTCCTCTTCTCGGCCCTCACGGTCGCCGTGTCGCTGGCCGCGATGCTGCTCTTCCCGCAGTACTTCCTGCGCTCCTTCGCCTACGCCGGCATCGCGGTGGTGCTGCTCGCCGCGGGCGCCGCCCTCGTCCTGCTGCCGGCCGCGCTGGTCCTGCTCGGACACCGGGTGAACGCCCTGGACCTGCGGCGCCTGCTGCGGCGCGGCCGGCCGCGCAGGACGGCCGAAGGGGCGGCCTGGGGGCGCACGGCGGACCTCGTCATGCGCAGGGCACCGGTCTTCGCCCTGGCCACCACCGTCGCCCTGGTCGTCCTCGGACTGCCGTTCCTGGGCGTGCGGTTCGGCACGGCCGACGACCGGCAGCTCCCCTCGACCGCCGAGTCCCACACCGTCCAGCAGCACATCAGGGACGGCTTCCCCGGCAGTCCGGGCGGCGGCCTCGAAGTGCTCGCCGAAGGCCGCGCGACCCGCGCCGAGTACGCCGCGTACAAGGACCGGATCGCCGCGCTGCCCGGCGTGCTCCGGGTGGACGGACCCCTGGTGGAGGGCGACTCGGCGTACTTCACGGTGCTGCCGAAGGGCGAGGCCGTCGACGACGCCGCCCAGCGGCTGGTGGGCGACCTGCGCGCGGCCGACGCGCCCTTCGACACCGCCGTCACCGGCACGGCGGCGGTCCTTGTCGACTCCAAGCACGCGATAGCCGACCGGCTGCCGTGGGCGGTCGCCTTCATCGCGCTCGTCACCCTGCTCCTGGTGTTCCTGCTGACCGGCAGCGTGCTCGTACCGCTCCAGGCGGTCCTGCTGAACGCGCTCAGCCTGACGGCGATGTTCGGGGCGGTGGTCTGGGTCTTCCAGGACGGCCATCTGTCGGGGCTGCTCGGCTTCACCGACACGGGCTCGATCGAGACCACCCTGCCGGTCCTCATGTTCTGCGTCGCCTTCGGACTGTCCATGGACTACGGCGTGTTCCTGCTCTCCCGCATCAAGGAGGAGTACGACGCGACGGGCGACCACCGGGAATCGGTCCGCTTCGGCCTCCAGCGCACCGGCGGACTGATCACCGCCGCCGCGGTCATCCTGGCGGTGGTGATGGTCGCGATCGGCACCTCGCGGGTGACCAACACCAAGATGCTCGGCCTCGGCATCGCGCTCGCCGTCCTGATGGACGCGATGATCGTCCGCAGCCTGCTCGTGCCCGCCGTCATGCGGCTCACCGGCAGGGCCACCTGGTGGGCCCCGGGTCCGCTGCGCCGCTTCCACGAGCGGTTCGGAGTCGCCGAAGGGGACACGCGGCCCCCCGCCTCCGAGGTGCAGGAGCCCGACCTGGACCGGGACAGGATCGAGGTACGCGGATAGCGTTCCCCGCGGACACGATCTCCGGGCGAGGGGCGAGACGGATGCGGGCAGTGGTGTTCGAGCGGTACGGCGAGCCGGCCGAGGTGCGCGAGGTGGCGGACCCGGCACCGGCCGGGCACGGGGTCGTGGTGCGGGTCGAGGCCACCGGGCTGTGCCGCAGCGACTGGCACGGCTGGCAGGGGCACGACCCGGACATCACGCTGCCGCACGTGCCCGGTCACGAACTCGCCGGTGTCGTCGAGGCCGTGGGCGCGCGGGTGACCGGATGGCGCCCCGGGGACCGGGTCACCGTGCCCTTCGTCTGCGCCTGCGGCACCTGCCCCGCCTGCGCGGCGGGCGACCAGCAGGTCTGCGAGCGCCAGACCCAGCCCGGCTTCACCCACTGGGGCTCCTTCGCGCAGTACGTGGCGCTGGAGCACGCCGACGTGAACCTGGTCGCGGTGCCCGAGGAGCTGTCCTTCGGGACGGCGGCCTCGCTGGGCTGCCGGTTCGCCACGGCGTTCCGCGCGGTGGTCGTACAGGGACGGGTGGCGGCGGGGGAGTGGGTCGCGGTGCACGGGTGCGGGGGCGTCGGGCTGTCCGCCGTGATGATCGCGGCGGCCTCGGGCGCCCGGGTCGTGGCCGTGGACGTCTCCGCCCGGGCGCTGGAGCTGGCGCGGACGTTCGGGGCGGCCGAGTGCGTCGACGCCTCCCGGGTCGCGGACACGGCGGAGGCGGTGCGCGAGGTGACGGGCGGCGGCGCCCACCTCTCCCTGGACGCGCTCGGTTCCCCCGCCACCTGCGCCGCCTCCGTGAACGGCCTGCGCCGCCGCGGCCGTCATGTGCAGGTGGGCCTGCTGCCCTCGCCGACCGGCTCCACCCCGGTTCCGATGGCACGGGTGATCGGCCTCGAACTCGAAGTGCTGGGCAGCCACGGGATGGCGGCGCACGCCTACCCCCGGATGCTGGAGCTGGTGCGGGCGGGCGTGCTGCGCCCCGATCTGCTCGTCACGTCGACCATCCCGCTGGACGCCGCGCCGGCCGCGCTGGAGGCGATGGGCACGGCCCCGGGCTCCGGGGTGACCGTCGTCGAACCCTGGGCCTGAGGGGCCGCACCGCCCACGTCCGGGTCCGCGCCGGAGCCCTTCACTGCCGCCTCCCGCCCGTCGAACCGGCTCCGGGGGCCGGCCCGTCGCCGCCGGGGCGGCCGTGACTCCCGGCGTCAGTGCCGCCGGGGCGGCCGTGACTCCCGGGGTCAGTCCTCCCGGCGCCCCCGGTTGCCCGGCCGGGACGCGACCCAGGCGCGGACGGTGTCGGCGTACCAGTACGGTTTTCCGCCCTCCACATGGTCGGGCGGTGGCAGCAGGCCGTGTTTGCGGTACGACCTCACGGTGTCCGGCTGCACCCGGATGTGCGCGGCGATCTCTTTGTACGACCAGAGCCGACGGTCGGTCATCAGTGGCACCTCCCTGCGCGCGCCGCGGCGGCGGCCGGGGGCGGCCGTCGGGGGAGCCGGGCGCTGTGCTGGCGATCACAAAGCCTGTGCCCGTTGAACGACGCTGCGTGACCGGGAGGCTGGGCCTGTCGCCCGGGTGTGACCCAAGACCCGCGTATACGCGACATGTGTGACAGGAAGCGGTCTTTTGTGACACGGGTGACGCATTGAGCGTCGTGAGCACCCTGGGAACAACTGATGGCCCCGGCCCCACCGCACGCCGACGGACCCCACGCGCCCCCCCCGGCGCACCGCCGCGCCCCCCGAAGCCGCGCCCCCGAATCGCCCCCACCCGCGCCCTCGAACCTGGCCCCCGTCCGTTCAGGCCCCGCAGGACCTCAGGAACGCCCGGGTCCGTTGGGCGATCGGGAGGGGCTTGTCCGGTGGGCAGGGGTACATGTCCTGCTCGACGATCGCGAAGAGGTCGACGTCGAGCTTCTGCGCGGCGGCGAGGACGGGCTCCAGCGCCGGTACGCCGGAGGGCGGTTCGCACATGACACCGCGTGCCACGGCCGGCCCGAACGGCACCTCGCCCGCCCGGACCTCGGCCAGGACCAGCGGATCCACCTGCTTGAGGTGGAGGTAGCCGATGCGTTCGCCGTACGTCTCGATGAGCTTGACGCTGTCGCCGCCGCAGTAGGCGTAGTGCCCGGTGTCCAGGCACAGCGAGACGAGCGAGGAGTCCGTGGCGTCCAGGAAGCGGGTGACGTTCTCCTCGCTGTCGATGTGCGTGTCGGCGTGCGGGTGGACGACGATCCGCAGCCCGTAGCGCTCCCGCACCTCGTGGGCGAGCCGCTCGGTCTGGGCGGTGAGGCTGCGCCATTGCGTCGGTGTCAGGGTCCTGTCCTCCAGTACCGCGCCCGTCTTGTCGTCCCGCCAGAAGGAGGGGATGACGACGAGGTGCTCGGCGCCCATGGCCCGGGTGAGCTCGGCGATGGCCGAGACGTGCGCCCAGGTGGAGTCCCACACCGCCGGGCCCCGGTGCAGGCCGGTGAACACCGTGCCGGCCGAGACCGTGAGCCCGCGCCGTGCGGTCTCCTCCGCCAGGACGGCCGGATCGGTCGGCAGATAGCCGTAGGGGCCCAGCTCGATCCACTCGTACCCGGACGCGGCGACCTCGTCGAGGAAGCGCTGCCAGGGGACCTGCCGCGGATCGTCCGGGAACCAGACGCCCCAGGAGTCGGGAGCCGAACCGATTCGGATGCGGGACAGTGAGGAGGGAGGCGACGACCGCGGTGACGGCCGGGGCGACGACGGGCGTGAGGGGCCAGGTGACGACGGACGTGACGGCTCGGGCGATGGCTGCGGTGACAACGACGTCATGGGCGTCAGCTTCGGACCGCCCCTGGAAGGTGTCAAGCCCTGGTCCGAATGTCTGGACAAAGCGTTGACAGGGCTCCCCGGGCGACGCTAGACCTGGGGACAGCCCAAGCGAAGGGATCTCGATGGCGTACGACCTGATCACCATGGGGCGGATCGGCGTGGACCTCTACCCGTTGCAGACGGGCGTGCCGCTGGCCCGGGTGACGTCCTTCGGGAAGTTCCTCGGCGGGTCGGCGACGAACGTCGCGGTGGCCGCCGCCCGCCTCGGCCGGCGCACGGCGGTGATCACACGTACGGGCGACGACCCCTTCGGCGCGTACCTCCACGACGCGCTGCGGGACTTCGGCGTCGACGACCGCTGGGTGACGCCGGTCGCCGGGCTGCCGACCCCGGTCACGTTCTGCGAGGTCTTCCCGCCGGACGACTTCCCGCTCTACTTCTACCGGCAGCCCAAGGCGCCCGACCTGGAGATCCACGCGGACGAGCTCGACCTGGAGGCGGTGCGCGACGCCTCCGTCTTCTGGGTGACCGGCACGGGACTGAGCGAGGAGCCCAGCCGCACCGCGACGCTCGCGGCGCTCGCCCACCGGGCCGGGGCGGGCACGACGGTCTTCGACCTCGACTGGCGCCCCATGTTCTGGAAGGACCCCGGGTCCGCGCGCCCCTTCTACGCCGAGGCCCTGCGCCACACCACCGTCGCCGTCGGCAACGTGGACGAGGTGGAGATCGCCACCGGCGAGCGCGACCCGCACACCGCCGCCCGCGCCCTGCTGGCGGCGGGCGTCGAGCTGGCGGTGGTGAAGCAGGGCCCGAAGGGCGTCCTCGCCGTCCACCGCGACGGCACGTCCGCCGAGGTCCCGCCGCTGCCGGTGACCGTCCTCAACGGCCTCGGCGCCGGCGACGCCTTCGGCGGCTCCCTGTGCCACGGCCTGCTGGCCGGCTGGGACCTGGAGCGGATCATGCGGTATGCGAACGCGGCGGGCGCCATCGTCGCCTCCCGCCTGGAGTGCTCCTCGGCCATGCCGACCCCGGACGAGGTCGAGGACGCGCTCGCCGCGGGAGCGGTGCGGTGAGGGCGGGACACGTCGGCGGGACGAGGCACGGGGAGGGCGCCGGCGACGGCCGCGGCACCGCTCCGGGTGCCCTCGGCCCGATAGACGTATCCGAGCTGGTCCGCGTCCGCGCCCAGCACCCCGAGGCGATCGCCGAGGCCGCGGCCCGCCGCCCCCGGCGCCCCCTGGTCGACGGCGGCGGCCGCCTGATGATCATCGCCGCGGACCACCCGGCCCGGGGCGCGCTGGCCGTCGGCGACCGCAGGTTCGCCATGGCGAGCCGCGCCGACCTGCTGGAACGGCTCTGCCTCGCGCTCTCGCGGCCCGGTGTCGACGGCGTCCTCGCCACCGCCGACATCCTCGACGACCTGCTGCTGCTCGGCGCCCTGGACCGCAAGGTCGTCCTCGGGTCGATGAACCGCGGCGGCCTCGCGGGCGCCGCCTTCGAACTGGACGACCGGTTCACCGGGCACCGCCCGCAGGACATCGAGCGGCTCGGTTTCGACGCGGGCAAGCTGCTGCTGCGCATCGACTACGACGACCCGGGCTCGCTGCGGACCCTGGAGTCCGCCGCCCGCGTCGTCGACGAGATGGCCGGGCGCCGGCTCCCGGTGTTCGTCGAGCCGTTCCTGTGCCGCCGCGACCCGGCGACCGGGGCGCTGCGCAACGACCTCGGCGCCGAGGCGGTCACCAAGTCCATCGCCATCGCGAGCGGCCTGGGCGGCACGTCGGCGTACACCTGGCTGAAGGTTCCCGTCACCGAGAACCCCGACGACATGGCCCGCGTCATGGAGACCTCCACGCTGCCCGCCGTCCTGCTCGGCGGCGACGTCGGCGAGGACCAGGAGGGCGCGTACGAGAAGTGGCGCGGTGCCCTCCAACTGCCCACCGTGCAGGGGCTGGTCGTCGGCCGCTCCCTGCTCTACCCGGCGGACGGGGACGTGGCCGCGGCCGTGGACACCGCCGTCGGACTCCTGTGAGGACCGGATGACGAGCAACGACCTGTACGTCCCCAAGGGCGCCGCCGCAGGCCCGCTGTACGCCGTCGACATCGACCCCAAGCGGGCGGGATGGGAGTACAGCAGCCTGCGCGTGGTCGACCTCGCGCCGGGTGGCACGCACACCTTCACCAGCGGCGACAGCGAGTGGATCGTGCTGCCCCTGGAGGGTGGTTGTACGGTACACACGGAGGGTGAGGAGTTCCATCTCCTGGGCAGGGAAAGCGTGTTCGGCGGAGTCAGCGACTTCGCCTACGTTCCCCGCGACGCCCGGGCACTGATCGCCTCCGGCGCGGGAGGCCGCTTCGCCCTGGCAGGAGCGAAGTGCGAGCGCCGACTCCCCGCCCGCTACGGCCCCGCGCCGGAGGTTCCCGTCGAAGACCGCGGCAGCGGCACCTGCGCCAGGAAGGTGCGCAACTTCGCCTCGGCCGACGGCTTCGAATGCGACCGGCTGATCGCCGTCGAGGTCGTCACCCCCGGCGGCAACTGGTCCTCGTACCCGCCGCACAAGCACGACGAGCACCGCCCCGGCGTCGAGTCGCTGCTGGAGGAGATCTACTACTTCGAGATCGAGGGTCCGGGCGGTTTCGGCTATCAGCGCGTGTTCCCCTCACGCGAGGGCGGCGCCGACGTGCTGGCCGAGGTGAGGACCGGCGACGCCGTCCTCGTCCCCGACGGCTGGCACGGCCCGTCCGTCGCGGCTCCCGGGCACACCATGTACTACCTGAACGTGATGGCGGGTCCGGGCGCGGAGCGGGAGTGGCGGATCTGCTTCCACCCCGGACACGGAGAGAGCGCGGAGGGATACCGATGACCCGTCTGACGGTCGCGCAGGCGCTGGTGCGCTTCCTGGCCTCCCAGTTCACGGAACGGGACGGCGAGCGGCAGCGGCTGATCGGCGCCACCTGGGGCATCTTCGGCCACGGGAACGTCGCCGGGATCGGCCAGGCGCTCGTCGAGTACGCGGACGAGATGCCGTACCACCAGGGCCGCAACGAGCAGTCCATGGTGCACGCGGCCGTCGGCTACGCGCGCCAGCGCAACCGGCTGTCCACGCACGCCGTGACGACGTCGATCGGCCCCGGCGCCACGAACCTCGTCACCGGCGCCGCCCTCGCGACGGTCAACCACCTGCCGGTGCTGCTGCTGCCCGGCGACGTCTTTGCCACCCGCCCGGCCGACCCGGTCCTCCAGCAGCTGGAGGTCCCCTACGCGGGCGACGTGTCGGTCAACGACTGCCTGCGCCCGGTGTCGAGGTACTTCGACCGGATCACCCGCCCCGAGGCGCTGATCCCGGCGGCGCTCCAGGCGATGCGGGTGCTGACGGACCCGGTGGAGACGGGCGCGGTCACCCTCGCGCTGCCGCAGGACGTGCAGGCGGAGGCGTTCGACTGGCCGGAGGAGTTCTTCGCGGAGCGGGTCTGGACCGTCCGGCGCCCGGCCCCCGACTCCGGCGAACTGGCCGAGGCCGTGCGGGCCGTCCGCGAGTCCCGGCGCCCCCTGATCGTCGCGGGCGGCGGGGTCCACCACAGCCGCGCCGAGGACGCCCTCGCGGAACTCGCCGCGGCCACCGGCATCCCGGTCGCCTCCACCCAGGCCGGCAAGGGCTCCCTGCGGTGGGACCACCCGCAGGACGTCGGCGGCATCGGCCACACCGGCACCGCGACCGCCGACGAACTGGCGCGCACCGCCGACCTGGTGATCGGCGTCGGCACCCGCTACACCGACTTCACGACGGCGTCCGGCACCCTCTTCGCGGGCTCGGGCGTCCGCTTCCTCAACCTGAACATCGCGCCCTACGACGGGCACAAGCTGTCCGGGCGGACCCTGATCGCGGACGCCCGCGCCGGTCTGGAGGAGCTCACCGAGGCGCTCACCCTGCACGGCCACCGCGCGGAGCCCGCCTACGTCACCGAGTACACGGACGACAAGGAGCGCTGGGAGTACCGGGTCGACGCGGCGTTCGAGGCGGACGACCCCGACATCCGGCCCACCCAGCCCCAGGTGCTCGGCATACTCGACGCGCTCGTCGATGAGGAGGACATCCTCATCAACGCGGCGGGTTCGCTCCCCGGCGACCTGCACAAGCTGTGGCGGGCGCGGTCCCGGGACCAGTACCACGTGGAGTACGGGTACTCGTGCATGGGCTACGAGATCCCGGCCGCGATCGGGGTGCGGATGGCGGCGCCCGGCCGGCCCGTGTGGGCGCTGGTCGGCGACGGCACCTACCTCATGATGCCGACGGAACTCGTCACCGCGGTCCAGGAGAACGTGCCGGTCAAGGTGGTGATCCTGCAGAACCACGGGTACGCGTCCATCGGCGGCCTCTCGGAGTCCGTGGGCGGCGAGCGGTTCGGCACCGCCTACCGCCACCGGTCGGGCGAGGGTGCCTATACGGGGGCGCCGCTGCCCGTGGACCTCGCCGCCAACGCGGCCAGCCTCGGCATGCGGGTGCTGCGGGCGAAGACCGTGCGTGACCTGCGGGAGGCGCTGGCGCGGGCACGGGCCGCGGACACTCCCACATGTGTCTACGTGGAGACCGAAACGGCAGACACAGTGTCGGGCGCGCCCCCGGCCCAAGCCTGGTGGGATGTACCCGTGGCCGAGACCGCGACCCGCCCGTCGGCGGTCAAGGCGCGCGACGAGTACGACCGGCACGTCTCCACCCGACGCCGCCATCTGTGAGGGAGTTTCTGGCATGACGAAGATCGTCAACCACTGGATCGGTGGCAAGCCCACCGAAGGCGCGTCGGGTACGTACGGCCCGGTCACCGACCCGGCGACCGGCGCCGTCACCACCAAGGTCGCCTTCGCGAGCGTCGACGAGGTCGACGCGGCGGTGGCCGCCGCCAAGGAGGCGTACGCGACCTGGGGCCAGTCCTCGCTCGCGCAGCGCACCAACATCCTGTTCCGGTTCCGGGCGCTGCTCGACGCGAACCGGGACGCGGTCGCCGAGCTGATCACCGCCGAGCACGGCAAGGTCCACTCGGACGCGCTCGGCGAGGTCGCCCGCGGCCTGGAGATCGTCGAGCTGGCCTGCGGTATCAACGTGCAGCTGAAGGGCGAGCTGTCCACGCAGGTCGCCAGCCGCGTCGACGTGTCCTCCATCCGGCAGCCGCTGGGCGTGGTGGCGGGCATCACGCCGTTCAACTTCCCGGCCATGGTGCCGATGTGGATGTTCCCGATGGCCATCGCCTGCGGCAACACCTTCGTGCTGAAGCCGTCCGAGAAGGACCCGTCGGCCTCCATGAAGATCGCCGAGCTGCTCTCCGAGGCCGGCCTGCCCGACGGTGTCTTCAACGTCGTGCACGGCGACAAGGTGGCCGTCGACCGCCTGCTGGAGCACCCGGACGTCGCGGCCGTGTCCTTCGTCGGCTCCACGCCGATCGCCCGCCACATCCACACCACGGCCGCCGCGAACCACAAGCGCGTCCAGGCCCTCGGCGGCGCCAAGAACCACATGCTGGTCCTGCCCGACGCCGACCTGGACGCCGCCGCGGACGCCGCGGTGTCGGCCGCGTACGGCTCGGCCGGCGAGCGCTGCATGGCGATCTCGGCGGTCGTCGCCGTGGGCGCGATCGGCGACGAGCTTGTGGCGAAGATCCGCGAGCGCGCCGAGAAGATCAAGATCGGCCCCGGCAACGACCCGGCGTCCGAGATGGGCCCGCTGATCACCGCGGCCCACCGCGACAAGGTGGCCTCGTACGTGACGGGCGCGGCGGCCCAGGGCGCCGAGGTCGTCCTGGACGGTACCGGCCACACCGTCGAGGGCTACGAGGACGGCCACTGGATCGGGCTGTCGCTGCTGGACCGGGTCCCGGTGACCGCCGACGCCTACCGGGACGAGATCTTCGGCCCGGTGCTGTGCGTGCTGCGCGTGGACACCTACGAGGAGGGCGTCGACCTCATCAACGCCTCGCCGTTCGGCAACGGCACCGCGATCTTCACCCGGGACGGCGGCGCCGCCCGCCGCTTCCAGCTGGAGGTGGAGGCGGGCATGGTCGGCGTCAACGTGCCGATCCCGGTGCCCGTCGGCTACCACTCCTTCGGCGGCTGGAAGGACTCCCTCTTCGGGGACCACCACATCTACGGAAACGACGGCACGCACTTCTACACGCGCGGCAAGGTCGTGACCACCCGCTGGCCGGACCCGTCGGAGGCCCCGGCCGGCGTCGACCTGGGGTTCCCGCGCAACCACTGAGGGTGATCGACGCAGGCAGTGAGGCCGTCCGCATTGCGGACGGCCTCACGTTTTTTTGACGGCCGAGCTGCGGTTCCCGTTCAGACGGGATGAAACGGGTGACGCAGGCCGCATCCGTATTGGATCTTGGAAAGCAAGGTCACATTCCCGAACGGCTTGATGATTGCAATATCGGGGCGTCGAAGCCTGCGAAAGTGATGTGACCTGGGTCGCGGCACGGCTGCGGATTCCGTAGGTAAACAGCCATTGACGTGCTGGTTTTCGTCGGGGTTCCATTCAGCGCCGGGAGCGGACGAAGACATGAACGACGCGAGCCGCCGGAGGCGATATCGCTCCCGCCCGAAACACCTGACGCACGAGTCGATCGGAACCGCTCCATGACCGACACGCTCCGCCCTGTCGAGACCGCCGCCCCGGACGCCGCCCCCACGGCGTCCGGCGGCCCCCTCAAGCTCAAGCGCTCCATCGGGATCGTCGGCGGCACCCTGCTGACGCTCTCCTGCGTGACCCCGGCCTCGACGCTCTTCGTGGTCGTGCCCGACCTCTTCTCGTCCCTCGGCACGGCCACCGCCCTCACCATCGCGATCGGCTCGCTCCTCTGCATCGCCGTGGCGTTCTGCTACTCGGAGCTGGGCACCCTCATCCCCAGCGCGGGCGGCGAGTACGCCATGGTCTCCACGATGGCCGGACGCCTCGCCGGCTGGCTCGTCTTCGTGCTCTCCCTGCTCGTCGTCATGATCGTGCCGCCGGTGATCGCGATGGGCACCGCGGACTACCTCGCCCCGATCGTGCACCTCGACCCGTCCTACGCGGGTGCCGCCGTCATGCTGCTCGCCACCCTCGCCGGCCTGCTCGACCTGCGCGCCAACGCCTGGATCACCGGCGTCTTCCTGGTCCTCGAGGTCATCGCGGCGGCCGTCGTGGCGGTCCTCGGCTTCGCGCACGGCGAGCGCGGCGCGGGCAGCCTGGTCTCCCTCCAGGTCGCGGACGCCGGAGGCCACACGGACACCGTCACGGCCATGCTGATCGTCTCCGGCCTCGCCATCGCCCTCTTCGTCACCCAGGGCTTCTCGACCGCGGTCTACCTCTCCGAGGAGCTGGAGAACCCGCGCCGCAACGTCGCCCGTACCGTCCTCGCCACCCTCGCCATCTCCACGGTGATCATCCTGGTGCCGGTCGTCGCCATCACCATGGGCGCCCCCGACCTGGCGGCCCTGTCCGGCGGTGACATCAGCACCATGGTCACCGCCTGGTCGAACTCCGCGGTCGGCACCTTCGTCAGCCTCTGCGTGGCGCTCGCCATCATCAACGCGGGCATCGTCATGGTCATCCAGAACTCCCGCGTCCTGTTCGCCTCCGCCCGCGACAAGGCCTGGCCCGAGCCGGTCAACCGGGGCCTGTCCCGCCTCGGCCGCTTCGGCTCCCCGTGGGTCGCCACCCTGCTCGTCGGCATCCCCGGCGCCGTCCTGTGCTTCGTGAACCTCGACACGCTGTACGGCGTCACCGGAGTCTCCGTCACCGGCATGTACCTGCTGGTCGCCGTCGCCGCCCTGCTCGCCCGGCGCGGGACACACGCCCACACCTCCGCCTGGCGCATGCCGCTGTGGCCCGCCGTACCGGTCCTGCTGATCGGCGTCCTGGCGTACATCCTCAGCCAGCAGGAGACGGGCTACCTGCTGTGGACCGGCGGCATCACGGCCGTCGCCACCCTGTACTGGGCCTTCTACCTGCGCCCGCGCCGCGACACCCGCTGGCTGGTGTCGATCACGGAGGACGGCCAGGCCTGATTCCTCAGGCCCGGGGCGGCGCCTCCGGCGCGAAGTCCCACACCACCACCGTGCACGTCCCGTCGTCCTCGCCACCCGCGCTGCGGTAGGTGGCGAGGGCGACGTCGTTCCCGGTGTCCACGCCGACCCACATCCCGTAGCAGCCGCGTTCGCGGGCGAGGTCGGCGAGCGTCCGGGTCAGCGCCCGCCCGGCCCCGCGCCGCCGGTAGGGCTCGGCGACCGCCAGCTCGTACAGGAACATCTCGGTCCCCTTGTCGGGGTGCACGGTCTCGACCCCGCTGACGAAGCCCACCGGCTCCGGCGGGCCGCCGGACTCCGGGGTCCCGTACGCCAGGAACAGGTGGTGGCCCCCGGCCTCCAGGAATCTTTGCGCCCACTCGGGACGCACGGGACGGTCGAAGAGGTACTCGGCGGCGGTCAGTTCCCCGACCGTGGTGGCACGGCGAATCTCCATGGGGCGTTCGTACCACGGGCGCGGTACGCGGGGGCGCGAGCGTACTCCCAGGGGAGGGGGCCGGGTTCAACCCGGCGGCTGCGTCGGGCGCCGGCGGGCCCCCTTACGGTGGACGCATGGATCTTCGACTGTCCCGACTGCGCGGACCCGCACCCCGGGGACCGCGACGGTGGGCCGCCGCGGCGGCCGCCGTCGTCGTGCTCGCCGGCGCCGGCACGTGGACGGCCGCCGCCTCCGACGAGGCCCCGCCCGTGCACCGCGCCGACAGAGCCATGGCCATGGGCGACGGAGTGAAGATCAACACCTCGTACTTCACCTCGGGCACCGGCCGCCGCCCCGCCGTCCTGCTGGCGCACGGCTTCGGCGGCAGCAAGGCCGACGTCCGGGAGCAGGCCGAGCAGCTCGCGCGCGACGGATACGCGGTGCTGACCTGGTCGGCCCGCGGCTTCGGCGGCTCCACCGGCAGGATCGGCCTGAACGACCCCGCAGGCGAGGTCGCCGACGTCTCCCGCCTCATCGACTGGCTCGCCGCCCGGCCCGAGGTGGAGCTGGACGCCGCGGGCGACCCGCGGGTGGGCGTCAGCGGCGCCTCCTACGGCGGCGCGGTCTCCCTGCTGGCCGCCGGACACGACCGCCGGGTGGACGCGATCGCCCCGGAGATCACCTACTGGAACCTGGCGGACGCCCTCTTCCCGAACGGGGTCCTCAAGAAGCTGTGGGCCGGCCTGTTCATCAACTCCGGCGGCGGCTGCGAGCGCTTCGAGGCCCCGCTGTGCGCCATGTACAACCGGGTCGCCGAGGCCGGGAAGCCCGACGCGCGGGCCCGGGCGCTGCTCGACGCCCGCTCCCCGTCCGCCGTCGGCGACCGCATCAAGGTGCCGACGCTCCTGGTGCAGGGCCAGACCGACTCGCTGTTCCCGCTCGGCCAGGCCGACGCCGCGGCCAGGGCGATCCGGGCCAACGGCGCGCCGGTCGACGTCGACTGGATCTCCGGCGGCCACGACGGCGGCGACATGGAGACCGACCGGGTGCGGGCCCGCGTCGGCGCCTGGTTCGACCGCTACCTGAAGGACGACGCCCACGCCGACACCGGCCCCGCCTTCCGCGTCACCCGCACCGGCGGCGTCGACTCCACGGACGGTGCCGCGCGGCTGCGGGGCGCGAGCGCGGACACGTACCCGGGCCTGGAGAGCCGCGGGCGGGACATCGCGCTGAGCGGACGCGAGCAGGCCGTCCGCAACCCCGCGGGGGCCAGCCCGCCCGCCATCTCCGCCCTCCCCGGCCTCGGTGACTCCGGCGGCATCTCCCAGCTGTCCTCCCTCGGCGTCGGGATCTCCATCGACTTCCCGGGCCAGTACGCCAAGTTCACGTCCGCCCCGCTCACCGAGGACCTGCGGATCACCGGATCGCCCACGGCGACCGTGCACGTGCGGTCGACCACCGACGACGCCGTCCTCTTCGGCAAGGTGTACGACGTCGGACCGGGCGGCTCCCGGCAGGTGCTGCCCGCCCAGCTCGTGGCGCCCGTCCGGGTCGAGGGCGCCAAGGCCGGCAAGGACGTCCACCTGACCCTGCCCGCCGTGGACCACGAGATGCGCAAGGGCCACCGGCTGCGCCTGGTCCTCGCCTCCACGGACCTCGGCTACGCCTCCCCGACCGCCCCCGCCACGTACACCGTCTCGCTCAAGGGCGACCTGCGGGTCCCGAGCGCGCCCGGCGTGACGACCGCCGCCGCGCCGCTGCCCTCCTGGGTGTGGTGGCTGCCCGTGGCCGGCGCCCTGGCCGCGCTCGCCCTGCTGCTCACCGGCCGCCGCCGCACCGCCGCCGGGCCGCCCGACCCGGAGCGGGCCGAGGTGCCGCTCCAGATCACCGGCTTGAGCAAGCGGTACGCCAGGTCCGCCGACCGGTACGCGGTCCGGGACCTGTCCTTCCGCGTCGAGAAGGGCCAGATCCTCGGCCTGCTCGGACCGAACGGCGCCGGCAAGACGACGACCCTGCGCATGCTCATGGGCCTGATCACGCCCGACGACGGTTCGATCCGCGTCTTCGGGCACGAGATCCGGCCGGGCGCTCCCGTGCTCTCCCGGGTCGGGGCCTTCGTCGAGGGAGCGGGCTTCCTCCCGCACCTGTCGGGCCGCGAGAACCTGGAGCTGTACTGGCGGGCCACCGGACGCCCGCCCGAGGACTCGCACCTGGACGAGGCCCTGGAGATCGCCGGACTCGGCGACGCCCTGGCCCGCGCGGTGCGCACCTACTCGCAGGGCATGCGCCAGCGCCTCGCCATCGCGCAGGCCATGCTGGGCCTGCCGGACCTGCTGATCCTGGACGAGCCGACCAACGGCCTCGACCCGCCCCAGATCCGCGAGATGCGCGAGGTCATGATCCGGTACGCCGCGGCGGGCCGTACCGTGATCGTCTCCAGCCACCTCCTCGCCGAGGTCGAGCAGACCTGCACCCACCTCGTGGTCATGGACCGCGGCAGGCTGGTGCAGGCCGGCCCGGTGAGCGAGATCATCGGCTCCGGCGACACCCTCCTGGTCGGCACCGGCACACCCGTGGCCGGGCCGCTCGCCGAGAAGGTCGGCGCGCTGCCCGGCGTGCTCTCCGCCCTCGTCACCGACGACGGGCTGCTGGTCCGCCTCGCCCCCGGGGGCAGCGCCGAACACCTGGTAGTGGAGCTGGTCCGGCTCGACGTGCCGGTGCGGTCCGTCGGCCCCAACCGCCGCCTCGAAGACGCCTTCCTCACCCTGATCGGAGGCTCCGCGTGAGCACCCTCACCGAGCGCGCCGAGACTGCCGACGGGTACCGCCCGCGGCGGACACTGCCGCTGCGGGTCGAACTCGTACGGCAGCTGAAGCGCCGCCGCACCCTCGTCATGGGGGCCGTGCTCGCGCTGCTGCCCTTCGTCCTCGTCGCCGCCTTCGCGATCGGCGGCGAGCCGGGCGCGCGCAACGGCCAGGTGACGCTGATGGACACGGCCACCGCGTCCGGCGCGAACTTCGCCGCCGTCAACCTGTTCGTCTCGGCCGGCTTCCTGCTGGTGATCCCGGTGGCGCTGTTCTGCGGGGACACCATCGCCTCCGAGGCGAGCTGGTCCTCGCTGCGCTACCTGCTGGCGGCGCCCGTTCCGAGGACCCGGCTGCTGTGGTCCAAGCTCACCGTGGCGCTCGGCCTCAGCCTCGCCGCCATGGTGCTGCTGCCCGTCGTGGCGCTGGCGGTGGGCAGCGCCGCCTACGGCTGGGGCCCGCTGGAGATCCCCACCGGCGGTGAGCTGTCCACCGGCACCGCGACCCAGCGCCTGCTGATCGTCGTGGCGTACGTCTTCGTGTCCCAACTGGTCACCGCCGGGCTCGCGTTCTGGCTGTCGACCCGCACGGACGCCCCGCTCGGCGCGGTGGGCGGCGCGGTCGGCCTGACGATCGTCGGCAACGTCCTGGACGCGGTGACCGCGCTCGGCGACTGGCGCGACTTCCTGCCCGCGCACTGGCAGTTCGCCTGGGCGGACGCCCTCCAGCCGACCCCGGAGTGGGGAGGCATGATCCAGGGCACGGCCGTCTCGGTGACGTACGCGCTCGTCCTGTTCGCCCTCGCCTTCAGGGGCTTCCGGCACAAGGACATCGTGTCGTAGGTCTCCGGAGCGTCACCTACCGGTCTCGGCGGCCCCCGCCGTGGCCGCTTCGAGATCCATCCGCAACACCCCGTGCCGCACGGAACGGCCCTCTCGGACGTCACAGTCACAGACACAGGCCATGAGCCGGGACCGTTCACCGAGGGGGCACGGATGGGGATCGACCATGCACGGCGACTGCGCGGCGGACTGCTCGCGCTGACGGTCGCGGGGGGCCTGCTGGTCGCGGGCTGCGGCGGGGACGGGGACCACGGCCAAGCCTCGGACGGGGCCGCCAAGTCCCGTGACCGGTCGACCGGTTGGCCCGCCCCCGCGCCGAACGCGCCGCGGGACGACGAGCACCGGGAGGAGGGCGGAGACACCGGCCGGGACCTCGCGCCGTCCCCCGACCTCCTCTCCACCTTCGCCCTGGACGTCGACACCGCCTCGTACGGCTACGCGCGCCGCACCCTCGCCGACGGCCGGCTGCCCGACCCGGCGACCGTCCGCCCCGAGGAGTTCGTGAACAGCTTCCGCCAGGGCTACGAACGCCCCGACGGCGACGGCTTCTCGGTCACCGTCGACGGCGCCCGCACCGGCCAGGAGGACTGGTCGCTGGTCCGCGTCGGCCTCGCCACCCGCGCCGCCCGGGACGAGGGCGAACGCCCGCCCGCCGCCCTCACCTTCGTCGTCGACGTCTCCGGCTCCATGGCCGAACCGGGCCGCCTCGACCTGGCCAGGGACTCCCTCGGCGTGATGACGGACCGGCTGCGCGCGGACGACTCGGTCGCCCTGGTCGCCTTCAGCGACGAGGCCGAGACGATCCTGCCCATGACACGGCTGGGAACCGGCCGGGCACGCGTCCACTCCGCGATCCGCCGCCTGGAGCCACGGTCCTCCACCGACCTCGGCGAGGGAGTCCGCGCCGGCTACGACACCGCCGTGGAAGGACTGCGCGAGGGCGCCACCAACCGCGTCGTCCTGCTCTCCGACGCGCTCGCCAACACCGGCGACACCGACGCCGACTCCATCCTGGAGCGCGTCTCCGGCGCCCGCCGCGAGCACGGCATCACCCTGTTCGGCGTCGGGGTCGGCAGCGACTACGGCGACGCCCTGATGGAACGTCTGGCCGACCGGGGCGACGGCCACACCGCGTACGTCGCGAACGACGAGGAGGCCCGGAAGGTCTTCTGCGAGGAGCTCCCGCGCAACATCGACCTCACCGCCCGCGACGCCAAGGCCCAGGTCGCCTTCGACCCGGCGGCCGTCGAGGAGTTCCGCCTGGTCGGCTACGACAACCGGCAGGTCGCCGACGAGGACTTCCGCGACGACCGGGTGGATGGCGGCGAGACCGGCCCCGGCCACACGGTCACCGCCCTGTACGCCGTCCGCACCCGGCCCGGCGCCTCGGGCCGGCTCGCCACCGCGACCGTCCGCTGGCTCGGCCCCGGCGACCGCACCCCGCACGAGGAGTCGGGCCGGCTGGCGGCCGCCGCCCTCGGCGACGACCTGTGGAGCGCGCCGCCCGCCCTCCAGGTCTCGGCGGTGGCCGCCTACTTCGCCGACGACCTCCGCCGGGGCGACAGCCGCTGGAGCGCGCTGCCGGCCAGGCCACCGCTCGGCGCCCTCGCCGACCGCGCCGGACGGCTCGCGACCGCCACCGAGGACGACGCGGTGCGCGACCTGGCCGACGCGATCCGCCGGGCGGACCGGCTCCGGGACTGAGGGCACCCGGCCGGACGGACCCCGCGCCCGTCCGGCCCCGCGCGTCCTAGGCCGGCCGCAGCCGGTAGGCGTAGGTGTACGTCCGGCCGGAGCGCAGCACGTACTCCCCGAGCGGTGCCGCGCCCCAGGAGTTGATCCCGCCGACGCCCATCTGCCGGTGGTTGACCAGGAGCACGGTCTCGTCCCGCCGCTTCAGCTCGTGGGGGTGCCGGGGCCCGTCGAGGTCGAACGGCGAGTGGTGCAGGGCGCTGGTCTCCAGCAGCGGTTCGCCGTCCGCGGGGTCGGCGGCCACCAGGAGCCCGTCACCGGAACGGTCGGTCAGCGACAGCCGCCGCACGTCCGTCATGTTGCCCATCTGCTGGGGACGGACGTACGGCGCCGTCTGCTCGTCCACCGTGGACCGGTGACGGCCCACGAACGCGGCGGCCTTGCGGTCCTGGTAGTTCTCGTGCGGCCCCCGGCCGAACCAGTCGAGCCGCTCGAAACCGGGCGGGACGGTCAGCAGGGCGCCCACCATCGGCAGGTCCGGCAGTCCGGCCGCGGCGTCGAGGGTGTGCCGCACCCCGACCTCGCCGTCGGCGCGCACGGTGAACACGGTGTGCCAGGTGGAGGCGCCGGGCTCGGTGGGCAGGGTGCAGCCGACCTCGACGACGACCTCACCGGACCCGGTCCGCCGTGCCTCGACCGACGTCACCGTCCGCCCGGTGCCCGCCCCCCGCCAGGTCCGCGCGGTGGCCGGGAACCTGCGGCCGATGTCGTTGTCGGTGGGCCCGCGCCAGAAGTTGGGCACGGGACCCTCGGCCAGCAGCGGCCGTCCCCGCCAGGTGTACGCGGAGAGCGTCCCGGACTCCTTGGAGAGCACGACCTCCACCTCCCGCCCGGTCACCGTGACCTCGGTGGCGGTCTCCGCGAGGGTGAGGCGGCCCCGGGGGGCGGCGGCCGGACGGGCGGGCGCGTGCCAGTCCAGCGCCAGCTGCTCGGCGGCCACCTCGTGCCCGGCCTCCGCCCAGCGCGTCGCCGCGCGCAGCACGAAGGACAGGTCGAGGAAGTACTCGGCTCCCGGCTCCGGCGCCGAGGGTCTGCGGTACGGGATGCGGACCGTCCCCTCGGCGCCCGGGGCGACGCGCGGCGCGGCGAGCGTGCCGTGCTGGACCCGGGTGCCGTCGCAGGTCACGGACCAGCGCAGCTCGTAGGAGTCCAGGCCGCTGAAGAGGTGCTTGTTGTGGATCTTCACCGTCCCGGCGGACAGGTCGCCGGCGGCGATCCCCACCGGCTGGTAGCACTTCTTCACCTCGGCGAGCCCCGGATGGAGCGAGCGGTCCGCGGCCACCAGCCCGTTGCAGGAGAAGTTGCCGTCCGTCGGATAGCCCGGGTGCCAGTCGCCCCCGTACGAGAGGTACGTGCGCCGGGTGTCGCCGGGCACGGGCAGCCGGATCGCCTGGTCCGCCCAGTCCCAGACGAAGGCGCCGTGCAGGTTCGGATAGCGCTCGAAGACCTCCCAGTACTCCCGGAGGTTGCCGCCGCTGTTGCCCATCGAGTGCGTGTACTCGCACAGCATGAAGGGCTTCGGGTCGCCGGACCTGCCGTAGCGCTCCACCCCGGCGGGGCTGGTGTACATCTCGCTGTGCAGGTCGGCGACCGCGTTCATGCCCTCGTAGTGGACGGGGCGGGAGGCGTCCCTGGCGTGCACCCAGTCGGCCATCGCCTTGAAGTTCGACCCCTGCCCGGCCTCGTTGCCGAGCGACCAGACGACCACGCAGGCGTGGTTCTTGTCGCGCTCCACCAGGGAGCGCAGCCGGTCGACGCAGGCGTCGGTCCACTCGGCGAGCGAGCCGGGCACGGTGTCCCGCACCCCGTGCGTCTCCAGGTTGGTCTCGTCGACGACGTACAGGCCGTACTCGTCGCACAGCTCCGTCCACCGGGGGTGGTTCGGGTAGTGCGAGGTGCGGACGGCGTTGATGTTGTGCCGCTTCATCAGGCGGATGTCCTGGATCATCCGTGCCTCGTCGACGGCCTGCCCGCGGTCGGGGTCCGTCTCGTGCCGGTTGGTGCCCCGGAACATGAGCGGCCTGCCGTTGATCGTGAACCGGCCTGGCCCGTAGCCGATCTCCCGGAAGCCCACCCGGGTGCCGTGCACGTCGACCGGCCGTCCCGAGCCGTCGGCCAGCGTGACGACGAGCGTGTACAGGTTCGGCTCCTCGGCGGACCACAGCGCGGGCGCCTTCACGTCCGCCCTGAGCCGGACCTCCGCGTCGCCGTCCTCGAACCCGACGTCCCCGGCGGGCATCCGGACCGGCACCCGGCGCCCGTCCGCGCCGAACAGCTCGGCCGTCACCCGGTACCCGTCCGGCCGCTCACCGCCGCGGTCGCGCACGGTCACGTCGACGGAGAGCACCGCGTCCCGGTACGCCGCGTCCAGCTCGGTGCGCACGAACAGGTCCTGCACGTGCACTTGGGGGACGGAGTACAGGTACACGTCCCGGAAGATCCCGGACAGGTCGATCATGTCCTGGTCCTCCAGCCAGCTGCCGTCGGACCAGCGGTAGACCTCGACGGCGAGCGTGTTGCGCCCCGGCCGCAGATGGCGGCTGATGTCGAACTCGGCCGGGGTGTAGCTGTCCTCGCTGTAGCCGACCCGCTCCCCGTTGACCCACACGAAGAACGCCGACTTCACGCCCTGGAACGAGATCAGCGTCCGCCGCCCGGCCCAGCCCTCGGGCACGGTGAAGGAACGCCGGTAGGAGCCGACCGGATTGAAGTCGTGCGGCACCTGCGGCGGCGTCGGCGTCTCGTAGCCGACCCACGGGTACCTGACGTTGAGGTAGATGGGCTCCGGGTAGCCCTCGATCTCCCAGTTCGACGGGACGGGGATGCGGTCCCAGCCGCCGTCGTCGAAGCCGGGCGCCTCGAAGCCGACGGGCCGCCGGTCGGGGTTCCTCGACCAGTGGAAGCGCCAAGTCCCGTTCAGCGAGCGGTGGTACGGCGACTCGGTGAACCGCCCGCGCAGCGCGTCGGCGGCACTCGCGTACGGCACGAGACGGGCCCGGGCGGCCTCGCGGCCGATCTGGAAGACGCCCGGTCTCGCGTCCCACTCGGGCTCTCCCGCGCGGGCGGCGGCCGTCGCGGCGAACGCCCCCTTCTGCGCGGTGAAGGCGGTCCACCCCGCGAGGGCCCCGCCGGCCAGCAGGAGGGTCCGGCGGCTCGGTCGGCCGGTGGTCGGTCGGTCTGCACTCACGCTGCGGCTCCGCACGTAAGACGACAAGAAACGCCAGCGTCGAACCGAACCGCTCAGCACGCAAGGCCCCACGGGGCTCACAACTCCCTTTGGCGCAAAGGAGGCGAGGCCATCGGAGGGGCGAGCACCCGTGGGCGGCAAGTGCGGGAAGACCGTGCGCGACCCATTGAATTTCTGTTACGCACGAGTAAGTTGACTCCAGAGTAAGTACCGTTCCAGCACCCCGCACCTCCGCACGAGCCGCGACCGGGAGCCGCCATGGGCGTACGCAAGGACTTGAGACGGGCGAGGCGCGGCACCGGCCTCGGGACCCGCCCCGCGATCGAGCTGGTCCGCGACGAGACCGGCAGGGTCCGCGAGGCCCGTGCCACCCCGCTGGCACCGCCGCCGGTCACCGGCAGCACCGCCGACCTGCCGTACACCAACGCCGCCGAGGCACCCGGCGCCGTGGTGCTGCGCCGCCGGCAGGGCGGCTCCTGGCGGCCGGTCACCGCGGCGGCCTTCGCCCGCGAAGTCACCGACACCGCGAAGGGGTTGATCGCGGCCGGACTCGAACCGGGCGGCCGGGTCGCCGTGATGTCCCGCACCCGCTACGAGTGGACCGTCCTGGACTTCGCCGTCTGGGCGGCGGGCGGCCAGAGCGTCCCCGTCTACGCGACCTCGCCCCCGGACCAGATCGACTGGATCGTGCGGGACTCAGGCGCCCGCTTCGTCGTCGCGGAGACCCCGGAGAACGCGGCGGCCGTCGCCACCGCCACCGCGGGACACCCCGAACCGCCGCGCGTCTGGCAACTGGACGCGGGCGCGCTCGCCGACCTCGCCCGCTCCGGCCGCGACGTCCCCGACGAGGAGGTGGCCAAGCGCCGCGCCGCCCTCACCCCGGACACGGTCGCCACCCTCTGCTACACCTCCGGCACCACCGGACGGCCCAAGGGCTGCGTCCTCACGCACGCCAACCTGCACGCCGAGGCCGCGAACACGGTCGAACTGCTGCACCCCGTCTTCGAGGCGGTCACCGGCCGGACGGCCTCCACCCTCCTCTTCCTCCCGCTCGCCCACATCCTGGGCCGCTCCCTCCAGATCGCCTGCCTGACGGCGCGCATCGAACTGGGCCACTGCCCGAGCATCAAGCCCGACGAACTGCGCCCCGCCCTGCGGGAGTTCCGCCCCACCTTCCTCGTCGGCGTCCCGTACCTCTTCGAGAAGATCCACGACACCGGCCGGGCGACCGCCGAGAAGATCGGCCGGGGCGCCTCCTTCGAGCGGGCCCACCGGATCGCGGTCCGCTTCGGCCGGGCCCACCTCGACCGGTTCCTCGGCCGCGGCAAGGGCCCCGGACCGGGCCTGTGGGCGGCCTGGGCCCTGTACGACCTGCTCGTGTACCGCCGCGTGCGCCGGGAGCTCGGCGGCCGCACCCGCTACGCGATCAGCGGCGGCTCCCCGCTCGACCGCGACCTCAGCCTCTTCTTCTACGCCGCCGGGATCATCGTCTACGAGGGCTACGGGCTCACCGAGACCACCGCCGCCGCGACCGTCGTACCGCCGCTGGGCCCCCGCCCCGGCACCGTCGGCCTCCCGGTCCCCGGCACCACGGTCCGCATCGCGGACGACGGCGAGGTCCTGGTCCGCGGAGGCGTCGTCTTCGGCGGCTACCTGAACAACCCGGAGGCCACCGAAGCGGTCCTGCGCGACGGCTGGTTCGCCACCGGCGACCTCGGCTCCCTCGACGAGGACGGGTACCTCACCATCACCGGCCGCAAGAAGGACATCCTCGTCACCTCCGGCGGCAAGAACGTCTCCCCGGCCGTCCTGGAGGACCGTCTGCGCAGCCGTCCGCCCGTCGGCCAGTGCCTCGTCGTCGGCGACAACCGCCCCTACGTCGCCGCCCTGATCACCCTCGACCCGGAGTCCGTGGCCCACTGGCTCGCCGTCCGGCGCCTGCCCGCCGACACCCCGCTGTCCGAGCTGGTCACCGACCCCCGGCTGCGCGCCGACGTCCAGAAGGCCGTGGACCACGCCAACGCGGCGGTCTCCCGCGCCGAGTCGATCCGCGCCTTCCGGCTGGTGACGGGCGAGTTCACCGAGGACAACGGCCTGCTCACCCCGTCCCTCAAGGTCCGGCGGCACGCGGCGGTGGCGGCGTACGCGGACGAGATCGAGGCGCTCTACCGGCAGGAGCGCTGACACACGAAAAGGGGCGGGGCCACCGACGTGATCGGTGGCCCCGCCCCTCGCGTGCCGGAGTGTCAGTCCTCGCTGTTGGCGGACAGGATCGACACGTCCTCCAGCAGGTGCGCCAGCGCTCCGTCGCGCTTGGTCTGCGTGGAGTTCTCCGTGCACTGCTGGTTCAGGTCGTCCGACAGGATCGGGACGTCCTGGATCGGGATGAGGTTGACGACCGGAACGTTGATGTCGTTCAGGCCGATGCAGGGCTTGTTGAAGGAGCCCTGGATGAGCGCCATCTGGGGGCTCATGTTGCCGTACGTGGCCGAGTTGCCGAAGCTCTGCATGGCCGCGTTGCCGTTCGCGATGGCCGGCCCGTTGTCGTCGCCGAGAGCCATCGCCGTCGGAGCCGCGGCAGCGGAGGCACCCACGACGGAAGCGGTGATCGCCGCAGCGGCAATAACCTTTTTAATCACTGGCCAGTCCCTTCTGAAGAAACCCCGTCCACCGGAGCGCCATGACCAACTCCGTTTGGCAAGGATGGTTTCTGTCGTTCACCCGCCCGGCGGATACGCGGCGGGGTCCCTCTACCCACCGAAACCCTTGATTTCTCGTCACTGTCCCGAACTCGTGGCGTCCAACCGGGTGAACCCCCGCAACTAATCCCGCGGCGCCGGGTTGATGAGGCAGTACGACAGTGCGTCGCTACGAGGAAAGGAACACGCAGTGCTCAAGAAGGCTATGGTCGCCGCGGCGGCCGCCGCTTCTGTGATCGGTATGACGGTGGCGGCTGCTCCCCAGGCCCTTGCCATCGGTGACGACGCCGGACCGTCCGTTGCCAACGGCAACGGTGCGACGTCGGCTTTCGGCAACTCGGCGACCAAGGGTGACATGAGCCCGCAGCTGTCGCTGGTCGAGGGCACCCTCAACAAGCCGTGTGTCGGCCTTGAGGACATCAACGTCGCGGTCATCAACCTCGTTCCGATCCAGGACGTGCCGATCCTGTCGGACGACCTGGCTCAGCAGTGCAGCGACAACTCGACGCAGGCCAAGCGGGACGGCGCCCTGTCGCACGTCCTGGAGGACCTCTCCGTCCTGTCCGCCAACGGCGAGAGCTGAGACGTTCCCGGTGCAGCCCGGGTTGCCCGCGATTTTCCGTGCGGGCCGCCCGGGCTTTTGCCCACGTGTATTCCACCGGCCTCGCCGGATTTCGTGCGGAGCGTTCGAGTGAATTATCAAGCGGCTTTCGTTCCGTAGTTTCTCCGGGCCTCCGCCCCTCGTTTACCGCATGCAGGTCGTGCTGCGAGCCGTTCCCGAAGTGCTCGCTCGGTTTCGGCCGTCACAGGGGCATGACCGCAGAGAAGGGAAAGCACGTGAATTACAAGAAGAGCGCAGCCGTCGTCGCCGGCGCCATCATGGCTCTCGGCATGGCCGCCCCGGCCTTCGCGGACGCCGGCGCCCAGGGTGCCGCTGTCGGTTCCCCGGGTGTCCTGTCGGGCAACGTCGTCCAGATCCCCGTTCACGTTCCCGTCAACGTGTGCGGCAACACGATCAACGTGATCGGTCTGCTGAACCCGGCGTTCGGCAACACCTGCGTCAACGACTGACCCCGGAGCGCACCTGCCTCCCGGCTCGGTCATGCCGGCCTTGGACGACCTACACGGTTCCAAGGCCGGCTTTCCCACTTCTACCAGCAGGAAGACAACGATGCGACAGACCCTGAGCAGGGGAATGGTCGTGGCCGCCGCCGCGACGGGCATTCTGTCCATGTACGGCAGCCCGGCACTGGCCGACTCGCAGGCGGGCGGGGCCGCGTCGGACTCGCCCGGTGTCGGTTCGGGCAACAACGTGGCGGTACCCGTGGACGTTCCGGTGAACGCCTGCGGCAACTCCGTCAACGTGGTGGGCGCGCTGAACCCGGCCTTCGGCAACTCCTGTGCCAACGGCCCCAGGCAGCACGGCTCCCACGGCTCCCACGGCGCCCCTCACCGGCCCGCCCCGCACGGGGGCCACGGCGGCAACCACGGCTCCGGTCACCACGGGAGCGGGCACGACGACGAGGGCGGCTACGGCGACGCGCCGGGTTCGCACGGTCCGTCGTCCGGGCACGGCCACTCCGGGTCCTCGGCGCACGGCGGCACGCAGGGTTCGCCCGGGGTCGGCGGCGGCAACGACGCCGAGGCGCCCGTGGACGTACCGGTGAACGTGTGCGGCAACACCGCCGACGTGATCGGGCTGCTGAACCCGGTGTTCGGCAACGTCTGCGGCGAGGAGCCCGGCAGGTCCGGCGGGAAGCCGCAGCAGCCGCACACCCCCGGACAGCCGCACACCCCGCCCGGTGTGCTGCCCGACACCCCGTCCGAGGTCCCGCGGGGCCCGCACGGAGCCGAGCCGATCACCTCCCCGGTGGAGACCCGGGCGCTGCCCCCGGTCGGCACCTCGGAGAGCCTGGTCGACTCGACCACCGGCTCCTCGTCCGCGCTGGCCCGCACCGGCGGCGAGGACGTGCTCAGCGCGGCGGCCGCCAGTGCCGCGCTGCTGATCAGCGGGACCGTCCTGTACCGCCGCAGCCGCACCGCGTCCCGTCGGTAGTGCTCCTGGGTGCCGGACGCGCCGTGCCCGGCACCCAGGCCCGCCTCAGCGCCCGGCCGTGTCCAGCGCGTCCGGCGAACGGCGCACTGGCGCCGGGATCAGCCCGCCCCGCGCCCCGGTGCGCAGCCGCCGGCGCACCCCCCGCACCAGCGTGCCCGCGGTGAACGACGCGCCGTGCACGAAGCGCATCGCCGGCCCGAAGCCCGACGCCGTCACCAGTCCCGCCATGAACAGTCCGGGCACCGAGGACTCGAAGTCCCGCCCGACGTGGGGCGATCCGTCCGCGACCGTGCGCAGACCGCCCCGCAGGTCGTCCGCCAGCAGCCCGAGCCGCTCGCAGCCCGCCCTGAACCCCGTGGCCGCGATGACGTGCTCGGTGTCCAGTACAGCCGCCTCACCGGCCCGGCTCACCGTCTCCAGGCGTACGGCGCCGCCCTCGCCGTACGCCGCCGCCACCTCGTGCCCGAGCAGCACCTCGACGGCGGACTCCACCCGGTCGCGCACCCACCACGCGCCCGCCGGACCGAGCGCCGTCGCCGCGACCCGGGCCCGCGTGGCCGCCGGGAGCCGGCGGAAGAGACCCGGGCGCTCGGCGTAGAACCAGTTGCGCCAGCCGCAGCCGAGGCCGCTGTGCGGGGCGCGCAGCGACTGCGTCCACGGGCGCTCCCACGGAGGCGGCACGTCGTTCCAGCGGAGACGGCCCGCGCGGGCCACCACCCGGACCCGGGTGCCCTGTTCGGCGAGGAGCGCCGCCGTCTCCAGGGCCGCCTGGCCGCCGCCGACCACCGTGACGTCCCGGCCGCGGAACCGGCCGAGGTCGCCGTGGTGGCTGCTGTGCGAGACGTACGCGGGACCGAGCCCGCGCAGGGCCGCGGGGATCTCGGTGAACGGCAGCACGCCCACCGCCAGGGCCACCGTCCGCGCGCGCAGCACCTCACCGTCCTCGGTGACCGCCTCGAAGCCGCCCGGGACCGCGGCGATCCGTGCCACCGTCCGTTCGTCGACCCCCGGCACGCCGTGGCGCGCGAACCACACCCCGTACGAGGCGAACGTCCCGACCGGGATCGGCTCCCCGTGCCCGGCCCGGACCCCCTGTTCCGCGCAGTACGCGTCCAGGCGCAGCCGGCCCCCGGGGTCGGACAGATTCGACGCCCAGGGCTCCGACTTGAGGAACATCCCGGGGGGCATGTGGTCCCGCCAGGACGCCATGGGCCTGCCGAGTACGCGCAGGTCCAGGCCGGCGGCCGCGGCGTGGGAGGCGATGGACAGGCCGTAGGGACCGGCCCCCACCACCAGCAGGTCGTGCATCAGCAGCTGCTCGCTTTCTCGTCGTCGGTCAGCGTGACCGCGCCGTCGCCCGCCGGGCGCACGTCGTCGGCCGTCAGGTCGCGCGGCTCCGGCTGCCGTACGAGCCGGGGGAGCGGCGCGGCCGGCTGCGGGGCCTGCGCGCGGTCCAGCAGGCGCGCGGCCACGTGGCGGGACCACATGCTCCACAGCGCGAGGCCGGGACCGAGGTCGTCGTACGCGTGCCAGGCCAGCTCCCGTCCGCCGGGCGGCGCGCCCACCGCGGTCAGCGGGGCGTAGTTCTCCACCACGAACGTCCGCCCGGGGCGCGGCGCCGGGTCCGGCAGCGGACGGTGCGTCAGGTCCAGGTGCAGGGCGCGTACGACGTCCAGGCCCGAGGCGTCGGTGAAGAGCCGGAACTGGGCCCCGGGCCGGGGGTTGAAGTCCAGCAGGTGGTAGTGGCCGGTCGTGCCGTCCCGGCGGAAGTCGAGGTCGAAGATGCCGCGGTAGCCCAGCTCCCCGGTGAGCCGCTCGGCGAGCGCCCGCAGCGGCGGGCTCGGCGTCCACTGGCCGACCGCGGTCAGTCCGGCACCGCGAGGCCGCGCCCGCAGCTTGCGGCCCGGGCCGCCGGCGCGCAGGGCCCCCGACCGGTCGGCGTACCCGTGGAAGAACCAGTCGCGGTCGGGCCCGGGCGGCAGATACGCCTGGAGCAGCAGCGGGCTGCCCGCCTCCGCCGCCCGCAGGTACAGCGTCTGCGCCTGCTGCGCCGAACGCACGAGCACCGTGCTGCGCAGCCCGGTCCCGGGCGGCACCCGCCAGGGGCGGCTCCACTTCGCCACCACCGGCATCCCCAGCCGCCAGGCCGCCGCGGCCGCCTGCGCCGGGCTGTCCGGGACCAGCGTCAGCGGGTGCGCGATGTCCATGCGGGCGCACAGGGCGGCCAGTTCCGCCTTGTCGGCGACCCGCTCGGCGAGACCGCCGGGCTGACGCGGCAACAGGTAGGCGGGAACCAGCTCCTCGCGCAGATGGCCCACCGCGACGGCACTCGCGTCGTCCAGGGGGATCAGGACGGCCGGGCGGGAGATCCGTGCCGCCACCCGGTGCAGCACGGCGGCGATGTCACGCGGGGACGCCCCGGGCGCGGGCGGTGAATGCATTTCCCGCACAAATCGCGATCTGCGTACGGGACTTCGCCGGGAATCGGCGACCAGGTGCACGTCCACGCCCGCACGTCCGAGCGAACGCACGGCCCCCAGTGTCCCGTGGTGAAAGGGATTCCGGTCGATCCGCAGAAGAACGGCGGGGACGCGGCTGTCGAGAAGCGACACGGACATTTCCTTCAGGTCGGTTCACCCGTGCGGGCGATGGGGGCACTCGAAGGCCTGAACCTCGGTTGGCGGAATTCGCATTCATATGACTGAGTGTCAGTGAACAGAGAAGCTTGAACGCGGAGCTCGACGGAGAGACAGCGGAGAAGCGTGGAGAGAGGAGCAGGTATGGCCGCACAGCAGCAACGGCCCCGGGCCGGACGGTCGGCTTTCGTCGCGGCCGCGATCGTCACGTCGCTCGCCCTGGCATCGGGACCGGTGCACGCCGTGAGTTCGGGGGCCCTCGGGGTCGCCGACCCGCCGGCACCGGAACCCGCCGCGACAGCACCCGCCTCGACGGCACCCGCCGCGGCCCCGGCGCCCCCGGGCGCCGGACCCGTGACACTCCCCGCGCCCGTCACCCCGCCGGTCACGCCGCCCGTCACCCCGCCGGCCGTCCCGCCGGCGCCGTCGGCCGAGCCCTCCGGCACGCCGAGACCCGCCGCCCCCCGCCCCGCCTTCGGCGCCTACCTGGACTACGGCCCCAGCGGTGTGGCCCGGATCGCCCGGCTCAGCCAGTGGCTGGGCGGCACCGAACTGCGCGTCGCCCACACCTACCTGCCCGGCGACCGCTGGAGCAACATCGAGGGAGCGCCCGGCTTCCTCGACGCCTGGGCCAACTGGCGCCGCCAGAAGGCCGACCGGCTCCTGGTCCTCAACGTCCCGATGATGGAGCGCAACGAGGAGCACGTCTCCGACGCCGAGGTCCGCGGACTGCTGGCCGAGGGCGCGTCCGGCGCGTACGACAGGCACTTCCGCGCCCTCGCCGAGCGGCTGGTCGCGCTGAAGGTGCCGGACACCGTCGTCGTGCTCGGCTGGGAGATGAACGGCATTACCTACACCCATCGCTGCGGTCCCGATCCGGAGGCGTGGAAGAAGTACTGGAACAGAATCGTCACGACCATGCGTTCGGTGCCGGGCCAGAAATTCCGGTTCGACTTCACACCGAACCGCGGCCGGGACGCCATTCCCTGGACGCAGTGCTATCCCGGGGACGACACGGTCGACATCATCGGCATGGACTCGTACGACCAGCCGCGAGGTCTTTCATTCGACGAACAGGTGAAGGAACCCTTCGGCCTTCAGGCGCACGTGGATTTCGCGAAGGCCCACGGCAAGCCCGTCTCCTATCCGGAATGGGGCCTGTTCCGCAACGGTGACAACGCGACGTACATGAAGCGCATGCTCGCGTGGATGGACGAGCACAAGCCGCTCTACAACACCGTCACCGACTACTGCCCGCACGGCGTGTGGCAGTGCGACGACAACCCGAGGGCCTCGGAGATCTACCGGACCATGCTCTCGGGCCGCACCGATCCGGCCCCCGACCCCACGGCCCCGCCGACCAAGACGCCCCCGACCGCGCCTCCGACGACACCGACCCCCGGGCACCCGGAGAACTGCTCGCCGGTGGAGCTGGGCGACTGGGTCGAGCACTGGATCGGCGGCAAGCTCTGCCTGCGCTTCGACTGGTGGTCGCGCAACCGGTGACCCCGTGAGGGGCGCGTGCGGGGCGCGCCCCTCACCGGCCGGTCCCCGGACGGCGGCGGGTCGTTCAGGACCCGTCGCCACCGCGCTCCCTCCAGCGGTGCACCAGGTCCCGGCACAGGCGGCGGGCGCTCACGCCGGCCAGCACCACCAGGAACAGCGGCGCCGTACGCCGGCGGGACAGCAGCAGCCGCCGGTTGACGACCGTCTCGGGGCGCCACCGGTACTTGTACGACTCGGCGCCGCGCAGCAGGCTCAGCACGCGCCGCCTGCCGTCGACCGCCTCCCGCGCGGACGCCTGGAGCAGCATCGTGGCCACGTCCGCCTTGCGCTCCCGCAGCAGCGGGTCCGAGCCGTACAGGTAGCCGCCCGCGAGGCCCGGCGACAGCAGCGTCAGATCGACCGCCACGACCGTGCCGTCCAGCAGGAACTCCGTCACCAGGGCGTCGCCGGAGCGCACCATCCGGCTCACCGACCGCACCAGATGGGCGGCGAACCGGGGCCGCACGTGCTCGGACGTCACCTTGCGGCCCTGCCACTGCAGCCGGTGCAGCTCCAGCAGCCGGTGCAGCGCCGCGTCCACCTCGTCGTGCCCCACGACACGGTGCTCGACGCCGAGGGAGGCGAGCTTGCGCAGCTTGGCGCGGGCCCGCTGGGCGCGCGAGGCCGGCAGCCGCTCCAGCAACTCCTCCATCGGCAGGGCCGGCAGCTCCATGCAGACCGAGTCCCGCACCCGCGTGCGCGGCCCGCGCCATCCCTCGTAGACCCGCTCGACCGCGCCGCCCGGCCGTACCTCGCGGAAGTCGATCAGCGCGGTGCGGGCGGCCTCCGCCAGCCCCGCGGCGAGCGCGGGAGCGGCCCGGTCGGCGTGCTCGTCGTCCAGCAGCACGTCCGCGTAGTCCGAGATCGCCCCGCCGAGCGGGACGAGGACGGGCAGTACGCGGCGTACGCGCATCAGCGGCGCCACCGCCCGCAGTTCGCCGCCCTCGCGGACCACGAGGAGACGCAGCCCGCCCGGGGTGCCGTACGACAGCCACCAGGAGTGCAGCCAGGCGTGGCTCTGGAACGGGGTGGCCGCCGAGCACCGCCGGTACAGCCGCTCCCAGGCCGGGCCCAGCTCGGCGAACTCGCGCACATCGGTGACGAGTTCGGCGACGAGAGTACTTCCGGCGCCTTCCGTCCGCGTACCGGCGCCCGCCTCCGGGCCGGCCGCGGGCGCCGGTACGGTGGCGGACCCCTCGGTGACCCCGGTGCCGGCGGGCCGCTCGGTGCTCACAGCTGTCCGTGCGCGTCGGCGGCGACGGCCGGACTCGGCACGGACGCGGCGCGGGCCGTGTCGTCCGTCGTCCGCCGGGGCCGTACGAGGAGCGCGAGCCCGCCGAGCAGTCCGCCCGCGGCGGTGCCCACCAGACCCGTCACCGCGGGCGACGCCGACGACGGCTCGGCCGGCTTCACCGCGCGCGAGAACGGGAGCAGCTCCACGTGGGTGCTGCTCTTGGTGTCGTTGGCGTGCCGGGTCAGCGAGCGCGAGACGGCGTTGGCCATGTCGGCCGCCAGGTCCGGACGCGAGGAGGTCGCCGTCACCGAGACCATCGGGGCGTCCGGCGAGGTCGCGGTCCGCACGCTCTCCTGGAGCGT
This sequence comes from Streptomyces sp. NPDC028308, assembly GCF_055565855.1. Classification (NCBI taxonomy): domain Bacteria; kingdom Bacillati; phylum Actinomycetota; class Actinomycetes; order Kitasatosporales; family Streptomycetaceae; genus Streptomyces; species Streptomyces sp. NPDC028308. Next base: position 377,742 of record NZ_JBVHTO010000001.1, read on the forward strand.
GGCGACGGGCACCCCGGCCCACACCTGGGCGTCGCCGAGCACCGCGACCTGCGTGGCCACCCGCCCGTACGCCTGCGCGAAGCCGAGCGCCGCCGCCGGGTCCGCCTTCTGGGTCGGCACGACCACGACATAGCTGGTCGCCGTGTACGTCGCGGGCGTCAGCACGCCGTACGTGCCGCCCGCCAGGCCGCCGAGCAGGGCACCGGTCGCGAGCAGACCCCAGGGGGGCAGGCTCCGCGCGCGGGACAGGGCCGAGCCGGGCCTGGCGGCCTGGCGGTGGTGTCCGGTGTGGTTGTCGGTCATGAGGAACTCACTCCCAGAGAGGTGCAGGAGACCGCCGCCGCGTACACGTCCATGAGCTGGGCGGCGCTGCGGGTGATGCAGTAGTGGTGGGCGGCTTCGGGTGCCGTCCTGGGCCGGGGGCCCTCGGCGCGGACCTTCACCAGCGCCCGGGCGAACGACTCCGCGCCGCCCTGCACCCGCCGGGCACCGAGCGCCGCGCCCGGGGGCAGGTCCTCGATCGCCGGGCAGGACACGTAGAGCACCGGCAGTCCGGCGGCCAGCGCCTCGACGACGGCGAGCCCGAACGCCTCCTCCGCGCACGGCGAGGCCAGCGCGTCCATCGCCGCCGTCAGCGACGGCAGGTCGGCGCCGGGCAAGCCGCCGGTCGGGCGCTCCCCGGTGAGCAGGACCCGGTCCGACACGCCGGCGCGCTGGGCGGCCCGCCGCAGGACGCTCTCCTCGGGACCACCGCCGACCAGCAACAGCCAGTAGTCGTCCGGGAGTTCGGCCAGCGCGCGGACCAGGACGTCGAACCGCTTGCCCGCGGTGAGCCTGCCGACGCCCCCGACGACGTACGCGCCCTCGGGCAGTCCCAGCCGCCGCCGGGTGCGCTCGCGCAGCACCGGGTCGAAGCGGAAGCGGTCCACGTCGATGCCGTTCGGCACGATCTCGATGCGCGGCCCCGGCACGCCCCAGCGCCGCAGCCGGTCGGCGACGGTGGGGGAGACGGCGACGGTGGCGCTGCCGAGCCGTTCGCTGGCCAGGTACAGCGCGCGGACGCCCGTGGTGAGCGCCCGCCCTTCCATCTGCGAGTCGCCGAGGGAGTGTTCGGTGGCGACGACGGCCTTGACGCCCGCCAGCCGCGCGGCGATCCGCCCGTACACGCAGGCCCGGTAGAGGTGGGTGTGGACGAGGTCGTAGCCGCCCGACCGGATGATCTTCACCAGGCGGGGGAGCGCCGAGAGGTCGCGGTTGCCGGTCATCCCGAGGTGGAAGACGCGTACGCCGTCGTCGGCGAGGCCGTCGGCGACGCTGCCCGGGTTGGTGAGGGTCACCACGTCGCAGTCGACCGGCAGATGCCGCAGGAGCAGGCGCAGTTGCTGCTCGGCGCCGCCGACACCGAGACCGGTGATGACGTGCAGGGCCTTCATCAGACCCCCTCGGCCGGGCGGCGGCGCAGCCGGTGCAGCCGGTGCTTGAGCAGCAGGCGCACGGCGGTGTCGTTCTGCCCGACGTGGACGCGGGGCAGCGCGAAGGGCCCGGTGAGCGGGCCGGGGTCGATCGCGCAGGCGTAGCGGTACCCGGCCGCCCGTACGGCGTCGACGGCCCGCTGGTCCACCGTGCCGTACGGGTAGCAGAACCCGTCGATGTCGGCACCGATCAGCTCCGCGAGCGCCGCCCTGCTCTCGGCGACCTCGGCACGCAGGACGGCGTCGTCGGCCGTGGTGAGGTCGACGTGGGTCAGCCCGTGCGAGCCGATCTCGATGCCCTCGGTCGCGGCGGCGACGCGGATGCCCTGCTTGCCGAGCAGCGGCTTGCGGGGGCCGAGGGGGTCCCACGCGTTCTCGCCGTCCAGCCGGCCGGGCAGCACGAAGAGGGTGGCCCCGCAGCCGTGGCGGCGCAGCACCGGGAGGGCGTGCTCCACGAAGTCGGCGTACCCGTCGTCGAAGGTCAGGCCGATCAGGCCCCGCCCCTCGCCCCGGGCGCGCGCCGCGATCAGGTCGGCCATGCTCACGCCCCGCAGACCGCGGCGGCGCAGCAGGCCGAGCTGGAGGTCGAGACGGCCGGGCGTCACGGTGATGCGGTACGGGTCGTCGGAGCAGTCGCCCACGGAGTGGTACATCGCCACCCACGGGGGAGTGCCGGGGCGTCTGGTGGCACGTCGTGCTCGTGCCGTGTCAACGGAAACGGACATGCGGGAGCCTTCGGGTCACGGAACGGAGGGCGGGTGCGACGGCCTGGGCGTTCAGGGCCCAGGCCACCAGGACGAAGACGACGACGACGGCGGTGCCGCCGGCGGCCAGACCGGCCGGCGCGGAGTCGGTGCGGCTCGCGCAGAACGCGCCCGCCGCCGCCGCGGCCACCGCCGCGCGCGCCGGGCGGCTGATCTCGGTCACGACCTGCCGGGTACGGATCGGCACCCCGTGCCGCCCCATCCCGGAGAGCAGGAGCAGCGCGGACAGGGTGATGCCGAGGGCGTTGGCGGCGGCGATCCCGCACACGCCCCAGGGGCCGACCGCCCACGCCCCGGCGCAGGCGGTGGTGACGATCCCCGCCGCCATCGCGCCCATCGGGTACCAGGTCGGCCGGCCCGCAGAGAAGTACGAGCGGACGAGCGCGCCCACGAGGGTGTGGCCGAGCAGGCCGAGCGCGTACACGCGCATCACGGCGGCGGTGGCCGCGGTGTCACCGGCGCCGAACGCGCCGCGCTCGAAGAGCAGCCGGATCATCTGCGGCGCGCAGGCCACGACCGCCGCCGCCCCGAGGAGGACGGTGCAGGACACGAGGGCCAGGTCGCGTTCCACCCGGTCCCTGGCGCGCCGGGTGTCGCCCTCCGCCAGCGCCTGCGCCACCACCGGGAAGGTGACGGTGCACAGCATCAGCGACAGCACCATCGGCATCTGGGCGACCTTCTGGGCGTAGTTCAGATGCGAGATCGCCCCCGCCGGGAGCGACGAGGCGAGGAACCGCTCCACGAGGACCTGGGACTGCCGGAACAGCGCGAAGAGGAGCACCGTCGCCACGAGGACCAGGTCCATCGAGCGCGCCGTCCGGTCGCCTTCGCCGGGGCGGCCGGTGGTGTCCTCGGCGGCCGGGGAGCCGTCGGCCGCCGAGGGCCGCTTCTCGCGCGAGCGTCCCCAGACCTGCCGCCACAGCGACGGCAGTTGCGTCACGACCATCAGGGCGCCGCCCACCGCGACCCCGGCCGCCGCCGACCGCACGCCCCAGCGCCCGCCGAGGACGAACATCGTCGTGATGATGCCGGTGTTGTAGGCGACGTAGATGGCGGCGGGCGCGACGAACCGGCGGTGCGCCCGCAGCGCCGCGCTGCAGTACCCGGCGAGCCCGAAGCTCAGTACGCAGGTCGCCGTCAGCCGCGTGCAGTCCACCGCAGGGGCGGGGTCGGGCAGTCCCGGCGCCAGCACCTCGACGACGTACGGCGCCCCGGCGATCAGCAGTGCCGCCGCCGCCACGAAGGCGAGCACCAGCCGGGGCAGCGTGGTGGCGACCAGCGAGCGCACCGGATCGCCGCCGGCTCCCTGGGCCCGCAGCGCCACCGCCCGGCTGAACAGCGGGACGAGGACGAAGGCGAGCCCGTCCTCGATGAGCAGCGTCGCCGCGAACTCCGGCACGGTCCAGGCGACGAGGAAGGCGTCCGTCTCGCTGCCGGCCCCGAAGAGGTGCGCGAGCGCCTGGTCCCGGCCGAGGCCCAGCAGCGCGCCCACGATGGACAGGCCGACGGTGACGAGAGCGGCCTTGGCCAGGAAGCGCCGCGAGGACGCCCCGGCGGAGCCGGTATCGGCGGGATCGACCTTGTCGGTACGGGTACCACCCGCCGAGCCGACGCCGTCGGCCGCGTCCGCGTTCTCGCGGATACCGGTGTCGGTACCGGGACATGTGCTGTGCGGGGCCGCGTCTGTACCCGGACCCGTGGTCCGTGGGGCCGCGTCCGTACCGGCACCCGTGCCCTCCGGGGCCGAGCCCGTGTCCGTACCGGTACGGGCCGGAGGCAGTGTCGCCGCGTCGTCGGCCCGGCGAGGGGTGACCGTCATCGCGCCGCCCCGGAGCAGCCCACAGTGACGCCCAGCCGGTCGGCCGCGCCGTCGGTCCCGGCCCGGCGTCCGCCCGGCCGCGCGGAGGCGGGATCCATCAGCGCCCACCAGGCCACGAGCCCGAAGCAGACGGCCGTCAGCACGGTCGAGGGGCCGCCGATGTCGCCGTACACGAAGTCCACCAACTGCCAGACCAGCAGCCCGCACGCGACGAGCGCGCAGTCGAGGCCGTTCCCGCCGTCGGAGGCCGCGCCGCCCGGCTCCTCGCGCCGCACGCGGACGAGCCCCCGCACGGCGCAGACCAGCAGCGCCAGCCAGCTCCCGGCCAGCGCGAGCAGCCCCAGGAGCCCCTGTTCGCTGAGCACCAGCAGGTACATGTTGTGCGGGGAGAGCAGCGGTTGCTTGCGGAACGCGGCGCCCGCGCCCTCAGTGTCGCTGCCCGAGGACAGCGCCAACGAGGCGTGCCCGTCGCGGTGTTCGGGGAAGCCCTTCAGCCCGACCCCGTTCACGGGGTGCTGCCGCCACATGTCGGTGGCGGCGGCCCACATCGTGTAGCGGTCGGTCACCGAGCGGTCGGGCGCGTCCGTGACCTGCGTGATGCTGCTGATGCGCTCCTGGAGCATCGCCGTACCGACGCCGACCCCGCCGACCAGGACCACCGCGGCGGCGGTGACGACGAGGGCCGCCTTCATCGCGCGCCGCATCCCGGCCAGGGCGAGCTGCGCCCCGACCGCCACGGCGGTGGCGATCCACGCGCCCCGGCTGAAGGACAGCGCGAGCGGCGCGAGCATCACCGCCGCGCATGCCGCAGCGGTGGCCCGCTGCCGGGCCGGCCCGGTCCCGAGCGCCAGCGCGACCGCGCACACCAGCCCGAAGGCCACCACGGTCGCCATCCCCATGACGTCCGCCGCCCCGAACGTGCCCACGGCCCGGATCTCCTCGCCCATGTACGAGGCCCCCGTGCCGGTCGCGTACTGGCGCACCCCGATCGCGCCCTGCCACAGCGCCAGCGCCACGAACGACCAGGCGAGCAGCCGGAAGTCGCGCCGGTCCCGCACCACCAGCACCACCGCGGCCGGCACCAGCACGAAGACCTGGAGATAGCGGGCGAACCCGGTGAGCCCCGCCCCGGGCGACACCGCGCCGACCGCCGCCACCGCGAAACCGGCGACGGGCAGCGCGAGGATCACGGCGGCGGACGGTGTCAGGGGCCGCCGTCGCTGCCGCAGGAGACGGACCACGCAGTACGCCACCAGGAGCCCGGAGACGGCGTCGGCGACGGTCGCGCCGCCCTCCCCGCCGGGCGCGACCGGCAGCGCGAGCATCGCGACCACCGCCAGCACCGGCACGACGGGCGTCCACCTGACCCTCACCTGGTCAGCTCCCCGTCGGACGGACGAGCGCGACCGCGGTGCGCAGCAGGATGCAGACGTCCTGCCACAGCGACCAGTTGTCGATGTAGGCGTTGTCGAAGCGGCAGCGGTCCTCGATGGAGGTGTCGCCGCGCAGACCGTGCACCTGGGCGAGCCCGGTGATGCCGGTCCGCATCCGGTGGCGGGTCGCGTAACCGGGATACGTCTGGCTGAACTTGGCGACGAAATAAGGGCGTTCGGGGCGCGGGCCGACCAGGCTCATGTCGCCCCAGAAGACGTTCCACAGCTGGAGCAGCTCATCCAGCGAGGTCCGCCGCAGGAAACGGCAGAACGGGTTCATCTCGTGCTCGTTCGCCACGCTCCACCGGGTCGCCGCCTCGTGCGCGTCGACGGGCCGGTGCGTGCGGAACTTCAACAGCGTGAACGGCCGTCCGTCCTTGCCGATGCGCTCCTGCCGGAAGACCACACCGGGCCCGTCGGCGAGCCGCAGCACCACCGCGCACACCAGCAGCAGCGGACTGACCGCGAGCAGCAGCGCCCCGGAGACCAGCACGTCCAGCAGCCGCTTGCCCGCGCCGCCCCGGGGCTCGCCCACGCTGAGCCGCCGGCAGGAGAACCCGGCGAGCCGCTCGCCGTGCACGTCGTACGACGGCGACTCGGCGTCGACCTCCCACAGCATGCAGCCGGACTCGCCGAGCGCGCGCAGCAGCGGCGCGTGTTCGGCGCGGCGGCCGACGACGAGGACGGTCTGGACGCCGTTCTGGATGAGCGCCCGCTGCACCTCCTCGCCGGTGGTCAGCACCGGCAGCCCCTCGCCGCCGGACGGCTGCCGGTCCACGATGCCGACCGGCCGCACCCCGCAGGCCGGGTGGCGCAGGAAGGCCGCGGCCACCCGCTGGGCCGTGCCGGCGGGACCGATCACCAGGGCCGCCTCGGGGCGCCGGACCAGCGCCCTGCGCCGCCGCCAGTGGACGGCGCCGCGGCCCAGACAGCTCGCCGCCGACTGCGCGGCGCAGCCCGCGGCCAGCGTCCCCGCGGACAGCGCGTCGGCCGGCGAGAGGGCCGCGACGAGGGCCGCGAGCACGCACCAGCCCACGACGATCCGCCCGCAGACGGCGGGCAGTTCGTCCAGGACGGCGGGCACGGCGGGCGGCCGGTACAGCGACGCGCGCGCGTTCAGGCCGATCACGGCGGCCAGCAGCAGGCCGACGAGCAGTGGATGGCGCTGGGCCCCGGTCAGCGCCAGGGACGCGAGCAGCGCGGCGCCGGCGTCCACCGCGGGCAGCGGCCACCGCGCGGTCCGCCGTACGGAGGTCCGCGGGCCGGCGGGAAATCTGAAGCCGTCGGCGGCCTCGCGCGGAGGGATGACCGAGACGGGCGAGAATCCGTGCTCCCGTGGCTGTCCGCCGGGGGAGGGAACGGTGCTTTCCGCAGTCACGTGTGGATGGACTCCCTGCACTCGTTGTGTGCCCCGCGCGCGGCGAACTCCGCGCGCTCGGCGTGCCCGGCGGGCTTCGCGGCGGACCGCCCGCGGCGCCGGGACGGCTCCGCGACGAGCAGCTCGCCGTACACGGCGGCGACCGCGTCGGCCGTGTGCCGCACGTCGTGCGTGGCCAGCACGTGGTGCCGGCCGCGACGGCCGAGCGACTCCCGCAGCGGTGGATCGGACAGCAGGCCGCACAGCGCCTCGGCCAGTGCCCCGGGCGCCTCGGCGGGCACCAGGCACCGGTCCTTCAGACCCGGCGGAAGACTTTCGCGGGCGCCGTCGACATCGGTGATGACGACGGGGCGTTCGCAGGCCATGGCCTCCAGCGGCGCCAGGGCCATCCCCTCCCAGCGGGAGGGCAGCACCACCAGATCGGCGGCCTGGTACCAGGGCACGGCGTCGGCGGCGGCCCCGGCGAACAGCACGGAGTCGGGGGCGGCGGCGCGCAGTTCGGGGGTGTCGGGCCCGTCCCCGACCAGTACCAGCCGGGCCCCCGGCACCCGCCGGACCACCGAACTCCACGCGGCCAGCAGGACGTCCTGCCCCTTCTGCCGGCACAGCCGCCCGACGCAGACGACCAGCGGACCGGCCGGGCCGGCCTTCGCGAGCAGCGGGATCCCGGAGCGCGCGCTCCGCACGTCCGCCGGACGGAAGCGTGCCGTGTCCACGCCGTTGGGGATCACCCGCCACCGGGCGGCCACTCCGGCCCGCGCCCCGGTCGTACGCTCCGCCTCGCTGACGCACACCACCCGCGAGGCCCAGCGTGCCCCCCACCGCTCCCACCGCAGCGCGACCGAGGCGGTGACGCCGCCGACCGCCTCGAACGACCAGGCGTGCGGCTGGAACACGGTCGGCACCCGGCCGCGCAGGGCGAGCCGCACCGCGAGTCCGGCCTTGGCGCTGTGCGCGTGCACGACGTCCGGCCGCATCTCGTCGACGATCCTGCCGAGCTGCCACAGTTCCGACGCCAGCCGGCGGCCCGGCGAACGCGTCGCCCGCCACCGCCGTACGTCACTGCCGAGCATCCGGAGCGTGTCGGCGAGCCCGCCGCCCTCGGGGCAGGCGACCGTGACGTGCAGTCCGGCGGCGAGCTGCGCCCGCACCAGGTCCGTGACCACCCGCGCGACCCCGCCGTCGACCGGCTGGGTGACATGCAGGACCCGCGTCGGTGGGTCGGTCGATGACACTGGCATACGCGGTTCCTCGCTCACGGACGGCGCCGGCGGGAGCGCGTCACTGCTTGGCGTCGACAGCGACGAAGAGCGCCCCGGCCCAGGCCGCGTCCTGCTGCGCAACGAGCCGGAAGGCCAACTGGTCACCGCCGCGCCGCAGAGCCGTGCCCAGATCGAAGACGTCGGAGTCGTATCCGAGGGTGTTGGGGAAGGCGGGCGAGCGCCTGGCGGCGGCCGGTCCCGGCTCGCTGATCGTCGAGTTCAGGACGTCGTCCGCGGGGTTCGCGGAGTCGCTCAGCGCCGTCACCCGTCCGCGTCCGGTCGACACCATGAGCGAATCCCCTCCGCGCCCGGCGTCGCCGTCGTAGGCCACCAGTCCCGCCCGGCCGCCGGCTCCCGGTGCGAGGGGCAGCCCGCGGACCCCGACGACCTGGTCCGCGCCCGGCCCGAGCGGGGCGAAGCCGTCCCACATCGCGAGGTGCCGCAGCGGTTCCGACTCCCGTTCGTACGCCACCATCAGCGTCCAACCGCCCCAGGCGCCGGCGGCCGAGCGGCCCATCGCCACGTTGACCTGCGCCACCGTGTAGAGGCCCGAACCGCTCGCCCGCACCAGCCCGGTGACGTCCGCGGAGGCCTGGAACGCGTCCGCCCCGCGTGTCACCCGGTGTCCGACGACGGTGTCCGCGAGCACGGCCTTGTACCGGCCGCCGGGCTCGGCGACCAGCACGCGCGCGTTGTCCTTCGGCGGCTTCTGCTCGCCCACGCGCAGGTTCCCGCCCCAGTACAGGCGCGCGTACGTGACCCGCGCGCCCCGCGGCAGACGGACCTCGCCCCGGCTGGAGTTGTAGGTGTTCGGGTCCTTGTCGACGTCGATGTAGAACATGTCGAAGTCGTCGTTCGCGGCCGTCCCGCCCGCCCGCGCGGCCGTGCACGGCGACGAGCCCGACGTGCGGGAGGGGGCGGGCGCCGTACGGCAGCTGATGGACGAGTTGGCCGCGCGGACGATCCCGCCGTGCTGGAGGGCGTGGTACCGCTGCGTGAACGCGAGGCTCTCGGCCTCCGCGGGGGGCGGTGCGGTGCTCGCGTGGCCCGCCGGCGCGTACAGCGAGGTCAGGGCGAGGCAGCCCACCAAGGCACGGCGCAGCAGAGGACCCGGGGAATGACGCATGATCGGCGTTGCCCTTCCGAGCTGTGAAGGTTCTGGAACGACGGACGGACTGTCGCGTGCGGATCGCACAGGTGTCGGTCAGTTCCCCCGTCCGTCCCGTGGTGCCAAGGGGCCTCGGGAGGAGCGCAACTCTAGCCGTTGTCGGTATTTATCGGTGAAACCTGCCAAGTGTGTCGGAATGGTGAAGCCCGGCACTTGTGACATCACTCCTTTGGAGGCACAACCCGCGAGTGCGCCGCGCGTTGACACAACGCCGGGCATATCCGCCCGGATGTTGTGTCGACCCCCAAGGAGCACCTCTCCATGTCGCGTATCGCGAAGGGCCTGGCCCTGACCTCCGTTGCCGCCGCCGCTGTGGCGGGCACCGCCGGCATCGCCGCCGCCGACAGCGACGCACACGGCGCCGCCGCCAACTCCCCGGGCGTGCTGTCGGGCAACGTCCTGCAGGTTCCGATCCACATCCCGGTCAACGTCTGCGGCAACACCGTCGACGTGATCGGCCTGCTGAACCCCGCGTTCGGCAACGTCTGCGTCAACGACTGACGCCGGTACGGACCCTTCTGCCGGCCGTTCTCCCCTGACGGGAGGGCGGCCGGTCCGCGTTGCCCCGAATGGACGGATGGGGTATCAGCGCGACGAGAACGCGCTCACCAGCGACGACGCCCGCGGTGGCGTCGACACGCGGACACCGGTGGCGGGCCGATCGGTTGCAGGGCAAGATCACCGATCCCACGGTGATCACAAGCTCCTCGCGACCATCGAAGGGAACGTCAATGCGTGTTCTGCCCGCCCGGCGCATCGCCTCCTCCGCACTCTGCGCCGCGCTCCTGCTCGGGATCGGTGCTCCCGCCGCACTCGCGGCCGACGGCGCCCCGACGCGTGGCCACGCCCGCGCGGCCGCTCCCGTCCCCGGTGCTGACGGGCTCCTGCCGCAGGTCACGGCCCTCGCCGGACTCGGCGGCCCGCTGACCCCGGTCACCGACCTCCTCGACACCGTGCTCACCACGGACCACGCCCGGCTCTCCGACGAGGAGACGGAGGAACTCGGTGCCGCGGCCGAGGCCGCGATCGCCCAGATCACCGAAGAGGCCGCCTCCGTACCGCGGTCCGACCCGGCGGCGGACGCCGACGGACAGGGGAGCGAAGACGGCACGGACGCCACGGACGTCAAGGACGACCCGCTCGCGAAGCTGCGCGGCAGCCTGGACAAGCTCCTTGAGGCGGTCACCTCGGGGGACCTCGGCAAGGTGGTCCCCGCGGCCACGGGCCTGGTGACCGGTCTCGTCGACGTCGTGGTCTCCACGGTGGTCGCGAACAGCACGACGGAGCCGAACACGTCCGCACTGCCCGACTCCGCCCAGTCGGCGGACCTGACGAGCGGGTTGAACCCGTCGAACGTGTCGAGCATGCCGGGCATGCAGCACCTGCCCGACTCCTCCCGCCTCCCCAAGACCGGTCTGCTCTCCCTGCTGGGCCTCGGGGCGGGCGCCTGAGACGAGCGGCGCGGCAGCGGAGCCGTCGGGCCGGCCCGGGGGGCCAAGCCCGACGGCTGTTTTATATGAGAATGAGACACGCCGTTCATTCGGGTGGCGTCCAGGAATTTACCGGGCGCGGGGTTTCCGGGTGCCACGGGGCTCGTTATCCAGGGCGAAGTGAGAGACCAGGCATAAGTAGTGCCTGTATTGAATTCCTCCTGGCGACGCGAGTTGCCGAAGAAAGGAACACGATGAAGCCCCTGAAGGCTGCCGCTGTCATTGCCGGTTCCCTCGTCGCCGCGGGCGCCGCCGCTCCCGCCTTCGCGTACGACGCCGCGCCCACCAGCCTGAACGGCGGCCTGAACGGCGCGGTGGAGACCATCGCGAGCCAGCGTTCGCTGGACGTCGAGGACCTTCAGCCCCTGAAGCACCAGTCGGACGCGCTCGACACCGAGAACAAGGACTCCGCGCTCAGCACCGTGAAGGGCGCGACGAAGACCCTGAACACGGTGAGCAGCCCCTCGGACACCCTGCTCGGCGGCCTTCCCGTCAACGGTTAATCAGTTCATTTTATTGCGTGTCCTTACGGAAAGCCTTGCGGGGCCGTTTATAGGCTGGAGCAAACCTTCCAAGAAAGGACCGACGATGAACACCGTCAAGAAGGCCGCTCTGTTCGTGGCCGCCGTGGGAATGTCCATGGGGGCCGCCGCGGGCACCGCGTTCGCGGACGCCGAAGCCGAAGGTGCCGCCGTCAATTCTCCCGGCGTCCTCTCCGGCAATGTGGTTCAGATCCCCGTGCACATCCCGGTCAACATCTGCGGCAACACCGTCGACATCATCGGCGTTCTCAACCCGGCCGCCGGGAACGTGTGCGTCAACAAGTGACGTCGTACGCCGGCGGGTGAGTTGACGCGCCGGCACCCGGCGACACGATGACGCCGAAGGGCCGGTTCCGGACGCTCGGAGCCGGCCTTCTCCCCTGTTCGACATCCGTCCCTCATTCGGGTGGTCGGCCCTGTGGTGTCACCCTGTCGAGTGATGAGTCGGCGGGGCGAATTCCGTTGCCTGGATAGGGTCTTGCGGTGACCTCAGCCTCAAGCGACACACGTCCGTTCAGCGCCGCCGAACTCGGCACGCTCGTCGTCATGGCCTTCAGCGGCGCCGCCCCCGACGGCGACATGCCCTACCTCCTCGCCTACACCCTGGGCGACGGCGCGGGCGGCCCGGAGGCATCCACCGCCGCGGTCGAGGAACTCCTGCGCGCCAACGGCCTGTCGACGGGCGACCAGATCATCGACGGCTCCCAGCGGCCGGACCTGCCGCTGACCCTCGTCGTCGACGGGGGCGAGGCCGTGGTCGACATGCCGTACCTCCACGCCCGGTGCGTGGTCCCCGAGGAGTGGCTCGCCGCCGTGGGCCGGCGCGGCTACGCCTACTTCCTGTTCGCCACCCGCCCGTGGCCCGGCGCCGAGCCCGGCAAGCCCGTGGCGCCGGAGGACCTGGCCGCCTTCGCGGGTGACGAGAGCATCCTCGACAGCGCGGCGCACGTGCTCCTGCCCGCCCGCGCCGCCCAGGGCTGATGGCGGCCACCACCGGGCCGGCGACGGGCGCCGGCGCCCGGTCCGAGGTGCGGGCGGTGGGCGGCGGCCGTGCCTTCGCGCTGCTGCTGGTGATCACCGGTGCGGCCGGTCTCCTCGCCGCCTGGGTCATCACGATCGACAAGTTCAAGCTGCTGGAGGACCCGGGCTTCGTACCGGGCTGCAGCCTCAACCCGGTCGTCTCCTGCGGCAACATCATGAAGAGCGACCAGGCCTCCGCCTTCGGGTTCCCCAACCCGATGCTCGGACTGGTCGCCTACGGCGTCGTCGTCTGCGTCGGCGTCAGCCTGCTCGCGGGTGCCGTCTTCCCGCGCTGGTACTGGCTGCTCCTCGACGCGGGGACGCTGTTCGGCGTCGGATTCGTCTCGTGGCTCCAGTTCGAGTCGCTGTACCGGATCAACTCGCTGTGCCTGTGGTGCTGTCTGGCGTGGGTCGCCACGATCCTCATGTTCTGGTACGTGACCTCGTTCAACGTACGGAACCGGTTCCTGCCCGCACCCCGCTGGGCGAGGCAGTTCCTCACCGAGTTCACCTGGGTCCTGCCGGCGGTGCACATCGGCGTCATCGGGATGCTGATCCTGACCCGCTGGTGGGACTTCTGGACGAGCTGATCGTCGTACCGATCCGATAGCCGCATGGCCGTCGGTCCTATTACTGCGTCCGTCGGGGGAATCTTTCGCTGATGCCGTTCCCGGGATCGTTACGCGGTACGGACCCAATGCACCGAATCCTGAAAGGGACCGTACCTGAGATGAAGTCCACCACTCGAGCAACCCTCGCCGCCGTCCTGACCGGTGTGGCGGCCTCGGTCGGCGCCGCCGCGACGCCCGCCGCCGCGGCTCCCGTCGTCCCCGTCCCGGTACCGCTGGGCGGCGCCGAGCGCGCTCTCGGCATGGAGTTGCCCAGGGTCGCCGGGGAGCTGCCGGTCCCCGTGCCGGGAAGCCCGAACGGGCCGCGGTACGTCACGGGCCGTCTGATGCCCGAGCGCACCCTCCCGCAGCTTCCGATCAGCGCGGGGCTGCTCGGTGCGGACGTCCAGGCGCCCCTCCCGCAGGCCCTCGGACAGGAATTCGAGTACCTGGTGGTCGACGCCCCGGCCTCCGACCTCAGGACCCTCACCCCGGGGCTGTCCGTCGACACCCCGGTGACCGCGCCCAACGCCGACCACCTCGGCCTGCCCGACCCGAAGCTGCCCCAGGCGGCCGTGCTCACCCCGCTGCTGCAGACGGCGCCCGGGCTGAATCTCGGGCTCGGGGACTGACCGGCGGGGGCCGGGGGTCCGTGGTCCGGTCCCCGGCGCCCGCGTCCCACCGGGGCGGCCACCGCCACGGGATCCGACAAGGAGAGAACGATGTCCGTCAGCAGAGTGCCGGTCACTACGGCCGGTCCGGTGGAGGTCGGGAACAGAACCCGCCGGAACGCGATGCGCGCGCTGTTCGCCTCGCTCGTCGCGGTGTCCGCGGTCCCGGTCGTGGCGGCCTCCAGACCCTCGGGGGGCGACGAGGTGGTGTCCGACCCGCACGACGTGGCGGACACCTTCGAGGAGACGTACCGCGGCCGCCGCATCCACGGCGTCTGGTCCGTCGCGGGCCGCGCCGCCTACGACAGCGGGCAGTGGCAGGTCACCGTGGACGGGCGGCCGCTGCACCTGATGCGGCGCGCCGACGGCTCGTATCTGAGCATGGTCGACCACTACGAGTCCTACCCCACCCCGCTCGCCGCGGCGCGCGCCGCCGTCGACGTGCTCGGCGCCTCCGAGCGGCTGCGCGGCCCCGCCACAGGGGGGAGGCACGATGGTGTACACGCGTAGGGACGTCAGTTCCCTGACCCGCGCCGAGCGGCGGCGGTTCGTCGGCGCCCTGCTGGAGGTCAAACGCCGGGGCGAGTACGACGAATTCGTGCGGACGCACATCGAGTACTACGTCTCCGACGGCGACGACGAGCTGCGCACCGCCCACATGGCGCCGTCCTTCCTGCCCTGGCACCGCAAGTTCCTGCTGGACCTGGAGCGTGCCCTGCGGCGGGTGGACTCCTCGGTGAGCGTGCCCTACTGGGACTGGACCCGCAGCCGTACGCCGTCCGCGGCCCCCTGGACGAGCGACCTGCTCGGCGGCAACGGGCGGCCCTCCGACCACCGGGTCATGACCGGCCCGTTCGCCTACGGGCACGGGAAGTGGAAGATCAAGGAGGGGGTGACCGACGTCGAGTACCTCACCCGCGACTTCGGCCGCCCGCACAACCCGATCGACCTGCCGACCGCGGCGGAGCTGGCCCGGGCGCTGGACGACCCGGTCTACGACACCGAGCCCTGGAACTCGACCTCGGCGCGCGGGTTCCGCAACAAGCTGGAGGGATGGGGGCCGGGCAGCGGCAGCGCCGCCTGGCGCAACCACAACCGCGTCCACCGCTGGGTCGGCGGGCACATGCTCGGCGGCGCCTCCGTCAACGACCCGGTCTTCTGGCTGCACCACGCCTTCGTGGACCTCGTCTGGACCCGCTGGCAGCGCAAGCACCGGGGAGGGCGCTATCTGCCGGCCAGCCCGCCAGGACTGGGCAGTTCACAGTACGGACGGATCGTCGCGCGGCACGAGGCCCTGCCGCCCTGGGACGTGACGCCGGATCAGATGGAGGACGTCGGCGGGATCTACCGGTACGCGTAGCGAGGGACGTGCCGGTGCCTGGCGCGCGAGACCCCCGGCGGTACCGCTGCCGGGGGTCGTTGCACACATGCAGGCCGGTTCAGCGGCCGTAACCGCCGTCGTGCTTGTCGTCGCTCTTGTTGACGCAGGAGTTGCCGAAGGCGGGGTTCAGCAGGCCGATCACGTCGACGGTGTTGCCGCACAGGTTGATCGGCACGTGGACCGGGACCTGCAGGACGTTGCCGGACAGGACGCCGGGCGAGTTGGCTGCGGCGGCGGCGGCCCCGGCGTCCGCGGTGGCCAGGCCGGCCCCGCTGAGCACCACGGCGCCGGTGCCGAGAGCGACGGTGGCTGCCTTCGCGATGCGAGACATCACGTTCTCCTTCTACTCGGTGAGTGCGACTGCACGGACGCGGCCGCACTTCCCTTCAACGCGCCCGGTCACCTTGGGTAACGGCGATCACCGGTGCGTCACCCTTACCGGAGAGGGCGCAGGTGGAGGGGCCGGGCGTAGGGGCCGGGCGGAGGGAGGGGGCCCGAGGCCGGAGAGGGCGGGACCAGGTGAGGGGCCGGGCGAGCGACGTCGCCCAGGCGGCGGAGCGCCCCCGGCAGGACTCGAACCTGCGGCCAAGCGCTTAGAAGGCGCCTGCTCTATCCACTGAGCTACGGGGGCCGGGTGTGGTGGCCTGTGTCCTGGTGCTGCCCGGGTGTGGGCTGATCCGTGACCTTGCCGGGGACAAGGATAGGGCTCCCGCGTCCTTACCCTTGGTGCTTCCCCTCCGTGGCTCGATGTGGAGGTTCAGTGAAGCGGTCCTGATAATCGCAGGCAGGTACGAATCGTGCACCGCTTTTGGGCTCTGTGGCACCGGGTGTTGTGCACTCGTTATGCCTGCGCCTCAGTCATCCCTTCCGCCCCCTGTGTCCTGTCGGCGCGCAGACATACCCATATGCTTCAGAAAGCCTCCAAAATTGGGCATTCTTCGCATGTGGTGACCTTGGACGTACGGCCTCAGCTGCTCGACGCACTCTCCGCCCTGCGCGACCGTGTCGCCGCCGCACGCTTCCCGCTGCCCCTGGCGGGGGCTCCACGCGCGCGTGCCAACCGCGACGAACTGCTCGCACAGCTCGACGACTATCTGGTGCCCCGGTTGAGAGACCCCGAAGCGCCTCTGCTGGCCGTGGTGGGCGGATCCACCGGGGCCGGCAAGTCGACCCTGGTGAACTCCCTCGTGGGCCGCCGGGTCAGCGAGGCGGGGGTGCTGCGGCCGACCACGCGCACCCCGGTGCTCGTCTGCCACCCGGAGGACCATCACTGGTTCAGCGGGATGCGGGTGCTGCCCGACCTCACGCGCGTGTGGGTGCCCCATCAGGAGTCGGGCGACGACATGAACCCACCGGTCGAGCGCGGCGAACGGGTGCTGCGCATCGAGACCGCCGACACGCTGCCACCTGGCCTCGCTCTGCTGGACGCGCCCGACGTCGACTCCCTGGTCGCCGACAACCGCGTCCTCGCCGCCGAGCTCATCTGCGCGGCCGACATCTGGGTCATGGTGACGACGGCCGCCCGGTACGCCGACGCCGTCCCGTGGCATCTGCTGCGGACGGCGAAGGAGCACAAGGCGACCCTGGTCACCGTGCTCGACCGGGTGCCCCACCAGGTGGTGTCCGAGGTGTCGCGGCAGTACGGCGCGCTGCTCGCCAAGGCCGGGCTCGGCGACGTGCCCCGCTTCACCGTGCCCGAACTGCCCGAGTCCGCCTGGGGCGGCGGTCTCCTTCCGGCCACCGCGGTCGCGCCGCTGCGGACCTGGCTCACCCACCACGTCCAGGACCCCGCGGCCCGCCACGAGGCGATGGCCCGCACCGCCTACGGGGTCCTCGACTCGCTGAAGTCCCGGATGCCCGAACTGGCCGGCGCGGCAGCCGCTCAGTACGCCGCCGCCCTGCGGCTCACCGCGGCCGTGGACGGCGCCTACGACAGCGAGTACGCGCGTGTACGGGGGCGTCTGCAGTCCGGCGCCGTGCTCGCCGGGGACGCGCTGAAGCGGTGGCGTGCGTACCCGCTGGACTGCACCGCCGGTGAACTTCTCGACGCGCTCGTCGAGAGCCTCGCCGCGCTCGTGCTGTGCGCTGTCACCGCCGCCGACGAACGGATCGACGAGGCGTGGCGGCGCGAACCAGCCGCGGACGCACCCGGGCTGACGGACCGTGACCCGACCCTGGAGAGTGCCGAGCACCGCATCGGGATGGCCGTACGGCGCTGGCGGCGGGTCCTGGAGGAGTACGCGGAGGAAGAGGTCCGCGACCTCGACAAGAGCGTCGCGCCGGACGCCGAGGTGGTGGCCGCGCTGGTCGCCACCACGCTCCTGGGCGGACGCCGGGCGCGGGTCGCGGGCGAGGGCCTCGCCGAACGGATCGGCGCGCACGGCGCCCTGCGGCTGCGGGACCGCGGCGGCCGCCTCCTCACCGACTACCTCGACCAGGCGCTCCACACCGAGCGGGAACGCCGTCTCGCGCCCCTCGACGCACTCGAGGTCCACCCGGAACCCCAGGCCGAACTCATCGCCGCGCTGTCCGTACTGCAGAAGGAGAGGTGACCGCTGTGACCGCCGTCACTGACCGCACGGATCACGCCGACCGTCCCGGAGACGAGCCCTCCGGGGACGGCACTTCCCAAAACGGCCTCTCCGGGGAAGCCCGTTCCGGGGCCGCGTCCCCGGCGGAGCCCGGAGGCGGCGAGCGTCCCGGGCGTGAGCCCACCGGGGACGGGTCCGCCGGCAAAGCCCCCTCCGACGGCGTCCACGCGCGCGTGGAGCGCGAGGAGGGCACCCCGCGGCTGACCCGCGCGGAGCCGGACAAGCCCGCACCGTCCGCCGACGCGGGCGGGTCCGGCAGGACGATCAAGCCGATCAGGTTCATCACCAGGAGGGGCCGCGGCGACAAGGACGAGAAGGGCGGCGAGGGCACCGGGGGCGCCGAGGACCGCTCCGACGCGGCCGCCGGTACGGAGGCCGGGCCCGCCTGGGACGACGGGCTGATCGCCCGCCGGGTGTCGGAGAGCGACACCCCGCAGGAGGTACCGGCCGTCGAGACCAGGCCCGCCGTACAGGCACCGCCCGAGCCCCTCGCGTACGACGGACCGCTGCGGTCGCGGCTCGACGCCCTGCGCGAACTGGTCGGCCTCTCCCGCGCGCGGCTCGACAACAGGACGCTCGCGGAGGCGGGACGGGTCCTCGACGAGGCGGCGGCCCGCCGCAAGCTCTCCGGGCAGCACACCGTGGTCGCCATCGCCGGAGCCACCGGCAGTGGCAAGTCGCAGCTCTTCAACGCCCTCGCCGGAGTGGCCATCTCGGAGACCGGCGTGCGCAGGCCCACCACAGCGGCGCCCATCGCGTGCAGCTGGAGCGACGGCGCCGCCACGCTCATCGACCGGCTCGGCATCCCCGGGCGGCTGCGCCGACGGCCGCTGCAGAGCCCGGAGGCCGAGGCGCAGCTGCGCGGGCTCGTCCTGGTGGACCTGCCCGACCACGACTCCGCGGCCGTCCAGCACCGCGAGCACGTAGACCGCATCCTGGCGCTCGTCGACGCGGTCATCTGGGTCGTCGACCCGGAGAAGTACGCCGACGCGGTGCTCCACGAGCGCTATCTGCGGCCCATGGCGGCGCACGCGGAGGTCACCTTCGTGGTCCTCAACCAGGTCGACCGGCTCCCCGGGGAGGCGGCCGACCAGGTCCTCGACGACCTGCGTCGGCTGCTCGACGAGGACGGGATCGCGCTGGGGGAGTACGGCGAGCCCGGCGCCACCGTGCTCGCGGTGTCCGGACTGACCGGGGAGGGAGTCGGCGAACTGCGCGAGGCGCTCGGCCAGTTCGTGGCCGAACGGGGCGCCGCGGCCCGCCGGATCGCCGCCGACCTGGACGTGGCCGCGGCCCGACTGTGGCCCGTCTACTCCACGGGCAGGCGCGCCGGGCTCAGCGAGGAGGCGCGCGACGAGTTCGCCGACCGGCTCGCGGACGCGGTGGGCGCGACGGCCGCCGGCGACGCGGCCGAACGCGCCTGGCTGCGCAACGCCAACCGTGCCTGCGGCACGCCCTGGCTGCGGCTGTGGAGGTGGTACCAGGACCGGCGCGAACCCCCTACCGGACGGCTGCCCGTGCGGGCTCCCGCGGACGAGGAGTGCACCGCGCGCCAGCGCGTCGAGCAGGCGGTGCGTACGGTCGCCGAGCGGGCCGCGTACGGGCTCCCGGCGCCCTGGGCGCAGGCGGTGCGCGAGGCGGCCGCACGGGGCGCTCAGGGGCTCCCTGAGGCGCTGGACGAGCTGGCGGTGCGCGCGGGGGGACCTCCCGGCCGGCCGCCCCGTCCCGGCTGGTGGCCGGTCGCCGTGTTCGCCCAGGCGTCCATGACGATCCTTCAGGTGGTCGGCGGCCTGTGGCTGCTGGGCCAGATCATCGGGTTCATGTCGCCCAATCTCGGTGTGCCGGTGCTGCTGATGGTGGCGGGCATCGTCGGCGGCCCGGTCGTCGAGTGGAGCAGCAAACTGGCCGCGCGCGGCCCGGCCCGCAGATACGGGCTGGAGGCGGAACGGCGGCTGCGGGAGGCGGCGGCCGGGTGCGGACGGGCCCGCGTACTCGATCCCGTGGCCGCGGAACTGCTGCGGTACCGCGAGGTGCGGGAGCAGTACGGGAGGGTCGTGGGGACGCGGGTGTAGGCGGAGACGGGTCCCGGGCGAGGGCGGGTGTGCCGTACGGGCGTTGAGCTTTCGGGGCGGGGGGAGAGAGGCGACGGGCACGGGTAGTACGTCCGGGCACGGAGAGTGTGCGCGGGGAGCGGAACTACTCGTTCGGGTGGCGGCGTTGTCCACAATCGGCCGGTGGCCCACAGCTCTCAGCGGGTCCGGCCCGGCGGAGGCAGTCTGAATCCGCGGCGATCGCACCGACGCGGTCGCCGCGGCAGACGCAGCCGTACGGGCCGGGCCCGTACGCGTATCCGCCCGGCGCGGCAGCCGGGGTGAGGGAGGGGTTCGGGATGAACGAGACGATGGTGTGCGCGGTGGGGAACGTGGCGACGCAGCCCGTGTACCGGGAACTGGCTTCGGGGGCGTCGGCGCGGTTCCGGCTCGCCGTGACGGCGCGTTACTGGGACCGCGAGAAGAGCACGTGGACGGACGGGCACACCAACTTCTTCACGGTGTGGGCCAACCGGGCGCTCGCGACGAACGTGGGGGCGTCCCTCTCGGTGGGCGATCCGGTCGTCGTGCAGGGCCGGCTGAAGGTGCGCACCGAGGTGCGGGACGGCCAGAGCTGGACGTCGGCGGACATCGACGCGGTGGCGGTCGGTCACGACCTGTCACGGGGGACGTCGGCGTTCCGGCGCCCGTCCAGGGAGGGGGAGGCGGCGGTTTCCGTCGCGTCCCGGCCGGAGCCCAACTGGGAGACGGAGCCCGGCATCCGGAGCGAAGTGGCGGCCCAGGAGCAACCGGAACCCGTCCCGGTGACGTGATGTCAGGTGTCGGACCGGGCTGACCGGGGGACGGCCCGTCGGCGTCCGCTTTCCGTACGGTCCTGGTGGATTTGTCGATAAGCCCAGCTCACAGGGTCTGCCCAGCCGATAACGATTCCGAGTCGGATCGGTTATCGGATGACATGACTGGGGAGAGCGGTGTGCCGTCTCCCTAGGATGCCGGGCATAGCTCATGGGGCTTCTGATTCTGCTGGTGGGACCGTTCCCCCACGTCAACGGGTCCTGCTCGGAGGGGAATTCTGTGTTTTCTTGGTTCTCTGCGTCGTCCGCGCGCGGACGGGGCGCCGCTCGCCTCACCGCCGCGACGTTCGTGTCGGGGCTGCTCGCCGCGGGGGTTCTGGCCACCGCCGGTGCGGCCGTCGCCGACGAGGCGCCGCAGAGTCAGGGCGGCGCGACAGCGACCATAGGCGGCCTGAAGACGTACGGCGACGCCGTGATCCACGACGGTGCCGAGGACCTCCAGGTCTCCGCGGGACTCTTCGAGATGTCGGTCGACAACGGCGGGATGCTGCAGACCTACTGCGTCGACCTGTACAACCCGACGCAGAAGGACGCCAAGTACCAGGAGACCCCCTGGAGCGGCACGTCGCTGAGCGGCAACCCGGACGCGGGCAGGATCCGCTGGATCCTGCAGAACTCCTACCCGCAGGTCAACGATCTCGCGGCGCTGGCCCGCGAGGCCGGGACGAGCGGCCTCACCGAGCAGGACGCGGCGGCCGGCACCCAGGTGGCCATCTGGCGGTACTCGGACGGCGCGGACGTCGACGCGGTCAGCCCGCGGGCCGAGAAGCTCGCGGACTACCTCCACAAGAGCGCGCGGAACCTCGCGGAGCCCAAGGCCTCGCTAACCCTCGATCCGCCGGCGGTCTCCGGTCACGCCGGCGAGAAGCTCGGCCCTGTGACGGTGCGCACGAACGCGGACAGCGTGACGGTGACGCCGCCGGCGGACGCGGCAGCCGCCGGGGTGCGGGTCGTCGACCGGGACGGGAAGCCGGTCACCTCGGCCAGGAACGGCAGCCGGCTCTACTTCGACGTGCCGGAGGACACGCCGGACGGGTCCGCGGCCGTGGGCGTGCAGGCGTCGACGACCGTGCCGGTCGGTCGTGCGTTCACCTCCGAAACCCGGAGCCAGACGCAGATACTCGCGGGGTCGAGTGAGTCCACGGTCTCCGCGACGGCCAGTGCGAACTGGGCGGAGAAGGGCGCCATACCCGCCCTGTCCGCCGAGAAGAACTGCGCCGAGGGCGGTGTGGACATCACGGCGGCCAACAAGGGCGACGAGGCGTTCACCTTCGAGCTGATGGGGCTGGAGCACACCATCGAGGCGGGGGAGTCGCAGACGGTGACCATCCCGCTCCAGGAGGACCAGGCGTACGACTTCACGATCAAGGGGCCGAACGGCTTCCAGAAGCGGTTCACGGGCGTGCTCGACTGCGAGACCGAGGGCGGCGCCGGCGGCGACGCGACCCAGACGCTCAGTGAGCCGAGCCCGGCGACCGCGGGCGGTGGTTCGACCACCGGGGGGACGGACCTCGCGGAGACCGGCAGCTCCGGTGCCACCCCGATGATCGCGGGCACCGCCATCGGCCTGCTGGTGATCGGCGGGACGGCCCTGCTGCTCCTCCGCAAGAAGGCGCCCGCACAGGACTGAGCGCGCGGGACCGAGCACACGGCACCTTGACATCTGGGCAGGGAGACAGGCCCCCGGGGCGGGGCGGTCGGCTTCGGGGCGGGTGCCGGGTGGGTGCAGAGCGTTGCGGACCGTCGCCTGTCCTCGCCCCACGTTTCTCAGGCACCCCACAGGTATCGAGATCTATCCGAAATTGTGACCAAAGTGGATGCAATGCCCACAACAGAGAGTGCGTGATCGGCTCGGCGGAGAAGGCGGGTCCGGAGGCGCAGGTCACGGACCCCCGATGAGACTGGTTTCCATCCAGGGGTGGCCGTCAGGCAAGATGGGGTGTATCTGCCCACTGCCGATTTCAAGCGTCCGGACGGTTTCTCTTGGCTGAGTTCATTTACACCATGCGCAAGACGCGCAAGGCGCACGGCGACAAGGTGATTCTCGACGACGTCACCCTGAGCTTCCTGCCCGGAGCGAAGATCGGTGTGGTCGGCCCGAACGGCGCCGGTAAGTCCACCGTTCTGAAGATCATGGCCGGCCTGGAGCAGCCGTCGAACGGCGACGCCTTCCTGTCGCCGGGCTACTCGGTGGGCATGCTCCTCCAGGAGCCGCCGCTGGACGAGTCGAAGACGGTCCTGGAGAACGTGCAGGACGGCGCCGCCGAGATCATGGGCAAGCTCCGGCGCTTCAACGAGGTCGCCGAGCTGATGGCGACCGACTACTCGGACGCGCTCATGGAGGAGATGGGCAAGCTCCAGGACGACCTCGACCACGCCAACGCGTGGGACCTGGACACCCAGCTGGAGCAGGCCATGGACGCCCTGGGCTGCCCGCCCGGCGACTGGCCCGTCACCAACCTCTCCGGTGGTGAGCGCCGCCGCGTCGCGCTGTGCAAGCTGCTCCTCGAAGCCCCCGACCTGCTGCTCCTCGACGAGCCCACCAACCACCTGGACGCCGAGTCCGTGCAGTGGCTGGAGCAGCACCTCGCGAAGTACCCCGGCACCGTCGTCGCCGTCACCCACGACCGGTACTTCCTCGACAACGTGGCCGAGTGGATCCTCGAACTGGACCGCGGCCGCGCGCACCCCTACGAGGGCAACTACTCCACCTACCTCGACAAGAAGGCCTCCCGCCTCAAGGTCGAGGGCCAGAAGGACGCCAAGCGCGCCAAGCGGCTCAAGGAAGAGCTGGAGTGGGTGCGGTCCAACGCCAAGGGCCGGCAGGCCAAGTCCAAGGCGCGTCTGTCCCGCTACGAGGAGATGGCCGCCGAGGCGGACAAGATGCGGAAGCTGGACTTCGAGGAGATCCAGATCCCGCCGGGCCCGCGTCTGGGCAGCATCGTGGTCGAGGTCGACAACCTCAGCAAGGCCTTCGGTGACAAGGTCCTCATCGACAACCTCTCCTTCACGCTGCCGCGCAACGGCATCGTGGGCGTCATCGGCCCGAACGGCGCCGGCAAGACCACGCTGTTCAAGATGATCCAGGGCCTGGAGACGCCGGACTCCGGCACCATCAAGGTCGGCGACACGGTCAAGATCTCGTATGTCGACCAGAGCCGCGAGAACATCGACCCGAAGAAGTCGCTGTGGGCGGTCGTCTCGGACGAGCTGGACTACATCAACGTCGGCCAGGTCGAGATGCCCTCGCGTGCCTACGTCTCCGCCTTCGGCTTCAAGGGCCCGGACCAGCAGAAGCCGGCCGGCGTCCTCTCCGGTGGTGAGCGCAACCGCCTGAACCTGGCGTTGACCCTCAAGCAGGGCGGCAACCTGCTGCTCCTCGACGAGCCGACGAACGACCTCGACGTGGAGACGCTCTCCTCCCTGGAGAACGCGCTGCTGGAGTTCCCGGGTGCGGCCGTGGTCGTCTCCCACGACCGGTGGTTCCTGGACCGGGTGGCGACGCACATCCTCGCGTACGAGGGCGACTCCAAGTGGTTCTGGTTCGAGGGCAACTTCGAGTCGTACGAGAAGAACAAGGTCGAGCGGCTCGGCCCGGACGCCGCCCGTCCGCACCGCGCCACCTACAAGAAGCTGACCCGGGGCTGATCTTGCGGCACATCTACCGCTGCCCGCTGCGCTGGGCGGACATGGACGCGTACGGCCACGTCAACAACGTGGTGTTCCTCCGCTACCTGGAGGAAGCGCGTATCGACTTCCTGTTCCGCCCGGACAAGGATTTCCAGCAGGGGTCCGTGGTGGCGCGCCATGAGATCGACTACAAGCGCCAGCTCGTCCACCGGCACGCGCCGGTGGACATCGAGCTCTGGGTGACGCAGATAAGGGCGGCGTCGTTCACGCTCGCCTACGAGGTCAAGGACCCGGACCAGGTGTACGTCCGGGCCCAGACGGTCATAGTGCCGTTCGACTTCGAGGCGCAGCGCCCGCGCCGCATCACCGCGGAGGAGCGGGAGTTCCTGCTGGAGTACCAGGACGACCGCGCCGAGGCCGTCGCGGCATGACGGTCCTGCATCTGGCCGACGAGGGGGAGGCGGCGGACCTCGCCGCCTTCCTGGCCAGGCTGATCCACTACGACCGCGCCGCCGCCGTGCGCCTCCAGGTGTCCGGCACCGCGCTCGCCGTGTTCGGACGGCCGCCGTCGTTCGAGGTCCTGGCCGTCCGTGCGGCGCGGCTCGCCAAGCCGTACGAGAGCGGGCTCGACGACTCGCTGGACGTGACCGTCTCCGCGGGTGAACTCCTGGAGTCGCTCGACGACACGGCTGCCACGGTCACCGTGCCGGCCGCCGTCACCGGACCGCCCTGGGCCGGACTGCTGCCGCCCCGCGGCGGTTGGCGGCCGGAGCCCGGGCTTCCTGAACCGGCCGAGGTGCGGGCGACGGTCGCCGAGGCGGTGGCCGAATTCCGGTCGCGTACGCAGGAGTTGGCGGCCGACCGGCGTACGCGTGCCGAACTCGACAGGATCGGGCGGGAGATCTGGTCCCGGCCGCTCGGCGACAGCGGACTCCCGGTGCGGGCTGCGCACGCCGCACAGGCACTCGGGTTCCTGCGTCCCGCGCGCGCGGCGGCACCGGACGAGGAGCCGCTGGGGCTGTACTCGTCGGGAGCGTGGCTCAGACTGCGCACACCGTACGGCTCGATAGCCGTACGCAGGGCGGGACTTGGCGCACTGGACGTCAGCGTCCGCTGACCGGCCGCTCCGTACCCTGCCACGTCCTACGGGTGGGCGCCGTACCCGGCCAGGTCCTCTCTGCGGCCGGGTACGGGCAACCGGACGTGCCGTGGGTCAGCCGGCCGTGTTGACCATCGAGGCCGCCGCGTACGTCAGGTAGTTCCACAGGGTGTGCTCGTGCTCCTCGGATAGGCCGAGCTCCTCGACGGCGACGCGCATGTGCCGCAGCCAGGCGTCGTGCGCGGCCCGGTCGACGGTGAAGGGGGCGTGGCGCATCCGCAGCCGGGGGTGGCCGCGGTTCTCGCTGTACGTCGTCGGGCCGCCCCAGTACTGGATCAGGAACAGCGTCAGCCGGTCCTCGGCGGGGCCCAGGTCCTCCTCGGGATACATCGGCCGCAGCAGCGGGTCCTCGGCGACGCCCTCGTAGAAACGGTGCACGAGGCGGCGGAAGGTCTCCTCGCCGCCGATCTGCTCGTAGAAGGTCTGCTCCTGAAGCGTGCCGCGCCGGATCTCATTCACCCGTCCATCGTCTCAGACGCGCCGACCGAGGACTCAAGACCTAGGTCGCTTCGCACCGGCCCGGGTGCTGCGGGCCGGCCGGGGGCCGCTTCTTACGGACCGCGGGGCTCCGGTACTCGCGTCGCGGGCCGTCCGGCAGCACAGTGGAGGTATGGGTGCCCACGCTCTCGACCCCGGCCTGGACGACCTCGCCGCGTCCGCGCGGGCGGCGCTGGTGCGCGAGATCGAGGCGAGCGGGGCCTGGGCCGCGGACCCGGTGTGGCGGGAGGCCTTCGAGGCGGTCCCGCGGCACCTCTTCGTGCCGTACTACTACGTCGGCGTCCTGGGCGGTTACGAGCGCATGTGGGGGGAGGACCCCGACCGGCGCAGACGGGAGCGCTGGCTGCGCGGGGCGTACGCCGACGCCCCGCTGGCGACGCGGGTGCGGGACGGGGAGCTGCTCTCCTCCAGCAGCCAGCCCTCGCTGATGGCGAAGATGCTGACCGAGCTGGCGGTACGGGACGGGCACACGGTCCTGGAGATCGGCGCCGGCACCGGGTACAACGCGGCGCTGCTCTCGTACCGGCTCGGCGACGACCTCGTCACCACCGTCGACCTCGACCCGGAGATCACGGACTCGGCGCGACGGCATCTGGCCACCGCCGGCCACCACCCGGCCGTCGTCACGGGCGACGGAGCCCGGGGGGTCCCGGAGCGCGCGCCGTTCGACCGGATCATCGTGACCTGCACGCTGACGTCGATCCCGCGGGCCTGGCTCCCGCAGTGCGCCCCGGGCGCCCGCATCCTGGGGCCGCTGGCCACCGGCCTGATCGCCCTGCGGGTACGGGACGGCCGGCACGCCGAGGGGCACTTCCTGCACACGCCCGCCTTCTTCGTGCCGCTGCGCGGGGACACCCCGCCCGAGCCGGAGCCGCCCCAGCTCGACGGGCTGCCGCACCGGGCGAGGACGGACGACCTGTTCCGGTTCCTGCTGACGCTGACGGCGGGCCGCCTCGACCCGTACGAGGCGTACGTCCTGTGGGAGCGCGAGCACCAGCCGACGCGGGAGCGGTTCGGCGTGACGGTCAGCGGCGCGGACGCCTGGGCGTGGCTGGACGACCCCGCGGGGCCGTACGCCTGGCCACTGCGCTGACCCGCGGCCGTACGAGCCCCGCGCGTCCGCCGTACGGGGCTTTCCGGAGCCGGGAGGCCCCGGTCAGCCCCGGCGGATGGTGATCGTCGTCCAGGCGCCGACGTGGACGCGGTCGCCGTCCTGGAGCGGTACGGGCACGAAGGGCTGGATGGGCTCCTCGCCGCCGTTGACCGTCGTCCCGTTGGTGGAGTTCTGGTCGACGACCGCCCAGCTGCCGTCCGGCTGCTGGACCAGGACCGCGTGCTGGTGCGAGACGCCCGGGTCCTCCGGCGGCACCGACAGGTCGATGTCGGGGGTGTCGCCGGTGGAGTGGCGGCGGCGGCCGATGGTGAGCTGGTTGCCGGTGAGCGGGCGCTGCTGCTCGGGCGAGTACGCGGGCAGGTTGAGACCCGCGGCCTCGGGGCCGGAGCGCTGCATCATCGCCATGAAGTACGCGCGGTCGGGGCCGATCGTCGCGGTCCAGGTGAGTGGCTGCTGCTGGTAGCCGCCGCCCGGGCCGGGAGGCGCCTGGGTCGCGCCGGGCTGCGGGTAGCCGTAGCCGCCCTGTCCCCGGCCCTGGTCGGGTCCGCCCTGGCCGCCGTGACCGCTCTGGCCGCCGGACGGCGGAGGCAGCACCCAGTCGTCGTCGCCGCCGAAGGCGGGGCCACCGGTCTGCGGCCGGCCCTGCGGCTGCTGCCGCTCACCGGGGAAGGCGGGCGGAGCGGGCGGGCTCTGCTGCTGGAACGCCTGCGGGGCGCCGGGACCGCCGGACTGCTGCGGGACGGGACGGCCCGGATCGCCCGGGAAACCGGGCTGAGCGGGCCGCGAGGGGTCGCCGGGGAAACCGGGCTGGGCCGGACGTGCGGGGTCGCCGAAGCCGGAGGGGCCCGAGGGCTCCTGGCCGAAGGGCGGGATGGGCTCGGCGGGCCGGTTCATCTGCGAGGGACGCGAGCTCTGGTAGTCGTACGCGTCACCGCCGCCGCCGGCGTAGGACGGGCCGGGCTGCGGCTGGAAGCGCTGCGCGGGACCGGGACCGGGACCGCCCGGGGACCCGGGGCCCGGCGCCGGCGGGCGCGGTGCGGCCGGGGTGTACGAGGTCGCGGTGTTGGTCAGGAAGTTCCACCGGCACTCCTCGCAGAAGGGCGCGCCGCCCTCGCGGGGCGTGCGGCACTGCGGGCACAGCTGCGGCTCGTGCTCGGGCGCGGCGGAGAAGGGTCCGCCTCCCGGACCGCCACCGGGCCGGCCGCCCGCACCGGGCGGCGGCGAGCCGGGCGGCGGGTAGCCGTAACCGGCGGGCGGTGGGGGCGGAGGCGGGGGCACGGCACCGGCCATGCGGTGACCGCAGACCTCGCACCAGTCGTCGGAACCCGACTGGTGTCCGTTCGGGCAGGTCGGCATGTCGGCGCTTCCCCCTCTCCTTTTCCGGCCGGTTCGGCCGGGTTTCTCCGGTCCCCTGGAGGGGCCGGGCTCGCTACTTCTTTACACGAACAGTCTTTGTGGACCGGGTCTCGAGGGTCATTTCGTCCGCCTCCTCGACCCGTGCCTTCAATCGCACAGTACCCGCCGCCGCGTCGACGACGTCCACCACCTTCGCAAGCAGTTTCGCAGTATCGGCGTTGCCGGACGCACTCGCGAGCTGGACGGCTCGGCCCAGCTTGGCCGTCGCCCCGTCGACATCTCCCGCTTTGCGCGCATCCAGTCCCTGCTGGATGACTTGCGCCAGTTCGGCCTGACCTGTGTAGTGCGCGACCTGGGGGTTGATCGACGTCGACGCCACCATGTCCTCGGTCCACACCGCCCGTACGAGACCCTGCGCGCCGAGGTTCTGCACGCTCCCGTCGCTCTGCGGGATCACCAGGGAGACGCGGGCGGCCAGCATCTCCCGGCCGATGCCCGCGGAGGGGACCTCCACGCACACGTGGTAGTCGCGGGACTCGTCCCCCCAGGAGCCGGTCGGATAGTCGCCGGCGCGCGGGCCGGCCTCGGTGCGACGGTGCGTCAGTTCCTCGACGGTGGGAGCCACTTGCTTGACGAACTTGATCTCCGTGCCGACCGGCGTCCACAGCCGCAGCGCGACGTCCGCGACCTCCTTGCCCATGGCCGTCTCCATCATCTGCGTGAAGTCGGCGGACAGGGCCGCGGGGTCGGCGACGATGTCGGCGGTGCCCAGCAGCCCGGAGGCGATCGCGGTGACCTCCTTGACCTCCCAGTCCGTGCCGACTCCCCGGGCGTCGCAGGTGAAACGGCCCGCACAGGAGTCCAGGGCGGCCTTCAGGTCCTCCGGGGACTCGTGTTCGTTGCGCCCGTCGGTGAGCAGGATCCCGTGCCGGATCGACACGTCGGCCGAGGACAGCAGGCGGTCGGCGAGACGCAGCCAGGTGCCGATCGCGGTCCCGCCGCCGGCGCTGAGCCTGCGCAGGGCCTGCTTCGCCTGGTCGCGGGTCCGGGCATCCGCCACCGCGAGCGCGCCGTTTCCGGGGTAGACCTCCTGGGCGGCGTGTGTGCCGGAGATCACGGCGAAGTGGACGCCGTCGCGGACCGCGTCGATCGCGGCGGCCGTCGCCTCGCGCGCGCCGCGCATCTTGGCCGGCGGGTAGTCCATCGAGCCCGAGCAGTCGACCATGATCGCCACCGCGGCGTCGGGCGCCTGCCCGGCCGGGTACAGGTGCGGGGCGGCGATCGCGCTGCCGACGGTGCCGCCGCCGGTCGCGCTCACCGTGACGATCGCGTTGACCTCGCGGCCGCCCTCCGGCAGGTACTCGTTCTGGTACACGTCCACCGAGAACTGCGGCACATTCGACTTCGAGAAATTGGCCATGCCTTCTCTGCTCCCCCTAGACATCCCGCGCCGCCGCTTCCCGCGGCGGGCGGAACGACGACGATATGCGGACCGGTCCCCTCCGGTCCGAGACCGTTCCCCGTGCTGCGGCCTCAGGCCGATCCTGCCCCCTGAGAGGGTGCGGGGAACGGCACGACGGCCACTGTTACGTTGTCGTGGCCCCCGCCGTCCAAGGCGTGACCGACCAGCACCTGCGCGCTGTGCAGGGGCCGGGCCGCCGCGTCGAGGGGGACCACCTCGGCCATGTGTTCGGCGGCCTCGGCGTAGTTCCACAGCCCGTCGGTGCAGACCACCACCACACCCGGCCGGTCGGGCTTGAAGGAGGCGGTGTGCGGCTCCAGTTCGTAGGCGTCCGCGCCGAGCCAGCCCGTGATGGCGTGGGCGCGCTCGTCGGCGTAGGCCTCCGCCTCGTTCATCAGGCCCGCGGCGACCATCTGCGCGGCCCACGAGTCGTCCTCGGTGAGCCGGGCCGGCGGTGAACTCCGGTCGACCGGCACCCAGTAGGCGCGGCTGTCGCCGACCCAGCCGACGGTCAGCAGACTGCTGGTGACGACGGCGCCGACCAGGGTGCAGGCCGGGGCGTTCTGGTGCGGGGTGTGCTCGCGGGCCGAACCGGGGTCCTCCGCGAGGGCGTTGACGGCGTGCGAGGCCGCGATGATCGCCTCGTGCATCGCCTGCTGCGGATGCGTGCCCTGCGGCAGCGACTCCAGCAGCGCCTCGCCCGCGGCGCGGGAAGCGGCCAGGGACGCCTCGTCGGGGCGGGTCGCCGAGGAGACACCGTCACACACGATGGCGACGACGGCGGGCGAACCGTCGGGCAGCGCGGTCGAGGAGAGCGTGAACGCGTCCTCGTTGCGGTGGTGGCGCAGCCCGCGGTCGCTGACCGCGGCCACCGCGGCGAGCTCCTGCTCCATGTGGTCGCGCTCGCGGGGCTGGGCGTGCCCGCAGTTCTCGCAGTAGCCGTCCCGGTCGACGTGACCGGCGCGGCAGGCCACGCAGAGCTTGGTGCCGGCGGGCGGCGTCCCGAGGTCGGCGGTGCGCGGATCGGCGGGCGCCGATCCGGGCGGGGCCAGCGGGTACTCGTCCGGCTCGGCGGGCCGGTCGAAGCGCACCCCGGCCGACTCGCCCCCGACGCCCAGCTGTTCGGCGCCCGGCGCGGCGGGGGAGGCGGCCTCGGGGTGCCCCGGAGCGGGGGTGGCCGAGGGCGCGGGACCGAAGGCGGCGGGAGGCCGCGCCCCGGGAGCGGCCGCGGGGCGGGGCTCGGACACCGCACCGGCGGCCGGGTGGGCGGCCGGCAGCTCCGAGCCGCCCGAGTCCGTGCCGGGGATGTCCGTCGGCAGGTGGACCGGGGCGGGCGCGCCGGAACTGCCCCGCTCGGGTGCGTCGGGCCAGTCCACGGACGAGACCTCCGAAGGGGGGCGGGGCGCCGCGCCGTTCATCGTGATCGTGGGGGTGTCCTGGGGCGGTGCGGACACCGCCGACAGGTCGAACCCGCACGCACCGCAGAAACGGTCACCCGACTCCAGGGGCTCCTCGCAACTGGGGCACCTCGAAAGAGCCGTCGGCTGGGGCATCTGGGACATCCTCACACCCACGTCCGGGGGCGGTAACGGTTGGCACGTTCCACCAGGTCGATCCTCTCCTCGCCGCCCTGCGCGAGTCTGGCAAGCATCCGGTACGAACGCTCCAGACCGAAGCGGAGGCCTCGCTCGTCCAGCTCGCTGCCCAGCAGCGCACGTCCGCCCCCGGCAGGTGCGGAACCCTGGCTACCGGAGAGTACCCAGTCCAGCGCACAGCCCAGGACCTCTGTGGACAACTGCTCGCGCCGCACGGCGTCCAGACCGTATCCGTCCAGCGCCTCCACCTGCCCGGCGGCGGCGGTCAGTTCGTCCAGGAAACCGGGCGCGGCGGCCTCCTCGGCCATCCGGTGCCGCAGCCGCGCCCGTACGGCCGCGACCCGCGCCGCCGTGTAGTGGATCGACGACTCCGGCACCGACTCCAGCGTCAGCACCGCGCCCCGCCGGTCGCCGGCCGCCAGCTGGACCCGCGCCAGACCGAACGCCGCGCTCACATAACTGGGGTCGGTCGTCCACACCAGGCGGTAGTACTCCGCCGCGTTGTCCAGCTGGCCGAGCACCTCCGCGCAGACGCCCAGCGCCAGCTTGGGCGCGGGCTCGCCGGGGAACGCGTCGTAGACCGCGTCGAAGGACAGCGCCGCGCCCTCGTGGTCGCCGGTCGCCAGCGCCGCCACGCCCCGGTACCAGACCACCCGCCAGTCGTCGGGCCGCTGCTCCTCCAGCTTCCGCAGGACCTCCAGCGCCGTGTACGAGTCGCCGCTCTCCAGCCGGGCCCGGATCTGCCGCAGCCTCGTCTCCACGGACTCGCTGGGGGCCGCCGCGAGCGCCGTGATCAGTTCCCCGGGCGCGGACGTCAGCAGACCCGCCAGGAAGCCGGCGTTCGGGTCGCCCGGGTCGACGCGCGGGACGGGCAGCGCGAGCGCGGTGGCGGCCGTGTTCAGCGGCTTGACCAGGGACGCTCCGGGGCGCGGTGGCGGCGGTGCGCCGTTCGGCCTCGGGGCGGGCACGGAGGCGCCCTTCCCGCCCCGTACGGGCACGGCGCGCGCCCCCAGCCGGGAGACGTCACCGTCCAGCCTGACGAACAACTCCGTGTCCGTGACCTTGACCTCGGGCCCGAACAGCGTGGACAGCGAGGGGCGCGGGCGGCCCGTCTGCAGGGCCACGACCTCGCGCAGGACGCCGGTCAGCTGCTCCGACATCTCCTCCGCGGAGGCGAAGCGGCGGGCCGGGTCGGGGTCGGTGGCCCGCACGAGCAGCCGGTAGAAGGACTCGTACCGCCGGAAGACGTCGATGGTGTCCGGGTCCGGCAGCGAGTCCACGAAGACGTTCGTGTAGCCCTGGAAGTCGAAGCTGAGCACCGCCAGGGTGCGCGCGACCGTGTAGAGGTCGGAGGCCACGGAGGGGCCGATGTCGGCGACCTCGGGGGCCTGGTAGCCGACCGTGCCGTAGATGGCCGACTCGTCGTCGTCCATCCTGCGCACCGCGCCCATGTCGATCAGCTTGAGCTGGTCCTCGGTCTGGATCGCGTTGTCGACCTTGAAGTCGCAGTACAGGAGGTTGCGGCTGTGCAGGTGCCCGAGGGCCTCCAGCGCCTCGATGCCGTACGCGCAGGCCTGCTCCACCGGCAGCGGGTCCCGCTTGCCGTCCGCCGTACGGCGCCCGTTCGCGATCTCCTTGAGGGACTTGCCGCCCACGTACTCCATGACGATGTAGCCGTCGAGGGAGCCGGTGCGCTGGTCCAGGTGCTCGACGAAGTTGTAGATGCGCACGATGTTGGCGTGCTCGATCTCGGCGAGGAAGCGGCGCTCGGAGATCGCGGCCGCCATCGCGTCCTGGTCCCCGGTGTCCAGGAGGCCCTTGAGGACCACCCAGCGGTCGGAGACCGCGCGGTCGACGGCGAGGTAGACCCAGCCGAGCCCGCCGTGCGCCAGACAGCCCACGACCTCGTACTGGCCGTGCACGATGTCGGCCGCGTGCAGCTTCGGCACGAACGAGTACGGGTGGCCGCACTTGGTGCAGAAGCCCTCCGTGCGCCCCGGCCTGTCTCCGCGCGAACGCCCCACCGGCGCACCGCAGTCGGAGCGCGAGCAGAACCGCTTGCGCTCGGGCACCTCCGGGTTCTCCAGGACCATCTCGCGCGGGTCGGGCCGCGGCACCCCCGGCACCTGCACCAGACCGGCGCCGAGCCGGCCGCGGCTGGAGGAACCCGTCGTCGAGCCGGAGCTGCGCACCGACACCGACCGCGAGCCCGAACTCCCCGACAGGGAACGCGACAGGCGGCCCGAGACCGAGCGCCGGGACTGCGAGGACCGCGACGACGCCCGCGAGCCGGTCCGCGAACTGCTGCCGCGCGACCCGCGAGAGCCGCCGGCCGTGATCCCGGTCGGCTGCGAGCCCACCATGCCGTCCGACGAGACGACCGGCGCCAGACCGCACGTGTCGCAGTACAGCTCCCCGCCGCCCATGTCCTCGTACGACCCCGGGCAACCGGGGCGCTGGCACTTGCGCGCACCGCTCACGGACTGCTCACTCACGCTGCCTCATCCCTGCCCCTCACGTGCCGGGCCTCCTCTGGTCCGTCGGCTCCCCGGCGCCGCCCTGTTCGGGCACCCGCGGGCTCAGCAGGTCGGCCGCCGCGCGCTGGTAGCGCAGCACCGCCTCCTCCGCGACCCGCAGATCGCAGGGCGCGCTCCACAGCATGCGGCGCGCCGCGTCGTAGCGCTCGATGAGGAACGGGTCCTCCGCGAGACCGTGCCGGGCGACCTTCGCCTTGTACGCGTCGAGCCGGCCGCGTAGCTCCGCGCGGACCGCCAGCGGCGCGGTGACGGCCGTCAACGACTCGCGGGCGCGCAGCAGTTCGTCCTCCGCCTTCTGCTCCAGCGACTCCAGGAGCGGGGAGAGGCGATGCCACTGCGCGTGCCTGCGGTACTCGGCGGCCGTCGCCAGCTGCTCGTGCAGCGCCGTCGGCGGACCGCTCACCGCGGGCACCTCGGACGCCGCGATCTTCGCCAGCACCTCACCGCGCGCGGACCGGGCCTCCGCCAGGGTGCGGTCGGCGCGCGAGAGCACGTCCCGCAGCCGCACGAGCCGCGCCTCCGCGTCCTGCCGCACCGTGAGCACCGCGTCGATCTCCCGTCGCACGTCCTCCAGGGCGCGCGCCTCGCGGTCGTACGCCGTCGTGTCCGGCCTGCCACCGCCGGGCGCCGAACTGCCCTGCGCGGGCAGCCAGAAGGCCAGCGGGTCGGAGATCACCTGCTCCCGCATCGACGTCAGCGTGCGCGTGATCCGCTCCAGGTCGTCACCCGAGGGGTGCTCCCCGGGGCGTACGCCGACCGAGTGCGCGAGGCGGCGGGTGCGCTGGAGCTCCGCGGCCAGTAAATCGATCCGGGCCGGCAGCGCGGACCAGACGGCGTCCGCCGCCACGACCATGTCGAGCGAGGCCGCGTACAGCTCGTTCATCCGCTCCACGAGGGCGACCAGCGAGAACCGTTCGCTGAGCTTGCCCGAGCCGGCGAGCGTGGGCGCGTTCGCCGTGGCCGTGGCGCTGCCGGCGACGGTGACGCTCTCGCCGCGCAGCAGCTCCGTCAGCTCGGCCAGGTCCTCACGGCTCGACCAGCGCCGGCGCGCACGGATGCCGCGGGCCGCGCGCAGGGCGTCCGCGTACGCGTCGAAGTACGCCCACAGCAGGGTGATCGACGCCTCGGTGGCCGTCCAGCGCTCCTTGGTCGTGCCCGTGAGCTCGGCGCCTTCGAGGAGTCTGCGGCCCGCGTGGTCCTGGAGGGCGAGGAGCGAGGTCTCGATGGCCTCGTGCTCCGCGCCGAGCCGCGCCAGCGCACGGTCCACCTCGTCCCGGTCCATCACCGGCCCGGGGGGCCCCGTGACGCCCATCGATCACCTCTCGCTCTCGGTTGCTGCCTGTCGCCGGTCGTGGCACGTCACCTGTAGTGGGCCACCAGCGGCTTCGACGACGGCGACTTCTCGGGCAGGGTCGCGGACAGCCAGGTGTCGTAGGACGCCTGCCAGCCGCTCTTGCGGTAGTCCTCGATGACCTGGTTGACCCGGCGCACCAGGTCCTCGGCGTCCTTGTTCATCGCCACACCGTAGTACTCGGTGGTGAAGGTGCCGCCCTTGAGCTCGACCGTCGGGTCCTGCGCGGCCTGGCTCGCGGCCAGCGCGCCGTCGGTCACCACGGCGTCCACCTCGCCCAGCTGGAGCCGTACCAGGCAGTCGAGTTGGTTCGGGACGACGGTCCGCAGGTCGGCGGACGCGGGCAGCCGGCCCGCCTTCCGGTCGTCGGTGAGGGTCTCGTAGGCGGTGGAACCGTCCGCGGTGCAGATCCTCTTGCCGGCGAGGGTCTTGTCGTAGCCCTCGATGGCCGACTTCTTGGGGGCGAGCACCTGCTGGCCGGTCATGAAGTACGGCGCGGAGAAGGCGACTTCGTCCAGGCGCTTGCAGGAGATCGTCATGGTGCGCACCACCATGTCGACCCGGCCCTCCCGGATGGCCGGGATGCGCTCGTTGGTGGGTATGGCCTGGAAGCGGATCTTGTCCGGGCTGCCGAGGATCGCCTCGGCGATCCGGCGCGCGAGATCGATGTCGAAGCCTTCCAGCTCGACCTTCTCCTTGGTGCTGTTCGGGTCCCGGTAGCCCCAGCGGTAGCTGTTCTGGTCGACGCCGACTTTCAGGTAGCCGCGCTCCTTGATGGCCTTGACCGTGTCGCCGCTCTCGTCGCCGGACGGGGAGGGGCTCAGGTCCTGCGGGTCCGTGCACTCCTCGGCCCTGGTCTGGCGGCCGTCGGCGACGCCCTGGCCGCCGATGCCCGTGCTGCCGTCCCCGCGCGCGTCGGCCAGCGGGAGCAGCAGCGCGAGAGCCGCGGTGAGGGCGCAGGCGAGCGCCATCGCGCCCACTCCGCCCCAGCCCCGCAGGCTCGCCCTCAGCCGTCGTACGGTCATGGCCGCTCCTCCTCTCACCGGTACTCCGAAAGCCTGCGCCCGATGCCGAGCACCGCCCCCGCCGCACCGAGCACCGCGAGGACGGCCGCGCCGACGGGCAGACCGGTCATGGCGCCCAGCCCGTCACCCGCCGACTGCCGGAACTCCCGCTCCTCGTGCCGCAGGGCCAGGTCCAGATTGTCGTCGACGCCGTCGAAGCACTCGCCGGTCGGTTTCTGCGCCGGGGTGCCGATGATCCTGTCGAGGGCGCCCTGGTAGTCGCCCGCGTCGTCGGCCCGGCGGGCCTCCAGGTGGCGGGACTTCCACACCTTCATGTTGCCGGTGGCGGTCGTGACGGGCTTCTCGCCCGCCGTGTCGTCCGCCAGCGCGGCCGCCTCGGCCAGGCCCTCGGTGAGGTCGCTCATCGACTTCTGGAAGTCGACGTCGAACCGGTCCTTGGGCTCGCCGCCGACGTCGACGGTCTCCGCGCCGCGGCTCACCAGGGTGAGCGTCTCGTTGCCGCGGGCCTTGAGGGAGGCGATCTGCGCGTCGTGCAGCACGTTCAGCGAGCGCACGCCGTGGTCGTAGGAGGAGTCGAGTCCGGCGCGGGCCACGCTGTGCCCGACGACCAGCCAGAGCAGGACCACCGCGGCGGCGGCCGTGGCGGCGGCCAGGCCATGGTTCAGCACGCGGTTGGTGCGCCGGTAGTGGCGCCGCTGGGTCCAGGCGAGCGCGCCGAGCACGAGCAGGCCCAGCGCGATCGCGGCCCAGGGGTAGGGGGTCGCGGCGGCGTAGTCGGAGCGCAGCCGGCGGTTCTCCGAGGTGTAGAGGTCCTCGGCGGCCGGGAGCATCTCCTTCTGCATCTTGTCGTTCGCGTACCGCAGGTAGGCGCCGCCGAGGGGGAAGCCCTGCCGGTTGTTGGCGCGGGCCCGCTCGACCAGGCCCTTGTACTGCGGCAGGAGCTTGTTCAGCTTGGTGATCGTGTCCGCCGAGGCCGAGCCTGGCTCGGAGTTCGCGGCGGCGGTGACCAGCTTGGCGGCCGCCGTCCTGATGTCCTTCTCGTACCGCTTCCGGGTGGCCTCCGGCTCCTGACCGCCCGCCAGGAAGCCGCTGGACGCCGCCGTGTTGGCGTCCGCGAGGGAGCGGTAGATGTCGGCCGCGTCGGAACTCAGCGGCTGGCTCTTGTGCAGCACGTCGTCGGCGGCGGCCGAGCGGTCGGACATCTGCCAGGCGGTGACGGAGCCGAACGCGACGACCAGCAGCGCGAGGAGCGCGCCGATGATCCGCAGCCGGCCGGGCTCGGTCGTGGCGCCCGCACGCAGCCGGTCGACACCCTCGGACCAGGCGGTACGGCGCGGCGGGGCCGGGGCGGGCAGCGGACGCGCGGCCGGCACCGGCGCGGGCGGCCCGGCCTGCGGCGGCACGGCCGGGACCGCGGGCGCGGCCGGCGCCGGTGGCGCCGCACCGCCCTGCTGCGGATACGTCACGTGACCTCCCCCTGGTCCTTCGTCGGTCACCTCCGCCCGCCGCGCCGAGGGCGCGGGCGAAAGTGCACGGGCGCAAGTATCGCCGCCGCGGCGGACATCCGCACAGGCCTTGACTCGATCTTGTTCGGATCGCGGCACACCCGTCGGACTCCAGCACGGCGCACGACTCCCCGCGCCACCCCCCTGCCCATGAATACGCGCGCCGGATCAGTTCGGTTCCCGGCCCGCGGCGGAGGGATCGCGCCCCCCGCCGCGCGGGAGTTCACGCCCCGTCGCGTACGGCGGTCACGTCCCCTTCGTAGGCGGCCCGCACGCGCGCGTGGACCTCGTCCGGGGCGCCGAGGTGGTCGAGGCCGAGGAGCGCGGCGCCGAGGACGGGGCTCGCCGTGACCACCCGGGGGACCGCCTTGGGGGCGCGGTCCGCGAGCAGTTCGCCGATCCGGTCGTCGAGCTGCGGGTGCCGGGCGGCGAGGATGCTGCCGCCGAGGAGGACCGGCACCTCCTCGTCCAGCAGTTCCAGGCGGGTCAGGGCGACCGCCGCCATGGCGACCACCTCGTCCGCGAGCCGGTCGACCAGCGCGCGCGCCGCCGGGTCGCCGTCCGCGGCGGTGGCGAACAGCACCGGGGTGAGCTCGTGCCGCCGGGCGTTGCCGATGTGCCCGAGGTGCAGGGCCTCGATCAGCGCGTACATCGAGCCGAGGCCGAAGTGGGCCGGGAGGGTGCGGGCCAGGGCCGTCGGTCCGCCCCGGCCGTCCTCGGCGCGCGCCGCGTGCCACAGGGCCTCCTCCGCGAGACCCCAGCCGCCGCCCCAGTCGCCGGAGATCCGGCCGATCGCGGGGAAGCGGGCGGTGCGTCCGTCGGGCCGCATGCCGACGCAGTTGATGCCCGCGCCGCACACCACGGCGACCCCGCGCGGCTCGGCGATCCCGGCCCGCAGGATCGCGAAGGTGTCGTTGCGCACGTCCACGCTCGCGCCCCACCCCCGCGCCTCCAGGGCGGCCGCCAACTGCTCCTCCTCCACGGGTAGATCGGCGTTGGCGAGACAGGCGGAGACATGGGCGACGGAGGTCACGCCCGCCGCGGCGTACGCCCGGCCGACCGCCGCGGCGACCGCGTCCACGGCCGGCCCGACGCCCACCGCGGGGGGCCGGAAGCCGCCGCCGCGGGCCGTGGCGAGCACCCGGCCGTCGGTGGACACGACCGCGACGTCCGTCTTGCTGTTCCCCGCGTCGATGGCGAGGACTCCTGCGCTCACGCCCACGCGAGGTGCTCCCGGTTGTGCGCGATCAGCCGGTCGGTGAGGGTGTCGGCGTAGGCGTACTGGCCCACCAGGGGGTGCGCGAGCAGGGCGCGGAACACCCGGTCGCGGCCCCCGCGCAGCGCGGCCTCCAGCGCCAGGTCCTCGTACGCCGTCACGTTCGCCATCAGCCCCGCGTACAGCGGGTCCACGTCCGGCACCGGCAGCGGCGTCGGCCCCTTGGTGCCGACCGCCGCCTGCACCTCGATCACCGCGTCGTCCGGCAGGAAGGGCAGCGTCCCCCGGTTGTAGGTGTTGACCACCTGGTAGGGGCTGCCGCCTCCGCCGAGCAGCGAGGCCGCCAGGTCCACGGCCGCCTCCGAGTAGTACGCGCCGCCGCGCCGGGCCAGCAGCTCCGGCTTCTCGTCGAGCGCCGGGTCGCCGTACATCCGCAGCAACTCCCGCTCCATCTCGGCCACTTCGGCGGCGCGCGACGGCTTTGTCCTGAGTTCGCGGACCACCTCGTCGTGCGCGTAGTAGTAGCGCAGGTAGTACGACGGGACGACGCCGAGCCGGTCGACGATGCTGCGGGGCAGGTGCAGGTCGTCCGCGACGGTGCCGCCGTGCTCGGCGAGCAGCCTGGGCAGGACGTTCTCGCCCTCGGGGCCGCCGAGGCGCACGCCGGTCTCCCAGGTGAGGTGGTTGAGGCCCACGTGGTCCAGGTGCACGTCGGCCGGTGCCACCCCGAGCAGTCCGGCGAACTTCCGCTGGAAGCCGATCGCCACGTTGCACAGCCCGACCGTCCGGTGGCCCGCCTGGAGCAGGGCGCGGGTGACGATGCCGACCGGGTTGGTGAAGTCGATGATCCAGGCGTCCGGGTTCGCGCGGCGGACCCGCTCGGCGATGTCCAGCACCACCGGAACCGTGCGCAGCGCCTTGGCGAGACCGCCCGCGCCCGTCGTCTCCTGCCCGACGCAGCCGCACTCCAGCGGCCAGGTCTCGTCCTCGTTGCGGGCGGCCTGCCCGCCGACGCGCAGCTGGAGCAGCACGGCGTCGGCGCCCTCGACCCCCGCGTCCAGGTCGGAGGTGGTGACGATCCTCCCCGGGTGTCCCTGCCGGGCGAAGATCCGCCGGGCCAGGCCGCCCACCAGCTCCAGCCGGTCGGCGGCCGGGTCGACGAGCACCAGCTCCTCGACGGGCAAGGTGTCCCGC
The DNA here is from genome assembly GCF_055565855.1 of Streptomyces sp. NPDC028308. Classification (NCBI taxonomy): domain Bacteria; kingdom Bacillati; phylum Actinomycetota; class Actinomycetes; order Kitasatosporales; family Streptomycetaceae; genus Streptomyces; species Streptomyces sp. NPDC028308. The sequence continues at coordinate 417,888 of NZ_JBVHTO010000001.1, forward strand.
AACCGCGCGAATCCGTCGATGAGTTCAGGGGTGTACGTGGAGCCCCCGCCCACTACTGCCAGTTTCATAGTCAGCCCTTCACTCCGGTGAGCGTGACGCCCTCGACGAACGCCTTCTGCGCGAAGAAGAACACGAGGATCACGGGGGCCATGACCAGGACGGTCGCGGCCATGGTGAGATTCCAGTCGGTGTGGTGCGCGCCCTTGAACGACTCCAGGCCGTAACTCAGTGTCCAGGCGGCGGGGTTCTCGGACGCGTAGATCTGCGGCCCGAAGTAGTCGTTCCAGGCGTAGAAGAACTGGAAGAGCGCGACCGCCGCGATACCGGGTTTCGCCATCGGCAGCACGACCCGCAGCAGCGTCCTGAGGTCCCCGCAGCCGTCGACCCGGGCCGCGTCGAGGTACTCGTTCGGGATGGTCGTCAGGAACTGCCGCAGCAGGAAGATGGAGAACGCGTCCCCGAAGGCCATCGGGACGATGAGCGGCCACAGCGTGCCGGACAGGTCCAGCTGCTTCGCCCAGAACAGGTACATCGGGATGACGACGACCTGCGGCGGCAGCATCATCATCGAGATGACCAGCATCAGCGACAGGTTCCGGCCCCGGAAGCGGAACTTGGCGAGCGCGTACGCCACCGGGATCGACGAGACGACGGTGAGGACGGTGCCGGCCCCGGCGTACAGCAGCGTGTTCTTCCACCAGGTCAGGAAGCCCGGGGTGTCGAAGACCTTGCGGTAGTTGCCCCACTCCCAGGTGTGCGGGATCAGGTCCCGGCTCAGGGCCTGCGAGTCGCTCATCAGGGAGGTGAGGAAGACGAAAACGAAGGGCAGCACGAAGAAGAGCGCGGCCGCCACGCCCAGCGCGTGCACGGCGATCCATTCCAGGAAGGCCCTGCGGCGGGCGGTGCGCTCGGCCGGTGAGACAGGCCGGGGCCGCAACTCCACCGGTTTGTCGAGTACTTGGGTCATGGTCAGTCACCTGCCTGGATGAGACCGCCCCGGCGCCGCATCAGGAACGCGGTGAACACCATGGACAGGGCGAACAGCACCAGCGCGACCACACAGGCGGAGCCGTAGTCGAAGCGCTGGAAACCGAGGTTGTAGACGAGCTGCGGCAGGGTGAGCGTCGACTTGTCCGGATAGCCGGGCTCGAACTGCGTTCCCGCGCCCTGGATGACGCCCGAGGCGACCTTCCCGGCGATCAGCGGCTGCGTGTAGTACTGCATCGTCTGGATCACCCCGGTGACCACGGCGAACATCACGATCGGCGAGATGTTCGGCAGGGTCACGTACCGGAAGCGCTGCCAGGCGGAGGTGCCGTCCAGCTCCGCGGCCTCGTACTGCTCCTTCGGGACGTCGAGCAGCGCCGCCATGAAGATGACCATGAGGTCGCCGACGCCCCACAGGGCGAGCATGGTGAGCGCGGGCTTGGACCAGGCGGGGTCGTTGAACCAGCCGGGGGCCGGGATGCCGATGCCCTCCAGGATCGAGTTCACCGGTCCCGTGCCCGGGTTGAGCAGGAAGGCGAACGCCATCGTGGCGGCGACGGGCGGGGCCAGGTAGGGCAGGTAGAAGAGGGTCCGGAAGACGCCCGTCCCGGTCCTGATCTTCGTGATCAGCAGCCCGACGCCCAGTCCGAACAGGACCCGGAGGCTGACCATCACGACGACGAGCCACAGGGTGTTGCGCAACGCGGGCCAGAACAGGGGGTAGTTCTGGAAGACGTAGACCCAGTTCTTCGTGCCGCTCCACGTCGGCGGCTTGAAGCCGTCGTAGTGCATGAACGAGAAGTAGACGGTCGAGAGCAGCGGATAGGCGAAGAAGACCGCGAACCCGACGAGCCAGGGCGACATGAAGGCGGCCGTGCGCAGCGCCGCCCGGCGGCGCTTGGCGCGCAGTGTGTACGTGGCGCTCATGGACGTGTCACTTCGCCTGGGCGATGTCCGTGTCGATCTGGGCGGCGGTCTTCCTCAGACCGGCCTCCAGATCCCGCGCCTTGCCGCTCTCGTAGTCGTAGCCGAACTGCTGGATCGACACGAGGTAGGTGCCGCCGTTGATCGAGGCGGGGGTCGTCGTGGAGTGGGGGTTCGACGCGATGTCCAAAAAGGTCTTGAAGCGCGGGTCGTACTTCAGCTTCGGGGACTTGAGGGCTTCCAGTGTGGACGGCACGTTGTGGATGGCGTTGGCGAAGCCGACCACCGCGTCCGTGTCCGTGGTCATGTACTTCACGAGTTCCCAGGCCGCGTTCTGCTTCTTGCTGGTGGCGGCGATGCCGGCGATGGTGCCGGTGATGTAGCCCTTGCCGTACTGGTCGGCCTGGTCGTCGGGCACGGGCAGCGGCGCCACGCCGATCTCGAAGCCGGGCTTGGCCTCCTCGGCCATGCCGAGCCGCCACTCGCCGTCCAGCTGCATCGCGACCTGGCCGGTGTGGAAGGGGTGCTTGGGACCCCACTCGTCACCGAGCTTGGACCGGAACTTCTCCAGCTTCTGATACCCGCCGAGCGCGTCGACCAGCCGCTTCTGGAGGGTGAACCCCTTCTTGAAAGCGGGGTCCTTCGCGATGTTCGACTTGCCCTCGCTGTCGAAGTACGTCGGCGAGAACTGCCCGAAGTAGTGCTCGGTGGTCGACTCCCAGCCGTGGTAGTTCGGCATGAACCCGAGTTGGGAGTAGGAGTCCCCCTTGGTGACGGTGAGCTTCTCGGCGTCCTTCTCGAACTCGGACCAGGTCTTCGGCGGCGCGGTGATGCCGGCCTTCTCGAAGGCGGTCTTGTTGTAGTAGAGCCCGTAGGCGTCACCGAGCAGCGGCACGGTGCAGCGGTTGCCCTCGAACTGGGTGTACTCGTTCATCGCCTTCGGGAACGTCTTCTCCGGGTCGATGTCCGCCTTCTCGAAGAAGGGGCCGAGGTCGACGAAGGCGCCGGACGAGCAGAACTTGCCGACGTTGTTGGTGGTGAAGGAGGAGACAACGTCGGGGGCCTTGTCGCCGCCCGCGCGCAGCGCCTGGTTGATCTTGTCGTCCGTCATGTTGCCGACGACGTTGACGTGGATGTTGGGGTGCTTCTTCTCGAAGCCCGCGACGAGCGACTTCACGGCCTTGACCTCACCGGGCGCGCTCCAGGCGTGCCAGAAGTTGAGCGTCGTCTCCTTGGACGCGTCGTCGCTGCCGCCGGAGTCGGACTGGCCGGTACAGGCGGTGGCGAGGAGGGCTATCGAGGCGGACGCGGCCAGCGCGACGACCGCTTTCCGGGACATTCCGGGCATGACGGGGTCTCCCTAGGACGGGCGGGACTGCAGGGGACGCGGGGGGTGGGTGGATCGGACGGTGCCGGGATACGGCGGGGTCAGCGCGAGGTGTCGAAGACCTCGTCGCGGGTGGCCGCCAGCGCGCTCTCCAACGCGCCGCGCAGCACGGGGTGTTCGCGCACGTCGCCGACGACGAGCCGCGGACGGGACGGGGCCAGTTCCTCCAGCTCCGCCTGGACCAGGGCCCGCAGCGGTTCACCGCCGGCGGTGAGGGAGGCGCCGCTGAGCACGACGAGTTCGGGGTCGAGGACGGAGACGAGTGAGGCCAGACCGGTGGCCAGCCCGGTCGCGTACGTCTGGAGCAGCCGCAGGTGCGGCCCCTCGTTCACGGCGGCGGCCTGGGCGACGAGGGCGGCGGCCACCTCGGCGTACGGCCCGCTCGGCACCGGCCGGATGCCCAGCTCGCGGGCGAGCGCCGGGATCGCCTGGGAGCCGGCCAGCTCCTGGTAGCCGCCGCTGTTGGCCCGGGTCACCTGCCGGACCAGGGGTGCGCCGGGCACCGGCAGGAACCCGACCTCGCCGGCGCCGCCGGTCCAGCCGCGGTGCAGCCGTCCGCCGAGGACGAGCGCGGCGCCGAGACCGCCCTCGTTCCACAGCAGGACGAAGTCCTCGTGACCGCGGGCCGCGCCGAGCCGCTGCTCGGCGACGGCGACGAGGTTCACGTCGTTCTCGTACTCGACGGGCATCGGCAGCGCCGCGGCCAGCTCGTCGAGGAGGCTGGGGGAGTGCCAGCCGGGCAGGTGCGAGGCGTAGCGCAGCCGTCCGGTGGTGGGGTCGAAGGCGCCCGGTGTGGCGATGACGAGCCGGTGCACGTCGTCGCGGGCGAGCCCCGCAGCCTTCACCGCCCCGTCCAGCGCGTCGGTGACCTGCCGGACCACGGGCTGCGCCGGACGCCGGCCGGGCGTCGGCAGCTCGAACTCGCCCACCGTGCGGCCGGTGACGTCGGCGACGGCGGCCCGGACGCGCTCGGGGGTGACGTCGAGTCCGGCCGCGTGGGCGGCGTGCGGGTTGACGGCGTACAGCTGGGCGTTGGGGCCCGGGCGGCCCTCGCTGGTCCCGGTGGCGAGCACCAGGCCGGCGGCCTCCAGGCGGGCGAGGAGCTGGGAGGCGGTGGGCTTGGACAGCCCGGTCAGCTTGCCGATCCGGGTGCGGGACAGCGGGCCGTGCTCCAGGAGGAGGTCCAGGGCGGCGCGGTCGTTCATGGCGCGCAGGACGCGCGGAGTGCCCGGCGTACCGGCTGATCCGGCCATGTCGTCCCCACCTGCCTCTCGGCTGCCCAGCTTCCCAGTGCCGCGGCGGCGACGTCCACGCGGGGGCCGGGGAGACCCCGCCGCAAGATCACTGTTAGGAAAGTTTCCTGTTCGATGGGAGGAACGTAGGCGCGGTGCCGTGAGGGCGTCAAGAGAGACCGCCCCCGCGGCAACAGAGTCGTTACCCGCGGGGGCGGTCGTGGTGGGTCCGCGCAGTGCGCCGGGGGCTACCTCTGCGGGGACCTCGGGGCGATCGGGGACGCGGCCTCCGACTGCGGGGACGCCGAGTTCGCGTACACCGAGGGCGCCGCCACCGCGGCCGTCGGGTCCGGAGCCGGCGTCTCCTCCGGCTGGACCGTGGACCCGCCGACGATCCGGATGTCGGCGGCGTCGAAGGCGCGCTTGATGCGCCAGCGCAGCTCGCGCTCCACCGTCAGGGCCTTGCCCGGCATGGTCTTCGCCGAGACGCGGACCACCATCGAGTCGAGCAGGACGCTGTCGAGGCCGAGCACCTCGATCGGGCCCCACAGCAGCTCGTTCCAGGGCTCCGCCTTGCTCATGGCCTCGCTGACCTCGTTGAGCACCGACCGGACGTGGTCCAGGTCCTCAGAGGCGCGGACGGTGACGTCGACGCCCGCCGTGGCCCAGCCCTGGGAGAGGTTGCCGATGCGCTTGACCTCGCCGTTGCGGACGTACCAGATCTCGCCGCTGTCGCCGCGCAGCTTCGTGACGCGCAGGCCGACCTCTATCACCTCGCCGGAGGCCACCCCGGCGTCGATGGTGTCGCCGACGCCGTACTGGTCCTCCAGGATCATGAACACGCCGGACAGGAAGTCCGTGACCAGGTTGCGGGCGCCGAAACCGATGGCCACACCGGCCACACCGGCGGAGGCGAGCAGGGGCGCGAGGTTGATCTCGAAGGTGCCGAGGACCATCAGCGCGGCCGTGCCCACGATCAGGAAGGACGCCACCGACCGCAGCACCGAGCCGATGGCCTGGGACCGCTGCCGGCGCCGCTCGGCGTTCACCAGCAGCCCGGCGAGCGCGGTGCCGTCGACGGCCTGCGCGGTCCGGTTCATCCGTTCTATGAACTTGGTGATCGCCCGGCGCACCGCGATTCTGAGGGCCACCGCGATGACCACGATCAGCAGGACCCGCAGACCGATGCTGAGCCAGGTGGACCAGTTCTGCTCGACCCAGCTGGCGGCGTTGGTCGCGCTCTCCTGGGCGTCCTGAAGCGGGTCGGCCGTCGTCGAGGGTGACGGCGACGGGGTCGCGGTGGCCGACAGGACGGACAAGAACACGGGGTGTACCTCCAGGCGTAGCGGTCCGCCCGCGGCCGGAAATCACGAGAAGGACACCGTCGGGCAGACCCACCACACTAACGGGGCATCGTGTGTGGATCGTTGCCGTCCGCGAGGGAGAGACTGTGCTCACCCGGGGATGAAGAAGGTGTGGTCGAAAACACTCCCAGCCCGTTACCGGGACATGGTGGCGCTTCCACCAGGCATGAGGGGACACTGGCCACAGATCGTCCCGGCGCGAGCCACGCGCCGCCGGCGTACAAGGAGGCATCCGTGCCGCATGTCCTGGTCCTCAACGCGTCGTACGAGCCACTCGGCGTCGTACCGCTCCGCCGCGCGCTCGTCCTCGTCCTGGAGAACAAGGCAGTCTCCCTGGAGGAATCCGGCGCCTTCATGCACAGCGCGACCGTTACTGTCCCCGCACCCAGCGTGGTCCGGCTGAAGAGGTTCGTCCGGGTCCCCTACCGGGGCCCCGTCCCGCTGACCAGGCGAGCCCTGTTCGCCCGGGACGGCGGCCGGTGCATGTACTGCGGTGGCGTCGCAACCAGCGTCGACCACGTCGTCCCGCGCAGCCGCGGGGGTCAGCACGCCTGGGACAACGTGGTGGCGTCGTGCCGCCGCTGCAACCACGTCAAGGCCGACCGCCACCTGGTCGAGATCGGCTGGCGCCTGCGCCACAAACCCGCCCCGCCGACGGGGCTCGCCTGGCGCATCATCGGAACCGGCCATCGCGACCCGCGCTGGCTGCCCTACCTGCAGCCGTACGGCGCCGAGGACGCGATGGCCCGGATCGACGGCATCTCCGCCTGACGATCCGGGCTTTTGCACACCCCTGCCCGTCCCGCACGGCCCCGCCTCAGCCGCGGGGTCCTTCGGGGCGGGCGCCACGCCATGCGCAGAGCGCCGAGCCGGACACGAAGAGTGCCAGCGCGACGCCCCACGCGGCCGGCTGCGGGCCCGACTGAAGCGGCCAGGCGAGCACTGTCTCGTTTCTCACACGGGGTGAGGCGGCCGAGAGGTACACCGAGCTGAGGTACAGCGTCGTCGGCAGCCAGCTCGCCCGGGCGCCGGTCACGACCGCCGCGGCCGCCGTGAGACCGACCGCGCCCAGCGTGTTGCGGACCATCGCCGCCGCGCCGAACACCTCCGCCCGCCCGGGCACGGCGAGCGCCAGCAGCAGCGCCGCGAGCGCGCCGAGGACCAGCAGGTGCGCCAGGCGCCGGGGCCACCAGGGCCGTACGGCCGTGTCGTCCAGCTCCCGCGCGTACGAGTGGAGGCTCACCCCGACCGCCGCCGAGGCCGCCAGCGGGGCGAGCGAGAGCAGCGGGACCCTGCGGTACGGGTCCAGGTAGGTCTCCGGCCGGCTCGCCGCCCACAGGGTGAGCAGCGCGGCGCCGGCCAGCACGGCGGCCGTCATGGGCAGGGTGCGGGAGCGGGCGTACAGGACGAGGGGAGCGGGCGGCGTCTTCACAGGGACGGGACCTCTCTCTCGTCCGGTGCGCAGTCCCGGGCGGTCGCGAACCAGCGGCCGAGCCAGGCGCGGCGCTCCTCCACGGTCATCGCGGCGAGGCGGGCGTACGCCTCGTCCTCGTCCCGGTAGCGGGCGAGGGCCTCCGTGTCGCCGCTCTTGCGGGCCGCTTTCACGAAGTACCGGCGCAGGTCGCGGGACAGGCGGTCCGGCGCGAGCCAGCGCAGCACGGCCTCGTCCGCGATCCGCACGCGTCGTGACGAAGGGCTTCCTTCGCAGTCCGCCCTGACCAGCATGTGCGCGGCCTCCCAGGCGTACCGCTCCGGATTTGTGAGCTCGCCGCGTACGACGCCCCACCCGAAGGGCGTCAGTACCGGCAACTGCGCCTCGTCCTCGTGCGGGTCGCGCCCCAGGTCCTCGAAGCGCACCGGCACGTTCCGGACGCCCGCCAGCCGGCCGGTGAGACCGGACAGCGCGTCGGTCACCTCCGGCAGCAGACCGGGGTGGGTGGCGTTGACGCACACGTGCGGTGTGGTCGAGGTGTCGCACACCTGACGGTGGAACCGCGGGTTGTCGGGGAGCACCCCGTCACCCGTACGGACGAGCAGGACGGCGGCGCCCAGTGCGGCGGCCAGCGGCAGCAGCGCGGCGGGGCGGCGGCGCGCGGTGACGACCAGGACCGCGGCGGCGGCCAGCCCGCAGGCCCACAGGGCCGCGAGGAGCGGATACCACCACACCGGCACCGCCCGGTCGCCGTGCCCCCGCACCTGGGCGAGCGCCAGCAGGCGCAGACCGGAGCGCGAGGTGCCGAGGACGCCGCACAGGACGTAGCCGCAGATCGCCAGCGCCGGCGCGGTCAGCCGCCAGGGCAGCGCCCGGCCCGCCACGTGGCCGAGCAGCGTGCACGCGGCGATCGAGACGGCGGTGCCCGCGACGACCGTCGGGGCGGGGTGGCCCGCCGACGTGTAGGGCGCGCAGGCGGCCAGCGCCCCGGCCGCCGTGAGCAGGTAGGCGGCCGCCAGCCAGCAGCCAAGCGGCAGGGCCGCCGTGAGGAGCTGGGCCAGCGGTCCGCGGGCGCCCGAGGTGCGCAGCTCCGCCGTCCCGAGCCGGCGTTCCCGGCCGCCCTGCCACGCGCCCGCCGCCAGCGCGAAGGGCGCGCCGACCAGCCCCGCCGCGTCGCCGAGCCTGGTGGTCGTCCCGCCCCAGCTGCCCTGCCACTGCGCGGCGGTGGCCGCGAGGGGCCACGCCAGCGCCACGAGCAGTGCGGCGCCCGCCCAGGGGGCGAACCCGCGCAGGAACTCGGTGCGCATCGGGTGGCGCGCGCGGCGGCCGCGGGGCGCGGGAGCGGTGCCCCGGTCCGGCGGAAGAGCGGTGGTGCGGTCCTCGTCCGGTCGCGTGCCTACGCTCATCGGCCGGCCTCCGCGGAGGCGCCGGCGCGGTGGGCGCGCAGGGCCGCGGTGTAGCCGCGCTCCATGGCGTTGCCGTCGGCGGCGGTGCCGTCCGCGCCGAGGTCGGCCAGCGATCGCGGGGTTCCCCGGTAGGCGACCCGGCCCGCCTCGATCAGGGTGACGTCCGTGCAGGCGGCGGCCACGTCCTCGACCAGGTGGGTGGAGACGACGACGGTGGCCGCCCGGCCCAGTTCCCGCAGCAGGGCGCGGAACTCGACGCGCTGCTCGGGGTCGAGGCCCGCGGTGGGCTCGTCCAGCAGCAGGACGCGGGGTGCGTTCACGATCGCCTGCGCGATGCCGACGCGTCGGACCATGCCGCCGGAGAGCGTCCTGACCTTCGCGTCGAGGCGGTCGGCGAGCCCGACCCGGGTGACCGCGTGCTCGACGGCGGCCGGGACAGCGGCCGCGGGCATCTCCTTCAGCCAGGCCACGTACGCCACGAACTCCCGCACGGTGAACCCCGGGTAGTACCCGAACTCCTGCGGGAGATAGCCCAGTTCACGGCGTACGGCGGTCCGCTCCCGGTGCCGGCCGAGGTCGCCGCCGAGCATCTCCACGCGGCCCGCGGCGGGCTCCGCGACCGTCGCGAGGACGCGGACGAGGGAGGTCTTGCCGGCCCCGTTCGGACCGAGCAGCCCGTGGACCCCGGGACCGAGGTCCAGGTCGACGGCGTCCAGCGCGAGCGTCCTGCGGTGGCGGACGGTCAGCCCCTGGACGCGGACGGCCGGGGAGCCGGGCGCGGTGCCGTCCGGTGCGCGGGGCGCGGGCGGGGTGGTGGTGCCGGGGTTCACATCGTCTCCAGACGGTCGTACGCGGTGCGGCGCGCGACGAGGACCAGGGCGCAGAGCGCGGACGCCGCCGCCCAGGTCCACTGCGGCGAGGCGCCGGTGAGGTAGAGGGAGAGCTGCCGGGCGAGCCGGACCGTGACTCCGGCCCCGGAGTCCGCGAGGACGGGCGCGGCCAGGGCGAGCAGCCAGCCGCCGCCGACCGCCGCAGACGCGGCCCGGCAGCCCACGAACCCGGACAGCGCCAGGGTGGCCAGCGTCAGGGCGAGCCCGGGCAGCAGCCAGGCGGCCGCCGCCGGCACCTCCGGCGCCCCGGAGCCGGTGGCGGGCAGCAGGAACCCCGCGAGGGTCAGCAGCGGCAGGCTCAGCGCGAGGACGGCGGCCGTCCGCGTCAGCAGCAGGCGCAGCCCGCCGGAGGGCGAGGCGGCGGCGATCTCGTGCAGGGGATCGGCGTGCCGGCCGTAGGACAGGGCGACCCCGGCGACCGGGACGACCGGGGCGACGGCCGGCAGCAGCGGGCGCACGGCGTCGAACCCGCCGCCGTACGCGAGGGCCAGCGCCCCCGCGGCCACCAGGACCACGGCCGCCGCCCAGGCCCCGCGCAGCGCGGGCCCGGCGGCCCACAGGACGCGCCCGAGCCGCCCCCCGACGGCCCGGACCCGCACGGGCGCCGGGGCCCGGGCGGGTGCCGGGGCCGCGTGCAGGACCGCGTCCCGCACCTCGGCCAGCACCGCCCCGGCGGTGCCCGTCCGCGCCGCCCGCGAGGTCCGAGCGGCGCACGCGGCGCAGCCCTCCAGGTGCTTCTCCAGGGACCAGGCGTCCGGCTCCGGCAGGCCGCCGTCCGTGTAACGGGTGATCAGGTCGTCGGGTGCGTGCCAGCCGGTCATGCCGGACCTCCCAGCGGGGACGGGCCCGGGGCCCCGGACGGATGCAGGTGGGCGAGGGCGGCGCGCAGTTCGGCGCGGGCGCGCATGGCGCGGGTCTTGACCGTGCCCTCGGGGATGCCGAGGAGCCGGGCCGTCTCCCGGGTCGTGAGCCCGTCGACCACCGTGGCCCGCAGCACCTCGCGGAGCTCGGGGGAGATGCGGTCGAGCGCCGTGCCGACGTCGCCGTACTCCAGGCCCGCCAGCACCCGCTCCTCGGCGGAGGCCACCGCCACCGGTGCCTCGTACTCGACCCGCGCGGCCCGCTCCTGCACCCGGCGGGCGTCAACCAGCCGCCGGGCCGCGAGCGTCCACAGCCAGCCGCCGGCCTGCTCACCCCGGTGGGAGGCCGCCGACCGCCACACCGCCACGAAGGTGTCCTGGAGCACCTCGCGCACGACCTCGGGGTCCGCGCAGCGCCGGGTCAGCCGCGTGTGCAGCCACCCGGCGTGCCGGTCGTACAGGGCGGCCATCGCCGCCGAGTCCCCGTCCGCGACGGCCCGCAGCAGCGCCGCGTCCGTGACGTCCTCCCGGTGGCCCCCCATGGGGCGGAACAGTCTCACACCCCGTCTATCGGCCCCCGGGACGCCGCCGGTTCACCGTCCGGCACACGGTTCACGGGCGGGCGCCGCCTCAGCCGGCGACGCCGTACGCCTCCACCGACCAGAGCGAGTAGCCGTACCGGGTCGCGCGCTCCTCTCCCCGGACGCGCACGAAGCGCACGTCCCGCTCGTCCATGCGCACCGACTCCCGGCCGCCCCGCCCGTCCCGCACCGCCGCCGCCGTACGCCAGACGCGGCCGTCCGCGGAGACCTCGACGCGGTAGGCGGAGGCGTACGCGTCCTGCCAGCGCAGCGCCACCCGGCCCAGGCGCACCGGCCGGGGCAGCTCCAGCTGCCACCAGGCGTCGTCGCGCGCGGGCGAGGACCACCGCGTCCGCGGGTCGCCGTCGTTCGCCGCGGACGCCGGGAAGTCCGCCGTCTCGTCGCCGGAGGACGTGGCCCGCGCGCCTCGGGCGAGGTCGGGTCCCGCCGTGCGGGGGAACGCGCGGACGGTGAGGGTGCGGGTCTCCTCGCGGAAGGCGACACGGACGGTGTACGTCCCCGAGGGCGTCTTCTTGGGCACCTCGATCTCGACCGGGACGGAGAGGTCCGTGCCGCGCCGCAGGCGCACCGGCGCCGCCGGGACGCGCACCCGGACACCCTCGGGCGCCCGCACCGTGAGCTTCCCGCGGACGTCGGAGGGACGCAGGGGGACCAGCCGTGCCGTCACCGACGCCGTGCCGCCGATCGCCACGTCCGTCTCCGCGCGCCCCAACTCCAGCCTCGCCTCGGGGGAGTCGGCGAACCACGGCACCAGGTGCCGTACCCGCGACGGCTCGGGTCCGGTCACCCGCAGGGCGTCCGCGCTCACCTTGGCGGCGGTCTCGGTCGCGCCGCCGGGCGCGAGGTCGCCGAGGCGCCGCCAGCCCTCGCCGGGGACGTGCGCCTCGACGGTGCCGGTCGTCCCGGGCTCGGTGAGCACCGTGACGGCGGTCAGCGGGCGGGCCCGCGCCAGGCGCACGGAGCGGGCGACGCGCTGCTCGCCCCCGCCGCCTTGTCCGGCGCGGTCCGGCGCGGGCTCGTGGTCGAGGCCCGCCCAGGCCTCGTACGCCTTCGACGCCCGCGCCAGGAACGGGCCGAGCACGCCCTTGCCCACCGTCACCGGGCTCGACGCGAGGTCGGCGCGCAGGCGGACCAGGGAGCGGTAGGCGTCCCAGGCCGCCGTGGCGTCGCCGTCCGACTGGGCGCTCAGCATGACGACGGCCGTGTCGCCCGCCGTGCCGTAGCGCGCCAACTGCTCGCTCCAGGGCCGTACTTCGGACGCCAGTGAACGGCCCGGCAGGTGGTGGGGCGTCTCCCGCATGACCGCGAACGCGGCCCGCAGCCGCCGCGTCGCCGGGTCGCCCGCCGCGCGGTCCGGCGCCGCCCGGCCCCGCCAGAACGCCTCGACGAGCGGGCGCAGGTACGCCGACTCGTCGCCGCCGAGCACCGACGACGCGTCGTTCCCGGCCAGCGCGCTCAGCGCCCGCCCGCCCCGCGCGTCACCGCCCGCGAGGTCGTCGACCGCGGCCCGCCAGGAGTCCTCGGGGCGGTAGTCGCGGGGGTTCCAGGCGTAGTCGGCGGCGGTGAAGAGCGGGACGCGGGAGGCCTCCGCCTGCTGCATCGCGTTCGCCAGCAGCCCCGCCGAGCCGGTGGCGACGGCGGGCTCGCGGCCCCGGTACGGGCCGAGGAAGATCCGGTCCTGCGCGTAGTCGTTGACGGGGTAGTTGTCCATGGTGACCAGCGGATGCCCGAACGCGTCCCGGGCGGCGGCCAGTTCACGGCCGGTGATGGTGCGCGGCACGACACCGACGCCCGTCCACGCCACCTCGACGCCCTCGTCCAGCGCGTCCGCCAGCGCCCGCCGGTACGCGGTCGCGCCCTCCTGGTAGTACTCGGTCGGCATGAGGGACAGCGCCGCCGCGTCCGGGTGCCGTGCGGCCAGCCGCCGGGCCACCGCGTTCGCCACCCGCGCCTGCGCCCGCGCCGCCGCCTCCGGGCCCGAACCGAACTCCTCCGCGTCCGCCCCGCAGTGCCACTCGCTGTAGCTGACGTCCTGGAACTGCAGTTGGAAGGCACGGAACCCCAGCGCCCACATGGCGTCGAGCTTGCGCGTGAGGGCCGCCACGTCGGCGTCCGAGGAGAAGCACATCGCCTGCCCCGGCGCGACCGCCCAGGCCGGGGTGACGTGATCGCGCACCGCCCGGTCCGTCAGCTCCCGGAAGTCGGCACGCTGCCGCGCCGGGTACGACTCGCGCCAGCGCGCCTGCCGGTAGAGGTCGTCGCCGGGCGCGTACAGGTAGCGGTTCTGCTTGGTGCGGGCCATGAAGTCCAGCTGGGCCAGGCGCTGTTCGTGGGTCCACGGGGTGCCGTAGAAGCCCTCGGTGGTGCCCCGGACCGCGGTGCCCGGCCAGTCGCGGACCCGGACGCCGGCGATCCGCCCGCGGCCGTCGACCAGTTGGCGGAGCGTCTGCACGGCGTGGAACAGGCCGTCCTCGCCGGCCCCGGCGAGGGCGACGGTGGCTCGGCCCGCGACCCGTCCGACGGCCAGCCGGTAGCCCCCGGACGGGAGGTCGGCGCGGGGCGGGGCACCGAGAGCGGTCAGGGCCTCGTCCAGCGGGGTCGCGGCGCGGACGCCCAGCGCGTGCGCGCCCTCGGTCGCCGCGCTGCCGGCGTGCCCGCCGAAGGGGTACGCGCTCCGGCCGCCCGTACCGTCGGCGCCCGTCGAGCCGGGGCCCTGCGCCGTCCTGTCGTGCGCCCTCTCCACGCCCGCGCGCACCACCAACGCGCCCGCGCGCAGCTCGGCTTCGGGGATCGGGTCGCCGTCGCGCACCGTCGTGACCTTCCGCGCGCCGGCCTGCCACAGCAGCGAACGCAGCGCGTCCAGGGTGTACGGATCGGCCGCCGCGTCGGCGACCAGGACCACCTCGCCGGTGACCGCGACGGCGGTGCCCCCGGTGTCCAGGGACTGCGGACGGGGCCAGACCGCGGGCCCGGCGCCCGCATCCGGCGCGTCCGCGGCGGCGGGCGCCGGGTCGGCGACGGCCTCGGGCGCGACGCCCAGCGCGCCCGCCGCGAGGAGCAGCGCGACCACGGCCGCGCCCGGCCCCCGGCGAAGCGGTACGCCACCAGGCCCCCGCACGGGCCGCACCGCCCGCTGTCCCCGCCGAAGCAGCACGGCTCCCCACCCGCCCCGGAGCTGCAACAGCCCTCCCTCGTCGTCCGGTCCACCCCGCACGGCTCGGTCGGGGCGGCATCGAGCCCACCATCCACGCGGTCGCGGTGTCAACGGAAGGGGCCGACGTGCCGCGTGCGCCTCACGTGGCGGATCAGCCCGGCGTCCGGCGCGGAGCCGCCCCTGGCGTCACCCGGCTGCCTTCTGGTGCCGCGGCCGCCCCTGGAACAGAATGTGACCAAGGACACCTTGGGCGTTCGTGCACGTCTGCGGCCGCGCTCACTGGGTAGGGCTGCGACAACCCGCGTCCAGCCGTACGACGACAAGGAGACCCTCGTGGCCGCTTCGGCGCATCTTCTGCTCTCGGCCCTCTCCAAACCCTCGGCGGAGTCCTCCGCCGATTCCCGCGACCCCGGCCTCACCCCGAAACAACGGGACGGACGGCCCACCCGCGTCCCCGAGTGGGACACCCTCGGATTCCCTCCCCGGGCGGGCGACAGCGCCGAGGGCTCCTGGGGCGAGGCCCCGCTGACCAGTGAGCCCCCGCTGCCCGACGCCGAGCCCCTGACCAGCGAACCGCCGCTCTCCGACGCCGCCCACCTGACCAGCGAGCCGACCTCGACCGGCGCCGCCGCGGGAGTCTAGATGGCACCGTCCCCGCCGGCCGAGTCCGCCGAGTGGCCCCCGTCCGGTGCCGCGCCCGCCCGGCCGGCCGAGTCCGCCGGGACCCCGCTGTCCCGGCTCGCCGCGCTGCACGGCGTGGCCACCTCCTACAGCCCCTCCCCGGACCGCACGGTCCCCGCCTCCGACACCGCGGTCACCGCGGCCCTCGCCGCCCTCGGCGTCGACGCGAGCACCCCGCAGGCCGTCCTCACCGCCCTCGCCGCCCGCGAGGCCGAATTACGCGAGCGGCTGCTGCCCCCGACGATCGTGTCCTGGGGAGGCGACCTGCCCGCCGCGCTGGCCGGCCTGCCCGACGGCACCCGGCTGCGCGTCGAGACCGAGCAGGGCGACACCCGCGACTCCGCCGCGCACCTCGCACCCGGCGTCCACACACTGCACGCTCAGGCGCCCGACGGCCGCACCGCCGACGTCCACCTCGTGGTGGCCCCGGACCGGCTGCCCGCCCCGCCCGGACGCACGCACGGACTCCTCGTCCAGCTCTACTCCCTCCTCTCCCGGCGCTCCTGGGGCATGGGCGACCTCGGTGACCTCCGCGAGCTGGCCACCTGGGCGGGCCGCGCGCTCGGCGCCGGATTCGTCCAGCTGAACCCGCTGCACGCGGCCGTCCCGGGCGCGCCCACCGACCCGTCCCCCTACCGGCCCTCCTCCCGCCGCTTCCCCGACCCCGTGCACCTGCGCGTCGAGGACGTGCCCGAGTTCGCCTACGCCGAGGACCGGGAGCGGCTCGACGCCCTGCGCCTGCGCGCCGCGGAACTGCGCGACACCGTCCTGAACAAGGGCGCGCTCATCGACCGCGACGCCGTGTGGGAACTCAAGCGCGCGGCACTCGAACTGATCCGCACGGTCCCGCTCGGCCCCGGCCGCCGGGCCGCCCTCGACGACTTCGTCGCCGAGGAGGGCGCCGCCCTGGAGGACCACGCCACCTGGTGCGCGCTGGCCGAGGCGCACGGCTCCGACTGGCACACGTGGCCCGCGGGGCTGCGCGACCCCCGTTCGGCCGAGACCGCCCGTGCCCGCGCCGAGCTGAAGGACCGCGTCGACTTCCACACCCGGCTCGCCTGGCTCACCGACGCCCAGCTCACCGCCGCCCAGCGCGGCGCCCGCGACGCCGGCATGCCGGTCGGCCTCGTCCACGACCTGGCCGTCGGAGTCCACCCCGGCGGGGCCGACGCCTGGGCCCAGCAGGAGTACTTCGCGGCCGGCACCACCGTGGGCGCCCCGCCCGACGCCTTCAACGCCCTGGGCCAGGACTGGGGTCTGCCGCCCTGGCGCCCCGACCGCCTGGCCGCGTCCGGCTACGCCCCCTTCCGCAGCCTCCTGCGCGCCCTCTTCCGCCACGCGGGCGCACTGCGCATCGACCACGTCATGGGCCTGTTCCGGCTCTGGTGGATTCCCCGGGGCCAGGCCCCCACGGACGGGACCTACGTCCGCTACGACGCCGAGGCGATGCTCGCCGTCCTGGTGCTGGAGGCCTCGCGCGCCGGTGCCCTGGTGATCGGCGAGGACCTCGGCACCGTCGAGCCCGGCGTACGCGAGGCGCTCCAGGAGCGCGGGGTGCTCGGCACCTCCGTGCTGTGGTTCGAGCGGGACTGGGCCGGCGACGGACTCCCGCTGCCCCCCGAACGCTGGCGCGCCGACTGCCTCGCCACCGCGACCACGCACGACCTGCCGTCCACCGCCGCCCGCCTCACCGGCGAGCACGTGGAACTGCGCGACAGCCTGGGCCTGTTGACCCGGCCGGTGGCGCAGGAGCGGGCCGAGGCGGCGGCCGACACGGGGGAGTGGCTGGCGCTGCTCACCGGGCTGGGGCTGCTGGAGGACACGGGCGGCGACCTCGCGCCGGCGTCCGAGGAGGCGGCGATCCAGGCCGTGCACCGGTTCCTGCTGCGCACCCCGGCCCGCATGGTCGGCGTCTGGCTGCCCGACACGGTCGGCGACCGCCGCCCGCAGAACCTGCCCGGCACCTGGGACCAGTACCCGAACTGGCGGCTGCCCGTCGCCGACGCCGAGGGCCGCCCGGTGACGCTGGAGGAACTCGCCGAGTCACCCCGGCTGCACGCCCTGATGGACGTCCTGCGGCGCGAGCCGGCGGAGCGGAGGAGCCGGGCGGAGTCGGGCGACTAGGAGCCCCGGAGCCGCCATGGGACGCGGGGCGTCCGGGGTGGCCGGGCGTTCGGGTCCGGTGGGGGGTGACGCCCGGTCCGGTGGCCCGCCGCTTCGGCGGGCTCCCGGACGCCGGCCGTGGCCTCGCGCGCGCCCCGCAGCGGGCACTCGCGCCCGGCGCGTGATTCCTCGTACGGCACCCCGGACGCGCGGCTCCGCCGGGCGTTCGCTACGTTTGCACCGTGGACAAGAAGAACGCCCTGCGCGCCGGCGCCCTGGCTGCCGGTACGACGCTGATGATGCTGCTCATGTCGTCCCCCGCGCTCGCGCTGAACCGCGACGACGGTGACCAGCCCGGCAGCGGACTGAGCGTGATCGAAACGCTGGGTCTCTATGTCGCGGCGCCGATCGTGCTGTTCCTGGTCATCGCCGGTCTCGTGATGGTCCTGGACAAGTCCCCGAAGCAGCCGAAGCCGCAGAAGCAGAGCTGACCCGGCGCGTCCGGACGTCCGCGTCCGGGCCGTACCGGTCAGCCCTTCCGCCTTCCGCCGCCCGACGTCACGTCGCCGAGGGAGTCCGCACCCGAGTGGGGTGCGGACTCCCTCGACGCGTTTGGGCCCCCGCCCGCCTCACCGCTCCGCCGCCGTGCGGCCGCCGAGGGTCACGTCCGCGGGCGGTCCGTGAGGCAGCGGCGCACCTCCCGGCACCGACTCGCCCCGGCCCTGGGACCGGGTCCGGCTCACGCCGTCGTCGTGCCCGCGAGCAACAGGCGCAGCAGACCGGCCAGTTGGCCCGCCTGATCCGGGTCCAGGGCGTCGAGCGCCTCGGTCTGGACGGCGAGACCCGCGCCCACCGCCTCGTCGATCAGGCGGTACCCCTCGTCCGTCAGGGTCACCTGGAGCCCGCGCCGGTCGTGCGGATCGGGTGACCTGCGCAGCAGCCCCGCGCGCTCCAGCTTGTCGAGGCGGCCGGTCATCCCGCCCGTGGTCAGCATGAGCGTCGCCGAGAGCTGGCGGGGCGAGAGCGCGTACGGCTCCCCGGACCGGCGCAGGGTCGCCAGCACGTCGAACTCGCCGCGGGAGATCCCGAACCGCGTGTACGCCTTCTCCATGCGGTCTCCCATCGCCCGTGAGAGACGGAAGATGCGGCCGAAGACCTCCATCGCCGCGGTGTCGAGGTCGGGCCGCGCGACGGCCCACTGCTCGATGATCGCGTCGACGGCGTCCTTGCTCGGTGGGTTCCCGGTCATGGGAGGAGTATCGGGCCGTGCCTCGGTCGGTCGCAAGAAAGTGGCTCATGGGTAAGTGGCTTGTCGCTAAGCGGCTTGACGCTAAGTTGCTTAGCGCTAAGCTATTAATGTCGACCTGGTCCGGGTCGGCCACCTCACCGCCGACGCGTCCCGGCGCCGGCCCACTTCTGGAGGGCGCCGTCATGGCGGACGCGACCCACGACCTCACCGGCACCACCGGACGGCGTTCCGTCACCGTCCTGCTGACCGCTCTCGCCCCCGTCTCCTGGGGCAGCACCTACGCCGTCACCACCGAGTTCCTCCCCGCCGACCGGCCCCTGTTCACCGGGCTGATGCGTGCCCTGCCCGCCGGGCTCGTGCTGCTCGCGCTGGCCCGGGTGCTGCCGCGCCGTGCCTGGTGGTGGAAGTCGGCGGTGCTGGGCGCGCTGAACATCGGCGCGTTCTTCCCCCTCCTCTTTCTCTCCGCGTACCGGCTGCCCGGCGGGATGGCGGCCGTCGTCGGCTCGGTGGGACCGCTGTTCGTTGCCGGGCTCGCCGCCCTGCTGCTGGGGGAGCGGCCGACCGTACGCACCCTGCTCACCGGGATCGCCGCCGCGCTCGGCGTGAGCCTCGTCGTGCTCCAGGCGGCCGGGGCGCTGGACACCCTCGGAGTCCTCGCGGCCCTCGCCTCGACCGCCTCGATGTCCACCGGCACGGTCCTCACCAAGCGGTGGGGGCGCCCCGAGGGCGTCGGCCCCCTGGCGCTGACCGCCTGGCAGCTGACGGCCGGCGGACTGCTCATCGCCCCGGTCGCGTTCCTCGCCGAGGGCGCCCCGCCCGCGCTCGACGGCCGGGCGGTCGGCGGATACCTCTACCTGGCGCTGGCGAACACGGCGGTCGCGTACTGGCTCTGGTTCCGCGGGATCGGCCGGCTCTCCGCCACTCAAGTCACCTTCCTCGGCCCGCTCTCGCCGCTCACCGCAGCGGTCATCGGCTGGGCGGCGCTCGGCCAGGCGCTCACCCCGCTCCAGCTCACCGGCATGGCGCTGGCGTTCACCGCGACCGTGGTGGGCCAGCGCCGCCCGCGCCGCGTCACGGCACCCACGGCGGACCGGACCCCCGCGACGGCGCCCGCCTCCCCGCCCGTCCCCGCGACGGCGATCCCGGCTACCGCGCCCGTCCCCGCGGCCCCTGTGACACCGGCCTCCCGGGCCTCGTAGCCCCATCACCTTTCAGTTCTCCTGAACGGAAACGTCGAAAAGTTTCGATGGACGTGACGGTTCCGCCGCTGCGACGGTGGGCGGGCACCCGCACCCACCATCGAGAGGCAGGGATGTCCATGGCGGTCCTGGACCGGACGCGTACGCACCGGGCGACGGCAACGGCGACGGCGGCGGCGGGGAGGCGGGCGGCCGGTCCCGGTATCGCCCTCGCCGCCGTCGCCACCCTCGTCTGGTCGGGCAGCTTCGTCGCCGCCCGCGCCCTGCACGACAGCGTGCCGCCCGTCCAGCAGGCGTTCTGGCGCTGGACCGTCGCCCTGCTGGTCGTCGCCCCCTTCACGGCACGCGGGGCCTGGCGGCGGCGCGCCCTCCTTCGCCGGCACCTGGGCCACTGCCTCCTCGCCGCCCTCCTCGGCGTCACCGTCTACAACACCCTGGTCAACAGGCCGCCCTGTCCACCTCGGCGGGCAACATGGGCATGATCATGGCCGCCGCGCCCGTCCTGATGGCCGCCCTGGAACGGCTGGGCGGCGTACGGCTCGGGGCGCGGCGGACCACCGGGATGCTGATCGCCTGCGCCGGGGTGCTGCTCCTGATCGGCACCGGCTCCGGGGCCACGGGGTTCACCGCGGGAGACCTCTGGATGCTCGCCGCGGCGGCGAGCTTCGCGGCGTACAGCGCGCTGCTGCGCCGCCGTCCCGCCGAACTCGCCGGTCCCGCCTTCCTGTTCACGACCTTCGCCCTCGGCACCGCGATGCTCCTGCCCGCGTGCGCGCTCAGCGTCGCCGTCCAGGGCACCTTCACCCCGACGCCCGCCACCGTCGGCCCGCTCCTGTACGTCGGGGTCCTGTCCTCCGCGCTCGCCTTCCTCGCCTGGAACAAGGCCGTCGCCCTGGTCGGCGCGGCCCGCGCGGGAGCCGTCTACCACCTCCAGCCGCTGTGTGTGGCCGGCCTGTCGTACGTCCTGCTCGGTGAACGCCCGAGCTGGACGCAGGCCGCCTGCGCGGTCCTCGTCCTCGGCGGCGTCGTCCTCGGCACGGCCGCCCCCGGCCGGGCGGGACACACGGGTGGATAGGTTGCCGCCATGGCCGAGTACGACAGGTGGGACATCAAGAAGCTGCGGATCCTGCGGACGCTGCGGGAGCACGGCACCGTCACCGCGACCGCCGAGGCGCTGGCGCTGACGCCCTCCGCCGTGTCGCAGCAGCTGACGAACCTCGCCAAGCAGCTCGGCGTGCCGCTGCTGGAGGCGCGGGGGCGGCGGGTGCGACTCACCGACGCGGCCGAACTCGTCCTGCGGCACGCGGCGGCCGTCTTCGAGCAGCTGGAGCGCGCCGACGCGGAGTTGACCGCCTACCTGCACGGGGAGGCGGGCGAGGTACGGGTCGGCGCCTTCTCGACGGCCGTGCCCGCGCTGGTCGTCCCGGCGGTGCGGGCGCTGCGGGTGACGCGTCCCGGGATCCGCGTACAGGTGCGGGAGGCCGAGGCGGCACAGGCGTACGAACTGCTCGCCGCGGGCTCGGTCGACCTCGCCCTCTCCCTGGCCGCGCAGGCGCCCACGGCGGCCGACCCGCGTTTCAGCCGGGTGCCGCTGCTCGCCGACCCGCTCGACCTCGCGCTGCCCCGGGACCACCCGCTGGCCCGCGCCGACGAGGTCCGGCTGGCCGACTGCGCCGCCGAGCCGTGGATCTTCGGCGGCAGCGGGCCCTGGTCGGACATCACGCGGGCCGCCTGCGAGAGCGCCGGGTTCAGCCCGCACCAGGGGCACTCCGCGGCGGGCTGGACGGCCATCCTCGCCATGGTCGAGGCGGGCATGGGAGTCGCCCTGGTGCCGCGGATGGCGTCCGTACCGCGCGACGGCGTCGTCATGCGCCGGCTCGACGCGGACCGTCCGCACCGCCACGTCGTCGCGGCGGTACGGCGGGGCGCCGACGAGGGTGCCGCCGTCGGCCGGGTCCTGGACGCCCTGCGCGAGGCCGCGGCGCGGCCGGCCGCCGGTGAGCCGGGCGGGGAGGCGGCCGGAGGCAGGCTCGGCTTCGGGGGTGCGTGACAGGGCGCGCGCCGACACCCCGGCGGTACGCGGTGGGGCCGGACGTGAAGAGGGGGCGCCCGGCACAGAGCCGGGCGCCCCCTCTCCCGTACGACGTACGGTCGGCGTCAGGAAGCCGCGGCGTCCGCAGCCTGCGCCTTCAGCGCGCGCTCGACGCCCGAGCGGGCCTCGGAGATCAGCCGCCGCAGGGCCGCGTTCGGCTCGGCCGAGGCCAGCCACGCGTCCGTCTTGGCGAGCGTGTCCTCGGAGACCTGCACGGCCGGGTAGAGGCCCACCGCGATCTGCTGGGCCATCTCGTGCGAGCGGGAGTCCCAGACGTCCTTGAGCACGGCGAAGTACTTGTCCGTGTACGGGGCCAGCAGCTCCCGCTGGCCGGTCTGCACGAACCCGCCGATCACCGCCTCCTGCACGGCGTTCGGCAGCTTGTCGGACTCCACGACCGAGGCCCAGGCCTCCGCCTTCGCCTCCTCCGTGGGACGGGCCGCGCGGGCGGTCGCCGCGTGCCGCTCACCGGCCGCCGTCCGGTCGCGCTCGTACTCGCTCGCGATCTCCGCCTCGTCGAAGCGGCCCACCGCGGCGAGCCGCTGCACGAACGCCCAGCGCAGCTCGGTGTCCACCGCCAGGCCCTCGATGCTCTCCCGGCCGTCGAGCAGGGCCTCCAGGAGGTCCAGCTGCTCCGGGGTGCGGGCGGTCGCGGCGAACGCGCGCGCCCAGGCGAGCTGGTGGTCGCTGCCGGCCTGCGCGGTGCGCAGGTGGGCGAGCGTGGCCTCCGTCCAGCGGGCCAGCAGCGTCTCGCGGGCGGCCGGGTCCGCGTACAGCTCGATCGCCGTCTTCACCTGGCGGTGCAGCGACTGCACCACGCCGATGTCGGACTCCTTGCCGATGCCGGCGAGGACGAGGGAGACGTAGTCGCGGGTCGCGAGCTCCGCGTCGCGCGTCATGTCCCACGCCGACGCCCAGCACAGCGCGCGCGGCAGCGACGACTCGAAGTCGCCCAGGTGCTCCGTCACGAACGCCAGCGACTGCTCGTCCAGGCGCACCTTCGCGTACGACAGGTCGTCGTCGTTGAGCAGCACCACGGCCGGACGGCGCTTGCCCACCAGCTCGGGGACGGCGGTCAGTTCACCGTCGACGTCCAGCTCGATCCGGTCGCCGCGCACCAGCTTGCCGCTCGCGTCCAGGTCGTACAGGCCGACCGCCACGCGGTGCGGGCGCAGCGTCGGCTCGCCCTTCGCGCCGGCCGGCAGCGCGGGGGCCTCCTGGTGAATCGCGAAGGACGTGACGACCCCGTCGGCGTCCGTCTCGATCCGCGGCCGCAGGACGTTGATGCCGGCGGTCTGGAGCCACTTCTTCGACCAGGTCTGCAGATCGCGTCCGCTGGTCTCCTCCAGCTTGCCCAGCAGGTCCGACAGCCGCGTGTTACCGAAGGCGTGCGCCTTGAAGTACGCCTGCACGCCACGGAAGAACTCGTCCATGCCGACGTAGGCGACGAGCTGCTTGAGGACGGAGGCGCCCTTGGCGTACGTGATGCCGTCGAAGTTGACCAGGACGTCGTCCAGGTCGTTGATGTCCGCCATGATCGGGTGCGTGGACGGCAGCTGGTCCTGCCGGTACGCCCACGTCTTCATGGAGTTGGCGAACGTCGTCCAGGAGTGCGGCCAGCGCGAGTCGGGGTGGTACGCCTGGCAGGCGATCGACGTGTAGGTGGCGAAGGACTCGTTGAGCCACAGGTCGTTCCACCACTCCATGGTCACGAGGTCGCCGAACCACATGTGGGCGAGCTCGTGCAGGATCGTCTCCGCGCGCACCTCGTACGCGGCGTCGGTCACCTTGGACCGGAACACGTACTGGTCGCGGATGGTGACGGCGCCCGCGTTCTCCATCGCGCCCGCGTTGAACTCCGGCACGAAGAGCTGGTCGTACTTCTTGAACGGGTACGCGTAGTCGAACTTCTCCTGGAACCAGTCGAAGCCCTGCCGGGTCACCTCGAAGATGGCGTCCGAGTCGAGGAACTCGGCCAGCGAGGGCCGACAGTAGATGCCGAGCGGCACCGACTGCCCGTCCTTCTCGTACACGCTGTGGACGCTGTGGTAGGGGCCTGCGATCAGCGCGGTGATGTACGTCGAGATCCGCGGCGTCGGCTCGAAGGACCAGACGTCGTCCTTGGGCTCCGGCGTCGGCGAGTTGGAGACGACCGTCCACCCGGACGGCGCCTTCACGGTGAACTGGAAGGTCGCCTTCAGGTCGGGCTGCTCGAACGAGGCGAAGACCCGGCGGGCGTCCGGCACCTCGAACTGGGTGTAGAGGTAGGCCCGCTGGTCGACGGGGTCGACGAACCGGTGCAGGCCCTCACCGGTGTTGGTGTACTCGCAGTCGGCCACGACCCGCAGGACGTTGCGTCCCTCCAGCAGGCCGGGCAGCGCGATCCGCGAGTCCCGGAAGACCTCGGCGGGGTCCAGCGGGTCACCGTTGAGGATCACCTCGTGGACGGCCGGGGCCACCAGGTCGATGAAGGACTCCGCGCCCGTGCGGGCGGAGTCGAAGCGCACCGTGGTCACGGACCGGTAGGTGCCGCCCCCATCCTGCGCGCCGGAGAGGTCGAGATCGATCTCGTACGAGTCAACGCTGAGCAGCTGCGCCCGCTGCTGTGCCTCTTCGCGGGTCAGGTTTGTGCCAGGCACGCGGTCATCTCCTCGTTATGTGTGGGTTGCGTCATCCTTCCATGGGAACTGTGCGGAACGCGATGTCCGTTTCCCGCCGGTGGAGGCGCCGGAGCGGGGCGAGTCTTGAGGCATGACGACCTACACCGCACGAGCCGTCGAGCCGACGGTTCTGAAGGAACTCCGGGACCGGGACGACGCCGGACGGCCCCTCGCGCCGTTCACCGACGAGGAGGGCGGGGCGCCGCTGCGCTGCTGTCTGCGCCGCAGCCGGACCGGCGAGCGGATCGCCCTCGTCTCCTACGCGCCGCTGCGGCGGTGGGCGGCCGCGACGGGCGCCGACCCGGGGGCGTACGACGAGCAGGGGCCGGTGTTCGTGCACGCCGAGGAGTGCGCGGGGCCCGGCGGCGACGGACATCCGTTCGTCCGGCCGGGCGTCCTGCGGGTCCTGCGGCGCTACTCCGCCGAGGGGCACATCCTGGGCGGCCGGCTGCTGGAGGTGCCGCAGGACGCCGGGGCGGCCGACGGGGCCGTCGACGAAGCGCTCGCCGAGGCCTTCGCGAACCCGGCGGTCGCCCTGGTCCACGTCAGGGCCGTGGAGTACGGCTGCTTCCACTACGAGGTGCGGCGGCCCTGAGCAGCGCCCGCGACCCCGCCCCTGAACGCCGGAAGGGCCGGGAGCGCGCGTGCGCGTCCCGGCCCTCGCGGGCACGTCCCGGCGGGGCGGCCGGGACCGGCGTCAGTCCTTCAGCTCGGCCGCGACCAGCTCGGCGATCTGGATCGCGTTGAGCGCCGCGCCCTTGCGCAGGTTGTCGCCGGAGACGAAGAAGGCGAGACCGTTGTCGACCGTCTCGTCGCCGCGGATGCGGCCGACGTACGAGGCGTCCTGGCCGGCGGCCTCCAGCGGCGTCGGGATGTCCGAGAGGACGACGCCCGGGGCGCCGGCGAGCAGCTCGGTGGCACGCTCCGTGGACAGCGGACGCTCGAAGCGGGCGTTCACCTGGAGGGAGTGGCCGGAGAAGACGGGCACGCGCACGCAGGTGCCGGAGACCTTCAGCCCGGGGATCTCCAGGATCTTGCGGGACTCGTTGCGGAGCTTCTGCTCCTCGTCGGTCTCGTTCAGGCCGTCGTCGACGACGTTGCCCGCGAGAGGGAGCACGTTGAAGGCGATGGGGCGCTTGTAGACCTGCGGCTCGGGGAAGTCGACCGCGCCGCCGTCGTGGGTCAGCTTGTCGGCGTCGGCGACGACCTTCTGCGCCTGGCCGTGCAGCTCCGCCACGCCCGCGAGACCCGAACCGGACACCGCCTGGTAGGTGGCGACGACCAGCGCCTGGAGGCCGGCCTCCTCGTGCAGCGGCTTCAGCACCGGCATCGCGGCCATCGTCGTGCAGTTCGGGTTGGCGATGATGCCCTTGGGGCGGTCGGCGATCGCGTGCGGGTTCACCTCGGAGACGACCAGCGGGACCTCGGGGTCCTTGCGCCAGGCGGAGGAGTTGTCGATCACGACGGCGCCCTGCGAGGCGACCTTCTCAGCCAGCGCCTTCGAGGTGGCGCCGCCCGCCGAGAAGAGCACGATGTCCAGGCCGCTGTAGTCGGCGGTGGAGGCGTCCTCCACGGTCACGGGCGTGCCCTTGAAGTCGATCGTCGAACCCGCGGACCGGGCCGAGGCGAACAGGCGCAGCGTCTCGACCGGGAAGTCGCGCTCCACGAGGATTCTGCGCATGACCGTGCCGACCTGACCGGTGGCTCCGACGATTCCTACCTTCACGACGACTCCTAGCGTGCTTTTCCTGCGTACGGACGACAGGTCCCAGTGAACCCATCATGCGTCTCACCAGGCCCCGTGTGTCCAATCCTTTGCCCGAGGAATGGGACGGCCCCTGTGACGTACCCCTCGGCCGCCCGCACGCGTGTGACCCAGGTCTCGGTGAACGTTTCGGCCCGCCCCGGCGTCGTAGAGAAAACGCGGCGAGGGGAGGGGTGACGGTGCTGCGCGGAAGGACGCGCCGCGTCCAGGGGGTGGACGACCCCCTGGACGCGGCCCAGGAACGCCGGGTGCGTGCGGTGCTCGCGCTCGGCGGGGTGCCGCAGGCGGACCTGCCGGACGGGGTGCAGCAGGTCCGCCTGCGGCTGCTGGAGCGGGCCGCCAAGGGGGACGAGGCGCCGCGGGACGTGTCGGCCTGGGCCGCGGTCGTCGCCTCCAACCTGGCGATGGACTGGCACCGCGCCAAGCGCCGTCAGGAACGGCTCGGCGAGCGCCTCGCCGGGCTGCGCCCGCTGGAGCACCCCTCCGACGAGGACTCCAGCGTGCTCTCCCTCGCCGTGGCGCGGGGCCTGGACGAGCTGCCCGACGCCCACCGGCAGGTGCTCGTGCTGCGCTTCTACGCCGATCTGCCGGTGCGCGGGATAGCCGAGGAGCTCGGCATCCCGGAGGGCACGGTCAAGAGCAGGCTGCACTCGGCGGTGCGCGCGCTGCGCGTCCGCCTGCACGAGGACGAGGTGGTGTGACGTGGCCGGGTACGAGAGCGGGCCGGCCGGATCCGGCGCGGACGCGCTGTGGGCCGCGATCATGGACGAGCCGCTGCCCGAGGAGGTGCGCGACGACGCCGCCGTCCTGGCCGAGCACCGGTCCGCGGCGGCGGACGTGGCACTGCTGCGGCAACAGCTGACCGCCATCGGGGACGCGCTGGCCGGCGATGTGCCGGCACGTGAGCGGGCGCCGGAGCGGGCGCGAGAGCCGGTCAGGAACCGGGCCCCCGCACGGCGTACCCGCCGTCCGCTGCGTCTGGCCCTCGGCACCCTCGCCGCGGCCGTCGCGGCCACCGTCGTGGCCGGCATGGGCTGGCTCGTCACGCAGGGCGGGGGCATGGGCGCCGCCGACTCCTCGGCGAGCGGCAAGTCGGCCGCCGCCGACGCCAAGGCCGGTGGTCAGGAGTCGGATCACTCGCCGGCCCTGCGCATCGCCTGCTCCCGGGTCCTCGTCGAGGGGACCGTGGTGAGCCTCACGCCCCGGCACGACGGGGACGTCCGGGTGGTGCTGAAGGTGAAGCGCTACTACCGGCCGCAGGAGTCGGTGAAGGACCGGCCGACGATCACCGTCACCCTGGACGGCAGTGCGCGCGAGGATCTGAGGCCCGGCGTCCGCACGCTGGTCCGGGTGCCGGTCCACCCGGAGACGGACCGGCAGGACTGGGAGGTCGGCCGGGGGATCGGCGACGCGCGCGAGGACATCCTGAAGGCGTTGCCCGGGGCCGAGCACCTCACGTGCCCGGCCCCGGAGGGGGACGGCGGCAAGGACTGACGGCGCGGGAACGGGAAGGGGCGGGCGCCCGTACGGACGCCCGCCCCCGCTGCCGTGAACCGTCGGTTACGGCGTGACCTTCTCGATCTTGACGCTGCCGAGGCCCGCGACCGTGCCGCGGGCGTTCACCAGCTGGACCTGGCCGAAGAACTCACGGCCCTCGGGGGCCGCGGCCGCGGCGGTGACCGAGGCGGACACCGTCGCCGTGTCACCGGTGCCGAGCTTGACCGGCGCGGACCCGTCGACCGTGACCTGGCCGAGCGAGGACGAGAAGAACACGTCCTGGTAGTCGTACGCCGTGGAGCCCGAGGGAACCGCGTAGCCCACGACCTCGATGGTGTACGTCCCGGCGGCCGGAGAGGGCACCGAGACGGCCTCCTCCGAGTCGCCGTCCGCCGACGAACCGACCGTCGTCCCGGCGGCGTTCTTCACCGTCAGGTCGAGGTCGGCGGCCGTGTCGGACACCTTGCCGATGGCGACGTCGAGCGACTTGGCGCCCGCGGGCACCTCGACCGTGGTGGTCTGCGTCGCGCCCTGGGCGATGGTCGGCCGGGCCGTCTTCGAGGAGCCGAGCGGGCCGCCCTTGAGGGTGCCGTCGAGCGCCGCGAACTTGTTCGTGACCTTCCACGAGGCGGCGGCCGGGGTGCCGACCTTGGCCTCGGGGACGGTGACGACGGCCGGGTCGAAGGCCGCGCCGAGCACGGCGACGTCCAGCTTGTACGGGTTGTCGAGCAGCGGCGACGTACGGCGCGACTCGACCTCGATCTCCCAGACGCCGGCCTGCGGGTCCGCGTACGCGCGCACGTCGGGCTTGCAGCCGTTGCCGTCGAGGTAGTTGTTGTAGCAGTACGGCGTCGAGGTGTTGTCGACCGGAACGCCGTACGGGTGGATGGAGATGAAGCGGGTCTGGCTCTTGTCCTTCAGCCCGCCGATCGCGACCTCGAGGGACTTGGCGCCCTCGGGGACGGTCACGAAGTACGACGTGCTGCTGTTGCGCTGGACCGAACCCGACGCGGAGTACGTGTACTTGACCGGCGCCGCGACGACGACGGTCGACAGGATCTGCTTGTCGACGCCCTCGGTGCGCGGGTCGTCGACCTCCAGGATCGCGCTCTTGATGCCGGCCGAGGACGGCCGGGCGGCGATCTTGACGGTGACCGGCTTGTTCAGCGGCAGCGCGACCTCGTCGGAGCTCACGATGCGGAAGGTGCCGCCCGCGTTGTTCTCCAGGTGCAGCTCGTGGCGCAGCGCGCGGTCCGGGCCCGAGGTGCGGGTGACGGTCACGTCGTACGTCTTGGACTGGCCGGCCTTCAGGCCGCCCTCACGGTCGTACAGGCCGGTGCCGAAGCCCGGCGTCTTCAGGGCGTAGTCGATCGCGGTGTCGACCGGCGCCTGGACCGTGTAGGCGTGCGCGGTGGCGTCGTCCTTGATGGACTCCCACGCGTCCTCGATGTTGATGAGGCCCGCACCCTCCTCGTACGCCTGCACACCCTTGATGTGGTCGGCGGTGGAGTTCAGCGCGGTGCGCAGGGTCGCCGGGGTGAGGTCGATCCCCTTCTGCTTCGCGGCGCTCAGCAGCAGCGCCGAGGCGCCCGCGGCCTGCGGGGACGCCATCGAGGTGCCCTGGAGCATCGAGTAGCCGGCCGGCAGCGTGTAGCCCGCCTCGGCGACCGGGGAGCCGGGCAGCCAGGTCTGGGTGGTGTTGATCGACGCGCCGGGCGCGCTGATCGTCGGCGTGAAGCCGCCGTCCTCACGCGGGCCGCGCGAGGAGAAGGGCATCATCGCGTACGACTTCTCGGCCTGGGAGCCGTAGTTGGCGGCCCAGGTGCGCTTGGAGATGGTCGCGCCGACGGAGATGACCTTGTCGGCCAGGCCGGGGTCGCCGATGGTGTTGGCGCCGGGGCCGGAGTTGCCCGCGGAGATCACCAGCTGGACGCCGTAGGTGTCGATGAGGCGCGTGTAGAGCTCGGCGCGCGCGTTGTTGCCGTCGTTCAGCGCCGGCAGACCGCCGATGGACATGTTCACGATGTCGACGCCGCGGTTGGCGACGAGGTCGATCATGCCCTCGGTGAGCGCGATGTTGGTGCAGCCGCCACTCCAGGTGCAGGCGCGCGAGGAGACGAGCTTCGCGCCCGGGGCCGCGCCGTTCATCCTGCCGCCGAACAGGCCGTTCGCGGAGGTGATGCCCGCGACGTGCGTGCCGTGCTCGGACTCGATGATGCCGATGTTGACGAAGTCGGCCTTCTTGCCGACCCAGTCGCCGCCGTACGGGTCGGTCGGCACGTCCTTGCGGATCTCGACGACGAACGGCTGCCGCTCGGCGACGTCGGTCGCCGGGTTGTCGGTGCCGAAGTAGCCGACCTGGAAGCCGTCCTTGTAGGGCTTCATCGGCTCGTCGTCCGTGAAGTCCTGGTTGTTGTTCAGGTCGACGCGGACCGTGCCGGCCTTGGCGTCGTAGAGGATGCCCCAGACGTCGGTGGTGTCGCCGTCGCGGTTCGCGTCGCCGTTGGCGTCGCCGCCGACGGAGGCGGACTCGCGGAAGAGGTTGACCTGGTAGTCGCCCGCGGGGGCCTTCCAGGTGGCGCCGCCGTAGGTGAAGACGGGGCCGGCGACCGGGTTGGTCATCCGGCGCCAGGTCGCGTCGGCGTCGGTGATCGGGTCGGTCGCGGTGACCCAGTCGACGATCTTGCGCGCGCCGGTGGTCGTCTTCTGCAGGGCGGGGTGACCCAGGTCGACGCCCGAGTCGAGGATGCCGATGGTGATGCCCCGGCCGTCCGCCTTCGGGTGGTCCTCGACGAAGTCGACGGCGCCCGTCTCGAAGGAGGGGTTGTACGGGTTCTCGGCGGGCGTGCTCTTGGAGGGCGCCGGGTACGCCGTCGTGGCGGTGGCACGCTCCTTGGCGCCCTTGGCCGTGTCGGCGCTCGGGGCCGGGTCGTCGAGCGCGATCTCCTGGCGCAGGTCGATGCCGTGCACCGAACCGAGCTTCGCGGCGGCGGCGATGGCGGCGTCGGCCTTGGCCGTCGGGACCGTCGCGCGGACGTAGCCGAGCTTGTCGTAGGTGCGGCCGACGGAGCCGCCCTTGACCGCGTCCAGCTGCCCGGCGACCTGCTCGGTCTGCCCGGGAGCGGTGGCGATCATCATCGTGACGTTCTTGGCACCCTCGGCCTTGGCCTCCGTGAGGAGGTCGGCGTCGGCCGAACCGAGCTTGGCGCTCGCGGACTTGGTGCCCGGGTCCGGTGTGGCGGGCGCGTGGTCCGCCGAGAAGGCCATGGGTATCGGCCCGGCCGCGGAGAGCGCGGCCACCAGGCCTGCGGCGGCGACCACGCGGGCCACGCGTCTCGCGCCCGATATCGGAGCGCGCTGAGGTTCGGGGGTCATCTGCATCCCTTGTAGGTAAAGGAACGAGCGTGGAGCGACCGGGTCCGGGATGAATCGGGCCGGTCGCGTCAGTCCGGTATGTGAACCCGGAAGACCGCTCAGCTTTACCCAGGGGACAGTTGTTTGGGGAGAGTTGACCGGGGCGGGTTGGAGGCATGGCGTACTTCCGCCATACGTCACGGCGGCCAAAGTGCCGCAGGAGGGGGCATTCCCGACGCCGTGCGCCGGGCCGGCGGGGTTTCAGCCCTCCTTCGTGCGCGCGTAGTGGCGGGACGCCTTCGCGCGGTTACCGCACGCCGCCATCGAGCACCAGCGCCGGGTGCCGTTCCGCGAGGTGTCGAAGAAGTGCAGGATGCACGCCGTGTGGGCGCAGCGGCGGATGCGGTCCGGGGCGGTGGTGAGCAGCTCCAGGTAGTCGCGGGCGGCGAGCCAGGCGGGGCCCCACGCCGCGTCCTCGAACTCCGGTCTCTCGCCGGGCCCTTGCGGCGTCAGGGTCACCCTGACCCGCCCGTGCGCGAGGACGGCGTCGACGCGGTCCGCCCCGCCCTCCAGCGAGCCGTCGGCGATGGCGCGCAGGGCGTCGCGAGTGTGCAGGAGGTGCCGCAGGGTGGCGTCCCGGGCCGGGAAGTCCAGGCCGTTCGCGTGCAGCCACACCGCGAGGCCCGCGGTGTCCGTCAGCAGGTCCCGCACGGTCCCCTCGTGCATCCAGCGGGTGTTGAGCAGGTCGAGCGAGAGGGGCTCGCCGGTGAGCGGGCGCGGATCGGGTGCCGGGGCCGCTGAGGGTGCGGAGGGCGCGGGGGACATGGGGGCTCCTTCACTGCTAACCGGTCAAGACTACGTGACCGGTTGCGCCCGTCGATTCTAACCTCTAATCTCCATGACGAGGGTTAGCCCCCGCTTCGGGGGCCCCATCGACAGAAGGGGACTGTCATGACACCGCGCACCGGGCATATCGGCCTCAGCGTCACGGACCTCGACCGCTCGCTCGGCTTCTACCGGGACGTCCTCGGCTTCGGCCTGATCGGCGAGGGCAAGGAGGAGGACCGCAGGTACGCGTTCCTCGGGGAGGGCGGCAGCCCCGTGCTGACGCTGTGGCAGCAGGCCGAGGGCTCCTACGACCGCGGCCGGGCCGGCCTGCACCACCTGGCGTTCGAGGTGGACTCGGTCGAGCGCGTCAGGGAGTACGAGACGGCCCTGCGCGCCTACGGGGTGGAGTTCGCGTACGAGGGCGTGGTCGCCCACGGCGAGGGGAGGGCCTCCGGCGGCATCTTCTTCCACGACCCCGACGGCATCCGCCTGGAGATCTACGCGCCGCAGGGGGCCGACGACGCCCCCGCACCCTCGTCCTCCGCACCGACCTGCGGCTTCTTCTAGGCGAAGGGGCGCCCCGTGACGTATCACCCCGGCTCGCGCGCCGTGCAGGAGCGGGTCGGCGTCCGCGACCTCGCCGACCACGTGGGCCAGTCCGTCGGGCAGGGCATCAGGCCCGTGGCCGCGGCCTTCCTGGAACAGCAGCCGATGCTCGTCCTCGGCGCCGCCGACCCGGTGGACGGCGCGGTGTGGGCCTCGCCGGTCACCGGGCGCCCGGGCTTCGTACGCGCCACCGGGCCGCGCCGGATCTCCGTCGCCGGCTCGGTCCGCGCGGGCGACCCGATCGAGGCCGCCCTCTCCACGGAGGGCACGGCCGTCGGCACCCTCGCCCTGGACCCGCGCACGCGCCGCCGCATGCGGCTCAACGGCCGGGCGCGGCCCACGCCCGGCGGTCTCGCCGTCGAGGCCGACCAGGTCTTCGCCAACTGCCCCAAGTACCTCCAGCGCAGACAGACGTACGAGACGCTCGTCCGCACACCACGCGAGACCGGCCGCGGCACCGAACTGACTCCGGAGCAGCGGGAGTTCGTCGCCGCCGCCGACACCTTCTTCCTGGCCAGCGTGCACGCGGACGGCGCGGACGTCAGCCACCGCGGCGGCAACCCCGGCTTCGTGCGCGCCGGTTCGCCCCGCGAGCTGAGCTGGCGCGACTACCCGGGCAACTCCATGTTCCTCTCCCTGGGCAACCTGGAGGCGGACCCGCGGGCCGGACTGCTCTTCCTGGACTGGTCGTCGGGCACGCTGCTCCAGCTCACGGGCACCGCCCGCACCCGGTACGGCCCCGGCGGCGAGCGGAGCGTCCACTTCACCCTCGCCGAGGCCGTGGAGACCGCCGGGGGCAGCCCGCTGCGCTGGTCACCGCCCGATTACTCACCCGCCAACCCCTCCCTGCCGTAACGTCTGTGCATGCATGAGGAGTTGCGGGTGGCGGCCTACGCCGTGTGTGTACGGGACGGAATGATGCTGCTGGCCCGGTGGGTCGCCGGGGACGGCAGCAAGCGGTGGACCCTGCCGGGCGGCGGCATGGACCACGGCGAGGACCCCTACGACACCGTCGTCCGCGAGGCCGAGGAGGAGACCGGGTACGCCGTGCGCCCGGTCACCCTGCTCGGCGTGGACTCCATCCGCCGCACCTATCCGCGCCGGCTGGGCGCGACGGCCGACTTCCACGGGCTGCGCATCGTCTACGAGGCCGAGGTCACCGGCGGCGAACTCCGCCACGAGACGAACGGCTCCACGGACCTGGCCGCCTGGCACCCCCTGGAGTCGGTGACCGGCCTCGACCGGGTCGGGCTCGTCGACGTCGGCCTCACCCTGTGGCGGCGGCGCCCGGCCGACGGACGGGCCGCCGACGCCGGATCGTAGGCCGCGTACCCCGGAAGATGAACACGGAGTGACCGCCTCCCGGCCGTCCGGAGAGAGGTCCGTGGCCACGCAGGGCAGGCGGTGATCCACGTACGGTGATCGGCGCTGCGCGTTGCCGTCCAGTTAACGCGCAGGTCATTCCCGGTGCCAACGATCCAGTGTGAGCGGGGATTCCAGCAGAGGAGTCCCCGCGAACACCGCCGACGCGTTCGTACTCGGGGAGATCGCGCCATGTCGCGCATACGCTCTGTCGCCACAGCCGCCGCCAGCACCGCCACCGCCTCCCTCGACCGCCGTGCCCTGCTCGCCGCCGCAGGGGCGGTCACGCTCTCCGGAGGGCTCGGCTACGCGCTGCGGCCCGGCGCCGAGGCGCACGCCGCCGCGGGGCAGGCACCGGCCGCGGCGGCGCAGGCACCCGTCGCCATGTCCCGCCGCGCGCCCGCCGCGCCCCTGGCCCCCTACACCCGCGGCACCACGCTCGGCTCGGTCGCCGCACCCCGCGGCGCCACCGGCTACCGGCGCCTCGGCGACGGCCCCGCCTGGCAGCGGGTGGTGCGCGGCGAGCTGGCCGCGCCCCGGGCGGGCCGGGCCGGCCGGCGCACCGCGCTCGCCTCCTTCGTGCAGTTCACCGACCTGCACCTGGTCGACGTCCAGCACCCGCTGCGCTACGAGTACCTGCGCGCCCAGACCGCCAGCGCCTGGCGCCCCCAGGAGGCGCTGTCCGTGGCCGGCGCCGTCTCGCTCGTCGAGCGGGTCAACAGCCTGCGGGGAGCCCCCGTCACCGGCTCCCCGCTCCACTTCGTGATGACCACCGGCGACAACACCGACAACAACTCCAGGACCGAACTGGAGTGGTTCCTGAAGGTGATGAGCGGTGGGCGCGTCACCCCCAACTCCGGCGACCCGCGCCACTACGAGGGCGTCCAGAACAGCGACCTCAAGCTGTACTGGCAGCCCGACACCGCCCTGCGCGACGCCGACAAGCAGCGCGGCTTCCCGCGCATCCAGGGCTTCCTCGACGCGGCCGTGCGCGAGCTGCGCAGCCCCGGCCTCGGCCTGCCCTGGTACTCCACGGTCGGCAACCACGACGCCCTGCCCGGCGGCTGCTACGCGCCCGGCGACTCCTTCTTCGCGGAGTTCGCCGTGGGCGGCAAGAAGCTGATGACGCTCGACGAGGCGGTCGGCGCCGCGCTCTGGAAGAACGTGAAGAAGGGCGGCGACCCCAAGGGCACCGACTTCCGCGCGATGCTCAAGTCCCAGGCTCGGCACATGCGTTCGGTCACCCCCGACGAGGCGCGCGCCCCCTTCACCCCGGCCGAGTACGTGCGGGCGCACCTCGACCCCGCCCACACCGGCCCCGGCCCGGTCGGCCACGGCTACTCTCAGGCCAACCTCGCCGCGGGCACCCAGTACTACGCGTTCCGCATCGCCGACGACGTCCTCGGCGTCAGCCTCGACTCGACCGACCCCGGCGGCCACTACGAGGGCTCGGTCGGCACCGCCCAGCTCCGCTGGCTGGAGCGGACCCTGCGCGACAACCGGGACGCGCACGTGATCGTCTTCAGCCATCACACCAGCAAGACCATGCGCAACCTGCGCGCCGACCCCGCGCACCCCGGCGAGAGGCGCCACGGCGGCGACGAGCTGCTCGCCCTGCTCGGCAGCCACCGCAACGTGCTGGCCTGGGTCAACGGCCACAGCCACAAGAACGACATCACCCCGCACCGGACGTCCGGCGGCGGCTCCTTCTGGGAGATCTCCACCGCCTCGCACGTCGACTTCCCCCAACTCGCCCGCGTCATCGAGGTGGTGGACAACAAGGACGGCACGGTCTCCCTGTTCACCACGCTCATCGAGTCCGCCGCCCCGCACCGCACCGACTACGCCGACCTCTCCCAGACCGGCCTCGCCGCCCTCTACCGCGAGCTGTCCTTCAACGCCCCGGGCGCCCGCAGCGACCTGACGGGCACGGCCGGCGACCGCAACACCGAGCTGGTGCTGAAGAAGGGCTGAAACCGGCTCAACCGGACCGGCGGCGGTCAACCCTCCCCGCGCCCGCCGGGTCCCTTCCCCCGACACGGACGGTGCGGGCGTTCAAGGCGATGGGGGAAACACATGTCAGTACGTACGGGACTGGTGGCGACGACCGCGGTGGCGGCGGCGTTCGCCCTGGCGGCACCCGCGGCGGCGGCGCCCGGCGGGCGGGACCACACCCCGACCCGGCGGGCCATGGACGCCGCCGTGCGGGACGGCGTCCCGGGCGTCACCGCCCGCGCCGAGGACGGCCACGGCACCTGGAAGGCGGCCTCCGGAACCGGCGACCTGAGGACGGGCAGGGCCCGCGGCACCGACGACCGCTACCGCGTCGGCAGCATCACCAAGACCTTCGTCGCGACGGTCCTGCTCCAGCTGGAGGCGGAGGGCCGGCTGTCGCTGGACGACACCGTCGAGAGGTGGCTGCCGGGCGTGGTGCGCGGACACGGCCACGACGGCCGCCGCATCACGCTCCGGCAACTCCTCAACCACACCAGCGGCGTCTACAACGTCACCGAGGACGAGGGCTTCGCCCGCACGTACTTCCTCAAGGACGGCTTCCTCCGGCACCGCTTCGACACGACGACCCCCGGACAACTGGTCGCGATCGCCATGGCCCACGCACCCGACTTCGCCCCGGGAGCCTCCTGGCACTACTCCAACACCAACTACGTCCTCGCCGGCATGGTGATCGAGAAGGCCACCGGGCACACGTACGCGACCGAGATCCGCCGCCGCGTCGTCGAACCCCTCGGACTGCGTGCCACCCTCGTGCCCGGCACCTACCCGAAGGTGCCGAAGCCGAGCAGCCGCGCCTACGGCAAGCTCGCGCGGACGGCGACCGGACCTACGTACGACGTCACGGAGCTCAACCCCTCCCTCGCCTCCTCGGCGGGCGAGATGATCGCCGACTCCCGCGACCTGAACCGCTTCTACTCGGCGCTGCTGCGCGGCCGGCTGCTCCCGAGGAAGCAGCTCGCCGAGATGAAGACCACCGTCCGGGTCGACGACATCCCGGGCGCCGGCTACGGCCTCGGCCTCATCGACCGTGAACTGAGCTGCGGCGTCCACGTCTGGGGCCACGGCGGCGGCATCCACGGCTCGACCTCGGAGGCCGTCACCACCGCCGACGGCCGCCACTCCCTCGCCTTCAACTTCAACGGCGACTGGTCGGGGGACGGCGACGCGGTGATCGAGGCGGAGTACTGCGGTTCCTAGGACCCACACGGCACGCACGAGGAGGGGCCGCCGGTGGCCCGGCGGCCCCTCCTCTCCCCTCCTGGTGGCCCCGGTCCGTCACTACCGGGGGAGCACCACGACGTACGCCGCCGGATCGCGGTCGCTCGCCGCCATCAGAGCCGTGCGCACGACCGCCGCCTGCTGCTCCATCGCGTCCCGCAGCTTGCGCGGCGTCACGTGGACGACCGTGATGCCGAGCCGCTCCAGGTGCTCGCGCTTGCGGGCGTACTCCGACCACAGCGCGTCGTCGTCCTGCCGGGGCGCCCGGGTGTCCAGCTCCAGCGCCACCGCCTGCTCGGGCCAGTACGCGTCGAGACCGCCGAGGTGGGGGCCGCCCGGCAGCCGCAGGTCCACGTTCCACACCGGGTCGGGCAGACCGTGCTCGCGGACCATGCGGTAGAGGCGCTCCTCGGCGATCGCGCGGCCCTCCGCCAGCAGCGAGTCCACGGCGTCCACCACGTGCGGGCGGCTCAGCAGCCGAGCCTGCGTCAGCTCCCGTACCACCGCGGCCGGTTCGCAGTGGCCGCCGCGCACCGCCTCCGTCAGCAGCCGCCGCACCACGCCCGCGTCCACCAGGTCCGCCACCGCGTCGGCGACGGCACGCGCCACCGGGGCCACCGGGACGCCCGTGACCTGCTCCGGGACGGGCAGCACGGCGGTGCGCACGATCCGCACGCAACCGGTCGAGCGCAGCCTGCGCAGCCGGGGCACCAGGACGTCGATCCGGTCCAGGGAGAGCAGCGGGGGCGCGGCGGAGAAGCCGTGCAGCGTGAGGGCCGCCAGGCCGGTGATCATCGCGTCCTGGTACGTGGGGCGGTGCGGCTGCTCGGCGCTCGGCTGGGCCGGGACACCGGACGCCTGCTCGCCGAGCGGGGAACGGGCCGCGTACAGCAGGATCGCGTGCAGCCGCTCCTCGCCGGTGGGCGGGCCGGGGTGCAGCAGGTGGACCCCGGGGAGGATCTGCTGCCACGGGCCGCCCGGACGGCACTGCTCGTTCACCTCGGCGGCACTCACGCCGTGGGCCCGGAGCTGCGCGCTGGTCAGGACGCGCCGCTGGACCTCGGACAGGTGACGCAGGGGGCGGGGGGAGAGCGGGGTGTTGTGGGTCATGACCCGGAGCTTCCCGCCTGTGATCCGTTCCCTAACCGCTGTTACACGCCCGTCGACAAATCCGGACAAGCTCGCCCTAAAGTACGGGCGTTCGACTGCCGAAAGCGGCAGGTCCGGGCAGGGGGCCATCGGAGTTACGGCCGGGCATACCTGAATTTAGTAACCACTCTTCACGGTGACGGAGGGCACCGGCGTCCGCCGGTGCCCTCCGCCGGGCCGGGTCAGCCGGCCGCCGCGTCGCACGCCTGGGCGCGCAGGGAGCGCGCCAGGTCGTCCCGTGCCTCAAGCACCAGGCGGCGCAGGGCGGGCGGCGCCCCCTCGTGCGCGGACAGCCACGCGTCCGTCGCGTCCAGCGTCCGGGGCGAGTCCTGGAGCGCCGGGTACAGGCCCCGGACCACGTCCATCCCGATCTGGATGGACCGCTCGGCCCACACGCGCTCGATCGCCTCGAAGTACTTCGCGGTGTACGGCGCGGTCAGTTCCCGCTGGGACGCCCTGCCGAAGCCCGCGATGGTCGCCTCGACCAGCGCGTTGGACAGCGCGTCGGACTCCACGACGGACGCCCATGCCTGCGCCTTGACCGCCGCCGACGGACGGGCGGCCAGGCAGCGGACCTGGTGCCGCTTGCCGGACGCGGTGTCGTCCCGGGCCAGTTCGGCGGCCAGCACCTGCTCGTCGGCCTCCCCGGCCGCGGCGAGCGGCTCCAGGAACGCCCAGCGCAGCTCCTGGTCGACGTCCAGCCCGTCGATCCCGGCCGTGCCCTCCAGCAGCCCCTTCAGCAGCTCCAGGTCGGAGGCGCCGGACGCGACCCGGGCGAAGAACCGGGCCCAGGTGAGCTGTTCCTGGCTGCCGGGCGCGCCGGCGCGCAGCTCCTTGAGGGCGCCGTCCGCGAGCAGCCGGCCGCCCTCCTCCCGCCAGACCGGAGCCACGTAGTGGGTCAGCGCGGAGTTGGCCCAGGCGTGCAGCATCTGCAGGACGCCGATGTCGGACTCGCGGCCCGCGAACCGCAGCACCAGGCCGATGAAGTCCCGGGCGGGCATGAGTCCGTCGCGGGTGAGGTTCCACAGCGCCGACCAGCACAGGGCGCGGGCCAGCGGGTCGGAGATGTCGCCCAGCCGCTCGCGCAGCGTGACCAGCGAGTTCTCGTCGAAGCGGATCTTGCAGTAGGTGAGGTCGTCGTCGTTGACCAGGACCAGGTCGGGTGCCGGGGCGCCGGCCAGCTCGCCGACGACCGTGCGCGGGCCCTCGACGTCCACCTCGGCGCGCGCGTACCGCTCCAGGGCGCCCTCGGGGGAGCGCCGGTACAGGCCCACGGCCACCCGGTGCGGCCGCATCTCGGGGTGCGACTCCGGTGCCTCCTGGACGACCGCCAGCTCGGTGACGCGCCCCTCGGGGCTCAGGATCACCTGCGGGGTGAGGGAGTTGACGCCCGCGGTCTGCAGCCAGGCCCGCGACCAGGCGGCCAGGTCGCGCCCGCTGGTCTCCTCCAGCGCCGACAGCAGGTCGCCCAGACGCGTGTTGCCGTACGCGTGGCGCTTGAAGTACCGGCGGGCGCCTTCGAGGAAGGCGTCCCGGCCGACGTAGGCCACGAGCTGCTTGAGGACGGACGCGCCCTTGGCGTACGTGATCCCGTCGAAGTTGAGCTTCGCGTCCTCCAGGTCACGGATGTCGGCCGTGATCGGGTGCGTGGACGGCAGCTGGTCGGCGCGGTAGGCCCACGCCTTGCGGTTGTTGGCGAAGGTGATCCAGCCGTCGGTGAACCGGGTCGCCTCGACCATCGAGAAGGTCCCCATGAAGTCGGCGAAGGACTCCTTGAGCCACAGGTCGTCCCACCACTGCATGGTGACCAGGTCGCCGAACCACATGTGCGCCATCTCGTGCAGGACGACGTTGGCGCGCCGCTCGTACGACGCCTGCGTCACCTTGCCGCGGAAGATGAACTCCTCCCGGAACGTGACCAGTCCGGGGTTCTCCATCGCGCCGAGGTTGTACTCGGGCACGAACGCCTGGTCGTACTTCCCGAAGGGGTACGGGTAGTCGAAGTGGTCGTGGAAGAAGTCCAGGCCCTGCTTGGTGACGAGGAAGACGTCGTCCGCGTCGAAGTGCGGCGCGAGACCCTTGCGGCACATCGCGCCGAGCGGGATCTCCAGCACCGTGCCGTCGGGCAGGGTGCGGGAGTAGCTGTCGCTCACGTAGTGGTACGGGCCGACGACGAACGCGGTGATGTACGTGGAGATCGGCTCGGTCTCGGCGAACCGCCAGACCCCGTCGGTCAGTTCGCCGGCGCCGTTGCTCCACGCCGTCCAGCCCTCGGGGGCCCGCACCTCGGCGCGGAACGGCGCCTTGAGGTCCGGTTGCTCGAAGTTGGCGAAGACCCGGCGGGAGTCGGCGGGCTCGTACTGCGTGTAGAGGTAGACCTCGCCGTCCTCCGGGTCGACGAAGCGGTGCATGCCCTCGCCGGTGCGGGAGTAGGCGCAGAGCGCGTCGACCACCAGTTCGTTCTCGGCGGCGAGGCCGTCCAGCCGGATCCGCGCCCCGTCGAAGACGTCGGCTGGGTCGAGGTCCTTGCCGTTGAGCGAGACGGCGGTCACGCTCGGGGCGATCAGGTCGGCGAAGGTGCTCGCGCCCGGCTCGGCGCAGCGGAACCGGACGGTGGTCACCGAGCGGAAGGTGCGCGGCTCGCTCCCGGCGTCCCCCACGGCGGACCGCAGGTCGAGGGACACCTCGTACCCGTCGACGGACAGCAGCGCGGCCCGCTCCCGGGCCTCGTCGCGGGACAGATTCTCACCGGGCACGGGCGGCACTCCTTCGTGGCGTGATCGGTACGTGTGAACAGGACCGATCCTGCCATGTGCTCCTGACGGCGGACACCCGGGAATGGCGGGGGCGCGCGGCGGTGTTGCCCACGGAAACAGACCTCACGAGGAGAGCCATGTCCGAGAAGACCCCTGTCGACTTCTGGTTCGACCCGCTGTGCCCCTGGGCCTGGATGACCTCGCGCTGGGTGCTGGAAGTGGAGAAGATCCGCGACATCGAGGTCCGCTGGCACGTGATGAGCCTCGCCGTCCTCAACGAGCCGAAGCTGGACGAGCTTCCCGAGCAGTACCGCGAGCTGCTCACCACCAAGGCGTGGGCCCCGGTCCGTGTGGTCACCGCGGCCTGGCAGAAGCACGGGGACGACGTCCTCGGCCCGCTCTACACCGCGCTCGGCACCCGCTTCCACAACCAGGGCGAGGACGCGACCCGCGAGGCGATCGCGGCGGCGCTCGCCGACGTGGGCCTGCCCGCGGACCTGATCGACTACGCCGACCAGGAGGACTTCGAGTTCGACGCCGAGCTGCGCGCCTCCCACAAGGAGGGCATCGACAAGGTCGGGCAGGACGTCGGCACGCCGGTGATCGCGGTTCCGGGCGCGGACGGCGAGCAGATCGCCTTCTTCGGCCCGGTGGTCACCCCGGCGCCCAAGGGCGAGGACGCGGGCAAGCTCTGGGACGGCACCCTGATGGTCGCCTCGATCCCGGGCTTCTACGAGATCAAGCGCACGCGCACGGCGGGCCCGGACTTCAGCAACCTGTAGGGCTCTTCCCGGCGCGGGTTCAGAAGCCCTCGGGCAGGTTGCCGCCCACCTGCCAGTTGTCCTTGCGCTGGACGCGGCGGCAGTTCTTCGTGGTGCACCGGTGGTACGCCTGCGGGCGGAACTTCTCGTCCCGCTCGCCGGGGTACTTGCTCACCACGGCCCTGGTGGCCTCCGCCTCGGCCTTGTTCAGGTCCTTGAAGCGGCGCAGGGGGCCCCGGCAGGTCGGGTTGGGGCATCGGGCGTCGGACAACATGGCTGCCTCCTCGGGCCGGGACTGAGAAGGTAGGCCGCCGGGCGCCGCCGCGCGAGAGCGGAACCGGGCGCGCCGGGAAACGGAACGGAAGGCCCCCGTGAGTCACGTCCTCACGGGGGCCTCCCTGTGCGCCTGCCGCGTGCCGGGTGAGAAGACGATCACGAGGCAGGTGTCATCGGGGTCAGGGCGCGAGCAGCAGCACGTCCGTACGGTCCCGCGCGGCCGCGTGACGCCGGGCCACGTCCTGCCAGTCCACCACCTGCCACATCGCCTCGACGAAGTCGGCCTTCTGGTTCCGGTACTGGAGGTAGAACGCGTGCTCCC
Organism: Streptomyces sp. NPDC028308; assembly: GCF_055565855.1. NCBI lineage: Bacteria > Bacillati > Actinomycetota > Actinomycetes > Kitasatosporales > Streptomycetaceae > Streptomyces > Streptomyces sp. NPDC028308. The sequence continues at coordinate 460,020 of NZ_JBVHTO010000001.1, forward strand.
ACGCGTCGAAGACCAGGATCGGCGTCGAGCCCTGGCCGACGTTGCCCTGGTGGTCGTAGACCTGCTCGACGATCAGCCGGCCGCTGAGCGGTTCGTAGGCGAGGACGCCCCAGCCCGAGCCCTGGGTGGTCGCCGCGGCCTTCGACAGCTGGGCCTTGAAGGCACGGAACGAGCCGAAGGACTCGGCGATCGCGTCGGCGAGCTCGCCCACGCCGTCCGCGGCCAGCGGTTCGCCGCCGCCGTCGCCGTTCATGTTGTGCCAGTAGACCGAGTGCAGGATGTGCCCGGACAGGTGGAACGCCAGGCTCTTCTCCAGGCCGTTCAGCGCCGCCCACCGCTCCTTGTCGCGTGCCTCCGCGAGCTGCTCCAACGTGTCGTTGGCCCCCTTCACGTACGCCGCGTGGTGCTCGTCGTGGTGCAGCTCGACGATCTCCGGGCTGATCACGGGAGCGAGCGCGGCGTAGTCGTACGGCAGCTCGGGAAGTGTGTAGACGGCCATGCCTGGGGTCCCCTCCGCTTTCCTTATTGCAATCTACTTGCAACTGCACGCTAGCAGCAAGAGGGTGCCGATGCGTGCCCGGACATGCGAGGGCCCCCGCACGGAGCGTCCGTGCGGGGGCCTGTGGAGCGGGGGTCAGGCGCGGGCGCGCGTCCGCTGCCAGAGGTAGCCGACCGCCGCCAGGAACACCGTCATCCCGCCCGTCGAGTACAACTGCACCCGGGTGTCCGGCTGCCGGGCCATCAACACGAAGATCGCGGCCATCCCCGCCAGCGCCAGCCAGGTCAGGAACGGGAACGCCCACATCCGCACCGTCAGCCGCTCCGGCGCCTCCCGCTCCAGGGTGCGCCGCAGCCGCAGCTGCGAGACCGCGATGAAGATCCAGACGACCAGGATCACCGCGCCGATCATGTTCAGCAGCCAGGGGAAGACGTCGTCGGGCCGCCAGTAGCTGAGCAGCACGCAGCCGAAGCCGAAAACGCAGGAGGCGAGCACCGCGACCCGCGGCACCCCGCCCGAGACCCGGCCGAGCGGCTTCGGCCCCTGCCCCCGCTCGACGAGCGAGTACGCGATGCGCGAGGCGCCGTAGACGTTGGCGTTCATCGCCGAGAGCAGGGCCGCCAGGACGACCACGTCCATCAGCCGCGCGGCGCCCGGAATCCCGAGGTGGTCGAGGGCGGCGACGTAGGGGCCCCGCTCCAGGACCTCCGCGGAGTCCCACGGGACCAGCGTCACGACGACCGCCATCGAGCCGACGTAGAACAGCGCGATCCGCCACATCGCCGTGCGCACGGCCCGCGCGACCCCCTGGACCGGGTCCTCGGACTCGGCGGCGGCGATGGTCACCGTCTCCAGGCCGCCGTACGCGAAGACGGACGCGAGCAGGCCGACGACCAGCCCCTCGCCGCCCTTGGGCAGGAGCCCGCCCTCGCCGGTGAGGTTCGCGGTGCCGGGGGAGTCGGTGCCCGGCAGCAGCCCGGCGATCGCAAGGACGCCCAGCACCAGGAACAGGGTGATCGCGCCCACCTTCAGCGCGGCGAACCAGAACTCGAACTCGCCGAAGTTCTTCACGGCGGCCAGGTTGGCCGCGCAGAACACCGCCACGAACAAGGCCACCCAGGCCCACTCGGGCGTGCCGGGCAGCCAGTCGGCGACGATCCCGGCGGCGGCGATGCCCTCCAGCCCGACGGCCGTGCACAGCAGCACCCAGAACGACCAGCCGGAGGCGAAGCCCGCCCAGGGGCCGATGGCGCGTTCGGCGTGCGCGGAGAAGGAACCGGACGAGGGGTGGGCGGCCGACATCTCGCCCAGCATGCGCATCACCAGCATGACGAGCAGGCCGGAGAGGGCGTACGCGACGACGATCGACGGGCCGGCGGCGGCGATGCCCGCACCCGACCCGACGAACAGGCCCGCGCCGATCACCCCGCCGAGGGCGATCATCGACAGATGGCGCTGCTTGAGTCCGTGCGAGAGCGGCGGGGCCGGGTCGGCGGTGGCGTCGTCCGGTCGGTCGACGCCGGTGTCGGGAGCGGTCCGAGACATGCGCGTGGGGGGTCCGTTACGTGAGGCGGGCAAAAACGCCCACATTCTGGGCGGTCCGTCCGTCCGTCCGGGGAGACCGCCCACCATGCGGACGCCTCCACCACGGAACGTGCCGCCCCGGTCACCGGTGGGCGACCTGGGGCAGCACGGCGCCCCGCGCGTCCCGGGGGAAGGGGCTCAGGCGGCGAGCGGCGTGTAGTGCGAGGCGTCGCCCGTGATCGAGTAGCTCTCCTTGCCCTCGACCCCGACCGGCACGTCACCGGCGACGGTCACCCGGTGCAGCCGGCGCGGCAGACCGTCGTAGTTGTCGACGGCGTAGTGCTGGGTGATCCGGTTGTCGAACAGCACGAGCTGGTCCGGCGACCAGCGCCACCGCAGGATGTTCTCCGGCCGCGTCACGTACGACTGGAGCAGCTCCAGCAGCTTGCGGGACTCCGCCACCGACAGTCCGACGATCCGCTGGGCGAAGCCTCCGATGAACAGGCCCCGTTCACCGGTCAGCGGGTGCACCCGGACCACCGGGTGGGCGGTGCGGTACTCGATGGACGTGAACTGGGCGCGCTGCGCGGCCCGTTCCTCGTCGATGTCCTCCGCGGGCACGGCGTAGTCGTAGTCGTTGGTGTGCTCCGCCCACAGGGTGTCGGCCAGCTGCCGCAGCGGCTGGGGCAGGTCGCGGTAGGCGCCGGCGGAGTCGGCGATCAGCGTCTCCCCGCCGTACGGCGGCACGGTGATGCTGCGCAGGGTGCTGGCCTGCGGGGGGTTGAGGACGAAGGTGACGTCGGTGTGCCAGTGGTTGGCGCGGCCGTTCTTGCTGTCGACGGGGAGCACGTTCGGGGCGCCGTCGACAGCGGGCACCGTGGGGTGCGCGGTGGTGAGGTCACCGAAGTGGCGGGCGAAGGCCTGCTGTCCGGCGTCGTCCAGGCCGACGCCGTCGAACACCAGCGCCTTGTGGCGGCTGAGGGCCTCGCGCAGGGTCGCGACGGTCTCCTCGTCGAGGGGGCGGCCGATGTCGACGCCGGACACCTGGGCGCCGATGCGGGCGGTGACCTTGCGGATCTCGATCTCGGGCATGTGCGGCGGTCCTTTCGGCGGATGACTCACGGGGGCTGGCTGCGGGTGGCGGCTCCGGGCGGGAGCACGGGGCCCGCGGTCCGGACCGGGCGTGACCGGCGGTTCGTCCGGGTCGGCCCGGTCCTCGGGGACGGCTCAGTGGGCGGCGAGGGCCGGGGTGGCGTACTGGTTGGCGGGCCGCGGCAGCCCGTAGCGCTCGCGCAGGGTCCGGCGGGGGCCGTACTCGGTGCGCAGCAGGCCGCGGGCGCGCAGGAGCGGCACCACGTGGTCGACGAACAGTTCGAGGCCGGACGGCAGTACGGCGGGCATGATGTTGAAGCCGTCGGCCGCCCCGAGCCGGAACCAGTCCTCGATGGCGTCGGCCACCTGTTCCGGGGTGCCGGCGAACGTCAGATGGCCGCGTCCGCCGCCGAGCCGCCCGATGAGTTGCCGGACGGTGAGCCGCTCGCGCCGGGCGAGTTCCACCACGAGCGTGTAGCGGCTCTTGGCACCCTCGATGGCGCTCTCCGGCGGGAGGTCGGCGGGCAGTCGCGCGTCGAGTTCGAGCGTGCCGGGCTCCACGCGCAGCAGGTGCGCGAGCCGGTCCAGGCCGTGCTCGTACACGATGTGGTCCTCCAGGACCGCCTCGTGCCGGCGGGCCTCGGCCTCGGTGGACCCGATGACCGGGACGATCCCGGGCAGGATCTTGATGTGGTCGGGGTCCCGCCCGGCCCGCTCCGTACGGGACTTGAGGTCGGCGTAGAACGCCTGCGCGTCGCCCAGGGTCTGCTGGGCGGTGAAGACCGCCTCCGCGTACCGCGCGGCGAACCGCCTGCCGTTCTCGGAGGAGCCCGCCTGGACGAGCAGCGGGTAACCCTGCGGCGAGCGCGGCACGTTGAGCGCGCCCTCGACGTCGAAGTACGTCCCCCGGTGCCGCGGCGGGTGGATCTTGCGCTCGTCGCCCCAGACCCCGGCCGCCTTGTCCGCGACGACCAGGTCGTCCTCCCAGCTGTCCCAGAGCTTGAGCGCCACGTCCAGGAACTCGGCGGCGCGCTCGTAGCGGGTGGCGTGGGCCGGCTGGTCGTCGAGCCCGAAGTTGCGCGCGGCCTCGGCGCCGGCGGTGGTCACGATGTTCCAGCCCGCGCGCCCGCCGCTGAGGTGGTCCAGGGAGGCGAGTCTGCGGGCCAGGTTGTAGGGCGAGTTGTACGAGGTCGACGCGGTGGCGATCAGGCCGATGTGCTCGGTGGCGGTGGCCAGGGCGGTGAGCAGCGTGATCGGTTCCAGGGCGCCCGACGGACGCTGGCCGACGCTGTTGAAGAGCACCGGGCCGTCGGCGAGGAAGAGGGAGTCGAAGGTGCCGCGCTCCGCGATGCGGGCGAGGTCGCGGTAGTGCCCGAGGTCGACGCTCGCGTGCGGGTCGCTCTCGGGCAGCCGCCAGGAGGCCTCGTGGTGCCCGGTGTTCATCAGGAACGCGTTCAGGTGCAGTCTGCGCCGGGTCACGGGGTGGTCTCCTGCTCTCGTACGGGGTCCGTGTGGACCTCGGGCTGCCGGTCGTGCCTCTCGCGCGGTTCCGTGTCCGCGTGGTGCCCGGTCACGCCGAGCGCCTCCAGGAGCCGCTCGCGGTACTCGCCGAGCAGCGGATCGCGGTACGAGCGCGGGTGCGGGCGCTCGATGGCCAGGTCGACGCCGATGCGGCCCCGGTCGAGGACGAGGACCCGGTCGGCGAGCACGATCGCCTCGTCCACGTCGTGGGTGACGAGCAGGACGGAGGGCCGGTGCCGTTCCCACAGCTCCCGCAGCAGGGTGTGCATCCGGATCCGGGTGAGCGCGTCCAGGGCGCCGAACGGCTCGTCGGCCAGCAGGAGTTCGGGTTCCCTGACCAGGGAGCGGGCCAGCGCGGCGCGCTGGGCCTCACCGCCGGACAGCTCGTTGGGCCAGGCCCGCTCGCGCCCGGCGAGCCCCACCTCGGCGAGGGCGGCGCGTCCGCGCTCGGCGGCCTCCCTGCCGTCCGTGCCGAGCAGCACGTTGTCGAGCACCCGCCGCCAGGGCAGCAGCCGGGAGTCCTGGAAGACCACCGACACCCGCTCGGGCGCGGTCAGTTCACCGCTCCCGCTGACGTCGTGGTCGAGTCCGGCGATGGCCCTCAGCAGGGTGCTCTTGCCGGAGCCGCTGTGCCCGAGCAGTGCCGTGAACTGGCCGGGCGGCAGGTCGAGGTCGATGCCGTCGAGGACCGTGCGCTCCTCGAAGGAGCGGGTCAGGCCCCGCAGCCGCACGGCCGGCCGGGTCAGTTGCTCAGTGTGCGTCGCCATGACAGCACCCTCCGTTCGACGAGGCGCACCGCGGTGTCGGAGACGAGACCGAAGACGCCGTAGATGAGCAGGCCGACGAGGATCACGTCCGTCTGGCCGTAGTTCTGGGCCTGGAACATCAGATAGCCGAGGCCGCTGGTGGCGTTGATCTGCTCCAGCACCACGAGCGACAGCCAGGAGCCGGTCACCCCGAGCCGCAGCCCGACGAAGAACCCGGGCAGCGCGCCCGGGACGACGATCTGCCGGATGAACCGGACCCTCGACAGGCCCTGCACCTCGGCCAGTTCGACGAAGCGGTGGTCGATGCCGGAGAGCGCGGCGTGCAGGTTCAGGTAGATCGGGATGTAGACGACGATGGCGATGATCGCGATCTTGAAGGTCTCGCCGATGCCGAGCCACAGGATGAACAGCGGGATCAGTCCGAGCGTCGGGATCGCCCGGTTGAGCTGCACGGTCCCGTCGATCAGCGCCTCGCCGACCCGGCTCAGCCCGGCCGCCAGTGCCAGCGTCACCCCGGCGGTCAGCCCGAGGGCGAACCCGTAGGCGGCGCGGCGCAGCGAGGTCAGTACGTCGGTCGGGAGCGTGCCGTCGGTCCACAGGTGACCGGCGGTGCGCAGCACCGTCCAGGGGGCCGGGATCGCGCCGGGGTCCAGCTGTCCCGCGGCGGAGGCGAGGGCCCACAGCGCGGCGAACAGCGCGGGGCCGATGAGCCGGGAGGCGGGCAGCCGCCGGCCGGGGGCCAGCCCGCGGCGCCGGGTGCGGTGTTTCCTCCGGCCGGGTGTCCCGGCGGGTGCGGCGGCGGGGGAGACGGCGGCGGGCGCCGGTGCGGTGGTGGTCACGGCGGTCACCTCCGGTACTCGGCCGGGACGGCCTTGGCGGCGATGTCCTCGAAGCGGCGGTCGAAGAGGGAGCCGACCTTGAACGCCTTCACGAAGCCGCCCTCGGCCAGCAGGTCCGCCGTCTCCTGCTCCCAGGCCACCGCGCCGTCCCAGCTCGGCGGGAAGTACGGCTTGTTGGCCAGCTCGGTGATCGACCGCGCCTGGGCGAGGGTCAGGTTCTGCGTCTTGACGTAGAACTCCTCGTTCCACCGGTCGGGGTGCTCGTACGCCCAGACCTGGCCCTTCGCCCAGCGCGGGATGTACGCGGCCACGGCGGCGGCCTTCGCGGGGTCGGCCAGCACCGAGGTGGGCGCCCACAGCAGGTTGAGGAGGTCGACGACGTCGGTCTTGATGGTGTGCGCGCCCTTGGCCCGGTACTGCTTGAGGTAGGCCGGCGCCTGGCTGTTGGCGAGCGGGGCGATGTCGACCTGGCCGGCCTGGAGCGCGGTGAGGAACTGGTTGCTGGTCAGCGGCACCAGCTCCACCTCGTCGTACTTCAGCCCGGCCTTCTTCAGGGCGCGCAGCAGGACGACGCCCTGCGCCTGCCCCTGCGAGAACGCGAGCCGCCTGCCCTTGAAGTCCCGCACGTCCTGGATGTCGCTGCCGGGCTTGGTGGCGAAGAGGTAGTTCGGCTTGCGGGTGACGTTGATCGCGACGATCTTCGCGTCGAAGCCCTGGTAGTGCGCCTGGATGGGCGGGATGCCCGCGTTGTTGGCGAGGTCGAGGGACTTGGCGCGGAAGGCGTTGATGACGTCGGGGCCGGCGCCGATGTTGGGCCAGTCGGCGACCTCGAACGGCAGGTCGGACAGGCCCGCCAGCTTGAACTGCAGCTGCTGGACACCCTGGTAGGAGGCGATCTTCAGGCGGGTGCCGGCGGGGACGTCGGTCTTCAGCGGGGCGGACGTGGACCCCTTGGTGCCCGTGTCGGCCGCGCTGCTCCCGGCGCAGCCGCTGAGCCCGGCAGCTGCGGCTGCGCCGAGCAGTGAGGACAGGAACCGCCGTCGGTCGGCACCGGACGCGGACAGTGGTGGCATGGCAGGACTCCAGGAGTTCATGAGGCGGAGAGCGAGCGGGATTCCGGGCAGGGCGAAGCCCGGGGCGGAGGTCACGCACGGGGAGAGGGCACACGCCCGGGGCGCGGCCGGGAACGGTCGCGGGACGTGCGGAGCGGAGGAGGCGTGCCGCAAGGACGCCGGAGCGTCTCCGTACGGCAGGCAATTGACGGGAATTGACGGGACGTCAGGGCGTCAACGCGTCAGCAACAAAGGGTGCGTCCGACCCGCATCAGGTCGATGACCCGGCACCTGGTGAGCGGGACCCGCCGCACCGGTGACAGCGCGCCGCCGGCGCTCCGGTCGCGGCCCTGCCGCAACCGGAACACCGGGGAGAAGTCCTGCGCGCTGCTCATGAAAAGGATGTTCCTGGCCACGCCCAACGCCTGTCAACATTCCGAGTTTCTGAATTAAGTCGCCCCCGGTGAGGCGCCCAACGGGTCCCGGTAGAGCACGTCGAGCGCCACCGCTCCGCCCGCCACGGCCAGCACCGAGTCCGGGAAACCGGTCGGCACGACCGCCGCCGCCCGCTCGGCGCCCACCTCCTCGCGCAGCGCGGCCAGGCAGTCCTCCCGGTGGATGACGCCGATCTCGGTGACCACGACGGTGTCCGGGTTGAGGACGTCGAGCAGCAGCGCCGCCGCCCGGCCGACCAGCCGGGCCCGCTCCACCAGCAGCCGCGCGGCGACCGGGTCACCGGCGGCCGCGGCGGCGACCACCCGCATCGGGTCGTCCGTGCCGCCGACGCCCTCCGCACGCGCCCGCGCGCACAGCGTCCGCTCGCTCAACTCGGCCTGGAGGCAGCCGGTCCGCCCGCACGCGCACCGCTCGGTACCGCCCGCCAGCGGCAGGTGCGCTATCGCCCCGGCCTGCGAACGGGGGCCGTGGTGCACCTCGTCGTTGGTGGCGAAGGCGGCGTCCACCACGTTGCCGACGAACAGGTGCAGCACGCTCCGGCTGCCCCGCGCCCGCCCGAACAGCCGCTCGGCGTTCACCAGCGCCCGCGCGTGCCCGTCCACATGGACCGGCAGCCCGGTGCGCGCCCCGACCGCCTCGCGCACGGCCACGTCACGCCAGCCGAGGAGCGGATGCTCCACGATGGTCCCCGAGTCCCGGTCCACCCAGCCCCCGGTCGCCACCCCCACCCCGAGCGCCGTCGCCGCGGGGTGGCCGGCCAGCAGCGCGTCGAGGCCGTCGGCGGCGTTCGCCAGCAGCCGCTCCGGTGCGGTGCCCTCGTGGTCCAGCCGCCGCTCGGCGACCACCCGGCCGCGCAGGTCGAGCAGCGCGACCGTGGTGTACGGCACCGCCACGTGCACCCCGCCCACCACGAAACGGGAGTCGTCCAGGTCGACGGGTACGTGCGGGCGTCCGACGCCGTTCGAGCGCCGGGGAGCGGACGCCTCCCGGATCAGGCCGAGCTCGGCGAACCGGGCGCAGTAGTCGGTCACCGACGCCGGGGAGAGCCCGGTCAGCCGGGCGATGGTGCTGCGGGCGACGGGTCCGTGCTCCAGCACGGACCGCAGGATCACGCTGGCGCTGGTCCTGCGCCGGTCGCTGTCGACGGCGCGGCGCACGGCCGCGGGCGCCGCCTGGCGGGGAGGGGTGAGCGTGAGGGAACGGGGCATGGCAAACGTCCTCGGAGGTCGGTCCGGCACTGCGCTCGACGTGTCGGCGAGCCGGATCCGCTCCGCCCGCCTCAGTCCGGACGACAGGTGGCCGTGCCCTGGCGCCGCAGGTCGACATAGCGACGTGAGGCGAAGTTCTCGGACTGGGCGACCATGGCTGGGAGCGTAGAGCCTGCGCCCCCTTTCCGGCCAGGCCCCCGTACCGGGGAACGGACCGGCGTCGGCGCGAAGGCCGTTTGGCGGGACCCTACAGTTCCCGCTCCGCCCCTGATCGTGGGCGAACCGACGCCACCGCAGTGACCAGCATCACGCCGCGGCGGGTGTACACGCCATCCTTTGTCGGAAGGGCACCAAGCGCGTGTTCCCCCCTTTGTCGAGCGCTGACGGTGATCGCCCCGACGGCGCTGGGATAGCGTCACGGTGTCCCGAATCGTGAGAAGCCGCCGGAGTCCCCATGAGTACCGCTGCCGTGACCACCCGCCCCCGCCAGGTCCTCGCCGACCTGCTGCCCGCCTCCCGCGTCCGGGACGTGGCGCTCGTGGCCGGCGGTGCCGCGCTCACCGGGCTCGCCGCCCAGATCGCCCTGCCCGTGCCGGGCTCCCCGGTGCCGGTGACCGGTCAGACCTTCGCGGCCCTGCTCGTGGGCACCGCGCTCGGCGCCGGCCGCGGCCTCTTCTCCCTCGCCCTGTACGCCCTCCTCGGCCTGGCCGGCGTCCCGTGGTTCGCGGGCGGCACCTCGGGCGTCAGCGTGTCGTTCGGCTACATCCTCGGCATGCTCCTCGCCGCCACCGTCGTGGGCGCCCTCGCCCGCCGCGGCGCCGACCGCTCGGTCCCGCGCATGGCGGGCGCGATGCTCCTCGGCGAGGCGATCATCTACGCGATCGGCGTCCCGTACCTCGCCTTGGCCGCCGACATGTCGCTCACCGCGGCGATCGCGGCGGGCCTCACCCCGTTCCTGATCGGCGACGCCCTGAAGGCGGCCCTGGCGATGGGCGTCCTGCCCACCGCCTGGAAGTTCCTCGACCGCTGATCCCTCACACCCCGCCGAAGAGGCTCGCCGGGTCGTGGCGCGACGCCAGCCCGGCGAGCCTCTCGCGCGTTCCGGGGCCGTACAGCCCCCTGCGCCGGTCGCCCGCGCCGAACACGAAGTTGACGGCCCGTCCGATGGTCCACGGCTCCAGGAGCGCGAGAGCCGGGTCCAGCCGGGCCCGCGCCCGGTCCCGGCCGGCCGTCGCCAGCACCCGGACCAGGAAGCGCCCCTCGCGGTGCGGCACCGAGTTCGGCGCCGACCGGGCCAGCGCTCCGCCCAGCTGGTTGATCTGCACGACGGTCATCGGGGACGCCCCCGCGCCGGTCAGTGACAGCAGTCCGGCCGCCGCGTCGACGTCCAGCTCGCTCAGCACCGCGTTGTCGCCGTAGTAGGTGTGCGGGAAGTCGGGGTCGCCGTGGATGGTGTGGCTCTCGGCGTACGGCAGCTCGCGCAGCGAGTCCGCGAGCACCGGACCGAGTTCCCGCAGCGGGGCGACCAGCCGCTCGCCCTCGGCTGCCGGGCCCGTGTACGCGACGCGCACGGAGACGACCCGGCGTCCGCGCAGGACCGGCGGCAGCGCCGGCACGTCCGGATACGGCACGACGGCGAACGACGACGTCAGCCGGTCGGGGACGGTCCGCGTCCAGCGCTCGTACGCCCGCAGCACGGCCACCGGGTCGACGCGCCGCCCGTCGAAGGCGAGCGAGCCGCCGTACAGCCGGGCCACCGGGACGAGGGCCGTCTCCAGCGCGGTGACGACACCGAAGGCGTGCCCCGCGCCTAGCAGCGCCCAGTACAGGTCGGGGTCGGAAGCCCGGGTCACCCGGCGCAGCCGCCCGTCCGCGGTGACCACGTCGAGCGACCGGACGTGGTCGGCCGCGTACCCGAACTCCCGTGCGAGGATGCCGAGTCCGCCGCCCAGGGTGTATCCGACGGCGCCCACGCCCGGGGACGAGCCGTTCAGCGGGGCGAGCCCGGACGGCGCGGCCGCGGCGACCACGTCGCCCCACCGGACGCCGGCCTCGACGCGCACGGTGCGCGCCCCGGCGTCGACGGTCACGGCGTCCATGCGCCGCGTGCTGATCAGTACGCCGCCCGCGGCGCCGCCCGGCACCCCGTGCCCGGTGGCCTGGACGCCGACCCTCAGGCCCGCCGCCGCGGCCTGACGCACCGCCGCGACCACGTCGTCGGCACAGGTCACGGCGTGGACCACGGCGGGGCGCCGGGTGAAACCGGTCTGGAATCCGGCGAGTTCCTCCTCGTAGCCCGCGTCGCCGGGCCGCAGGACCCGCTTGCCGGGGTTGCTCTCCACAGTGCTCATGGACGCAGGGTGGACGCACAACCTGACAGGTGCCGTCAGCTTTTCGTGGACGCCGGGCGGGCCGCGTACGGCACCCGGCCCGCCCGGCGCGCGGGGACGGTCCCCGGCTCAGTCGCTCACCCGCTCAGCACGGCCGCGGTCGGCGGCGGCCCGTCCACCACAGGCCCGCCGCACCCGCCGCGAGGAGCGCCGCACCCACCGCGCCGAGCGGCAGGACGTCGTCCCCGGCACCGGTCCTCGGCAGCTCGTCGCCGCCGGGGGCCGCCGGCTGGTTGTCGGTGCCGAGGAGCAGCGGGGTGGCGGGCGCGTTCGGCGACGGGTTGGTCGTGCCGAACGGGACCGGTCCCTGCTGCCAGAACGTCTTCTTTCCCGCGGCGTCCTGGACCGGCAGGCAGATTTTCCCGGTCTTTCCCAGATCGAACGTCGCATCGACGTCGTACGACTTCGACGCGTCGGCCGCGAGCTTTCCCACGGCGCAACTGAAACCGCTGTTCGACCCTTCGGGAAGATCCTTCGCGGCAATGGCGGTGCAGCCTTCGACGTTCTTGACGCGCAGGCCGTCGAAACCGACCACCAAAAGCCGGATGCTGTCGCTTTCCTTGCTTCCCCCGTTCTTCACCGTGGCGGTAATCGACGCTTTCTCCGAACTGTTGTCGACCGAGATCCTCTCCGGCAGCTCCGTGGTCAGCCGTACGCCCGCCGGTGCCTTGTCGACCGCCTTTCCCCCCTTGCTGCTCTCCGGTCCCGTGTCGTCAGCGACGGCGGTGAAGGAAAGGATCATCACGGCCGAGAAAGATGCCGTGAGCAGCGATCCCGCGATGGTCGTCGTGTGACGAGAACTCATGTTCGTCCCCCTTGGCTGCGCCTGAATTCGCAGTACTTGAAGAGGTACCACAAGATTTCTCCGCACTATGCTGGTACGGCCTGAAGTGTGACCATTGTGTTTCTGCTGTTGCGGACGTTCGCGGCGGGTGCGGAGGGGGTGCAGGGGGTTGCCGGGAAATGCGTACGGCGGTGTTCCGGGATTATTGGTGACGGGCCGATATCGGCTGGTCGAAAGCATCGGCCAGGGGGGAATGGGGCGGGTGTGGCGGGCGTCCGACGACATGCTCGACCGGCCGGTGGCCGTCAAGGAGATGCGGATCGACGGACTCGACCAGGAGGACACCCGCACCCGCCGCGAACGCACGCTGCGCGAGGCGAGGGCCACGGCCCGGATAGACCATCCCAATGTCGTCCGCATCTACGACGTGGTGGACGAGGGCGAGCGGCTCTGGATCGTCATGGAGCTGGTCGACGGCCGCTCCCTCGAACAGATCGTGGCGGCCGACGGGCCGCTCACGGTGCGCGAGGCGGCGCGGCTCGGGCTCGGCCTGGTCGCGGCACTGCGCCAGGTGCACGCCGGGGGAGTCCTGCACCGGGACATCAAGCCGGGCAACGTCCTGGTCGAGCGGCGCGGCCACCGGATCGTCCTCACCGACTTCGGTATCGCCGCGATGCAGGACGCCAAGGCACTGACCATGGTCGGGATGCTCGTCGGTTCCCCCGACTACATGGCACCGGAGCGGGTGTCGGGGCAGCCGCAGGGCCCGCCGTCCGACGTGTGGTCCCTGGGCGCGACGCTGTGCGCGGCCCTTGGCGGACGCTCCCCGTTCTCCCGCTCGACGACGCTGGCGACACTGCACGCCGTGCTGTACGAGGAGCCCGAACTGCCCTCCTCCGCAGGGGAGGTGCGGGACGTCCTGGCCGCCCTTCTGGAGAAGGAACCGTCCGTCCGCCCCGGTCTGGCGGAACTGGAGGAGGCTCTGGCCCCGCTCGCGTTCCCGGTGCGGACGCCGGAGCCGGCCGAGACGGTGCCTGATCCCGGGACGGTGCCCGGTCCCGGGCCGGCGCCTGGCTCCGCGACGATGCCCGCACCCGGGAGCGGCCCCGGTACCGGGACCGGCGGCGAACCCGGATCCGGCCCCGGGCGAGGGAGCGGGAGCAGGGCGGGACCCGGACCTGACCCGAGGCCCGGGAGCGACCCCGACCCCAGGCTCGGCACCGCCACCAGGACCGACACGGAGACGGGACCCGCACCCGCGACGGACCCGGCCCCCGGTCCCTGGACGCATCCCGACCCGGCCCCCGGTCCCCCGGGGCATCCGGCCCCGAAGCCCGGGACGGACCCGACCTCCCGTCCCGGAACCGACCCGCTCCCGGAGCCCCGGAGCCATCCCGGCCCCGGCCTCGCCCGGACCTCACAGCCCGACCATGGGGACCCGCACCCCGCCCCCGAAAAGCGCGGCACCGGGAAGTCCCAGCCCGCAGCATCGACACCGGGACCGGCACAGGATCCGGCGGAAACCTTCCCGCCCCCGGTCCGTGCCGAATCGCCGACGCGCGCCCTGATGCGGCCGGCCCCCGTGCAGGACGCGGTCCCGGCGGCACCCACCCCGACCGTCGTCCCCGTACCGGTACCCGACCGGCCCGCGCACCCCGAGCCCACCGCCCCGCCCACCGAACCGGCGCGCACCCCCGCGCAAGCCGCACCGGAAGAAGCGCCCGCGTCCGCCCCTGCCCCCGTTCAAGCCCCGCCGGAGAAGCCGACCACCCCCGCACCGACCCCACCGGAGAAGGTGAGCGCCTCCGCGGAAGCCCCGCCGGAGGCCGTGAACGCCTCCACCGGAGGGCTCGCCGAGGCGCCGACGGAGGTCCGCCCGACGCCGGGGACACCCGCGCGCCGCCCGGCACCGCCGGGTGAACTCCCGGGCCCCGCCCAGCCGTCCGCCTCCCGGACGGGCCGTCGCCGTACGGTGCTCGCCGGTGCCGCCGCGGTCCTCGCGGGTGCCGTCACCGCCCTCGTGCTGACGGCCACGAACGGCCCGTTCGGCGGCCACGGCCACGGCGCCCTGCCACGGTCGTCGGTGTCGTCCGTCACCGCCGACACCGGCACCGGCACCGGCGGCACCGCGTCCCCCACGCCCACCGTCGAGGGCACCTCGCGCCCGCCCAGTCTGCCGCCGGGGGCGCACCGGGAGGCCGGCGGCTTCGCGTGGGTGACGCCCGAGGGCTGGCGCCGGGATCTGAAGACGGGCGCCGAGGTGCACTACACCTCGCCGGACGGCGCGCAGGAACTCGTCGCCAAGTCCGCCCTCGCCCGGGGCGACCTGATGAAGACCTGGCGGACCTCGGAGCAGAACGCCCACCAGGGGCAGGACTACCGGAAGGTCCGCCTGGAGAGGACGACGTTCCGCGGCCGGCCCGCGGTGGTGTGGGAGTACACGTTCACGATGAAGGGCGTGCACTGGCACGCGCGCCTGCTGGGCTTCGACGCCGACGGGAAGTCGTACCAGATCAACACCTGGTACCAGCCCGACGACGAGAGCCGGGCGCTGCGGACCTACGAGAAGGTCAAGGACAGCTTCACGATCCTGTGACGGCACCCGGTCCGCGCCCGGCGCCAACACCCGCACAGGCACCGGCGTCGGCACGTCACACGCACCGGGCCCCGGCGGCAACACCCGCACCCGGCACCGGCGTCGGCACGGCACCCGCACCGGGCCCTGGCGTCGGCATGTCACTCGCACCGCACCGGCGTCCGCAAGGCACCCTCACCCGGCACCGGCGTCGGCAAGACACGGCCCGGCACCCGCGAGGGCGACTCCGCACGGTAGACGGACGGGGCCCCGCGGCAAGCGCCGCGGGGCCCCGTCGTCACACCTCTCGCCGCTCGGCGTCAGGCGCCGGCCTCGCCGGATGCCTCGTCCTGCGGACGGGCGGCCGCCACCGGGTGCGCGGCCCGGCCGGCACCCGTCTTCTGGCGGATCAGCGCGATCGTCAGGACCACGGCCGCGACGAGGAGCGACAGCAGCACGGTCTCGCGTCCGTCGTGCTCCGTGTCGGTCAGCATGTAGCCGAGCACGAAGACGATCAGCGCGGCGGTCGCCCAGGTGAGGTAGGGGTACAGCCACATCCGCACGACCAGCTTCTCGGGCGCCTCACGCTCGATGATCTTGCGCATGCGCAGCTGGGAGAAGCAGATCACCAGCCACACGAACAGGGCCACCGCACCGGAGGAGTTGACCAGGAAGAGGAAGACCGAGTCGGGGAACTTGTAGTTGAAGAAGACGGCGACGAAGCCGAACACGACCGAGACGACGATCGCGGTCATCGGCACACCGCGCGCCGTCGTCCGCGCGAACGCCTTGGGCGCGTCCCCGCGCTCACCGAGGGAGAACGCCATCCGGGAGGCCGTGTAGAGGCCCGAGTTGAGGCAGGACAGCACCGAGGTCAGCACGATGAAGTTCATGATCTGGCCGGCGTGCGCGATGCCGAGGGAGTTCAGGGCGGCGACGTACGAGCCGTCCTCGGCGATGGACTTGTCGTCCCACGGCAGCAGCGAGACCACGACGAGGATCGAGCCGAGGTAGAAGACGCCGATCCGCCAGATGATGCTGTTGGTGGACTTGGTGACCGCGCGCTGCGGGTCCTCCGACTCGCCGGCGGCCAGGGTGGCGATCTCGCTGCCCATGAAGGAGAAGACCACCAGCAGCACACCGGTGAGGATCGCGCCGGGCCCGTGCGGCAGGAAGCCGCCGTGCTCGGTCAGGTTGCCGAGGCCCGCCTTGTCCGCGTCGACGCCGGGCAGCACGCCGAAGACGGCCAGGCCGCCCACCACGATGAACGCGCCGATGGCGACGACCTTGATCCCGGCGAACCAGAACTCGAACTCGCCGTAACTGCCGACCGAGACAAGGTTGGTCGCGGTGAGCACCACCATCACGATGAGCGCCCAGCCCCACTGGGGTACGCCCGGCATCCAGCCTTCGAGGATCTTGGCCCCGGCGGTGGCCTCCACGGCCAGCACGACCACCCAGAAGAACCAGTACAGCCAGCCGATGGAGAACCCGGCCCAGCGGCCGAGCGCGCGGTCGGCGTGTGCCGAGAAGGAGCCCGAGGTGGGATTGGCGGCGGACATCTCGCCGAGCATGCGCATCACGAGCACCACGAGGGTGCCGACGAGGGCGTAGGACAGGAGGATGCCCGGGCCCGCGGTGGCGATTCCGGTGCTGGAGCCGACGAAGAGTCCGGCTCCGATGACACCGCCGATGGCGATCATCGACAGGTGGCGGTTCTTCAGTCCGGCCTGGAGTCCGCCACCGGGTTCTCCGGGGCTCTCCGGGCCGTTTCCGGCCTTCGACAGGGTCGGCTGCGAGGTCATGGGACGAATTCCTTTGTGCCGAGCGTGCAGATTTCCCGTACGAGCGGTGTACGGCTCCTCATACGAGCGGTGTACGAGTCGGTCCAGTGAAACGGAGGCCAGAGAATTCGTGAACCTTTGAATCCGGATCGTTACTTGAGGTTTTCCTGAGGTTATGCGATGCGGACCACACTTTTCCTCGGGCGGCACCCGGCGAGGCCGGACGGGGACAGCCGTGTCACACTCGGAGCATGCGCGTGTATCTCGGCTCCGACCATGCCGGTTTCGAACTCAAGAACCACCTCGTCGAGTGGCTCAAGGCCGCCGGTCACGAGCCCGTCGACTGCGGACCGCTCATCTACGACGCCCAGGACGACTACCCGCCGTTCTGCCTGCGCGCCGCCCGGCGCACGGCGGAGGACCCGGGCTCCCTCGGCATCGTGATCGGCGGCTCCGGCAACGGCGAGCAGATCGCGGCGAACAAGGTGGCCGGCGTCCGCGCCGCCCTCGCCTGGAGCGAGGAGACCGCCGCGCTGGGCCGCGAGCACAACGACGCCAACGTGATGTCGGTCGGCGCCCGCATGCACACGCGCGAAGAGGCCACGAAGTTCGTCGAGATCTTCCTCGGCACCCCGTTCTCCGGCGACGAGCGCCACATCCGCCGCATCGACATGCTCTCGTCCTACGAGACCACCGGCGACCTCCCCGAGATCCCCTCCCACCACCCGCAGCAGTAGTCCGCCCGGGAGCGCCGGACGGAGCCCGAACCGGCCCGTCCGGCGTCCGACGGCGAGCGCGACGGCGCGACCCGGCGGCTCGGGGCGCGGCCCCCGGTCACGGGACGGGCAAGGGCGGAGGGGGAGACCCGGCCGTCCTCCAAGAACGTACGACGGGGGAGGACCCGTGCCCGAGGGGCACACGATTCACCGGCTGGCCGAGGACTACGCGGCCGCCTTCCGGGGCCGCCGCGTCCGCGTCACCAGTCCCCAGGGCAAGTTCGCGGACGCCGCCGCCCTGCTCGACGGCACCGTCCTGGAGTCCGCCGACGCGCACGGCAAGCACCTCTTCCTCGGCTTCCGGGCGTCCGAGTGGATCCACATCCACCTCGGCCTCTTCGGCAAGGTCGCCTTCGGCCCCGCCCCGGCCCCGCCGCCCACGGACACCGTCCGCCTGCGCCTCGCCGACGACACCTCCTACGTCGACCTGCGCGGCCCGACGACCTGCGCCCTGATCACCGACGCCGGGAAGCAGGCCGTGCACGACCGTCTCGGCCCCGACCCGCTGCGGCCCGACGCCGACCCGGCGCAGGCGTACCGGCGCGTCTCCCGCAGCCGTACGACCGTCGCCGCCCTGCTCATGGACCAGAAGGTCGTCGCCGGCGTCGGCAACGTCTACCGCGCCGAGGTCCTCTTCCGGCACGGCATCGACCCCTACCGGGCCGGCAAGGACATCACGCCCGCCGAGTGGGACGCGATCTGGGACGACCTGGTCGCCCTGATGCGCGAGGGCGTCCGCCACAACCGCATCGACACCGTCCGCCCGGAGCACACCCCCGAGGCCATGGGCCGCCCGCCGCGCGTCGACGACCACGGCGGCGAGGTCTACGTGTACCGCAGGGGCGGGCTGCCCTGCCACATCTGTGGCGGCGAGATCCGCACCGCCCCTCTCGCCGCCCGCAACCTCTTCTGGTGCCCGGCCTGCCAGACCCGCTGACCGTCAGAAGCCGTGCGGCAGCCACGGCGCGACCGGCGAGGTGAACCCGGCGGACGCCTCGGCCAGCGCGCCCTGGCGCAGCTCCCGCACCAGCCCCGCCCCGGCGAGGGCGGCCAGCGACACCCCGCCCAGGTACGCCGACCCCAACTCCCGCACGGTCAGGGCGAGATCGGCCGCATCCCGGGTCGGCGCGCAGGACGCGCCCTTCGTGTCACCGGTGAGCCGCCAACGCCCCGCGTTCCAGGGGCAGAAGGCGTCCTCCACCTCGAACACCACGTCCACCGGGGCCTGGTAGGTCCGGGCCTCCAGCGCGGCACCGACGTCCACGAGCCGCACGTGCATCGAGTCCCTGGTACGCATGCTGCACCGCCGCACGTCCGACACCAGGTACTGCCAGCCGTCGTCCACCGGACGGCCCTTGGTGCGCAGCGTGGACGTCAGGTCGATGCCGAAGAGGAACCGCCACAGGGCGGCCCGCGCCACCGGGTCGAGCCCCTCCAGGTCCTCCAGGACGACCATCCCGCTGTGCCCGGACATCGTCCACTCCGGCTTCACCCGGAAGCGCGTGTAGCCGACGACCTCGCCGTCCCGCTCGGCGACCACGCACTGCAGCGGGGAGGCGCCCTGCCGCTCGCCCTCGGGGTCGAGCAGCGGGACCCGCTCCCAGCCCGGCCGGCGGGCCAGCATGCCCGGACGCAGCGGCACCTGCGCCGCGTACACGGCCTCGCAGGCGTCGAGCACGTCGGCCGGACGCGCGTACCGCAGGCGTACGTCGTCGGTGCCGGGCGGCACCGTCAGCCGCACCCGGTCCGTGTCGATCTCCGCGTTCAGGTTCATGGTGCCGGTGCCGTAGCCGAACCGGCCGTAGATCGCCGGCTCCGAGGCGGTCAGGACGGCCACCGGCTCGCCCCAGGAGCGCACGTCGTCCAGCTGCCGGCGCATCATCGACGTCAGCACCCCGCGCCGCCGGTGGGTGGCGGCCACGCTCACCATCGTGACGCCCGCGGCGGGCACGCAGGAGCCGCCGGGGACCGACAGACGGAAGGTGAACGCGCCCGCGGTGCCCACGCACGCGTCGCCGTCCCAGACACCGAGGGAGCGGTCGTATTCGGTGAGCGCGTTCCACAACTCGCGCTCCTCGGACGACTCGTCCACCCCGCCGAAGGCGCGAAGGAGATTCCCGTACCAGGCGTCCCATTCGTTCTTCCGCAGCACCCGCACGTCAGTGGTCATGAGCCATACCTATCAGGGCAATGCGGTGCGAGCGAGGGAATTTCGCCCGGGTTACCGGAACGGTTCTTCCGCGAAGTTCTCTGTGAACTTGAGCGCTCGGACGGGGGACAAGTGGGACCTCCCGTGCCAAGGGGCTGGTCCGATGGATAGGGTCCCGAGCAATGGCAGCAGGACGAGAGCGGCGCACGGCCGCCGAGACGTTCACGGCCCGGTTGAAGAAGCAGTGGCACCGGGTCCGCACCGCCCTGCGCAGATCCGCCGTCGACTACTTCCGCGGAGACGGTTCGGACTGGATCGCGCTGGTCGGTCTGCTGCTGATGATCCCGGTGATCGCGTCCACCACGATGGTCAACTCGGTGTGGTGCTCACCGGCCGCGCTCGTCCTGCCGATCGTCGCGGGCGGGCTGCTGCTGCGCCCCGCCAGCCTGCTCGGCCTGTACGCCGCAGCGGCCACGGCGCTGATCGTGGAGTCCGTCAGGCTCGGCCCGTACACCCAGGGCCCGTCCCGGGTGACGCCGGGCGTCGTGCTCGTCGTCGCGGCCTGCGGCTTCTTCGGACTGCTGATCGCCCAGTTCCGCAGCCGTGTCGGGGTGCCCTGGCGGCGCGGCGGCACCATGCTCTTCGACCTGCGCGAGCGCATCCGGGTGCAGAGCAAGCTGCCCCAGCTGCCGCAGGGCTGGCACCGGGAGATGGCGCTGCGGCCCGCGGGCGGACAGTCCTTCTCGGGCGACTTCGTGGTGGCGGCCCGCACGAACGGCGGGCGGACCCTGGAGGTCGTCCTCACCGACGTCTCCGGCAAGGGCATGGACGCCGGATCGCGCGCGCTGCTCCTGTCCGGCGCCTTCGGCGGCCTGCTCGGCTCGCTGCCGCCGCACGCCTTCCTGCCCGCGGCCAACGGCTACCTCCTGCGCCAGGACTGGGACGAGGGCTTCGCGACCTCCATCCACCTGGTCCTCGACCTGGACTCCGGCGACTACGAGCTGTTCTCCGCCGGGCACCCGCCGGGCCTCCAGCTCAGCGCGGGCAGCGGCCGCTGGGAGGAGAAGGTGGCCGAGGGACCCCTCCTCGGGGTGTACGACGGCGCCCAGTTCGACCCGGTGAAGGGCTCGCTGCGCCCGGGGGACGTGCTGATGCTGTTCACGGACGGGCTGGTGGAGACCGCCGACCGCGACATCGTGGAGGGCATCGACCGCCTCACCGGAGAGGCTGACCGCTATGTGGCGGGCGGTTTCCACGGCGCCGCCTGGCACCTCATCGAGGCGGTGGCCAAGGACGTCAACGACGACCGGGCGCTGCTGCTGATCTGCCGCGACGGACCCACCTCGGCCCGCTGAGCGGCTGCCGGGGCGGTGCGGGCGGGCCCTGGGAGACACTGGAGGCGTGACGCAGACTCTCCTGACCCTGGCCGAAGTCGAAGCCCTCGCCCGCACGGCGCACGCCGCGCAGAGCGACAAGGCGGGCCGGCCGTACGCAGAGCACCTCCAGGCCGTGGCGGAGGGGGTGCGCGAGCGCGGCGGCGACGACGAGCAGGTGGCGGCGGCCTGGCTGCACGACGCCGTCGAGGACGGCGTGCTCACCCGCGAGTGGCTGAACGGCGCCGCGCTGACGCAGCGCACGAAGGACATCGTCCTCGCGCTCACCAAGGGCGAGGACGAGCCCCCGGAGTCGTACGCGGCACGCGTCCGCTCGACCCCGGGCGCTCTGGTGGTGAAGGCGGCGGACCTGGCGCACAACGGCGACCCTGCCCGGCTCGCGGCCCTCGACGAGCACACGCGGGCCAGGCTGGCCAAGAAGTACGCCACGATGCGCGCGCTTCTCGGCCTGCCGCCCGCGTGAGGGCCACCGCGGGCGCTACCGGGCCGAGTTGGCCCTGGCGCGCTCGCGGGCGAGCTCCGTGGCGTCCCGCTTGAACGCCCACTCCATCTTCGGCTCCATCGCCCAGCGGAACATCCGCTGGACAGGCGGCGTGCACAGCACCGTGATGACCGCGGCCGCGAAGAGCGTCGCGAAGATCTCGCCGTACGGCTGCTGGAGCCAGGCGTAGCTGTCGTACCAGCCCCAGAAGCGGGAGCCCTTGGCGAGGAAGCCGTGCAGCAGGTAGCCGTACAGCGTGCCCGCGCCCAGCACCGTGAACCACGTCTGCCGGCGCGGCACCCAGGCGAAGAAGCACGAGGTGAGCACCATCGAGCAGCCGAAGAGCGCGAGCGTCATGACGACTCCGGCCCACCACGGGGCACCCAGCTCCTGAGCGCTGTCCCGGTGGTAGAACCAGGCCGAGTTCATCTTCGGGCCCACCCAGTAGGCCACCGCCAGCGCGGCCGCGAAGAGGGGCAGCGACAGCAGACGGACCTCACGGCGCCGCATCAGCTGGAAGTACTCGGGCTTCATGAACAGGCCCATGACGAAGAACGGCAGGAACTGCAGCACCCGTTGCAGGTCGAGGTCGTCGCCGATGTCGGGCGAGACCGAGGCCAGGACGGCGACGGCGAGCGCGAGCGGCACCGGCCAGCGCACGACCTTCCACAGCGGGGTGGTCAGCCGCCACACGAACAGGGCGACCAGGAACCAGGTCAGGTACCAGGGGTCGAGCAGACTGATGGGGTGCGTCGGGTCGTCGTCCGCGAACCGCTTGAAGAGGGAGTACGCGACCTCGAAGAGGACGTACGGCACGGCGACGCCGGTGACCAGCCGCCGGAGCCGGTCGGGGCGCATGTCGAAACTGCGCGAGAAGTAGCCGGAGATG
The DNA here is from genome assembly GCF_055565855.1 of Streptomyces sp. NPDC028308. Taxonomy (NCBI): domain Bacteria; kingdom Bacillati; phylum Actinomycetota; class Actinomycetes; order Kitasatosporales; family Streptomycetaceae; genus Streptomyces; species Streptomyces sp. NPDC028308. The sequence continues at coordinate 482,200 of NZ_JBVHTO010000001.1, forward strand.
AGGATGAACGCCGGCATGTGGAAGGTGTACACGACCATGTACAGCGCCTCCGCGGCGCGGCTGTGGTCGGTGAGCGGCTCCCAGGCGTGACCCATCGCGACGAGGACGATCGCCAGGTACTTGGCGTTGTCGAAGAAGGCGTCGCGCTGTTTGACCGGCCTGCCGCCCGGGGAGGCGGTGTGTGCGGCCGGCGGTGCGGGGTGGGGCGAGCGCGGACTCGGGACTCCGTCCACCGGCGGCTGTGCCGGGGGGAGCGGCGCTCTGTCGTGGCCGTGCGGACGCAACGAGTTCGTCACAGGCCCTCCCACCAGGAACTCGGCGGGTCGGTCCGTGACCTCGCTGCACTTGCGGGGGACGAGGCAGCGTGGAACATCTGAGGCACCCTAGCGTTGTCTGCGGGATTTCGTAAAACCCCTGGGTGTGATTACTGCTTTCGCCTGCGCATACCCCCGATTTGGCGAAGTCAACATCCGAATCCGAACACAGTCCGATCATCGATCGGCAGAACCTGTCCGCCCGTTGTGTCCCTCTTCATCCTGACTAAATGGTGCATAACACTCGCGGGCGACTCCTGTGGAATGTCCGTTTCCGGAGACTTCCGTTGCCTGTCTTCGGCTCACCAGGTGTGCCCGCGGCGACAATTCGAATTACCTGCGAACAGGATGTGTGGGCATGGAAACGATCACGCTGAATTCCTGATGCGGGGTCACCCTCGAATTGCAGTGCGGGCAGCCGCCGTTGCGTCTCGTGGGGCCCGTGCGGCGACGCGGACTCCAGCTCTCCTCGACCGACGTTGCCTCACCAGCCGCATACGGCGGGCCTGTTGGTGGCACGATGGTTCTGGCGGGGGTGCGCGGGGCTGGCGCTCCCGGGCCGGTAGAGCGGAACCGACCGTAGGGTGTGATCAGTTGTGGCCATTTCGCTGTCAGTGGTGCTGCTGTTGGCGATCATCCTGGTGGTGTTGATCCGAGGGGGATCGATCAAGGCGGGGCCCGCCATCGTCGCGGTGCTCTTCGGCTTCTTCCTCGCCTCGACCGGGATGGCTCCGTCCATCAACCGGTTCCTGAACTCGATAGCGGAGACCATCAACTCGATCAGCTTCTGACCGGGAGCCCTCCCCGGGGTGCCCGCCCGCCCGGGCCCGGCCGGCGCCCCTCCGGTGAGCGGCGCGCGCGTCGACCGCCGAGCGGGGGGCGCGCGCCGGGCGCCGGCTCCGCGACCCCGCACCACCGGTGTCGCCATGTACCGGTCGACCAGGACGCCGAGGCCCGCTCCCGGCGCCCCGGTCCCCGCACCTCTCACGGAGCCGCACGCCGGCCGGTCCGCCGGCGACGGACGGTACCCACGACACGACAGAGGGCCAGACCGAGGAGTGATCCTCTGCCTGGCCCTACGTCGTCTGGAGCGGGCGACGGGAATCGAACCCGCGTAGCTAGTTTGGAAGACTAGGGCTCTACCATTGAGCTACGCCCGCACGGCTCGCGCCGCAGGTCAGTGACCGCGGCACAGAAGGCATCGTAGCGGGTCGCACCCACTCGCCGCACACCCGTCACGCACTTCCTCCGCGGGCGCCGCGCACGCGGGGAAAATGGGCCCGCCGCCGGGCCTGCGGGCATGTACCCTACGTGTCGCACCGACGGGGTGTGGCGCAGCTTGGTAGCGCGTCCGCTTTGGGAGCGGAAGGCCGTGGGTTCAAATCCCGCCACCCCGACCACCTGGATCTTCGTCAGGACGGCTGGTTCCGGCAAGGAACGCCGGGGATCCCCCGATCTCCTTTTGGGGCGTGTACCGCCTGCGGCTAGTATGCAAACTGCGCGCCCGTATGTCTGCACTGTCATGTCTCTCAAGGGCCGCGAATCCTCAGAGGCTCTGCCCGACCGGCAGAGGCACGCAGAACCCCCAAGAAGTCAGCCACAAGGAGACCGAACCGTGAAGAGCGCCGTGGAGACCCTGAACCCGACTCGGGTTCGGCTCACTGTCGAGGTGCCCTTCGAGGAGCTCAAGGACAGCCTCGACGCGGCGTACAAGAAGATCAACCAGCAGGTCACGGTGAAGGGGTTCCGGAAGGGCAAGATCCCGGCGCGCGTCATCGACCAGCGGTTCGGTCGTGGCGCCGTGCTCGAGGAAGCCGTCAACGACGCGCTCCCGAAGTTCTACACCGAAGCGGTCAACGAGGCTGAGCTGAACGTCCTCGGCCAGCCCGAGGTCGACATCACCGAGCTGAAGGACGGCGAGACGCTGAACTTCACCGCCGAGGTCGACGTCCGCCCGACCATCGAGATCCCGGACTACTCCGGCATCGAGGTCGAGGTCGACGCCGTCGAGGTCAGCGACGAGGACGTCGAGAAGGCCGTCACCGAGCTGCGCGAGCGCTTCGCCTCGACGTCCCCGGTCGAGCGCGCCGCCCAGGACGGTGACGTCGTCACCCTCGACCTGGAGGCCAAGGTCGACGGAGAGATCCTGGAGGACGGCGTCGCCTCCGGCGTCTCCTACACCATCGGCTCCGGTGAGCTGCTGGACGGCATCGACGAGGCCGTGAAGGGCGTGGAGGCCGGTGGCGAGGCCACCTTCACCTCCGAGCTCAAGGGCGGCTCGGCGGCCGGCAAGGAGGCCGAGGTCACCGTCAAGGTCACCCAGGTCGCCGCCCGTGAACTGCCCGAGCTGGACGACGACTTCGCGCAGCTCGCGTCGGAGTTCGACACCCTCGACGAGCTCAAGGCCGACAGCCGCAAGCGCCTCGAGAACATGAAGCAGTACGACCAGGCCACGCAGGCCCAGGAGCGTGTCCTGGAGAAGCTGCTCGAGCTGGTCGAGGTCCCGGTCCCCGAGAAGCTGCTCGCGGACGAGATCCAGACCCGCAAGCACAACCTCGAGCACCACCAGCTCGGCCAGATGGGCCTCGACCTCGCGAAGTACCTGGAGATCCAGGGCAAGACCGAGGAAGAGTTCGACGCCGAGACCGAGGAAGCCGCGGTCAAGGGCATCAAGACGCAGTTCGTCCTCGACGAGCTCGTCAACAAGGAGAAGCTGAACGTCAACCAGGAGGAGCTCACCGAGCACCTCATGCGGCGCGCCGCCTCCTCCGGCATGTCCCCCGACCAGTTCGCCCAGGCCGTCGTCGAGGGCGGCCAGGTCCCGATGCTGGTCGGCGAGGTCGCCCGCGGCAAGGCCCTCGCGGTCGTCGTCGAGGCCGCCACGGTCAAGGACACCAACGGCGAGATCGTCGACCTGGACGACGAGGACGAGACGGCCGAGACCGTCGAGGCCCCCGCCGAGTCCACGGACGAGACCCCGGAAGCCAAGCCCGAGGCCTGATCAACCTGCGGTAACCGCGACGGGCCCCCGGGACAGCAGTCCCGGGGGCCCGTCGCGGTTACCAGGGGCGCGGGGAACGGCGCGACCGGCCCCCGACGACCCGCACCCGCCTCCGTGCAGCCCCCGGCAGACGCGCCTGCGCCTGAGGTCCCGTAGGGGCCGTTCGCACGGCGCCCCGCACACCGGGCAAGCCCGAGGCGCGACCGCCCCGTAGCGCGCCCTCAGGGGGCGGGGAACGGTGCGCTCGGCCCGAGGCGCCGCGTCCGCCCCCCCGCGCCTCGCGAGGCAGCCCCGTGGGCGCCCCCGCGCACCCCGGGTCGCCCCTGCGAACGGCGCCGAGTGAACCCCGGTCAAGCCAGCGCAGCACATGCGCTCACAGCGAACAGTTCCTTCTGCGGGATTCTCCGGAGGGACCCGCGCGTTAGGGTCCATGAATACGAGGGCAGGGGAGTCCCCGAAGCCGCCCCGGGGCGGTGCGGGTGGGGCCCCAGGCCTGAGCAGAAGACGTGAGACGGCCCGGCGCCGTCGCAAGACGAGCAGGTGGATACGTGACGAATCTGATGCCCACAGCTGCCGGCGACCCCATCGGTGGTGGCCTCGGCGACCAGGTCTACAACCGACTGCTCGGCGAGCGAATCATCTTCCTCGGCCAGGCGGTCGACGATGACATCGCCAACAAGATCACGGCGCAGCTGCTGCTCCTTGCCTCCGACCCGGACAAGGACATCTACCTCTACATCAACAGCCCCGGCGGCTCGATCACGGCCGGCATGGCGATCTACGACACCATGCAGTACATCAAGAACGACGTGGTGACGATCGCCATGGGCATGGCGGCCTCGATGGGCCAGTTCCTGCTCAGCGCCGGCACCCCCGGCAAGCGCTTCGCCCTGCCGAACGCCGAGATCCTGATCCACCAGCCTTCCGCCGGCCTCGCGGGCTCCGCGTCGGACATCAAGATCCACGCCGAGCGGCTGCTGCACACCAAGAAGCGGATGGCGGAGCTGACCGCCTTCCACACCGGCCAGAGCGTGGAGCAGATCACCCGCGACTCCGACCGTGACCGCTGGTTCGACCCGATCGAGGCCAAGGAGTACGGCCTCATCGACGACATCATGCCCACCGCGGCCGGCATGCCGGGCGGCGGCGGCACCGGGGCGGCGTAACAGGCTCGGGACGGTGCGGGCCGACGTACGCGGTATTCGCCGCCGTACGCCGGCGCGCGAGCCCCTCGAGCCCCCCAGTCGACGCCTCAGCCCCTTTCAGGCTTCCAGGAGACACAGTGAACGACTTCCCCGGCAGCGGCATCTACGCCCGCACGCAGGCCGAGTACACCGGTCCTCGTGCTGAGTCCCGCTACGTCATCCCGCGCTTCGTCGAGCGCACCTCGCAGGGCGTGCGTGAGTACGACCCGTACGCGAAGCTCTTCGAGGAGCGCGTGATCTTCCTCGGCGTGCAGATCGACGACGCCTCCGCCAACGACGTCATGGCGCAGCTGCTGTGCCTGGAGTCGATGGACCCCGACCGCGACATCTCGGTCTACATCAACAGCCCCGGCGGCTCCTTCACGGCGCTCACGGCCATCTACGACACCATGCAGTTCGTGAAGCCGGACATCCAGACGGTCTGCATGGGCCAGGCCGCCTCCGCGGCCGCCATCCTGCTGGCCGCCGGTACGCCGGGCAAGCGCATGGCCCTGCCGAACGCGCGCGTGCTGATCCACCAGCCGTACAGCGAGACCGGCCGCGGTCAGGTCTCGGACCTGGAGATCGCCGCCAACGAGATCCTCCGGATGCGCGGTCAGCTGGAGGACATGCTGGCCAAGCACTCCACCACGCCGATCGAGAAGATCCGCGAGGACATCGAGCGCGACAAGATCCTCACGGCCGAGGACGCGCTCTCGTACGGCCTGATCGACCAGATCATCTCCACCCGGAAGATGAACAACTCGGCGGTTGCCTGACGCGACGCTGTATCGTCTGCCGCTCCTTGGCACGGAGCACGTCAAAGTGAACCGTGCCAAGGGGGGCCCGAACGGGGGTCCCGGCAAGGTACCGTCGGACATAAGGCAGCACCAGGAGCCGCTGGACCTAGGCGTCTCCCAGGCGAAGGGGAAGCACACCGTGGCACGCATCGGTGACGGCGGCGATCTGCTCAAGTGCTCGTTCTGTGGCAAGAGCCAGAAGCAGGTCAAGAAGCTCATCGCAGGCCCCGGTGTGTACATCTGCGACGAGTGCATCGACCTCTGCAACGAGATCATCGAGGAGGAGCTCGCCGAGACGAGCGAGGTCCGCTGGGAGGAACTCCCCAAACCGCGGGAGATCTACGAGTTCCTCGAGGGGTACGTCGTGGGCCAGGAGGCCGCCAAGAAGGCGCTCTCGGTCGCGGTGTACAACCACTACAAGCGGGTCCAGGCCGGGGAGAACGGCGGGGCGCAGGGGCGTGACGACGCCATCGAGCTGGCGAAGTCGAACATCCTGCTGCTGGGCCCGACGGGCTCCGGCAAGACCCTGCTGGCCCAGACCCTGGCCCGCATGCTGAACGTCCCGTTCGCCATCGCCGACGCGACGGCACTGACGGAGGCCGGGTACGTCGGCGAGGACGTCGAGAACATTCTGCTGAAGCTGATCCAGGCGGCGGACTACGACGTCAAGAAGGCCGAGACCGGCATCATCTACATCGACGAGATCGACAAGGTCGCCCGTAAGAGCGAGAACCCGTCGATCACCCGCGATGTGAGCGGCGAGGGCGTGCAGCAGGCCCTGCTGAAGATCCTGGAGGGCACCACCGCCTCGGTCCCGCCGCAGGGCGGCCGCAAGCACCCCCACCAGGAGTTCATCCAGATCGACACGACGAACGTGCTGTTCATCGTGGGCGGCGCCTTCGCGGGCCTGGAGAAGATCATCGAGTCCCGGGCCGGCGCCAAGGGCATCGGCTTCGGCGCGACGATCCGCTCCAAGCGCGAGATCGAGTCCAAGGACCAGTTCGAGGCCGTCATGCCGGAGGACCTGGTGAAGTTCGGGATGATCCCCGAGTTCATCGGCCGGCTCCCCGTCATCACCTCGGTCCACAACCTCGACCGCGAGGCGCTCCTGCAGATCCTGGTGGAGCCGCGCAACGCGCTGATGAAGCAGTACCAGCGCCTCTTCGAACTCGACGGCGTGGAGCTGGAGTTCGAGCGCGAGGCCCTGGAGGCCATCGCCGACCAGGCCATCCTTCGCCAGACCGGCGCCCGCGGACTGCGCGCCATCATGGAAGAGGTCCTGATGTCGGTGATGTACGAGGTCCCGTCCCGCAAGGACGTGGCCCGTGTCGTCATCACCCCGGATGTCGTTCACTCGAACGTGAACCCGACGCTGATCCCGAGGGACGCGCGCAACGGGCGCGGCCCGGGCGAGCAGAAGACGGCGTAACCCGCCGCGGTACGCGCAGCGAAGAGGCCCCGGTCGGACGACCGGGGCCTCTTCGCTGTCGGTGCGCGGGGTCAGATCTTGACGCGGACTTCCTTGCGGACCTTGGCGGTGGTCTCGGCGACCTCCGCGGCGTCCGAGCTCTTGCCCGCCGCCACGTCGGAGAACTCCATCGGCATCACGAAGCCGAGGGTGCTGTGGTCGGCCCAGACGCAGTACGTCACGTTCATCGCCTTCGGCTGCCCTGCCGCGGCACCGGAGTTGTCCACCTTGGACTCCTGGCACTTCAGGACAGCGCCGTCCAGCGAGCTGGGCTTGTACTCCTTGGGGTCGCCGACGAAGGTGACGTCCTCGTCCTTGGAGTCGTCCTTCATGAAGGAGAAGAACCCGTCAACGGCCTTCTCCGGATCGTCGATGTCGCCGTAGACGCCACCGAAGGTGATCATCTTTCCGGCCAGCGGGTTGTCCTCGCCCCCCGCCTGGTAGGTGGCGCTGACGTCCTTGGGGTTCTTCACGCCCCAGGACTCGGCGTCCTCGAGGTCGGACTTGGACATGCCGTTGTCGCTGTCCCTGCCCTTCTTGTACTCGGTGAGCAGCGTCGCCGGCGTCGTCAGCTTGTGGGGGCCGTCGTCCGCGACGGACGAGGAGCCGCTGCCCGACCCGAGCACGAAGTACGCGCCGACCGCGATCGCCGCCACGACCGCCACCGCACCGATGACCAGGCCGGTCTTCTTCTTGCCGCCGGCCGGGGCGGGCGGCTGCGGGGCGCCGTAGGGCTGCTGGCCGTACGGCTGCTGGGGCGGAACGCCAGGAGGAGCCTGCTGCGGATAACCGTAGCCCGGCTGCTGGGGAGCCTGCTGCGGGTAGCCGTAGCCGGGCTGCGGCGCCTGCGGCTGCTGACCGTAGGGCCCGGGCTGCTGCGGCTGCTGGCCGTACGGTCCGGGCTGCTGGGGCTGCCCGCCGTACGGGCCCGGCTGGTTGTAGCTCATTACTGGGTTCCCCTCCGGATACTTATGTGTTCCGAACATCCTGGCGCAAGGTCGTACGCGGGAGGGCGCCGGGGGGCTCACCGTTACTGAAGAATCCCGTTTCGGGACGGGCCCGTGACACCTCTAAACTGGCTCCGTGACCGACAACGCTCAGCAGCAGCCGCCAGCATCCACTCCCGAACTGCCGACCCAGTACGCGCCGGCCGAGGTAGAGGGGAAGCTGTACGAGCGCTGGGTGGAGCGGGGCTACTTCACCGCGGACGCCAAGAGCGAGAAGCCTCCGTACACCATCGTCATCCCCCCGCCGAACGTGACCGGCTCCCTGCACCTGGGCCACGCCTTCCAGCACACCCTCATGGACGCCCTGACGCGCCGTAAGCGCATGCAGGGGTTCGAGGCGTTGTGGCTGCCCGGCATGGACCACGCCGGTATCGCCACCCAGAACAAGGTCGAGCAGCAGCTCGCCGAGGAGGGCAAGTCCCGCCACGACCTGGGGCGCGAGGAGTTCGTCGAGCGCGTCTGGCAGTGGAAGGAGGAGTACGGCGGCAAGATCCTCGGCCAGATGCGCCGGCTCGGCGACGGCGTGGACTGGTCGCGTGAGCGCTTCACGATGGACGAGGGCCTGTCCGAGGCCGTCCAGACCATCTTCAAGCGGCTGTTCGACGACGAGCTGATCTACCGCGCCGAGCGCATCATCAACTGGTGCCCGCGCTGCCTCACGGCGATCTCCGACATCGAGGTCGAGTACCAGGAGGACGACGGCGAGCTCGTCTCCATCCGGTACGGCGAGGGCGACGAGACCCTCGTCGTCGCCACCACCCGCGCCGAGACGATGCTCGGCGACACCGCCGTCGCCGTCCACCCCGACGACGAGCGCTACCGCCACCTCGTCGGCAAGCGGATCAAGCTGCCGCTGACCGACCGCACCATCCCCGTCGTCGCGGACACGCACGTCGACCCCGAGTTCGGCACCGGCGCCGTCAAGGTCACGCCCGCCCACGACCCGAACGACTTCGCGATCGGCCAGCGCCACGGCCTGGAGTCGATCACGGTCATGGACGAGCGGGCGGTCATCACCGTCCACGGCCCCTTCCAGGGACTCGACCGCTACGAGGCCCGTTCCGCCATCGTCGGCGCGCTGCGCTCGCAGGGCCGGATCGTCGCCGAGAAGCGTCCGTACGTCCACTCCGTGGGCCACTGCTCGCGCTGCCGGACGACCGTCGAGCCGCGCCTGTCCATGCAGTGGTGGGTCAAGGTCGCCCCGCTGGCGAAGGCCGCCGGCGACGCCGTCCGCGACGGCCGCGTCGCGATCCACCCCGCCGACATGTCGAAGCGCTACTTCGACTGGGTCGACAACATGCACGACTGGTGCATCTCACGGCAGTTGTGGTGGGGCCACCGCATCCCCGTCTGGTACGGCCCCGAGGGCGAGGTCGTCTGCGTCGGCCCCGACGAGGAGCCGCCCGGCACGGAGGCCGAGGGCTGGACCCAGGACACCGACGTCCTGGACACCTGGTTCTCCTCGGGCCTGTGGCCGTTCTCCACGCTCGGCTGGCCGGAGCGCACCCCGGATCTGGAGAAGTTCTACTCCACCGACGTCCTGCTCACGGGACACGACATCATCTTCTTCTGGGTCGCCCGGATGATGATGTTCGGCCTGTACGCGATGGACGGCGAGGTCCCCTTCAAGACCATCGCGCTCACCGGTCTGGTCCGCGACGAGCGCGGCAAGAAGATGTCCAAGTCCTTCGGCAACGTGGTGGACCCGCTCGACTGGATGGACGCGTACGGCTCCGACGCCGTCCGCTTCACCCTGGCCCGCGGCGCCAACCCCGGTACGGACGTGCCGATCGGCGAGGACTGGGTTCAGGCCTCCCGCAACTTCGCCAACAAGATCTGGAACGCCACGCGGTTCGCGCTGATGAACGGCGCGACGGTCGAGGGCCCGCTGCCCGACGCCTCGCAGATGTCCGCGACGGACCGCTGGATCCTGTCCCGGCTGAACAAGACGGTCGCCGAAGTCGACGCGTTCTACGAGGACTTCCAGTTCGCGAAGCTTTCCGACGCCCTCTACCACTACGCGTGGGACGAGGTGTTCGACTGGTACGTCGAGCTGTCCAAGACCACGTTCATGGGCGGCGGCGAGGCGGCGAAGGTCTCCGGACGGGTCCTCGGCGAGGTCCTGGACGTCACGCTGCGGCTGCTCCACCCGGTCGTCCCGTTCGTCACGGAGACCCTGTGGACGACCCTCACCGGCGGTGAGTCCGTCGTGATCGCCGACTGGCCGAAGGACAGCGGCTTCCGCGACGACGCCGCCGAGCGGGAGATCGAGACGCTCCAGCGGGTCATCACCGAGGTCCGCCGCTTCCGCGCCGACCAGGGTCTGCAGCCCGGTCAGCGCGTCCCGGCCCGGCTGACCCTCGACGGGACCGCACTGGCCCCGCACGAGGCGGCCATCCGGCAGTTGCTGCGCCTCCAGCCGGAGGGCGAGGAGTTCACGGCCACGGCGACCCTGCCGGTCGGGGGAGCGCAGGTCGCGCTCGACCTCTCGGGCACGATCGACGTCGCCGCGGAGCGCAAGCGGCTGGCCAAGGACCTCGCCGCCGCCGAGAAGGAGAAGGCCCAGGCGAACGCCAAGCTCGGCAACGAGGCGTTCCTCGCCAAGGCCCCGGACAACGTGGTGGAGAAGATCCGCACCCGCCTCGCCAAGGCGGACGAGGACATCACCCGCATCCAGACCCAACTGGACCGCCTCCCCCAGGCGTAACACCCCACCACGCACACGAAGGAGGCCCCCGGTGCCAATACGGCACCGGGGGCCTCCTCATACCCCGGCTCCTGGCCGCGGGCTCCGCCCCGACCCTCGAAGCTGGGCTACGCCCCCTGACCCGAGGGCTCGCTCCGTAGCCAGCGGTGGGCTCCGCCCCCTGTCCCCAGGGCTCGCTCCGTAGCTGGCGGTGGGCTCCGCCCGGCCTCTGGCGTCGCCCCGCACCGCCGAAGGTGGGCTCGGCCCCCTGTCCCGGGGCCTCGCACCGCAGCCCGCAGTGGACTACGCCCCGGCTCCCGATGGCTTCGTCCCGGCTTCCGGCCACGGGCCGAGACCCCGGCCCTGCCACCGGGCGGCGGGTTTCGTCCCGCACCCTCGACCGGGGGGTCGGCCCCTTGCCCTGGGGGGTTTGCCTCGCGCCCTCGACGCTTGGCGTCTCCCAGGCTCCCGGGGGTTCGCCCCAGCCCACCCCGAGGGCTTCGCCCACACCCTCGGGGTGGGCTCCGCCCCGGCCCCCGGCCCCGGCCTCTCGCCCCGGGCTTCGCCCCGGCCCCCGGTTCCCGGCCCCCCGGCTTCGCCCCGGCTCCCGATCCCGGGCTTCACCCCGACCCCCGGCTGTGGGCTCCGCCCCGGCGGCGGGCCCCGACCCCGGCCCCGCCCCCGGGCGGCGGGCTTTGCCCCGCGCCCTCGGCGGGGGCTCGGCCCCCCCTTGCCCCGGGGGCTTCGCCTCGCACCCTCGACGGTGGGCTCCGCCCCAGGCTCCCGGGGGCTTGGCCCCGGCCCATACCCCGGTGCCTGCACCGCCCTCCGGGGTGCTTAGCCCCGGCTTCCGGCCGTGGGCTCACACCCCGGCATCCGGCCGGTGGGCTTCGCCCGTGCCCTCGGGGTGAGGTCCGCCCCCGGCCCCCCGAGGGGCTTCGCCCCCCCCGACCCCGGGGGACTTCGCGCCGGGGTCCCCGCCTCCGGCCCCGAGGGGCTTCGCCCCGGCCCCCGGGGACTTCCCCCCGGGCCCCCGCCCCCCCCCCCGAGGGGGTTCGCCCCCCGACCCCGGGGACTTCGCCCCGGGCCCCCGCTCCCCGACCCCGGGGGACTTCGCGCCGGGGCCCCCGCCTCCGGCCCCGAGGGGCTTCGCCCCGGCCCCCGGGGGGCGGGGGCGGCCCGAGGAGCCGGAATCCGCCCGGTGTGCGCCCCCGCGTCGCGTGGCGGTGGGGCTCCGTAGACTGGGGTCCGTGAGTGAGCTCCCCCCGCACGACGACAGCAGCGAGTCCGATCCGCTCGATTCCTTCGACGAGATCGTCGCGCACGAGACCGAGCGCGACCCGGACCTCGCGGTGATCGAGGCCGGCAGCCGCACCCTGCGCACCCAGGGCGGCCTGCCGCAGTCGGACGTACCGACGCGCCCGGCCGACCCCGAGACGGACAAGGCGCTGCGCGAGGTCGAAGCCGAGCTCGCCACGCGCTGGGGCGAGACGAAGCTGGAGCCGTCGGTCGCCCGCATCAGCGCGCTGATGGACGTCCTGGGCGAGCCCCAGCGCGCGTACCCCTCCATCCACATCACGGGCACGAACGGCAAGACGTCCACGGCCCGCATGATCGAGGCGCTGCTCGGCGCCTTCGAGCTGCGCACCGGCAGGTACACCAGCCCGCACGTCCAGTCCGTCACCGAGCGCATCAGCCTGGACGGCGCGCCGGTCTCCGCCGAGCGGTTCATCGAGGCGTACGAGGACATCAAGCCCTACGTCGAGATGGTCGACGCCCGGCAGGAGTACCGCCTGTCCTTCTTCGAGGTGCTGACCGGCATGGCCTACGCGGCCTTCGCGGACGCCCCCGTGGACGTGGCCGTGGTCGAGGTGGGGATGGGCGGCAGCTGGGACGCCACCAACGTCATCGACGGCGACGTCGCCGTGATCACCCCCATCGACCTGGACCACACGGACCGGCTCGGCTCCACCCCCGGCGAGATCGCCCAGGAGAAGGGCGGCATCGTCAAGCAGGGCGCCACCGTGATCCTGGCCCAGCAGCCGGTCGACGCGGCCCAGGTGCTGCTGAAGAAGGCGGTCGAGGTCGACGCCACCGTGGCCCGCGAGGGCCTGGAGTTCGGCGTGGTCGCCCGCCAGGTCGCCGTCGGCGGCCAGTTGCTGACCCTGCGCGGACTGGGCGGGGAGTACGAGGAGGTCTTCCTCCCGCTGCACGGCGCGTACCAGGCGCACAACGCGGCCGTCGCGCTCGCCGCGGTGGAGGCGTTCTTCGGGGTGGGCGCCGCCCAGTCCCAGGCCCTCGACATCGACACCGTCCGCAAGGCCTTCGCCTCGGTCACCGCGCCGGGCCGGCTGGAGGTCGTGCGCCGTTCGCCGACCGTCGTCCTGGACGCCGCGCACAACCCGGCGGGCGCCCGCGCCACGGCCGAGGCCGTCAGCGAGGTCTTCGACTTCAGCCGGCTGATCGGCGTGGTCGGCGCCAGCGGCGACAAGAACGTGCGCGAGCTGCTGGAGGCCTTCGAGCCGATCTTCGCCGAGGTCGTCGTCACCCAGAACTCCAGCCACCGCGCGATGGACGCGGACGAACTGGCCGGCATCGCCGTCGAGGTGTTCGGCGAGGACCGCGTCCAGGTGGAGCCGCGCCTGGACGACGCGCTGGAGGCGGCGATCACCCTCGCGGAGGAGGAGGGCGAGTTCGCCGGCGGCGGCGTCCTCGTCACCGGCTCCGTCATCACCGTCGGCGAGGCCCGACTGCTCCTGGGGAGGGGCTGACCCGTGCGTACGCTCTGTGCATCGACCCTGATCGGCGAGTTCTTCGTGATCGGCTTCGCCGGTCTGGTCGCCATGAAGGACCCGGACCTCGACGTCGCCACGGTCTGGACGGTCAGCGGCATCGCCATGGCGCTGTGCGTGCTGTTCTGCGGCGTGATCACCCGGCCCGGCGGCCTCCAGCTCGGCTGGGCCCTGCAGGTCGCCCTGATCGCCTCCGGCTTCGTCGTCCCGACCATGTTCTTCATGGGCGCGGTCTTCGCGGCCCTGTGGTGGGCCTCCATCCACTACGGACGCAAGATCGACGAGGCGAAGGCAGCCCGCTTCGCCGCCCAGAGCGGCACGAGCAGCCCGTCCGGCGCCTGACCGGTCCCGGCGCCTGACCGGTCCCGGCTTCCGGGGCCCGCGCCGCGCCCCGTGACGTACCGACAGCGGCGCGCGGCGCGGGCCCCGGAGAGCCCGCCCCCGGTGCCCGAGCGTGACCAGCGCCGGACCCCTCGGTCACCGTGGCAGCGGGGTCCCTGTCCCGCAGGGCCTCAGCGGCCCTCCGGGGCAGGGCCCTGCCTGACACTGAGTAACGTCCCCTCCGAGCGGCCCTGTAGCCTCTGAGCCCGCACACCATGTGATCGAAGGAGCCACCACCGTGAGCCAGCGCACCCTCGTCCTGCTCAAGCCGGACGCCGTCCGTCGCGGCCTGACCGGCGAGATCATCAGCCGTATCGAGCGCAAGGCCGGCTGGCAGATCACCGCGCTGGAACTGCGGACCCTGGACCAGGACACGCTGGAGCAGCACTACGGCGAGCACAAGGGCAAGCCCTTCTACGAGCCGCTCGTCGCCTTCATGGCGTCCGGCCCGATCGTGGCTCTCGTCGTCGAGGGCGAGCGCGTCATCGAGGGCGTCCGCGCCCTGGCCGGCCCGACCGACCCGATCGCCGCCGCGCCCGGGTCCATCCGGGGCGACTTCGGAGTCATCGTCCGGGAGAACCTGATCCACGCCTCCGACTCCGAGGAGTCCGCCGAGCGTGAGCTGAAGATCTTCTTCCCCGGCCGGGCCTGACCTCCCGCCGCGCCGGGCGCCCGGCGCGGAGTTGGCTGTCCGGGGGAGCCGCCGGGCCGCCGCACGGAACGATCTTTTTTCTGACGGCACGTCAGCCGAAGGGCCCATTCGGGCGGGGGCGGCCGGAGTATTTCGGCCGTCCTCCGGCATATGCGTGCCGATCGGGGGAACGCATGCCCCGATGGCCCGTCTCCAGAAGCGAGGCGACTCGTCATCTGCTGAGAATTGGCGAAGACCCTCGCGCAGTGTTCGTGCAGGCGCGTCTACGATGGAAGCCTTCACGTCACAGCACCCACCTCGCCGTCCTAAAAAGCCATCAAAAGCTCCACTTGGGAAGGCCAGACGAATCCTGATGGGGAACTCAATGTCGTTCATCGGCCGTGACATGGCTGTCGACCTCGGGACCGCCAACACGCTGGTGTACGTCAGGGGTCGCGGGATCGTTCTCAACGAGCCGTCCGTCGTCGCGATCAACACCAACACCGGTGGCATCCTCGCGGTCGGCGCGGAAGCGAAGAAGATGATCGGGCGGACCCCGGGCAACATCGTCGCCGTGCGTCCGCTGAAGGACGGCGTCATCGCCGACTTCGAGATCACCGAGCGCATGCTCCGCTACTTCATCCTGAAGATCCACAAGCGGCGCTACCTCGCTCGTCCTCGCGTCGTCGTCTGTGTGCCCTCGGGCATCACGGGCGTCGAGCGCCGCGCCGTCATCGAGGCGTCGTCCCAGGCGGGCGCCCGCCAGGTGCACATCATCGAGGAGCCCATGGCCGCCGCCATCGGCTCCGGCCTGCCGGTCCACGAGGCCACGGGCAACATGGTGGTGGACATCGGCGGCGGCACCACGGAGGTCGCCGTCATCTCGCTCGGCGGCATCGTCACCGCCCAGTCCATCCGCGTCGCGGGTGACGAGCTGGACAACGCGATCATCCAGCACATCAAGAAGGAGTACAGCCTCCTCCTCGGTGAGCGGACGGCCGAGCAGATCAAGATCACGATCGGCTCCGCGTACGACCTCGACAATGACGAACACACCGAGATCCGCGGCCGGGACCTGGTCTCCGGCCTGCCGAAGACCGTGGTCATCTCCGCCGCCGAGGTCCGCAAGGCCATCGAGGAGCCGGTCAACGCGATCGTCGACGCCGTGAAGACGACGCTCGACAAGTGCCCGCCCGAGCTCTCCGGTGACGTCATGGACCGCGGAATCGTTCTGACCGGCGGCGGAGCCCTGCTGCGCGGTCTGGACGAGCGGCTGCGCCGGGAGACCGGCATGCCGATCCACATCGCCGAGGACCCGCTGGACAGCGTGGCGCTCGGTTCCGGCAAATGCGTCGAGGAGTTCGAGGCGCTCCAGCAGGTTCTGGACGCCCAGCCCCGGCGATGACACGACACTTCGATTCCGCCGTACGAGACGATCCCTTCTCGTACGGCGGATCGTTGATATAGAGGCATAAGCTCCCCCAAGACGCCCGGTGTTGACCAGGGCGTCCGTCAACGAATTCCCGAACAATTCCGACGAGGAAGGCACGGCCGCCGCACGTGAGGGACACGAAAGAGAGCCGGCTGCTCCTGGTGCTGCTGATCGCCATCGCGTTCGCGTTGATCACGGTGGACATCCGCGGTGGGGAGGACTCACCGGTCGAGGGTGCCCGGCACGCCGCGGCCACCGTCTTCGGTCCGATCGAGAACGGGGTCGCCTCCGCCGTCGACCCCGTGGGCAACGCGGTCGCCGCCGTCCGCGACTCGGGCGACCGGCACGACCGCATCGCCCAGCTCGAGAACGACAACGCGGCGTTGAAGGCCAAGCTCGGCAGCGACGACCGCAACCGCAGCCGGGTCAAGCAGCTGGACAAGATGCTCAAGACGGCCGGCGCCGGCCAGTACGGCATCAAGGGCGCCCAGGTCATCGCCATAGGAGCGGCCCAGGGCTTCTCCTGGACCGTCACCATCGACGTCGGCGCGAACGACGGCATCAAGCGCGACATGACCGTCCTGAACGGCGACGGCCTGGTCGGACGGGTCACCA
The DNA here is from genome assembly GCF_055565855.1 of Streptomyces sp. NPDC028308. NCBI lineage: Bacteria > Bacillati > Actinomycetota > Actinomycetes > Kitasatosporales > Streptomycetaceae > Streptomyces > Streptomyces sp. NPDC028308. The sequence goes on from NZ_JBVHTO010000001.1 coordinate 498,511, forward strand.
CCGTCGGCCCGAACACGGCGACCGTACTGCTCGCCAACGACCCCGACTTCACCGTCGGCACGCGCATGGAGTCCACCGACGAACTCGGCTTCGCCGACGGGCAGGGCGACCGCCCGCTGCGCGTCCAGCTCCTCAACGGCAAGGCCAAGGTGGCCAAGGGGGACCGGCTGGTCACCTTCGGCTCGCAGGCCGACAAGCCGTTCGTGCCCGGCGTCCCGGTCGGCGTGATCTCCCGTGTCGACCCCTCCGGCGGCGACCTGACCCGCACGGTCTACGTGAGGCCCTTCGTCTCGTTCACGAAGCTCGACATCGTCGGCGTCGTCGTGGAGGCCCCGCGCAAGGACCCGCGCGACGAGGTGCTCCCGGCCAAGCCCAAGCCCACCCCCACGCCGACGGTGACCGTGACGGTCACCCCCTCGGCGGACGCGCCCGTCGACGGCCAGCAGCAGTAGGAGCCGAATCCCATGCGTTTCAACCGGATGCTGCTCTCCGCCACCCTGGTGGTCGTCGCCCTGGTGATCCAGGTGAGCGTCCTCGCCCGGCTGCATCTCCCCGGCGCCGTCCCCGACCTGGCGCTCCTCACCGTCCTCGCCCTCGCCCTGGTCTACGGCCATGTCGGCGGCGCCCTCGTCGGGTTCGGCGCCGGCCTGCTCGCCGACCTGGCGCCGCCCGCCGACCACGCCGCCGGCCGCTACGCCCTCGTGCTCTGCGTCATCGGCTACCTCGCCGGACTGGCCAAGCCGGAGAACGGCCGGCTCAAGTCGGCGACCGGCCCGATGGCCGTCGTCGTCGCGGCGGCGGTCGGCTCGACCCTGCTGTACGCGGGAGTCGGCGCCCTCGTCGGCGACACGGCAGCCCGCCATGTCGGCCTGGGCAGCCTGCTGTTCACCGCCGCCCTGTACGACCTGCTGCTCGCCCCCTTCGTGGTGCCCGGCCTGATGGCCCTCGCCCGGCGCGCCGAGAACGACCCGCTCGCCGACACCAACGCCGCCAAGGCGGCCGACGTCTCCGCGGGCTGGCTCTCCTCCGGCACCGGACTGCGCATCGGCAGTCAGCGCAGCGGCCTGCGCGTCAAGGCGGCCCGTGCGCGCGTCGCCCGCGCCGGACGCATCAAGGGGGTCAAGCGGCTGTGAGGAAGCGTCAGCAAGGGGAGCGCACGCCCGCACGGGCGGGGCAGCCCGCCGGCCGCGCCGTCCACGCGCACAGGCGGGCCGTGTACACGTACCACTCGTCCACACACTGAGAGGGGGAGGCAGCCGCAGTGACCAACATCCCCGAGACCGGCCGGACCCCACGGGTCCAGATCCGGCTCGTCGTCATCCAGATCCTCGTGCTCTCCCTCCTCGGGACCCTCGGCGGACGGCTCTGGTACCTCCAGATCCGCAACGGCGACGAGTACGCCAAGGAGGCTTCCGGCAACCACGTCCAGCAGGTCGTGCAGCCCGCCGTGCGCGGCTCGATCCTGGACGCCCGCGGGGTCCCGATCGCCGACAACGAGACCCGGCTGGTCGTCTCCGCCTCGCGCACCGACCTGCTGAAGATGAAGGACGACGGCAAGGGCGTCCTCACCAAGCTCGCCGACGTGCTGGGCATGAAGCCCAAGGACGTCATCGAGAAGGTCCGGCTGTGCGACGCCAAGACGCCCCAGCCGTGCTGGAACGGCTCGCCGTACCAGCCGATCCCCATCACCGACGAGGCCACGCCCAAGCAGGCCCTGCAGATCCGTGAGCGCTCCGAGGACTTCCCCGGCATCACCGCCGAGCCGGAGGCCGTCCGCCGCTACGCCGCCCCGGGCAAGGCCAACACCGCGCAGGTGCTCGGCTATCTCTCCCCGGTCACCGACGAGGAGATCACGAAGGCCAAGGACACCGACTCGCCGTATCTGCGCAGCGACCAGGTCGGCCGCTCCGGTCTGGAGCGCCAGTACGACAAGCAGCTGCGCGGCAAGGCGGGCGTCACCCGCTACGAGGTCGACAACCTCGGCCGTGTCATCGGCAAGGCGGAGAGCGACGCGGCCCAGCCCGGCGCGAACGTCGTCACCAGCATCGACTCCCGGGTGCAGCGCATCGCCGAGTACGAGCTCAACGAGGCGATGAAGACCGCCCGTACCGAGTTCGACAAGAACACCGGCGAGAACTACAAGGCGGACGCCGGCGCGATCGTCGTCATGGAGGCCAGGACGGGCCGGGTCGTCGCCATGGCGTCCAACCCGAGCTACGACCCGAACGCCTGGGTCGGCGGCATCTCCGGCAAGGACTACGCGCGCCTGACCGGCAAGAAGTCCAACTACCCGCTGCTCAACCGCGCCATCCAGGGCCAGGCGGCGCCCGGCTCCATCTTCAAGGTGATCCCGACCACCGCCGCCGTGAACGCCGGCTACCCCTTCGACGGCAACTACGAGTGCTCCAGCTCGTACAACCTCGGCGGCCAGGTCTTCAAGAACTTCGAGTCCAAGGGATACGGCTCGATCAGCCTCGGCCGGGCCCTGGAGGTCTCCTGCGACACCGTCTTCTACCGGCTCTCGCACCAGGAGTGGCAGAAGGACGGTGGCAACAAGCCGAAGAAGCACCCCAACGACTGGTTCTACAAGACCGCCCACCAGTTCGGCCTCGGCAAGGAGACCGGCATCGACCTCCCCAACGAGGTCACCGGCCGCGTCCCCGACCGCCAGTGGAAGCAGAACTACTGGAAGGCCAACAAGGACGCCTGGTGCAAGACCGGCAAGAAGGACGGCGACTACGTCCAGAAGATCGCGTACGAGAACTGCCTCGAAGGCAACAAGATGCGCGCCGGTGACGCGGTCAACTACTCCATCGGCCAGGGCGACACGCTCGTGACCCCGATCCAGATGGCCACGATCTACGGCGCCATCTCCAACGGCGGCACCCTGTACGACCCGACGGTCGGCAAGGCCATCGTGAGCGCCGACGGCAAGGACGTGCAGGAGATCAAGCCCTCCTCGCACGGCAAGCTGCCGATGACGCGGAAGACGCGCGACGAGATAGACGGTGCCCTCGCGGGAGTCGCGACCCGCGGTACGGCCGCCTGGCGATTCGGCGGCTGGCCGCAGGACGAGATCCCGATGCACGCCAAGACGGGTACGGCCGAGGTCTACGGCAAGCAGACGACCTCGTGGTTCGCCACGTACACCAAGGACTACACGGTCGTCATGACCATCTCCCAGGGTGGTACGGGCTCCGGCGCCTCCGGCCCCGCCGTGCGCAAGGTCTACAACGCGCTGTACGGCGTCTCCGAGGACGGCGCGATCGACAAGAAGCGGGCGCTGCTGCCCACCCCGCAGAAGACCCTGCCGAAGATCCAGCCGGACGGCTCGATCGACGCCCCGAAGGTCTCCCCGGACCCGGTCAAGGACCAGCAGGCGAGCGAGGAGGACCAGCCCGCCGGCACGGACCCGGACCAGCCCGCCGGCACCACCGCCCCGCCCGACCCGACCAACCGCGACACCCGCAGGCGCTCCACCCGCCCGCGCAAGCGGCAGAGGACCCTCGCATGACCGGCGCGCGCACCGACCAGGGAAGGCTCACATGACCGGCACGAACGGCTTCTCCGTGTCCGGCTACGGGCCCGAGCGCGCCGGCTGGACGCGGCTGTTCGCCCGCGACTCGCTGGCCCGCCGGCTCGACTGGCCGATACTCCTGTCCGCCATCGCGCTCTCGCTGATCGGCACGGCCCTCGTCTACTCGGCGACCCGCAACCGCACCGAGATCAACCAGGGCGACCCGTACTACTTCCTGATCCGCCATCTGATGAACACCGGCATCGGCTTCGCGCTGATGATCGGCACCGTCTGGCTCGGCCACCGCACCCTGCGCACCGCGGTGCCGATCCTCTACGGCATCTCGGTGTTCCTGATCCTGCTCGTGCTGACCCCGCTCGGCGCGACGGTCAACGGCGCCCACGCCTGGATCGTCCTCGGCGGCGGCTTCTCGCTCCAGCCCTCCGAGTTCGTGAAGATCACGATCATCCTGGGCATGGCGATGCTGCTCGCGGCCCGGGTCGACGCGGGCGACAAGCCCTACCCCGACCACCGCACGGTGCTGCAGTCGCTCGGCCTGGCCGCCGTGCCGATACTGATCGTCCTGCTGATGCCGGACCTCGGCTCGGTCATGGTCATGGTCATCATCGTGCTCGGCGTGCTGCTCGCCTCCGGAGCCTCCAACCGCTGGGTCTTCGGCCTCATCGGCACCGGCGCCCTCGGCGCCCTCGCCGTCTGGCAGCTGCACATCCTCGACGAGTACCAGATCAACCGCTTCGCGGCCTTCGCCAACCCCGAGCTCGACCCGGCGGGCGTCGGCTACAACACCAACCAGGCGCGCATCGCCATCGGTTCCGGCGGCCTCTTCGGCACCGGCCTCGGCCACGGCTCGCAGACCACCGGCCAGTTCGTCCCCGAACAGCAGACGGACTTCGTCTTCACGGTCGCGGGCGAGGAGCTCGGCTTCGTCGGCGCCGGACTGATACTGCTGCTGCTCGGCGTCGTCCTGTGGCGCGCCTGCCGCATCGCCCGCGAGACGACGGAGCTGTACGGCACGATCGTCGCCGCCGGCATCATCGCCTGGTTCGCGTTCCAGTCGTTCGAGAACGTCGGCATGACCCTCGGCATCATGCCGGTCGCCGGTCTGCCCCTGCCGTTCGTCTCATACGGCGGATCGTCGATGTTCGCGGTCTGGGTGGCCGTCGGACTCCTCCAGTCGATCCGGGTGCAGCGGCCGATGTCGGCCTAGCGCCGCCCGACGACCTCCGGCGCGACCCGTCGGAAGGAACACACAGGTGGCCGAGCGGGGCCGGGGACGGACTGCCCCCGGCCCCGATTCGCGTCTAGATTCGTTTCATGGCGGACACGAAGCGCGAGATCGAGCGGAAGTACGAGGGACCCGCGGCCGGCGGCGGTGCGGGCCTGCCGGACCTGACGGCCGTCCCCGGCGTCGGGAGCGTCGTCGGCAGAGGCGTCGACGAACTCGACGCCACCTACTACGACACGGCCGACCAGCTCCTGGCGGCCTCCTCCATCACCCTGCGCCGCCGCACCGGAGGCGCCGACGCGGGCTGGCACCTGAAACTGCCGGTGGCGGAGGGGGTGCGTGACGAGATCCACGCCCCGCTCGCCGACTCCGTGCCGGCCGCCCTGTCCTCGCTCGTCCGCTCCCGCGTCCGGGACGCCGCGCTCGTCCCCGTCGTACGGCTGCGCTCCTCCCGCGACGTCCGCCACCTGCTGGACGCCGACGGAGCCCTGCTGGCCGAGGTCAGCGTCGACCGGGTGCGCGCCGAGCGGCTCAGCGGCGGCAAGGGCACGGCCCAGTGGACCGAGATCGAGGTGGAACTCGCCGACGACGGCGACCCCGCCTTCCTCGACAAGGTCGAGAAGAAGCTGCGCAAGGCGGGACTGCACCGCTCCGCCTCGCCCTCCAAGCTGGCCCGGGCCCTGACGGAGACCGGAGCCGGCGTCCGGCGCCCCTCGGGCAGGCGCCCCGCGGCCCGGCCCCCGGTGACCGCGGGCGACCACGTCCTCGCCTACGTACGCGAACAGCGCGACGCCCTGGTCGAGCTGGACCCCGCCGTCCGCCGCGACCAGCCCGACGCCGTGCACCAGATGCGCGTCGCCACCCGCCGCCTGCGCAACACCCTGCGCTCGTTCGACAACGTCCTGGACCGCAAGGTCACCGACCCCGTCCGCACCGAGCTGAAGTGGCTCGCGGGGGAGCTGGCCGGGGACCGCGACCAGGAGGTGATCACCAAGCGCCTCACCTCGGCCCTGGACGACCTCCCCGGGTCGCTGCGCTCCGGACCCGTGCGCAACCGCCTGCGCACCTGGTCGCGGGCCCGCCACTCCGGCTCCCGGCAGCGGCTGACCGAGGCGCTCGACGGGCGGCGCCACCTCTACCTGCTGGGCGCCCTGGACGCCCTGGTCAGCGATCCGCCGCTGCACAAGGCGGCCGCCGGCAAGCCGAAGAAGGTGCTCGCCGAGGCCATCCGCAAGGACCTCGACAAACTCGGGAAACTGGTCGACCGGGCGGTCTCGCTGCCGCCGGGCCGGGACCGGGACATCGCGCTGCACGAGGCCCGCAAGAAGGCCAAGCGCACGCGGTACGCCGCCGAGGCCGCGGTGCCCGCTCTGGGCAAGCCCGCCGAGGCCACCGCCAAGGCCATGAAGTCCCTGACCAAGCTGCTCGGCGACCACCAGGACAGCGTGATGGCCCGCGAAGCCCTGCGAGACCTCGCCGAGAAGGCGCAGGCCGCCGGTGAGAGCTCGTTCACGTACGGCGTGCTCTACGCCCGTGAGGAGCGGCGGGCGGCGGCCGACGAGGACGCGCTGCGGGGCGCGTGGCGGAAGGCCGGGCGCAAGGCGGCGTTCTGAGCGTGCGGGGGCACCTCCCGGCCGCGTTAGGCTAGATGGTCACCCTTCCCCCAGCTTTTTTCGGCCGGGGGTGCCCCCAGTCAGCTCACGAAGGTTCGCGATGCCTGCCGAATCGGTCTTCCCGCAGCTCGAAGCTCTGCTCCCGCATGTGCAGAAGCCGATCCAGTACGTCGGCGGAGAGCTCAACTCCACGGTGAAGCCCTGGGACGCCTGCGACGTCCGCTGGGCCCTGATGTACCCCGACGCCTACGAGGTCGGACTCCCCAACCAGGGCGTCATGATCCTCTACGAGGTGCTGAACGAGCGCGAGGGCGTCCTCGCCGAGCGCACCTACAGCGTGTGGCCGGACCTCGAGGCGCTGATGCGCGAGCACGAGGTCCCGCAGTTCACCGTGGACAGCCACCGCCCGGTGAAGGCCTTCGACGTGTTCGGCCTGTCCTTCTCCACGGAGCTGGGCTACACGAACATGCTGACCGCCCTGGACCTCGCGGGGATCCCCCTGGAGTCCAGGGACCGCACGCTGGACGACCCGATCGTCCTCGCCGGCGGCCACGCGGCCTTCAACCCCGAGCCGATCGCGGACTTCATCGACGCGGCGATCATCGGCGACGGCGAGCAGGCCGTGCTCGACATGACGGACATCATCCGCGCCTGGAAGGCTGAGGGCCGTCCCGGCGGCCGCGAGGAGGTCCTCCTGCGCCTCGCGAAGACCGGCAACGTCTACATCCCGGCCTTCTACGACGTCGAGTACCTGCCGGACGGCCGCATCGCCCGCGTCGTGCCGAACAGGTCCGGCGTCCCGTGGCGCGTCTCCAAGCACACGGTGATGGACCTCGACGAGTGGCCCTACCCGAAGCAGCCCCTGGTGCCCCTCGCGGAGACCGTCCACGAGCGGATGTCGGTGGAGATCTTCCGCGGCTGCACGCGCGGCTGCCGCTTCTGCCAGGCCGGCATGATCACCCGCCCGGTGCGCGAGCGTTCCATCACCGGCATCGGCGACATGGTCGAGAAGGGCCTCAAGGCGACGGGCTTCGAGGAGGTCGGCCTCCTCTCGCTCTCCTCCGCCGACCACTCGGAGATCGGCGACATCGCCAAGGGTCTGGCGGACCGGTACGAGGAGGACAAGATCGGCCTGTCCCTCCCCTCCACCCGCGTCGACGCCTTCAACGTCGACCTGGCCAACGAGCTGACCCGCAACGGCCGCCGGTCGGGCCTCACGTTCGCCCCCGAGGGCGGCTCCGAGCGCATGCGCAAGGTCATCAACAAGATGGTCTCGGAGGAGGACCTGATCCGCACGGTCTCCACGGCGTACGGCAACGGCTGGCGGCAGGTGAAGCTGTACTTCATGTGCGGTCTGCCCACCGAGACCGATGAGGACGTCCTGCAGATCGCGGACATGGCGATGAACGTCATCGCCGAGGGCCGCAAGGTCTCCGGCCAGAACGACATCCGGTGCACGGTGTCGATCGGCGGCTTCGTGCCCAAGCCGCACACCCCGTTCCAGTGGGCGCCGCAGCTGAGCGCCGAGGAGACGGACGCCCGCCTCACCAAGCTCCGCGACAAGATCCGCGGCGACAAGAAGTACGGCCGCTCCATCGGCTTCCGCTACCACGACGGCAAGCCCGGCATCGTCGAGGGCCTGCTGTCCCGCGGTGACCGCCGGATCGGCGCCGTCATCCGCGCCGTCTACGAGGACGGCGGCCGCTTCGACGGCTGGCGCGAGCACTTCTCATACGACCGCTGGATGGCCTGCGCGGACAAGACGCTGCCCGCCTTCGGGGTGGACGTCGACTGGTACACCACGCGTGAGCGCACCTACGAGGAGGTCCTGCCCTGGGACCACCTGGACTCGGGCCTCGACAAGGACTGGCTCTGGGAGGACTGGCAGGACGCCCTCGACGAGACCGAGGTCGAGGACTGCCGCTGGACCCCGTGCTTCGACTGCGGCGTGTGCCCGCAGATGGACACGCAGATCCAGATCGGCCCGACGGGCAAGAAGCTGCTGCCGCTGACGGTCAAGAACGCGGCGCCGGCGCCCGCGTCGAGCGGCCACGTGCACTGACACCAGCGGGACCGCCGGGACGGCCGGTCATCCGAGCGACGCGTTCGCCCGGGTGACCGGCCGTTCCGCTGTCCGGCACAGGTCCGCGTACCCGCTCCCGAGTCGAACTTTTCCGGCTTTCTGGAACGAATGATCGACAATGTGGCGGTCCGGACTGTTACGTGTATTTCCGGCCACCGGCGCGGAGCGTGCGGGGTGCGCGGCAGGGGCGTGGGCGGAGCTGGAAACCGCTTCCACGGTGATCTACGGGGATGGGTGTGGGTGCCACGGGGTCGGCGTCCCCGGGTGGGCCTGATTGGTTGAACGTTGCATCTGACGGTCACGGAAATGTCCGCATACGGCAACACCAAGCGGGACACCTGCCGCCCGGCCCGGGGCGCGGCAAAGCTGTGGGTCCTCGGCACTCGCCGGGAACGCACATCGCCTCTTTCGGCCGGTCAGGGCCGGCCGACGGGGCCCCACAGTTGGGGGACGTTCATGTCTTCTCGCTCCACTCGCCGTATCGCCGCCGCGGTTCTCGCGGCGGGCGCCGCCCTCGGCGCGGCAGCCATGCCGGCCACCGCGGACAGCGGCCATCAGCGTGCCCGTGTGGTCATCAGCGGCGTGCAGTACGACTCGCCGGGCCACGACAACTTCTCCAACCGCTCCCTGAACAAGGAGTGGGTCGACATCACCAACAACGGGCGGCACAGCGTCAACCTCGACGGCTGGACCCTGCGTTCGCGGGACGGCGACACCTACCGGTTCCGCCACTTCCGCCTGGACGGCCGCAGCACCGTCCGCGTCCACACCGGATACGGCGAGGACAACCGCCACGACGTCTTCCAGGACCGCCGCGACTACGTGTGGGACAACCGCTCCGACACGGCCACCCTGCGCAACGACCGCGGACGCTTCATCGACGACGAGTCCTGGGGCCGTAACTGGGGCGGCGGCGGTCACCACGGCGGCGGCAACCACCACGGTGGCGGCAACCAGCACGGCGGTGGCGACCACCACGGCGGCGACCACCGTCGCTGACCCCGGCCGGCGCGGCCCCCTCGGGGGCCCGACGCCCGCTTGACCGGCAGCGGTGTCCCGGACGGCTCCCACAGCCGCCCGGGACACCGCTTTCGGCGTTCGGCGGGTCCCGGACGGCGGCCGGCGGGACCGTCGCCGCCGTCACCGCATCCAAACGGCCTGCCGGGGCGTCTATCCCGGTATGGATCTGGAGAAGTCCGCCGTCGGGCGGCCCGCCGAGCGGGACGTGTCTCGGGGTGAGGGGTGCCTGACCGTCGCCATCCGCATCCCGGTACGGATCGTGGTGCTCGTCCTGGTGGTGCCGGTGCGGATGGTCTGGGACGCGCTGGTCGTCGGCGGCAGGTTTCTCCGGGACACCGTGCTGCGTCCGGTGGGGCGGGCTCTCGCGTGGCTGGCGTGGGCGATGTTCGTCTGGCCCTGGTCGGCACTGTGGCGCTACTTGGTGGTGCCGGTCGGCAGGGGACTCGGATGGCTCGCGTACCGGCTGCTCGTGGTGCCCGCCGAATGGCTGTACCGCACCGTGCTGACGCCCGTCGGACGTGCGGCCGTCTGGGCGGTGCGCGGCGCCGGAGCCGTTCTCGTGTGGTTCTTCGGCGGTCTGTGGGCCGGCGTGACCTTGCTGTACGCGCGGGTGCTGACGCCCGTCGGACACGGGGCCGCCTGGCTGGTGCGGGGGATCGGTCTCGTCCTCGCGGCGGTCGCCGTCGGTGTCTGGACCGCCCTCACCGCGCTCGTGCGCTACTTGGCGGTCGTACCGGCGCTGTGGCTGTACGCGCGGGTGCTGACGCCCCTCGGGCACGCTGTCGCCTGGCTCGTGCGGGGGATCGGCCTCGTCCTCGCGGCGGTCGCCGTCGGTGTCTGGACCGCCCTCACCGCGCTCGTGCGCTACCTGGTCGTCGTACCCGCGCTGTGGCTTTACGAGTGGATCCTCACGCCCGTCGGACACGGGATCGCCTGGGCGGCGCGAGGTCTCGTGTGGCTCGTACGGATGATCTTCGTGGGGATCGGCGCCGCGCTCTACTGGACGCTGCGGATCCTGTTCGTGCTGCCCGCCCTCGCCCTGTGGCGGTGGGTCCTCGCACCCGTCGGCCGTGCTCTGGTCGTCGTCGGCAGGGAGATCGCCGAGGCGCTCGGCCACGCCTGGCGCGTCGCCGGCCGGATCTCGCTCACCGTCGGGCGCTTCCTCGCCCAGCTGTTCCGGTGGATCTTCGTGGAGCCGGTGCGCTGGGCGTACCGGAGCGTGCTCACCCCCGTGGGCCACGCGGTCCGCGACACGGTCCTGCGCCCCGCCGCCGAGGCCGCCCGCGTCGCGCGCCGCACGGCGCGGCAGGCGCTCACCTCCGCCCGCGAGTCCGTCCGGCAGGCCCGCGCCGACGTGCGCCGGATGCTCTTCGGAGCGCCGCCCGAGCGGCAGACGGTGGCCCGGCGGGAACCGGCGGCCGGTGAGACACGTACTCTAGGTAGCAGTACGACCGCTCTCACGAAGGACTGAACGACACTGGGCAAGCGACAGCCCGAAGGCCCGCCGCCCGCACCCGCGGTGCAGCGCATCCGACTGCGCTACACCAAGCGCGGCCGCCTCCGGTTCACCAGCCACCGTGACTTCCAGCGCGCCTTCGAGCGTGCGTTGCGCCGTGCCGAGGTGCCGATGGCGTACTCGGCGGGGTTCACGCCACACCCGAAGGTGTCGTACGCCAATGCCGCACCCACCGGCACGGGCAGCGAGGCGGAGTACCTGGAGATCGCGCTCACCGAGGCGCGTGACCCGGACAAGCTGCGCGAGCTCCTCGACGAGTCGCTGCCCACCGGGCTCGACATCACCGAGGCGGTCGAGGCCCGCACGTCGGGACTCGCCGACCGGCTCACCGCGTCCGTGTGGGAGCTGCGCCTCGACGGCGTGACCCCCGAGGACGCCCGGCGCGCGGTCGACGCCTTCAACGCGGCGGAGACCGTCGAGGTGCAGCGCAGGACCAAGAACGGGATGCGCACCTTCGACGCCCGCGGCGCCGTCGCCGGACTGGAGGCCCACAGCCCCGGCTCCGAGGCGTCCGCCCCGGCGGACGGGGCACACGGTCCACAGGCTGATAGGCCGACGGACCAGCCCTGTGCGATACTGCGCCTGGTTGTTCGGCACGTGACGCCTGCCGTTCGACCCGACGACGTCCTGTCCGGTCTCCGCGCCGTGGCCGACCTGGCGCCGCCGGTCGCCGCAGCGGTGACCAGGCTGGCGCAGGGGCTGTTCGATGAAGAGACCGGCACGGTGACCGACCCGCTCGCGCCCGACCGCGAGGCAGCCATGGCCGCCCCGGCCGATCGCCCAGGGGTCGCCGGCACTGCCACCGCGAAGGCGCCGGTGCCGGAAGGTTCCGCGTAGGACGGATGTCGTAGCGCCGCCCTGGTACTCGGGAGCCACCTGGGTCGGGCAGCGCACCGACCACAAGACTTTCGCCAGGCCGTACGCACACATGGCGTACGGAACCGGCGAGACAGGACACAGAGAGCTCCCGTGCGGCGCCCGCGCCCCGGACGGCGGCACCGCGCATCGCGCGAGCCGCGGACGTCACCGGATTCATCCGGACCAGGCGCGGCGCCCGGGAGCCTGACGGGAGATCCACCCGCATGCTCGAGCCGACCGAACCCGCCGAGCCCACCACGGGCTCCGCCGACAACAACAGCCCCAGCGACACGCTGCCGCCGCGACGCCGTCGCCGCGCCGCCTCGCGTCCCGCGGGCCCGCCGTCCGCCGCCTCCGAGGCCGCGGCCGAGACCACCGCGCCGGCCATACCGGCCGCGTCGTCCGCCGGGCTCGCCACGGAAGACACCGTGACCGACACCGGCGCGGACACCGCCGAGGTCGAGGAGACCGAGGACGAGACGGCGGCCGAGACCGCCGCCACCGACGCCGAGGCACCCGCTGCCGCCGAGGACGCCGCCCCGCGCCGCGCCCGGCGTCGTGCCACCCGGCGCGCGACCGCCCCCGTCGCCACCCCCGCGACCGACGCCGAGGCGGAGACCGTGGTCCCCGCCGTCGCCGCGTCCGAGGCACCGGCGCCCGCCGCCGAGGCCCCGTCCGTGACCGAGCAGGCCGACGAGTCCGCCGAGGACACCGCCCCGCGCCGTTCCCGCCGCCGCGCCACCCGCCGCGCCTCCGCACCCGCCGGCGCCCCGGCCCCGGCCGCTGAGGCCGACACCGCGGACGCCGAGGCCGAGACGCCCGCCGAGGCGCCCGCCCCTGTCGAGGAGGCCGCCCCCACCCGCCGTACCCGGCGCCGCGCTACCGCGCCCGTCCGTACGGTCGAGACGGCCCCGGCCCCCGACGAGGACACCGTCACCCCGGCGGACGAGGCTCCCGCCGCCGAGCCGGCCGAGTCCCCCGAGCCGGTGGAGCCGGCCGAGGACGCCGGCCCCCGCCGTTCCCGGCGTCGCGCCACCCGGCGCGTCACCACGCCCGCCGGCGCACCCGAGGGTGCCGCCGCCGACGAGCGTGCGGAGGCGCCCGTGACCAGCGAGCCCGTGGCCGAGGCCGCCGAGGCCGAGCAGCCCGCCGCCGAAGCCGTGTCCGCCCCGGCCGAGGAGGACGCCGGCCCGCGCCGCGGCCGCCGCCGCGCCACCCGCAAGGCCGCCGCCGGCTTCTCGGCCCCCGCGCCGAGGACCGACGAGGGCGAGTCCACGCGACGGCCCGCGCGCCCCGCCGTGGCCGTCTTCCAGGCGCCCGTCTTCGCCGAGCCGATGTTCCAGACCCCCGAGCGGGCCGCCGCCGCCGCTGCCGCCGAGGCCGCGGAGGAGCCGGAGCAGGAGCCCGCCGAGGAGCTCACGGAGACGGTCGAGACCGTCGAGGAGCCGACCGGCGCGCGCCGCCGCCGTCGCCGCCGCGGCGCCGACCCGGAGCCCGCCGCCGAGCAGGCCGCGCCCGAGCCGGAGCCCGAGGAGGCCGTCGACGAGGAGGAGTCCGCCGAGGACGCCACCGAGGGCGACGACACCGAGGAGACCGGTTCCCGCCGTCGCCGCCGCCGTGGTGGCCGTCGCCGTCGCCGCGGTGAGGCCAGCGACTCCGACACCGAGTCCGGTGACGACGAGTACGCCGACGAGCAGGCCGCGCAGGACACCGAGGACACCGCCGAGCGGTCCGCCGAGGACGCCGAAGACGCCGAGGACGCCGACGAGCGCGAGGAGCAGGGCGGTTCCGGCTCCAGCAGCAGCCGTCGCCGCCGTCGCCGCCGCCGTCGTGCCGGTGACTCGGGCACCGAGGCCGAGACCGGCGACTCGGACCCCGAGCGCACGGTCGTCAAGGTCCGCGAGCCGCGCCCCAAGCGGGAGGAGCGGACCGGTGACGCCTCCGACGAGGTGCAGTCCATCAAGGGCTCGACCCGCCTGGAGGCCAAGAAGCAGCGCCGCCGCGAGGGCCGCGAGCAGGGCCGCAGGCGTGTCCCGATCATCACCGAGGCCGAGTTCCTGGCCCGCCGCGAGGCCGTCGAGCGCGTGATGGTCGTCCGCCAGAGCGGCGAGCGCACCCAGATCGGCGTCCTCGAGGACAACGTGCTCGTCGAGCACTACGTCAACAAGGAGCAGTCGACGTCGTACGTCGGCAACGTCTACCTGGGCAAGGTCCAGAACGTGCTGCCGTCGATGGAGGCCGCCTTCATCGACATCGGCAAGGGCCGCAACGCCGTCCTGTACGCCGGTGAGGTCAACTTCGAGGCGCTGGGCATGGCCAACGGGCCGCGGCGCATCGAGTCCGCGCTGAAGTCCGGCCAGTCGGTACTCGTCCAGGTGACGAAGGACCCGATCGGCCACAAGGGCGCCCGGCTCACCAGCCAGGTCTCCCTCCCGGGCCGCTACCTCGTGTACGTGCCCGAGGGCTCGATGACCGGCATCAGCCGCAAGCTGCCCGACACCGAGCGCGCGCGCCTGAAGACCATCCTCAAGAAGATCGTCCCCGAGGACGCGGGCGTCATCGTGCGCACCGCCGCCGAGGGCGCGAGCGAGGACGAGCTGCGCCGTGACGTGGAGCGCCTCCAGGGCCAGTGGGAGGACATCCAGAAGAAGGCGAAGAGCGGCAACGCCCCGACCCTGCTGTACGGCGAGCCGGACATGACCGTCCGAGTCGTCCGCGACATCTTCAACGAGGACTTCACCAAGGTCATCGTCAGCGGTGACGAGGCCTGGGAGACCATCCACGGATACGTCTCCCACGTGGCCCCCGACCTGACCGACCGGCTGTCGAAGTGGACCTCCGAGGTCGACGTCTTCGCGACGTACCGGATCGACGAGCAGCTGATGAAGGCGCTGGACCGCAAGGTCTGGCTGCCCAGCGGCGGTTCGCTGGTGATCGACAAGACCGAGGCCATGATCGTGGTCGACGTCAACACCGGTAAGTTCACCGGCCAGGGCGGCAACCTGGAGGAGACCGTCACCAGGAACAACCTGGAGGCGGCCGAGGAGATCGTGCGTCAGCTGCGGCTGCGCGACCTGGGCGGCATCGTCGTCATCGACTTCATCGACATGGTCCTGGAGTCCAACCGCGACCTGGTGCTGCGGCGCCTGCTGGAGTGCCTGGGCCGCGACCGTACGAAGCACCAGGTGGCCGAGGTCACCTCGCTGGGCCTGGTCCAGATGACCCGCAAGCGCGTCGGCCAGGGCCTGCTGGAGTCCTTCTCGGAGACCTGCGTCCACTGCAACGGCCGCGGCGTCATCGTGCACATGGAGCAGCCGACCACCGCGGGTGGCGGCGGCAAGCGCAAGAAGCGCGGCCGTGGCGGTGCCGAGCACACGCACGAGCACGAGCACGAGGCGGTGGCCGCGGAGCCCACGGAGACCGCCGAGGCCGTCGAGACGGAGACCGAGGCGGAGGTGGCCGCGGAGGCCGCCGCGCCGGCCGCGCTCCCCGCTCCCGAGTTCCAGCCGGACGAGGAGCTGTACAGCAGCGCCGCCGAGGCGGAGGCCGCCGCGTCCCGGGGCCGTTCGCGGCGCCGGGCGACCCGGCGGGCCTCGGCTCCGGCGGGTGCGCCGCGGGGCGAGGAGAGGGCTCCCCGCTCGCGCGGCGAGGAGCGTGCTCCCAAGTCCCGGGACGCCGCCGAGGCGGAGCCCGTCGCCATGGAGGACCCGGTCGTCGAGGCGCCCGAGGTGCCCGAGGCTCCGGTGGAGACCCCGGTGGAGCTCGCTCCGGCGCAGGAGGTCCCCGCTCCGGAGGAGGCCGCTCCGCAGGGCCGTACGCGCCGTCGGGCGACCCGCAAGGTGTCGGCCCCGGCCGGTTCGCCGAAGGCGGCCGACGAGGCCGAGGCGGTGACCGTCGCGGTCGCCCCGCAGCCCGCCGCCGCCCCGGAGCCCGTGTCCGAGCCGGTGGCCCAGCCGCCGGCCGCCGAGCAGGCCGAGGCGCCCGCGGAGAGCGCCGCCCCGGCCCGTCCGCGCCGCCGTGCCGTCCGCAAGGCGACCGCGCCCACCGCGTCCGAGGAGGCGGCCGTCGTGGTCGTCCCGTCGGCCGCCCCCGAGGCGTCCGCACCGGAGGCGTCCGAGGCCGGGGCACCGGCGGAGGAGCCGGCGGAGGAGTCGGCCCCGGCGAAGAAGACGGCCCGCAAGACGGCCAAGAAGGCGACCGCGAAGAAGGCGGCCACCACCAAGAAGACCGCGGCCAAGAAGACGGCCGCGAAGAAGACGACGGCCAAGAAGGCGACGGCCAAGAAGACGGCCGCCAAGTCGACGGCGAAGAAGACCGCGGCGGCGGAGCAGACGGTGTCCACCGTCACGGCCTCCGCCTCCACCGACGACGACTGAGCCGAGGACCGAGCCGGCCGGGGCCCGTAGCCCCGGCCGCACGCCCCCTGCCCGGCGGTGTCACCGCCGCCGCGGGGGGCGTGCGTGTTCGTCAAGGCGCCGACAGGGCAGGAGGGGTGACGTAGCGACGGATTTTTTGTCCGTCCTGACGGGGTTTCAGGGCTTCTCCCCTCCCGCCCGCACCCCCCGCCACTTGGAACACGAACAGCTACGTGTAAAACTCATGCAGTCACACGTATGAGCCCACGGGCCGTGGTTGGGGAGACCGCTTGCTCGTGTCAGGGAGGGGATTTCATGGCGCGCGTGCGCCTGACGGGCACGGGGCGGCACCGCGCTGTGAAGCCGGTCAAGGGAGGACGCCAGGCCGTCGCGCTGGCGACGGTGCTGTCGGCGGCGGGGGTCCAGGCGGTCGCGGCCACCGGTACGGCCCAGGCGACGGGCAACCCGACCTGGACCGAGGGCCCGATCTTCAACGACCCGCTGGGCACCACGGACCAGCAGTACGCGATCCGCACCCGGCTGATCGAGCTGACCAACGCGGCGCTGCCCGGCTCGGTCATCAAGGTCGCGGTCTACCACGTCTGGGAGGCGTCGGTCGTCAACGCCCTCGTGGCCGCCAAGGACCGCGGTGTCAACGTCCAGGTCCTGCTCGACGAGTCGAGCATCAGCGACCGGCCGACCAACACCTCGTACAGCACGCTGGCCGCCGGCCTCGGCACCGACCGCACGAAGGGCTCGTACGTCAGCACGTGCCCGGCCAACAAGTCCTGTCTCGGCGACCCGAAGTTCGGGCAGTCGATCATGCACAACAAGTTCTGGCTGTTCTCCGCGGTCCAGGGCGCCACGAACGTGGTCGTGGAGACGACGTCGAACTCGACGCCGTCCGCGCACACGCGCTTCTTCAACGACGCGCTGCTGCTGCCGAACAACCCGACGATGTACGACGCCTACTCGGACTACTTCGACACGATGGTCGGCCGGGACTGGGCGTCCTGGAACTACCGCACCGTCAGCAACGGCCTGTACAAGGCGTACTTCTTCCCGCGCGAGGGCAACACCCGGGACACCGACACCGTCTACTCGGTGCTCAACAACGTCCAGTGCTCCTACAAGGACACCGCCGGCGTCACGCAGAAGACCAAGGTCCGGGTCGCGATCTTCAAGCTGACCCGGATGGCGATCGCCGAGAAGCTGGTCTCGTTGCAGAAGGCGGGCTGCTCGGTCAGCGTCGTGTACGCGGAGACGGACAGCGCCAAGAGCTCCGGCGGCACCAAGGGCACGTGGGAGATGCTGCACACCACCGGCGGCCCCTCGGTGCGCTGCTACAACGACGACCGGGACCCGCTGAACCCCGGACAGAAGCTCACGACGCCGTTCATCATCCACTCCAAGTACATCCTCGTCGACGGCATGTACGACGGCGTGCGGAACAAGGTCAGCTTCACCGGCTCCGGGAACTACACCGGGCCCGCCCTGCGCGAGAACGACGAGTCGATCGTCAAGGTCGACGACGACGCCGTGCACGACATGTACCGGACCCACTTCGACCGGGTGCGCGCGGTCGCGTACCCGGGCGCCTCCGACGCCACGGACCTGTGCCGGGGCGTGAAGCCGCTCCCGGACGACGGCGAGAAGCCGACCACGTGACGTGTGAGGCGGTGACGGGGCCGGGCCTGGTTTGACCCTTTCGGCTGTGGCCCCGTAACCTTGACCGTCGGCGTGTCCCCTGGCGCGCCGCATCCCCGTAAACCTCTTCCTCCCGGCGCTCCGCGCTTCGGGAGAGGCCGCTCGCGCAAGCGTGCGGCTGGACTGCGGGGTCCCGATCCGAGTGAGAGAGAGATCCGCGTGTACGCCATCGTGCGCAGCGGTGGTCGCCAGCACAAGGTTGCTGTCGGCGACATCGTTGAGGTTGACAAGATTTCCACTGCCAAGGTTGGCGACACGGTCGAGCTCTCGACCCTGCTCGTTGTCGACGGCGACGCCGTGACGAGTGACCCCTGGGTCCTCGCCGGCATCAAGGTCCAGGCCGAGATCGTGGACCACCACAAGGGCGCGAAGATCGACATCCTTCGCTACAAGAACAAGACCGGCTACCGCCGTCGTCAGGGCCACCGCCAGCAGTACACGGCGATCAAGGTCACTGAGATCCCCGCGGCTGCGAAGTAAGGGACTGAGGAGAGATGGCACACAAGAAGGGCGCATCGTCCACTCGGAACGGTCGCGACTCCAATGCTCAGCGGCTCGGCGTGAAGCGCTTCGGCGGTCAGGTCGTCAACGCCGGTGAGATCCTGGTCCGCCAGCGTGGCACCCACTTCCACCCCGGCGCCAGCGTCGGCCGTGGCAAGGACGACACGCTGTTCGCGCTGGCCGCCGGTGCGGTGGAGTTCGGTACCCACCGTGGCCGCAAGGTCGTGAACATCGTTCCGGTCGCCTGATCCAGTCCACTTAGGGCGCAGGCTCCGCGGAACAGGTTTTTCGCGAGGCGGACCTCACTTCCCGGTCGGGAAGGCGGGTCCGCCTTTCGCGTGTTACCCAAGAGACATTCCGTACGTACAGAAGTAACCGAAGTGCTGGAGGCACCCCACCATGACCACCTTCGTGGACCGCGTCGAGCTGCATGTCGCCGCGGGTAGCGGAGGCCACGGCTGTGCCTCCGTACACCGGGAGAAGTTCAAGCCGCTCGGCGGCCCCGACGGCGGCAACGGAGGCCGTGGCGGTGACGTGATCCTGGTCGTCGACCAGTCCGTCACCACGCTGCTCGACTACCACCACAAGCCGCACCGCAGCGCGACCAACGGCAAGCCCGGCGAGGGCGGCAACCGCTCCGGCAAGGACGGCCAGGACCTCGTCCTGCCCGTCCCGGACGGCACGGTCGTCCTCGACAGGGCGGGCAACGTCCTCGCGGACCTGGTCGGCCACGGCACCTCGTACGTCGCCGCCCAGGGCGGCCGCGGCGGCCTCGGCAACGCGGCGCTGGCCTCGGCCCGCCGCAAGGCCCCCGGCTTCGCGCTGCTCGGCGTGCCCGGCGACTTCCAGGACATCGTCCTGGAGCTGAAGACCGTCGCGGACGTGGCCCTGGTCGGTTACCCGAGCGCCGGCAAGTCCTCGCTGATCTCCGTCATGTCCGCGGCCAAGCCGAAGATCGCGGACTACCCCTTCACGACCCTGGTCCCGAACCTCGGCGTGGTGACGGCCGGCGAGACCGTCTACACGATCGCCGACGTGCCCGGCCTCATCCCCGGCGCGAGCCAGGGCAAGGGCCTCGGCCTGGAGTTCCTGCGCCACGTGGAGCGCTGCTCCGTGCTCGTCCACGTCCTGGACACGGCGACCCTGGAATCGGACCGCGACCCGGTCTCCGACCTCGACATCATCGAGGAGGAGCTGAAGCAGTACGGCGGCCTCGACCGGCGTCCGCGCATGGTCGTCCTGAACAAGATCGACGTACCGGACGGCAAGGACCTGGCCGAGATGGTGCGGCCCGAGCTGGAGGCCCGCGGCTACCGCGTCTTCGAGGTGTCGGCCGTCGCCCACACCGGCCTCAAGGAGCTGTCCTTCGCGCTCGCCGACGTGATCGCGAAGGCCCGCGCGGCCAAGCCCCAGGAGGAGGCCACGCGCATCGTCATCCGCCCGAAGGCGGTCGACGACGCCGGCTTCACGGTGGTGCAGGAGGAGGACGGCCTGTTCCGCGTCCGCGGCGAGAAGCCCGAGCGCTGGGTCCGGCAGACCGACTTCAGCAACGACGAGGCCGTCGGCTACCTGGCCGACCGGCTCGCCCGCCTCGGCGTCGAGGACCAGCTGATGAAGACGGGTGCCCGCTCGGGTGACGGCGTCGCCATCGGCCCCGAGGAGAACGCGGTCGTCTTCGACTGGGAGCCCACGGTCATGGCCGGCGCCGAGATGCTCGGCCGCCGCGGCGAGGACCACCGCTTCGACGCCCCCCGCCCGGCCGCCCAGCGCCGCCGCGACAAGCAGGCGGAGCGGGACGAGTCGGAGCAGGAGTACGACGACTTCGAGCCGTTCTAGCCGCTCGCCGCGCAGGAAGCGCGTCGCCCCGAGAACGCCCCGGTCCGCACGGACCGGGGCGTTCTCGCGTTCCCGGGCACCGTCAGGTCCGCGCCAAGTGGGCCGATCACAGGCCGTGTCGCGGTGGTGACGATCTACGATGCGGGCGGACCGCGCGCCCGGCCGGGCGGACCTCGCGGAGCCGGACATCGGAGTACCGGGGGAGCGTCATGAGCGACCGGACCGTGCGCACGGTCGAGGTGCCCGTGGGGGACGGCGGCGACGAGGTCGTGCGCGTCCAGATCCGCGAGGTGGACGAGTCCCTGGTCAGGGTCGGGCGCGCGGGGCGCGCGGTGGCCCGGGCCGAGCGCTCGCTCGGCGAGATGCTGGACACCGTACGGCCCGTCGCGGACAGCTTCGTGGGGCGGTTCCGGGATCTCGCGGACGCACCCGACGAGATCACCCTGGAGTTCGGGGTGTCGCTGTCGGCGGAGGCGGACGTCGTGATCGCGAGCACCGCCACGCAGGCCAATTTCTCCGTGACGCTGACCTGGAACCGCGGTGACGCCCGGGACGCGGCCGCGGACCGTACGCGGGTGAACTGAGCCGGACGGGGGCGCGATGACGGGGGAAGAGTCGCAGAGTCCGGACGAGGCGCTGGCAGCGGCGGTCGTCCGGATCAAGGGGCAGGACGGCGAGGTCGGGGGAGCGGGGTTCTTCGTCGCCCCGGATCTGGTGCTGACCTGCGCCCATGTGGTGTCGGACGTGCTGGAGCGGTCGCGCGACCGCCCGGTGGCCCCCGGGACCGCCGTCACCGTGGACCTGCCGCTGTCCGGGCCCGGGGCGCCCGAGGGCACGGGCGGGGCTGCGGGCGGGGACGCGCGGCCCGGACAGCCGCGTCCCGAGCGCAAGGCCCTCGTCGAGACCTGGGTCCCGATCAGGGCCGACCGGACGGGCGACCTGGCGCTGCTGCGGCTGCCGGAACCGCTCCCCGGAGCGCGCCCGCTGCCCATGGCCGACCCCGTCAGCGTCTGGGAGCACGGGGCGCGCGCGGTCGGGTTCACGGACGGCGAGCCCGGCGAGAGCTGGTTCCGCGGGAAGCTCGGCGGTGCCACCGGCGAGGGCTGGCTCCAGCTCTCCCGGGCCGACGGGCAGGCCGCCCACGTCCGGCAGGGCTTCAGCGGCACACCTGTCTGGGACAACGAGCTCGGCGCCGCCGTCGGCCTGGTCGTCGCGGCCCAGCCCGAGCAGGACGCCCAGCAGGCCTTCGTCCTGCGGACCCGGACCCTGCTCGCGGAGCTGCCCGCACTGGCCCCGCTGGTACTGCCCGCCGTGCCGTTCCGCGGTCTCGCCCCCTTCCGGGAGGAGGACGCGGACGTCTTCTTCGGGCGGGACGGCGACATCGCGGACGCCGTCGGCGCCCTGCGCGGGGAGCGGCCGACGGTCACCCTCTACGGCCCCTCGGGCTCCGGGAAGTCGTCCCTGGCGCTGGCCGGTGTGGCCCCCCGGATGCGGCGGGACGGCTACGACGTGCTCGTCGTGAACGCGGGCCAGGTCTCGTCCCCGTTGTCGGCGCTGGCCACCGAGCTGTACGAGGACATCCGCTCCGGCCGCTTCGGGGCCGCCCGCGCGCACAGCGCCGACCAGGTCGAGTCGTGGCTCGCGGACAAGGGCCTCGCGGACGCGCTGCACCGCGCGCGGGGCACGGCGGGCGGCCGGCTGCTCGTCGTCCTCGACCAGGCCGAGGCGCTCCTGGACCGCACGGAGGCGGAGGTCGCCGAGACGGTGCGGCTGCTCTTCCCCGAGCGCCCAGGGGGCGACGGGACACGCGTCCTGCTCACCCTGCGGGCCGACCTCATGGACGCGGTGCTCAGACACCCGGCCCTCGGGCCGGCGGTGCGGGCGGGCCGCACGCTGCCGCTGACGCCGATGACGCGCGAGCAGCTCCGTGAGGTGATCACCCGGCCCGTCGAGCGGGTCCCCGGGGTGGCCTACGACCCCGGGCTGGACCGGCGCATCCTGGACGACACGGGCGGCGAGCCGGGCATCCTGCCGCTCCTCGGCTTCGTACTGGAGCAGCTGTGGCACGAGCGTGCCGTCGGACGGCTGCGCGCGGCGGCGTACGACGGGATGAACGGCGTCACCGGGGCGCTCGGACTGCACGCCCGCAACGCCTGGCGGGAGTGCGTGGAGGAGGGGTCGGAGGCCGACGCGCTGCGGCTGCTCACCGGGCTGGTCCGGGTGCTGCCGGGCGGGGCGACCCCGCTGCGCCGCAGGCTCACCCGTAAGGAGGCCGGCGAGGAGCGCTGGCGGCTGGCCCGGTCCTTCGCGGAGCGGCGGCTGCTGGTGCTGCACGGCGGCGACCAGGAACCGGAGACCGCCGAACTCGCCCACGAGGCGCTGATCACGGCGTGGCCCGCGCTCGCCCGGCAGGTGAAGGCCGACGGCGAGTTCCTGGCCGCCCGGGCGGAACTCGCGCACGACCGGGAGCGCTGGGAACGCGGCGGCCGCTCGGCCGACCTGCTGCCGGGGGCGGTGCAGCTGGGCCTGCTGACAGGGCGGCTGCGGGACCGTGAGGACGAACTGACGGGTGCGGACCGGGACTTCCTGGATCAGGCACGGCAGCGTCAGCGCGCCCGCGGCAGACGCCTGTGTGCCGCCTGGATCGCCGGCGCGCTGGTGCTCGCGCTGATCGCCGGGCTCGGCACCTTCCTCGTCCACCAGTCGGGGGTCAGCGAGCGGCGGGGCGCCGAGGCACGCTCACGCGCGCTGGCGAGCCTCGCCGGGGAGCTGGACAAGCGCGACCCCGCCAAGGCCGCCCTGGTGGCGATGGGGGCGTACGACACCGCGCCGACGCAGGAGGCCCGTACCGCGATGCTGCGCGGCTACGACAAGTTCAACGGCGCGGCGTGGGTGATGGGAGGGGTCGAGGGCGAGATCGACGCCGTGTCCATGAGCGTGGACGGCCAAGTAGCTCTGGCCACCAGTCAGTTGGGGCGGGCGTCGCTGTTCCTGCGCCCGCCTGGGGGAAAGGTCAGGCGGCTGCAGCTGCAACTGCAGGGCCTGGCCTTCCATCCGCTGGTCAGCCGGGACGGACGCCGGATCGCCTACATCTCGACGGAGGACGCGCTGGTCTGGCACGACGTCGACGCCGGGGCGGACCGGGCGGCGGACGTGCTGGGCCGCAGGCACCCGGTGCCGGCTGCCGAGTTCGCCGCCAAGGCCGAGGGGAAGGGACGCCAGAGCGACCAGGTCCACTTCATGGACTTCTCCCCGGACGGCTCCGAGATCGTGACGGTGGCGGACGGGCGGCTGGGCGTGTGGGATCTGCGGGCCGGGACCCGCCGGCCGGTGCCCGGCCGGCCGCCCGCGGTCGACGCGGTGTGGTTCGGCCCGGACGCGAGGACGGTGGTGGCCCAGCGGAGCCCCCAGGATCCCGACGGCGGGAAGCACACGGTCGTGGCGATCGACACCCGCGCCGGCCGGACACGCGAACTCGCCCGCGGCGTCGAGACGTACGACATGGAGACCATGATCCGATCGTTGCCGGCCATCGCGCTGTCCGGTGACGGCAGGGTGCTGAGCCACTGCCGGACGGAGAAGCACGACGGGACGAATCGCGCGGTCTACCGGACCGTGCGGGTGGCCGACGGCCGGGAGCGGAACCGGTACGTGACCGAGGGCTACCGCTGCCGTGGCGTGGCCATGGACCGCACGGGCGCCCTCCTCGCCATGCACGTGTACAAGTCCGACTGGGTCGTCGGCGGAGTCCGCGAGGGCGACGAGGTGCTGCCAGCGGACGCTGCCGAGCAGACGGCCGACATCGCAGGCCGCCTGCTCGGTGACGCGCAGCACCTGGTGGTGCCCACCTGGGACGGGACCACCGTGACGGGACTGTCCCTGGAGACGTCCGACCATCCGCTGCGCCTCGTGGTCGCGCATCCGCTCCTTCTCGACGACGCCAGGACTCTGGTCGCCCACGTGGAGACGCGGCAGGACGCCATGGACCCGGTCGGCAACCGTCTGGCCCTGGTTGACGCGACGACCGGACACGTGAGGACCCAGGTGGCGCGGCCGCCACGGGACAGCCGCATGGACCCGGACCCTCCGCACACCCTCGCGGTCAACGAGGCCCAGACCCTGGTGGCCGACGTGGTGGGCCGCGACCGCATCCAGATCCGGCGGATCCCCTCGCTGCGCAAGGTCGCCGAGATCACCACGCGGATGCCTCCCGCCGACAAGCAGGGCAAGTCCCGCCTCTCCCTGCTCTTTCTGCGTGGCGACGAACTCGTCACCCTCTCGGGCACCCGGATCGAGCACTTCGACGCCCGGAACGGCCGGCGCCTGACGAAGACCCTGGACGCGCGCGAGCTGGGACTCCCTGGGAAGACGCCTGCCCTGACCACCTCCAACGGCACCGCGCCCGACTCGGGATACGCGCTGAACCGCCGCCCGGAGCGCGGACTCGTGCAGATCGTGGTGCGCGGCGACTCGCACCTGTACGCCGTCGACCTGCGGACCGGCAAGGAGGTCAGAAGGCTCAGGGTGACCCTCGGCCCCGACAACGACCGTGCCTTCCTCGACCCGAGCGGCCGGTACGCGGCGGCGAAGACCAAGGGAAGCATGGTCGAGATCTGGTCGGTGCGCGCGGGGCACCCGCCCACCCGGGTGCTCGGACCCCTCGGGCCGCTGGGGGAGAACGACGCGTCCTGGGGCGACGGCTTCACTCTCGGTTTCACCGGACGCGGCTCGGAGTTCTACGTGGCGACGGGCAGCTCGGTACGTTTCCAGGACGCGGAAGACCCGAGCCGCTTCGAGACGTACGACTTCGCCGAGGACCAGTACTTCCTCGCCGCCACCCGGAACGGCCGGACGCTGCTCAGGGTCCAGGACGGCAAGGCCGACCTGCTCACGCTCGACCCGAGCCGGTGGAAGCGACGCCTGTGCGCCGTCGTCGGCCGCGACCTCACGGACGACGAGCGGCGCGGGCTGCCCGCACTGCCGGCGACGGTCTGCCCCGACTGACGGCGCCGGCACGGGAGTTCGGCCGCCGCGCCACGCGAAGGGCCCCCGGGAAGCTGCTCCCGGGGGCCCTTCGCGTACGGGACGGGACCTACGCGGTGACCGAGTCCTCCGCGCCGTTGTCCTCCGTCTCGACGGCCTCCAGGCCCTGGTCGGACTCCTGGGCCGTCTCCTCGGCGGCGCTGCGCTGGGAGGGGATCTCCGCGGCGAGACGCGACTCCATGCGCACGCGCCGCTCGTCGGCCTTGGTGCACAGGGCGTCGATCGCCGAGTTGAAGCGGGCCAGGGACGGCGGGTCCGAGGGGCCCAGCAGGTGCACCTTGAGCTCGGCGCGGGCCGCGGTGAACAGGTCCTTCTCCGGGAAGCGCACCGACTCCAGCAGCGCCGGCACCCCGTCCGCGGCCGGGGTGAGCACGACACCCGCGGACACCGTCGGGAAGCCCGCGCGGAACGCCGCCTCGGACATGCCCGAGGTGTTGGCGACGGCGTAGGGCTTCTCGCTGGACAGCCAGTCGGAGACGACCGACGAGACGTCACTGATCAGCAGGTCCGCCTGGTTGAAGCAGGTGAAGATCGCCGGACGCGCGTCGGTGATGATCTGGTGCTCCCACTCCGGGAACGACGCCCAGTAGGCGGACTCCCACGCCGCGGTGGCCCGGGCGATCTCCGCCTCGCGGTCACCGTGCGGCGCGCCCTGGAGCAGCATCCGCTCCATCTCGTCGGCGCTGGCACGGAAGGCCGTGGAGGTCAGCTTGTCCAGTTCCGCGGTGAGGCGCGCCAGATCGGCCGCCGCCTCCGGGCCCGGGCGGGCACCCGACCGCTTGGTGTTGGCCTCGCGGATCATCGCTTTGATGCGCTCGTTGGCGGCGCCCGCGCGCGGGTCGACGGAGCCGGTCATCGGGTGCGGCTTGTAGAGCAGGCGCACACCGTCGTCGGCCAGCAGCCGCCGGACGATGTTCTCGCCGGCCAGCACCACCGAGGTGTTGCCCGGGTTGCCGTCCCAGCCCTCCCAGGTGGGGGCGTACAGGACGGTCGTGTACGTGCCCGTCGGCGCGCCCGAGTAGGGGCGGATCGGCGCCAGCTGCGGGCGGCCCACCTCGACGATGTCCTTGTTCTCGACCCCGACCTCGGCCAGCAGGTAGCGCTCGCGGGCCGCGGGACCGGCCACCCACACCTCGTCGTACGCCTTCGCGTACGGGTTGCAGGAGGACAGCTTGTCGCTCTCGCCGTGGTTGGTGAAGGCGTGCTTGATCGTGGGGATGCGCAGCACCTGCGAGGTCTTCGCGGCGTTCGCCGGGTGCAGCATCATCTTCAGCGTCGAGTTCTCCAGCGAGAACATCGTCGACACCTTCGGGAAGCAGATGATCGGGACGTCGGTCGCGTCGATCTTCTGCACCATGAAGCGCTCACGCAGCACGATCAGCGGCTTGGCGTCGATCTGCGAGAGCGTGGAGAGCCACATGTTCGCCTGGTACGCCGACGTCGTACCGCCGGAGAAGTACATGGCGACCGTCGGCCGGTACTCCGCCAGCCACTTGTCCAGCCACTCCATGACCTTCTGCTCGCTCTCCGCGCGCTTCCTGGGGAGCAGCCAGGTGCCGAGGTGGACGGTGCCGCCGGCGATCAGCAGCAGGGAGACGCCGACGCCGACGGCGCCCCACAGGCCGTCCTCGGTGGCCGCGGTGACCAGCAGGCCGATCGTCGCGGGCACGGAGAAGGTCAGCAGGCGGTGGCCCTGGCGGCGGGCCAGGATGCGCGGCGGCGCGGTCGTCAGGCGCAGCGCGGAGGCGTCGATGTTCCGCGTGACGATCGGCAGCGTACGGGTGCGGCGGACCAGGACGGCGACGGCCTGGCACGCGAAGTGCAGCCCGTAGAAGAGGCAGAGCGCGACGAGCAGCGGCGCCTGCTCGCGCTCCGGGTCGATGCCGTCGATGCGCAGCAGGCCCACCAGGACCAGCATGTCGCGCAGCAGCTGGCGGACCGTGACGTCGAAGCGGACCTTGCCGAGCAACGCGAGCAGACCGGGATCGCGATACTGCAGATAGACGTCGAGGGCGAGTCCCGCCGCGCTCGCGGCGACGAACACCGGGACGTACGGCAGCAGAGCGGAGACGATCTGTGCCGTGAAGAGCGCGAACATCGCGAGCAGCGCGGAGAGCTGCACGATGCGGCGGGGGGCGAGGCCTGCGGAAGGCACGGGCGGGGCTCCTGCGAAGGGATGCGGCGGATGGGCGAACCGGGGGTGACGTCGGGCAGGCATGACCTGGCCGACCACTGACCGTATGACCTCTGGCGCCCGGCTAGCAATCTTCGGTGGGAACTATCACCGGAAAACGGGCATCCTGCCCTCGGTGTCGTGTGCGCGGGGGCCGTCCGCCCCTCGGAACGCGGCGGCGAACCCAACCCGCGCTCACGTAGATTGCACGTACCGGGCTGGTCGGACCTCACAGACATTGGGGAAGTACGTGTCAGCGGCAAGGCAAGGTGTGGCGGACGCCCACAGGATCGTCGTCAAGGTGGGCTCCTCGTCCCTGACCACCGCCGCCGGCGGGCTGGACGCCGACCGGGTGGACGCCCTCGTCGACGCCCTCGCCAAGGGCCGCAGCGGCGGGGAGCGGGAGATCGTCCTCGTCTCGTCCGGCGCCATCGCCGCCGGGCTCGCCCCGCTGGGCCTGCGCCGCCGCCCCAAGGACCTCGCCCGCCAGCAGGCCGCCGCCAGCGTCGGCCAGGGGCTGCTCGTGGCCCGCTACACCGCCTCCTGCGCCCGGCACGGCATCCGCGTCGGACAGGTGCTGCTCACCTCCGACGACACCAGCCGGCGCGCCCACCACCGCAACGCCTCCCGCACCCTCGACAAGCTCCTCGCCATGGGCGCGCTGCCCGTCGTCAACGAGAACGACACGGTCGCCACGGACGAGATCCGCTTCGGCGACAACGACCGGCTCGCCGCGCTCGTCGCCCACCTCGTACGCGCCGACCTGCTGGTCCTGCTCTCCGACGTGGACGGGGTGTACGACGGCGACCCCGGCAGGCCCGGCACCTCGCGGATAGCGGAGGTGCGCGGCCCGCAGGACCTGGCGCACGTGGAGATCGGCAGCGCCGGCAAGGCCGGGGTCGGCACCGGCGGCATGGTCACCAAGGTCGAGGCGGCGCGCATCGCGGCGGCGGCGGGCATCCCGGTGGTCCTGACGTCCGCCGTGCACGCCGCCGACGCCCTCGCCGGCCGCGACACCGGCACGTACTTCCACCCCACCGGCCGCCGCTCCGCCGACCGGCTGCTGTGGCTCCAGCACGCGTCGACCCCGCAGGGCGCGCTCGTCCTGGACGACGGGGCGGTCCGCGCGGTCGTCGAGCGCCGCACCTCGCTGCTGCCCGCGGGCATCGCCGGGGTCGAGGGCGAGTTCACCGCGGGCGACCCGGTCGAGCTGCGTGACGGCCGGGGCCGGGCGGTCGCGCGCGGCCTCGTGAACTTCGACGCCAAGGAGATCCCGCAGCTGATCGGGCGCTCGACGAGGGAACTGGCGCGCGAGCTGGGTCCCGCGTACGAGCGCGAGGTCGTACACAGGGACGACCTGGTGCTCCTGCACCCGTAGAACGCGTCCCGGACACTCCGTAGGACAACCGGCCACGGTGGTCGTGAACGGCCGATTCTCCCGCCCTCCGGCGAGGGACGTTCCGTAAAACCGCCACGCGATCCCGCCTTAGCTGTTCAACTTTGTTGCAGGGAGATTCCGCACGACCATTGCGTAAAGGAGGCCGCCGTGAGACGAGTGCGCCCTGGGGCGGCGGCGTCCCGCGGTGGTGGCACCTCCCGTGCGATGAGCGAGGAGCGCGCGCTCACCAGCGTCGCCGCCGGTGACACGTACGAGGGCGGCGACCCCGCGGACGTGCCGCGGCTCTGGCACGTCACGCTCAGCCTCTCGGGCGGCGAGGCCCCGCTGAAGGAGGTCAGGCGCGCCCTGGAGCAGCTCGCCCACGACCACCCCTTCCTCCTCACCAGCCGGTACGCGAACGACCACGCGGAGATCCGGTACTGGGAGGAGGCCCGCGACCTGCACGACGCGGCCGCGGTCGCGCTGCGCCTGTGGGGCGAGCACCGGCAGACCGCCAAGCTCCCGCCCTGGGAGATCGTCGGCCTCGAGGTCATCGACCGGGAGACCTACCACCACCGCATCGCCGAGGGGTACGGGCCGCTGCCCGCCACCCCGGTCGGCGTGCATCCCTTTTGAGCCGCCTTCGCCGGGTGTCTCGGGGTTTGGGACAAGAGCTGAACAGCCCCATTCGGAGCACTAGGCTGCCGTCATGACCACGCTCTCGCCGTACGACTCGATGTCCCCGGTCACCCAGGCCGCCTACCGTGCGAAGGCCGCCGCCGCCGATCTCGCGCCCCTCCCGCGGGCCGAGAAGGACGACGCGCTGCTCGCGATCGCGGACGCGCTGGAGGTCCGTACGAGCGAGATCGTCGCGGCCAACGCCAAGGACATCGCCCGTGCCCGCGAGGCCGGTACCAGCGAGACCGTCATCGACCGGCTCACGCTCACGCCCGAGCGGGTGCGGGCCATCGCCTCGGACGTCCGCGACGTGGTGGCCCTGCCCGACCCGGTCGGCGAGGTCGTCCGCGGCTCGACCCTGCCCAACGGCATCGACCTGCGCCAGGTGCGCGTCCCGCTCGGCGTCGTCGGCATCATCTACGAGGCCCGCCCGAACGTGACCGTCGACGCTGCCGCCCTCTGCCTGAAGTCCGGCAACGCGGTGCTGCTGCGCGGCTCCTCCTCGGCGTACGAGTCGAACACCGCCCTCGTGCGCGTGCTCCGCGACGCCGTGGGCGGCGCCGGACTGCCCGCCGACGCCGTGCAGCTCGTGCCCGGCGAGGGCCGTGACTCCGTCCGCGAGCTGATGCGCGCCCGCGGCCTGGTCGACGTCCTGATCCCGCGCGGCGGCGCCTCCCTGATCCGCACCGTCGTGCAGGAGTCCATCGTCCCGGTCATCGAGACGGGCACCGGCAACTGCCACGTCTACGTCGACGCCGACGCCGACCTCGACATGGCGATCGACATCCTCATCAACTCCAAGGCGCAGCGCCCGAGCGTCTGCAACGCCGCCGAGACCCTCCTGGTCCACCAGGACATCGCCCCGCGGTTCCTGCCGCGCGCCCTGGACGCCCTCGCGGACGCCGGCGTCACCGTGCACGCCGACGAGCGGGTGGCGGCGTACGCGAAGGACTCCCGGGCCACGGTCGTGGAGGCCACCGCGGAGGACTGGGAGACCGAGTACCTGTCCTACGACATCGCCGCGGCCGTCGTGGACTCCCTGGACCGCGCCGTCGAGCACATCCGGCTGTGGACCTCCGGGCACACCGAGGCGATCGTCACCACCTCGCAGCAGGCGGCCCGCCGGTTCACCCGCTTGGTCGACTCGACCACGGTCGCCGTGAACGCCTCGACGCGCTTCACCGACGGCGGCCAGTTCGGCTTCGGCGCCGAGATCGGGATCTCCACGCAGAAGCTCCACGCCCGGGGCCCCATGGGGCTGCCGGAGCTGACGAGCACCAAGTACATCGTCACCGGGGACGGGCACGTCCGCCGCTGAGCCCGCCCGCCGGAAGGCGTCTCGCCAGGCGGATGAATTTCCATACGGTCTGCCCAAAATGACCCCCCAGGTCTACGCTGGACCCGTGCCGGAGGACGTGGGGGGCATGCCGTTTCCGGACGGCTGGGAGCCCGACGACGACCGCGACCGCGGGGGTATGGACGAAGAGTTCGCCTCCGTGGTCTTCGACGAGGACTTCGTCCGCTCGGCCGTGGTCCACGAGCCGACCGCCGTGGAACGCCTGGTGGCCGCCGCCCAGGCCCGCGCCGAGGCCTCCGAGGAGGCCCGCCGGGCCCGCGCCGGGAGCCACGGCGACGACGACCGCTACGAGGACGGCTTCGGCCCCGACGGACACTCCGGTTTCGGCCACGACCTCGATCCGGACGATCCGGACGCCGCCGACGTCCTGGAGGGCCGCTACGGGCCGTCGGGGACGTACGGACCGGGCCGCTGGCACCGGCCCGTCGCCTGGATGCTGGCCCTGCTGATGGGCGTCGGCATGGTCGCCCTCGCCTTCACGGCGGTCTACCGGGGCGCCTCGTCCGGCCGCCAGGACCAGGTCCCCGCGCCCGCCTCCACGGGCCTCGAACAGGGCCCGGACAAGGTCACCGGCGTCAGCCCCTCCGTTTCCGCCGAACACTCCCAGCCGGCGGTGTCCGCGGTGCCCCGCACCCCCTGACAAACCTGCCCCGAACCGGTCGCAAGTTGTCGCGTAGCCGGGTTTACCGCGGCTCCCGGAGACCTAACCTGAAGGTATGGACGGGACTGGAGACCCACCTGAGGGGGCGCCCGAGGGTGCTCCCGGAGGTGGGGAGGACGAGTACCGATCCGTCGTCTTCGACGAGTCGTTCGTCCGTGCTGCCCGCCTCCAGGAGTTCTCCGCCCGGGAGCGGGTCGACGACCACGCCCCGGCCGTACGCCGCCGGCCCCCGCTGCACCGCGGACTGTCCCGGCAGGCCCTGATCCTCGTCCTGCTCATCGCGATCGCCTTCGGCACCGCGATCTACATGGGTGTACGCCATCCGTACCAGAACCCCGTCGCCCAGCCGCCCGAGCCGCTGCGGATGACCGTGATCCCGCTCGCCCCGCAGAGCGCGGTGCCGGGCGCCGCCAGCGCCGACGACCTGTACGCGCACAGTCCCGCGGCGCAGTTCCGCATCGGCGCCGACGGCTTCACGATGCCCGCCTCCCGGCGCACCGCCCACTTCTCCGACAGCCAGGTCGTCGCCGCCCTCACCACGGCCAAGGACTACCTGGTCAGGTCCTCCCTCGACCCCGACGTGCTCACCGGCGGGGTCACCCGGCCGGTGCGGATCCTGCTCGACCCGCAGCAGCTCGACCAGTTCGACCAGAGCTTCGACCATCCGACGGCGGACGGACGGCACGCACCCACCGGCTGGCTGGTCCGCTTCGACCCGTCCCGCGAGCGGCTCGCCGACAGCAGGATCCGCGTGCAGGGCACCCTCCAGGCCGCCGAGTTCGACTCGAACACCCTGGAGGTCATCGCCGACCACACCCTCGTCTACGCCCTGCGGCCCACGGACTCCGACGCCAAGGCGGAGGTGTCGCTGTTCACCGTGCGGCGCGAGCTGCACTTCCGCTTCGACCGCGACGACCTGCGGATGCACCAGGCCGAGCTGGTCGTCTCCTACGTCCAGGCCGGCCCGCTCGCCTGCGCCGAGGACTCAACCAGCCGGCTGCGCCCGCTGCTCGCCGGCCAGACGGCGAAGGCGGGCGGCCCCGCCGGCACCGACCCGTACGCCACGGGCAGCGCCACGGCGCTCTGCGGCTCACTGTCCACCAGCGCCCAGCCGAAGGTCTGACCTTCCCTGGGCCACCCGGCTTCGCAGGCCGGCTGCGGGTTCGGGACGATGGCGCGCCTCCGCCCGTAAGGGCTCGCGGGAGGCCGACCCCGGTCGGGAGGACATGGCGGGTCCGTCCCCGGCCACGCGTTCGGGCGGCGGCCTGATTCCGCCCGCAAGGGCTGGACCGGAGACCGATCCCGGCCCCGGCCTCCCGGCGGGGGTAGGGGCGGAGGTCCCGCTCGTGAGCGCCCTGAGGGGGTCGGCCCCGGCTGGCACGGACGGCCCGGATCCGACCCGTACCTGCGTGCCGTATCTGCGCGGGCGCCCAGCCGGGGGCATGACGCACGCCCCGGCACAGGCGGGGCTGACGCACGGTCCCGCCTGTGCGGACGGACAGGGCCGTGGCGCTGGGCTCAGGGGGTCGGGTCGGGGTCCTCGCCTCGAGGCGGGCCGTCCTGCGGCGGGGTCTGGTCCTTCGGGGCGCTGCCCGAGGCGAAGCCGCCGAAGCCGCGCCGCACCCGGCCGCCCAGATCTCCCGCACCGCCCGCGAGGTCGCTGACCAGCTTCATCAGCGGGTCCTTGGAGTTCTTCACATCGCTGGCGTAGCTGGCCGCCGACTGCCGGAAGGAGTCCGACACCGAGGTGTCCTTGTCCTCGGTGCGCCGCGGGTAGTGGCCGTCCATGATCCGCTGGTAGTCGCGGGACTCCGCCCACTTCTTCAGCTCGGCCGCGCGCACCGTGGTGAACGGGTGGGACCGGGGCAGGGCGTTCAGGATCTTGAGCACGGAGTCGCGCAGGTCGCCGCCCGCCTCGTACTCCTCGGCCTGCGCGAGGAACGCGTCCACGTTCATCTCGTGCAGGTGGTTGCCGCCCGCGATCTTCATCAGGCCGCGCATCGACGCCCGCAGGTCCTGGCCGACGAGGAGTCCGGCGCGGTCGGCCGAGAGCTCCGACTTGCGGAACCACTCGCGCAGCGCGGTGACGATCGCCATGATCGCGAGGTTCCCGAGCGGGATCCAGGCGACCCGGAGCGCCAGGCTGGTGAGGAACAGCAATATCGTGCGGTACACGGAGTGGCCGGACAGTGCGTGGCCCACCTCGTGGCCGACGACCGCCCGCATCTCCTCCTCGTCCAGCAGCTCCACCAGGCCGGTGGTGACGACGATGATCGGCTCGTCGAGGCCGATGCACATCGCGTTCGGCTGCGGGTCCTGGGTGACGTACATCGGCGGGACCTTCGCCAGGTCCAGGATGTAGCAGGCGTCCCGCAGCATGTCGTTCAGGTGCGCGAACTGCGCGTCCGAGACCCGTACCGAGTCGGACAGGAACAGCAGCCGCAGACTGCGCTCGGGGAGCAGCCCGCTGAGCGCCTTGAAGACCGTGTCGAAGCCGCTGAGCCGGCGCAGCGCCACCAGCGCCGAACGGTCTGCCGGGTGCTCGTACGCCCGGGAGGAGATCTCCGGGAAACGCCTGCGCGACCTGCTCGGCACGCTCTCGTGCCCGTTCCGCTCGTGGCTGTCGTCGGACATGTGGTCCCCCATGCGTCTGATTGCCCTGTGTGCCCCCGAAGCGGTGCCCAGCCTAGGCGGAGATACGGTGGCAGGGCAGCACACCGTGAGGAGCAAGCCATGGAGCACATCCCCGCAGCCGACTGGCTCACCGAGGCCGCGAGCGCGGCGGACCAGCAGGGACCGGGCAATCTGCTGCGGGTCGTGCTGATCGTCTGCGTGGTCGGGATCGTCCTGCTGGCCTGGTTCCTGCTCCGCGGATACAAGCGGGACGACGACTGACCCCGGCGGGCGGCCACCCGGACCCGTGCGCGCGACCGGGCCTCCCCAACGGCGGAGTCGGGGTGATGGGGGCCGGAGCCCCCGCATACGATGGCCCGGACGTCTTTATCCCGCCCACACCGGATAGGTCCTGCCGAAGATGAGCTTCCACAGCACCGCTGCCCAGTTGGTCACCCTTGCCGCAGAGGGCGAGGAGCACGGCGGCAACCACGAGAGCCTCAGCCCGTACCTGACCGGTGGCGGCGCCTTCGTCGTCCTGCTTCTCCTGCTGTGGATCACCACCCGCTTCAACCGGGACCGCTGAGTCCCCCGCGGGCTTCCGGGCCGGGGCCGGGGGGCCTGTCGGCCGAAGCCCGTCGGCCGGGCCGGTAGGGTCTGCACGCATGGGAGAGCAGGACATGCCTACCGGTCCGGCGGATGACACGGTGAGCGGCACCGCACACCGCGCGGCCGGCCGCCTGGTGCCGGGCACGGACAACGGCCCGTCGAGTCCGGGCAAGCGCCGCCTCGGCGTCATGGGCGGGACGTTCGACCCGATCCACCACGGACACCTCGTGGCGGCCAGCGAGGTCGCCGCTCAGTTCCACCTCGACGAGGTGGTGTTCGTGCCGACCGGGCAGCCGTGGCAGAAGACCGCGCGCAAGGTCGCACCGGCCGAGGACCGCTATCTGATGACGGTCATCGCGACCGCCGAGAACCCCCAGTTCTCGGTGAGCCGCATCGACATCGACCGCGGCGGCCCGACCTACACCACCGACACCCTGCGCGACCTGCGGGCGCTGAACCCCGACACCGATCTGTTCTTCATCACGGGCGCCGACGCGCTCGGCCAGATCCTGACCTGGCGGTACACGGAGGAACTGTTCTCCCTCGCGCACTTCATCGGCGTCACCCGGCCCGGCCACACGCTGACCGACCCGGGTCTTCCGGAGGGCGGTGTCTCGCTCGTCGAGGTCCCCGCGCTCGCCATCTCGTCCACGGACTGCCGTGCCCGGGTCGCCAAGGGCGACCCCGTCTGGTACCTGGTGCCGGATGGTGTGGTGCGCTATATCGACAAGCGCGAGCTGTACCGCGGCGAGTGAGCCGAGAGGGGCACCGGTGAACGACCGATACGACGGATACGCGGGCGGCGACCAGTACGAACTCGTCGGCTACGACGAGTTCGGGCAGCCTGTGTACCGGCAGGTCCCGCAGCAGCAGGGCTACGACCCCTACGCGCAGCAGCAACAGCAACAGCAGGGGTACGGCTACGACCCCTACGCGAGCGGCCAGGAGCCGCCCGCCCCCTCGTACGACACCGGCTCCCAGCAGCCGGTGAGCCCCTACGACACGGGCACGCAGCAGCCGGTCCCGCCGTACGACCCGGGGAGCGGCTACGACACGGGCACACAGCAGCCCGTCCAGCCCTACGACACCGGCACGCAGCAGCCGGTGACCTCCTACGACGCGTACGACTCCTACGGAGCCTCGTCCACGGGGACCGCGTACGACGCCTATGGACACAGCCAAGGCCAGGGCCAGGGCACCGGGCGGCAGCCGCGTGTCGTCGAGCAGACCGCGTACATCCCGCAGCAGTCGAGGTCCGCCGAGGAGAACGAACCGCGGGCCGACCGCGACTACCGCACCGAGCAGTTCGCCTTCGTCGAGGACCCGGACGGGGACTCCGAAGACGTCATCGACTGGCTGAAGTTCACCGAGAACCGCACCGAGCGACGCGAGGAGGCCAAGCGGCGGGCCCGCAGCCGCGTCGTCACGCTGGTCGTGGTCCTCGCGCTGGTCGCCGTCGGCGGCGTCGGCTACCTCTGGTACGCGAACAAGCTGCCGGGCACGATCTCGGACGGCGGTACCGGCACCACCACGGCCGCCGGCGCGCAGAACCGCGACGTGATCGTCGTCCACCTGCACAACACCAAGAAGGGCGGCACCTCCACGGCGCTGCTCGTCGACAACACCACCACGAAGCAGGGCGCGACCGTCCTGCTGCCCAACTCCCTCGCCCTGACGGACGACGACGGCACCACGACCACCCTCGCCAAGTCCGTGGACGACGACGGCTCGTCGGGTACGCGCGACGCGATCGACACGGTCCTGGGCACCGACATCGAGGGCACCTGGCGCCTGGACACCCCCTACCTGAACAACCTCGTCGAACTCGTCGGCAACATCGACATCGACACCGACGCGGACGTGCCGGACCCCGACGCCAAGTCGGCCAAGAAGGGCGCCGCACCCCTCGTGCACAAGGGCGAGGACCAGACCCTCAGCGGCAAGATGGCCGTCGCCTACGCCACCTACCGCGCCCCCGGCGAGGCCCCGAACGCGCAGCTGGAGCGGTTCGGCCAGGTGATGCAGGGCGTGCTGCGGAAGCTGACCTCGGACCCGCAGGCCGCCACGACCACCGTGCAGACGCTCGCCCAGATCCTCGACCCCTCGCTGAACGACAAGGACCTCGGCACCTTCCTCGCCAAGCTCGCCGAACACGCCAAGGGCGGCGACTTCAGGACCTCGATGCTCCCGGTGCAGTCCGACGGCACCCTCACCGCGAAGACGAGCGACAGCGTCGTGAAGAACGTCCTCGGCGGGTCCGCCCGGAGCCCTCAGCAGGGTGACGCCGTCCGCGTCGGCATCACCAACGCCACCGGCACCAAGGAAGGCACCGAGAAGGCCCGCGTGGTCCTCATCAACGGCGGCTACACCTTCGTGGACGGCGGCACCGCCGAAGCCACCGAGAGCGTGTCCCGGATCACCTACGCCGACGCGAAGAGCAAGGACGACGCGGTCGAGGTCGCCAAGACCCTCGGCCTGCCCACCGGCTCGGTGAAGAAGGGCAAGGTCACGTCCAACGCGGACGTGTCGGTCGTGCTGGGGCAGAACTACCGCACCTCTTCGTGACGGGGAGCACGTCCCGGCAGGTCCGGGGCGTGATCCCGCCATCACGTGGGGTGCCGTCGGCGGGCCGTGAGACCCTTGAGGAGACCCGTGAGGGTTCCTGACCGCCGACGGGCTGCGACATGCGGGGGCGACCCCGCACCCAGCCGACCCCTGTTCCCGACCGAAAGCTTCGTAGTGACCGCCACTGACCGTTCGATCGAGCTCATCACCACCGCCTCCCAGGCGGCCGCCGACAAGCTCGCGCACGACATCATCGCCTACGACGTCAGCGACGTGCTGTCGATCACGGACGCCTTCCTGCTGGCCTCCGCACCCAACGACCGCCAGGTCAAGTCGATCGTCGACGAGATCGAGGAGCGGCTGAACAAGGAGCTCGGCGCCAAGCCGGTCCGCCGCGAAGGTGACCGCGAGGCCCGCTGGGTGCTCCTCGACTACGTCGACATCGTCGTCCACGTCCAGCACAGCGAGGAGCGCGTCTTCTACGCGCTGGAGCGCCTCTGGAAGGACTGCCCCGAGCTGGAGCTGCCCGCCGACGCCAAGGCCACCCGCGGCAAGGCCGAGGAGCACGCCAAGCTGCAGGCCGAGGAGGACTCCGCCGACTTCGGGGAGCTGCGGTGAGCGGCCCCGCCGGAACCGCCGAGCGCAAGAAGGGCCGGGGCCGCCGCGTCATCCTGTGGCGGCACGGCCAGACCTCCTGGAACGTGGAGCGCCGCTTCCAGGGCACCACGGACGTCGAGCTCACCGAGACCGGCATCGGCCAGGCACGCCGCGCCGCCCGGCTGCTGGCCTCGCTGCGCCCGGACGCCATCGTCGCCTCGGACCTCAGGCGCGCCGCCGACACGGCCGCCGAACTCGCCGCGCTCACCGGCCTGGAGGTCACGCACGACGAGGGTCTGCGCGAGACCTACGCCGGCGTCTGGCAGGGACTGACGCACACCGAGATCATCGCCCGGCACGGCGAGGAGTACGCCGCCTGGAAGCGCGGTGAGCCGGTCCGCCGTGGTGGCGGGGAGCTGGAGACCGAGGTCGCCGACCGGGCCGCCCCGGTCGTGCTCCGGCACGCCGACAAGCTTCCCGAGGACGGCACCCTCGTGGTGGTGAGCCACGGGGGCACCATCCGCACGACCATCGGCCGCCTCCTCGGTCTCGAATCGCGGCACTGGGAGAGCCTCGGCGGGCTCTCCAACTGCTGCTGGTCCGTCCTCGGACAGGGCGCGCGCGGCTGGCGCCTGCTCGAGCACAACGCGGGCACGCTGCCCGAACCCGTGCTCGGCGACGACGACTGAGCACCCCTTTCCGCACCCGCTCGAGGGGTCGGGACCCGGATTTCACTTTCCGGCAGGTCACCGGTTAAAGTTCTTCTTGTTCGCCCGCCGAGCGGGAAGAACGCAAGGGGCTATAGCTCAGTTGGTAGAGCGCCTGCATGGCATGCAGGAGGTCAGGAGTTCAATTCTCCTTAGCTCCACAGATCGACTCTCTGTTGAGTTGTCAAAGATCGGTGATGAAGATCCCGTTCCCGTGAGGGGACGGGATTTTTCGTGTCCCCGCCGGTCCCGGGCGGGGTGCGTCAGGCGTCGGCCCCCACCGGCCCGGCGTCCATCGCGTCGGCCGGTGGCCAGAGCCGCTCCCGCCACTCCCGCAGCAGCGCCACCCCCTCGCGCGCCGACGCGTCCTCCGGCGTGTACGCCACGATCCGGCACTCCGGCATGCCGTCGACGGACAGCGACAGCGAGGTCATGCGCAGCTCACCCACCACCGGGTGCCGGAACGTCTTCACGCGGGGTCCCGGCGGTATGACCTCGCCACCGGCCCACAGCTCCACGAAGTAGGGGCTCGCGTCGGACAGCCGGCGGATGAAGTCCTCCCAGGCGGGCTCGCCGACGTGTCTTCCGTACGCCGCGCGCAGGGTGGCCACCATCACCGGCAGCTCACGGTCCGGGTGCACCAGGGGACAGGACTCGTCGGAGACCGTGAACAGCGTCCACAGCACGTTCGGTACGCCGATCTGCGCGCTCGTCGGCACCATGAACAGGTCCCGGTAGGCCGGGTTCGTGGCGAGCACGTCGTACCGCGAGGTGTAGACGACCGCCGGATGCGGGTCGAGGGCGTCGATGATGTCCTGCACGTCCGGCCCGACGGTCTGCGCGAGGCTCTCCGGACCGGACTCGTAGGGCACCTCCGCCAGGTGGTACAGGTGCTCCCGCTCGGCCCCGTCCAGTCGCAGCGTGCGCGACACCGCGTCCAGGACCTGCGGGGACGCGTTGATCGGCCGTCCCTGCTCCAGCCAGGTGTACCAGGTGACGCCCACGCCCGAGAGCTGGGCGACCTCCTCGCGGCGCAACCCCGGCGTGCGGCGCCGGAAGCCCGGTGGCATCCCCACGTCGGCCGGTGTCACACGGGCCCGCCGGCTGCGCAGAAAGGCGGCCAGCTCCGGCCGGCGCCGCTGTGTCGTGACCATCGTCATCACATCCCCCCGCTCCATCGTCGGTGCCGGAGCCCTCGGCTGCCAGGTGCTGTCAGTACCAGCATCGGCGGGCTCTCGTCACCCGGATCCGCTCCTCGCCAGGCTCGGCGCATGACGACCACAAGCCCGGCAGGGCCCGCCCCGCAAGCGGGTCCGAGTCCTGCGACCAGTAAAAGCCCAGGCACTGACAACGGCTCCGGACGGCTGCTCGCCGTCGTGCTCGCCGCCCAGTTCATGGCACTGCTCGACGTCTTCATCGTGAACGTCGCCGTGCCCACGATCGGTTCCGATCTCCACGCGTCCGGCGCCGGCCTGCAGCTGGTGGTCGCCGGCTACTCCGTCGCGTACGCCGTCCTGCTGATCACCGGCGCGCGCCTCGGCGACCGGCTCGGTCACCGCCGCGTCTGGCTCACCGGACTCGCCGTCTTCACCGTCGCCTCGCTGGCCTGCGGACTCGCCCAGGGCACCGGCGAGTTGATCGCCTTCCGGGTGGTGCAGGGCGCCGGATCCGCCGTGATGATCCCGCAGGTGCTCAGCCTGATCCAGCGCCACTTCGCCGGCGAGGGCCGGGCGCGGGCGCTCGGTGCCTACTCCGCGGTCCTCGCGACCGGCGCCGCGGCGGGCCAGGTGCTCGGCGGGGTTCTCGTCAGCGCCGATCTGTTCGGCACCGGCTGGCGGCCGGTGTTCCTCGTGAACGTGCCGGTGGGCGTCGTCCTCCTCGCCGTCGGAAGCCGGGTGCTGCCGCGCGACGACACCCGGGCGCTGGAGCGTACGCGCGGCCTCGACCTGCCCGGGCTGGTGCTGCTGGGCGCCGCCGTCTCCCTGCTCACGGTGCCGCTCGTGCTCGGCCAGGAGGAGGGCTGGCCGCTGTGGTCCTGGCTGTCGCTCGCCGGGGCCGCCGTCCTCTTCGGTCTCTTCTGCGCCTACGAGTCCCGGCTCGCCCGCCGCGGCGGGGCCCCGCTGATCGCGCCGCGGGTGCTGCGCCATCCCGGCATGGGTCTCGCGGTGTTCCGGATCACCGCCGTGATGGCCGTCAACGGCGGGTTCCTGTTCGTCCTCACCCTCCACATCCAGGGCGGCCTCGGCTACTGCGCCCTGCGTGCGGGGCTGACCTTCGCGCCCACCGCCGTGGTCTTCGGCCTGGTCGGCCTGACCTGGCGAAGCTGGCCCGCGAGGTGGCAACGGGCCCTCGTCCCGGCCGGGTTCGCGCTCGCCGGGGCCGGCGTGGCGGGCGTAGGGTGGGCGCTGCGGGACGGCGGTGACGGCGGCCTGTGGCTGTACGCGGCGTTCACCGGCGTGGGCATGGGCCTGGCGCTCAGCTTCAGTCCGACGCTCACCGGGGCCCTGGCGACGGTGCGGGCCGAGGACGCGGCGGACGCCGGCGGACTGCTCGCGACGGTCACGCAGCTCGGTCAGCTGATCGGTGTCGCGGGCTTCGGCGCACTCTTCCTGGATCGGCTTGAGTCACTTGGGGCTCCCGGGGCGTATACCTCAGCGGACGGGCTTCTGGCGTGCACGTACGCCCTGGCGGCCACGGCCGTGCTGGGTGCCGTGGCCGGACTGGTACGCGGGCGTCGCTGACCGTATCGGCCCGGCCGTGGCAGAATCAGACGGCCGGAAGGGGGCGCGGCCCGACGGGAGGGAGTAGCGATGCCTGCGAGCATCCTCGAGGAGACCGACCGGCTCCTCGAAGCGTCGACGACCCGGAAGACAGCCACCCTCCTCGACTGCCCGTCCTGCGGTTCCGTCCATGTCGCCCAGGTCCTCGGGGACAACGGCGGGATCTCCTACGTGTGCACGGCCTGCGGCCACAGCTGGAGCTGATCGATGGGTGCACACAGGCGGAAGTGCGATTGGTGCGGCAGCGGCACGCCGATCGTCCGCGACATGGAGCCGCTCAACCACGACTACCAGTACTGGTGCGAGGAGTGCGCGCGGGCGCTGATCATAAAAGGCGACCCGATCGAGACGTACCGGGAGCTGGAGGGCGAGCCGATCTACGGACGGCTGCTCGACGAGCACTGCACACTGAAGCGGTTCTACTCGTTCGCGACGGCCTGAGCGCATCGAAGGGCCCGGGCCGTTCCGTCCGGGCCGCGGCCAGGGCGAGGACGGCGAGAGCGGTCACCCCGTAGAGGGCCGACAGCGTCAACTCGGCGCCTCCCTGACGCAGTTCGGGCCGGCCGGGGCCGTGCGGCACCCACCACAGCGCGTACGAGCAGAAGACCAGCGCCGAACACCCCGCCGAGGCCCGGTGTCCGGTGGTCAGGACCAGGGCGAACGGCACGCACCACACCCAGTGGTGCGACCAGGAGACCGGACTGACCAGCAGTGCCGTGGCCGCGCAGGCCACCGTCGCCCAGGCCCGGCTGCCGCGCAGCTCGGCGGCGACCGACACGGCGAGGCCCACGGCGCCCGCCGCAACCGCGGCGGCCACCCACCACAGCCCCGGGTCGGGGGTGTGTAGCAGCCGGGCCAGGATCCCGCGCAGCGACTGGTTCGCGGTGTCCTCCGCCCGTCCGACCCGTCCCGCGTCGAACACCACCCGGGTCCAGAACCGCCAGGAGTCCTCCGGCAGGACGGCCGCCGCCGACAGCGTGGCACCGGCGAAGGCGGCGGCCGCCCGCCGCGCGTGCCGCGTCCACGGCTCCGCGGAACCCCCGCGCGCGCGTGCCACCACTCCGGTGACCAGCAGGAAGAGTGCGAACAGAGCGGGCGTCAGCTTGATCGCGGCGGCGAGTCCGATGCCGAGACCGGCCCACCGGTGGCCGGGTCTGCGGGTCAGGTCCCACAGCACCAGCACGGCGATCAGCAGGTTGACCTGCCCGTACCGCAGCGTCGTCCACACCGGCTCGCACCACACGGCGACGGCCGCCAGCCACCAGACGCCCTCCACGCGCGCGTGCCCCGCCAGCCGCAGCGAGAGACCGGCGAACGCCACCAGGAGGAGGAGGTTTCCGGCCGTCGCCAGGGTGCGCGCGGCATCCGTGCCCGGCAGGGTCAGCGGGACGAACAGCAGGGCCCCGAAGGGCGGGTACGTGCCGGGCAGGCGGGCCTCGGTCGTGCGCAGCGCGTACAGGTCGCCGCCGTCGAGGACCGTCGCGCCCTCCGCGCGGTAGACCATCAGGTCGATCATCGACACGTGCGCGGCCCGCTGGGCCGCCCAGAACACCGCGAAGGACAGCAGGCACGTCCCCAGGGCGAGGCGCGCGCGGCGGTCACGGGGCAGGGCGATCAGAGTCACGAAGGCCGACACTATCCGCCGTATCCGTACAGAACGGAAACGATTTGGTGGTGCACCCGGGAGACCGTGTAGTGTTGGCGTCGCCGCCGGGGAAACCGGGCGGAACACCGCAAGGGGCTATAGCTCAGTTGGTAGAGCGCCTGCATGGCATGCAGGAGGTCAGGAGTTCAATTCTCCTTAGCTCCACAGCAGTTGAAGGCGGGCCACTCGATTCGAGTGGCCCGCCTTCTTCGCGTTCAGCGTCCGCTGCCCAGTGCCCGCCGCCCGCGGCCCTGGGAGAGGACGGGCAGGTTGTTGCGGGCCGGGGCGGAGGACCTGGTGTCCTCCTCGATGCGCAGCGCGAGTGCCGGGCAGCGCCGGACCGCGCGCAGGGCCT
This sequence comes from Streptomyces sp. NPDC028308, assembly GCF_055565855.1. Classification (NCBI taxonomy): domain Bacteria; kingdom Bacillati; phylum Actinomycetota; class Actinomycetes; order Kitasatosporales; family Streptomycetaceae; genus Streptomyces; species Streptomyces sp. NPDC028308. The sequence continues at coordinate 541,924 of NZ_JBVHTO010000001.1, forward strand.
TGGCCTCCGCGTACCGGGGCACCTGCGCCTGCGCGACGGTCGGGAAGCCGTCGGCGCCCAGCTCGAAGACCTCGGGCAGGATGTCCGCGCACAGGCCGTGCCCGCGGCACAGGGTCCAGTCGACGAAGATCTTCTGGCGGCTGGGACCGGCCTCCAGCTGCCCCTGGCCGCCCGGGATGCCGGTGGGGGTCTGGCCGCCCTCGAAGAGCGGCAGGACGCCCTCCACGGGCCTTCCGCAGCCGTTGCCGAGGACGTGGGCGGCGAGGTCGTCGGTGAAGGCCTTGATCGTGGACTCGATGAACATCGCCGAGCCGTCCGGGTGCGAGCACGCACCGCGCCGCTTCACGGCCTTGGCGACCTGCTTGACGGCCTCCAGCGCGGCCGGGCCGCCGCCGTTGAGTATGTCCTCCAGGCCGCGCGCGGCGGCGGGCAGGCCGAGGTAGCAGGGGCCGCACTGCCCCGCGCTCTCCTCGGCGAGCCACTGCGCCACGCGCAGCGATTCGCCGAGCGGGCAGGTCGCCTGGCTGATCGGGAGGATCGCGCCGGCGCCGAGGGAACCGCCCACGGCGTCCAGGGAGTTGCGCGAGACGATCGCCCCGTCGAGTGCCGCCGCGTCCAGCCACTTGCCGTGGTAGCCGCCGGTCAGCACGCCCTGCGGCATGGGCGGGGCGCCGGCCAGCTGGAGCACGTACCGCAGGGGCACTCCGGTGGGCACCTCGATCACCATGGGGCGCGCGACGGCGCCCGAGACGGTGAGCATGACGGTGCCGGGCTCGTCGTACAGGCCGGTGTTGCGGTAGCGGTCGGGGCCGATGCGGGCCGCGATGGCCAGCTGGGCGAACGTCTCGGCGTTGGACAGCAGGGTGGGGGCGCCGCCGACCCCGCTCTGCGACGCGCTGATCTTGCGGCCGGGCGGGATCGCCGGGCCGCCGTCGATGGAGCGGATCAGGGAGGCGGCCGCTCCGGTGACCATCCGTACCGGGTTGCGCTGCACGCGCGCGCGGAGGGCCGATCCGCGGCGGTTGCTCAGACCGCGTTCGGCCAGGGCTGCCTCCATGGAGGCCTGCGTCGACGCCCGGGTCACACCGATGACCAGGGTGCGGGCGCCCATCGCCTCGGCGGCCAGGAGGGCGCCGTCCAGGATGAGGTGCGGGGCGCGGTTGATGAGCACCGTGTCCTTGCGGCAGGCGGGTTCGTCCTCGCTGCCGTTGACGACCACGACGGGCCGGATGCCTTTCTTGATGGCCGACTCCGCGACCGAACGCAGTTTCTTGGCGAAGGGGAAACCCGCGCCGCCGCGGCCCTTCAGGGAGATCGCTTCGGCGAGGCCCGCGAGTTGTTCGCCGCCCATCGGTTCGAGCGGTCCGTGCACCTTGAGGTGCATCGGCAGGTCGAGTCGTTCAACCAGGTCGAAGCCCGACGTGAGCTGCGGAAGTCCGACCACGCGGACTTCCGGGACGTCGGGCAGGGCCTCGTTCACTTAAAAGCCTCCGGAAGGGGCGTTCCATGGTTCACCGGAGCCAGGAGCGTCGAAGGCGCCCGGCAGTACGTCAGGCGTGGGACCGCTGTCGTACGTGTCGTTGGTGTTGTACGTGCCGTAGAGGGGGTTCGTCTCACCGGTGTCGTACACATCACTCGCGACGTATCCGTTGTCGCCCGGATTGCCATAGACAGGGATGGTGTATCCCGTGTCGTTGAGCGGGTCGTACGCGGAACGGGGGGCCTCGCCGACGGGCGGCGGGGACGGGATGGGCCAGTCGCCGGAGGTGCTGCCGTCGAAGCGGGGCATGGCCTGCGTGGGCTGCGTGTCCAGGGGGACCTGGATGCGCTCCGTCGGGTCGATCAGCGGGTCGCCGGTGGGCGAACTGCCTCCCACGGCGCGGTAGGCGGCGGCGAAACCGCCGCTCGCGGCCTCGGCGGCCTGGGGCGGAGTGGCGTAGAGCGACTGCGCGGCGGACGGCATGCGCTGCGGCGGCACGAACGTGTCCGGCGGGGACTGCCGGGACCCGCGGGAGGCGAAGCCGGGCAGGGAGCCCGCGGCACGGGGTGCCTCGCGGTCCTCGCGGGGCGTCCGGGCGCCGGGGCCGCCGGCCTCGCCCATGATCAGCAGGATCCGGTCCGCGACCTTGCGCTTGAGGGGTCCGGAGGCCGAGCGCAGGGCCAGCGCGGCCATGACGGCGACCAGGCAGAGGCTGTAGAGCACCGTGACGTAGGTCTTCGCGGGGCGTCCCGCGTACAGGCCGTGCACCAGGGCCGAGCACCAGGCGGGGTAGGCCAGCATGTGCACGGCGCGCCAGCGCGCGGCGATCGGCGCGGGGGAGGCGAACGCGCTGCGCAGCGCGCCGGTGACGGCGGTGAAGATCATCAGCAGGCCGGCCAGGGAGCCGAAGCCGATGAGCCCTGCGGTGCCGGTGACGCCGAGGCCGAAGGGGACGACGGCGGCGATCAGCGTGGTGTGGTCCAGCGCCAGCTTGACCGTGACGTGCAGCAGGAGGAAGGCGACCGAGGAGACGGCGGTCGTCCGGTGCACGGCCTGGGCGATCAGGCGCTGTCGCGTGTTGAGGAACAGGCGGTCGGTCGCGACCAGTCCCCACACCACGGAGCAGGTGAGGGCGACCAGTGACAGCACGCCGGCACCGAAGTTGAGGAAGTCCCTGACTCCGTCACCTCCGAGCAGGACGATCAGGGGTATGAGAAGCAGAGCGGCAGCCGATGCCGCCCCATAGACCGACCGGCCCGGTTGGGGGAGCGAGCTGTTGTTGCGACGAGGGTTCATGGGGGTACTCCCAAGGAGTTTCGGGGAAGCGGTCCCGAAGCGGCACTCTAAGTCGAGCCATACCTATGGATACGGGGTTTCAGTTATTGCGTCGTTATCCAAGGGCCGCGAGAGGCTTGTGTTGTCCCTTAGCGGCCGTTACGCGAAGTAATCTTTGAACTTTGTTCAGCTTTTTCGGTCTTCGTGGGGGTGGCACGGCGTGTCCTGAGGTGGCCGGAAGGCCGTCGCGACGCGCGTCGGGCCTGGGGTACCCTGGCGCCATGCGTGCCGTACGCCTTCTGCTTAGCGAGCCGCGCTGATCAGTCCCGGCCACTGAAGAATCGTGGTCGGCATCGGCGCGGCGTCCCCTCCTGTGCGAGGGGCTTTTTCATTTCCCCAGCGCTGGCAGAGACGACCGATGGAGCTTTGAGATCATGAGCGAGACGAACGCCTCCCCCGCCGCCGAAGGCGCGGGCGGTGCCCCCGCCGCCTCCGAGGTGGCCGCGCCGCACCGCTACACGGCCGCCATGGCCGCGGACATCGAGGCACGCTGGCAGGACTTCTGGGACGCGGAGGGCACCTACGCGGCGCCGAACCCGACCGGTGACCTGGCCGGCGACCCCGCTCTGGTCGCCAGGCCCAAGAAGTTCATCATGGACATGTTCCCGTACCCCTCGGGTGCGGGACTGCACGTCGGGCACCCCCTGGGGTACATCGCCACCGACGTGTTCGCCCGGTTCCAGCGGATGACCGGCCACAACGTCCTGCACACCCTGGGCTTCGACGCCTTCGGCCTGCCCGCCGAGCAGTACGCGGTGCAGACCGGCACGCACCCGCGTGTCTCCACCGAGGCCAACATCGAGAACATGAAGGTCCAGCTGCGCAGGCTGGGCCTGGGCCACGACAAGCGCCGGTCGTTCGCGACGATCGACCCGGAGTACTACAAGTGGACCCAGTGGATCTTCCTGCAGATCTTCAACTCCTGGTACGACCAGGAGGCCGGCAGGGCCCGCCCGATCTCCGAACTGGTCGCGCAGTTCGAGTCCGGTGAGCGCGCCGTCCCCGCCGCCGACGGCTCCACGCGCGCGTGGAGCGAGCTGACCGCAGCGGAGCGCGCCGACCTGCTGGGCGAGTACCGCCTGGCGTACGCCTCCGACGCGCCCGTCAACTGGTGCCCCGGCCTGGGCACCGTGCTGGCCAACGAGGAGGTCACCGCGGACGGCCGCTCCGAGCGCGGCAACTTCCCCGTCTTCAAGGCCAAGCTGCGCCAGTGGAACATGCGCATCACCGCCTACGCCGACCGGCTGCTGGACGACCTGGACGCGCTGGACTGGCCCGAGGCCATCAAGCTGCAGCAGCGCAACTGGATCGGCCGCTCCGAGGGCGCCCGGGTCGACTTCCCCGTCGACGGCCAGGCGATCACGGTCTTCACGACCCGCCAGGACACCCTGTTCGGCGCCACCTACATGGTGCTGGCCCCCGAACACCCCCTGGTCGACACCTTCGTGCCCGACGCATGGCCCGAGGGCACCCACGACGTGTGGACGGGCGGCCACGCCACCCCCGCCGAGGCCGTCGCCGCCTACCGCGCGCAGGCCGCCTCCAAGTCCGACGTCGAGCGGCAGGCCGAGGCCAAGGACAAGACCGGCGTCTTCACCGGCGTGTACGCGACCAACCCGGTCAGCGGCGAGCGCATCCCGGTCTTCATCGCCGACTACGTCCTGATGGGCTACGGCACCGGCGCGATCATGGCCGTCCCCGCGCACGACAGCCGCGACTTCGCGTTCGCGCGCGCCTTCGAGCTGCCGATGCGCTGCGTCGTCGAGCCCTCGGACGACCGGGGCACCGACCCCTCGACGTGGGACGACGCCTTCGCCTCGTACGACGCGAAGATCGTCAACTCCACGGGTGAGGACATCACCCTGGACGGCCTGGGCGTCACCGAGGCCAAGGCGCGCATCACCGAGTGGCTGTCCGGCAAGGGCATCGGCGAGGGCACCGTCAACTTCCGGCTGCGCGACTGGCTGTTCAGCCGCCAGCGCTACTGGGGCGAGCCCTTCCCGATCGTCTACGACGAGGACGGCATCGCCCACCCGCTGCCCGAGTCCATGCTGCCGCTGGAGCTGCCCGAGGTCGAGGACTACTCGCCGCGCACCTTCGACCCGGACGACGCGGACACCTCCCCGGAGACCCCGCTGTCCCGCAACGAGGACTGGGTCAACGTCACCCTGGACCTGGGCGACGGGCCGAAGAAGTACCGCCGCGAGACCAACACCATGCCCAACTGGGCCGGTTCCTGCTGGTACGAGCTGCGCTACCTGGACCCGCACAACGACCGGAAGCTGGTCGACCCCGAGATCGAGCGGTACTGGATGGGCCCTCGCGAGGGTCAGCCGCACGGCGGAGTCGACCTGTACGTGGGCGGCGCCGAGCACGCCGTGCTGCACCTGCTGTACGCGCGCTTCTGGTCGAAGGTCCTGTACGACCTGGGCCACATCTCCTCCGCCGAGCCGTTCCACAAGCTGTTCAACCAGGGCATGATCCAGGCGTACGTCTACCGCGACGCGCGCGGGATCGCCGTACCCGCCGCCGAGGTGGAGGAGCGCGACGGCGCGTTCTACTTCGAGGGCGAGAAGGTCTCCCGGCTGCTGGGCAAGATGGGCAAGTCCCTGAAGAACGCGGTGACCCCGGACGAGATCTGCGCCGAGTACGGGGCGGACACCCTGCGCCTGTACGAGATGGCGATGGGCCCCCTGGACGTGTCGCGGCCGTGGGACACGCGCGCGGTGGTGGGACAGTTCCGGCTGCTGCAGCGGCTGTGGCGCAACGTCGTCGACGAGACCACGGGCGAGGTCACGGTCGTCGACACCGAGCCGGACGAGGCCACGCTGCGTGCCCTGCACAAGGCGATCGACGGCGTCCGCCAGGACCTGGAGGGCCTGCGCTTCAACACCGCCATCGCCAAGGTCACCGAGCTGAACAACCACCTGACCAAGGCGGGCGGCCCGCTGGCGCGCACGGTCGCCGAGTCCCTGGTGCTGCTGGTCGCCCCGCTGGCCCCGCACATCGCCGAGGAACTGTGGCGCAAGCTGGGCCGCACCGGCTCGGTCGTCCACCAGGACTTCCCGGTCGCCGACCCCGCCTACGTGGTCGACGAGGCCGTGACCTGCGTCGTGCAGATCAAGGGCAAGGTCAAGGCGCGCCTGGAGGTCTCCCCGGCGATCTCCGACGAGGAGCTGGAGAAGGTCGCGCTGGCCGACGAGCGGGTCGTCGCCGCCCTGGACGGCGCCGGTATCCGCAAGGTCATCGTGCGGGCGCCGAAGCTGGTGAACATCGTCCCGGCGTAGTCGAACGACGCCGGCCCGGCACCTTCGTGTCCGGCCGTCGGGGTAGTCCCCTACGGGCAGGTTCGGGGTTCTTGTGGAACTCCGGACCTGCCCGTTGCGTTTACCGTTGAAGAGCCGCGGCAGCCGCCGCGCCGGACGGAGGAGGAGCGTGGTGGAAGCCGTGGTCGCAGTGATGGCACTGCTCTTCCTGCTGTTCGTGGTCCTCGGCGCGTACGCCACCGTGAAGGTCGTCGGCGCCGCCAAGCGCGGCGTGGACCGCACGCTGACCCAGGCGCGCCGCACCGTCGAGGACACCACCCTGCGCGCCAGGACCCTCGCCCAGCCGGGCCCCACCGGCGAGCTGGCCCAGCTCCGGCTCAAGCTGCGGACGTCGATGCGCGCCACCCAGGACGCCCTGCACGCGGGCGTGACCCACGACGAGTCCCTGAAGGAGTCGCTGGGCCTCTTCGAGCGGCTCAGCGCTCACGGACACGAACTGGACGGCGAGCTCAAGCGCCTGGAGACCGAACCAGACCGGGGCACGCTCGTCTCCCGCCTGCCCGGTCTCCGCGAGCGCACCGAGCAGATCACGCGCTCGGCCGACGCCCTGCGCTGGGCGGCCCGCGACCGGGCCCGCCGCTTCGCCGACGACGACCTCGACTCGCTGAGCACGCAGATAGACATGGAGGCGGGCGCGCTGCGCCACTGGACGACGGAGCCGACCGGCACCTCGTCCTGGCCCCAGGCGCCGGCACCCGAGGACGCGACGTCCGGCCGCCAGACGTGGCCCGAGACACCCGGGGCCCGCGCGGCCGAGGAGCCCACCCGGTCGGCCATCACCCCGCCGGCACCGCGGCCCGTCCACCCCTGGCAGAAGAAGCCCCGCCCCGAGAGCACCACTTGATCCGGTCGGCCCCGCTCCCGGCGCCCGGGGCCGGACTGCCGCTCGCCCGCCCCGACAGGTAACCTCCAGCTCATGTCCCGCCATGTCGCGATCGTCACCGATTCAACGGCCTACCTGCCGCCACGGACGATGGAGCGCCACGGCATCACGGCGGTGCCCCTCACCGTGGTCCTCGGTGACCGGGCCCTCGAAGAGGGCACCGAGATCTCGGCCCGCTCCCTGGCCCAGGCCCTGCAGAAGCGGCGGTCCGTCACCACCTCCCGGCCCAGCCCCGAGGTCTTCGCCGAGACCTACCGCAAGGTCGCCGAGTCGGGCGCCCCGGGCATCGTCTCCCTCCACCTGTCCGCCGAGTTCTCCGGCACGTACGACGCCGCCGTCCTCGCGGCGCGTGAGGCGCCGGTGCCCGTGCGCGTGGTGGACACCGGCATGGTCGCGATGGCCCTCGGCTTCTGCGCACTGGCCGCCGCCGCGTCCGCCGAGGCGGGCGGCACCGTCGACGACGCGGTCACGGCAGCGGAGAAACGGGCCGCGGGCACCTCCGCCTTCTTCTATGTCGACACCCTCGACTATCTGCGCCGAGGTGGCCGGATCGGTGCCGCCCAGGCCCTGCTGGGCTCCGCCCTGGCGGTGAAGCCCCTGCTCCAGCTGGACGGCGGGCGCATCGAACTCCTGGAGAAGGTCCGGACCGCGTCCAAGGCGATCGCGCGCCTGGAGGAGATCGTGGCCGACCGCGCGGGGGCCGCGCAGGTGGACATCGCGGTCCACCATCTCGCCGCCCCCGAGCGGGCGTCGGCGCTGGCCGACCGGCTGCGGGCACGGGTGCCGGGCCTCGCGGATCTCCATGTCAGTGAGGTCGGGGCGGTCATCGGGGCGCACACGGGACCGGGGTTGCTGGGAGCGGTCGTCTCCCCTCGGTGAGACGGCCGACGGGGTGGGATTTCCCCCGTACGAGTGAGCGAGTTATCCACAACGGGGCCGTCGTCCACGGGAATTGACCAAGATCATCGCGGGAGCCGTGGGTTGGCTCATCCTCGGCGCATGGCACTTCGATCACGCTCACGTACAGCCATCGCGACCAGCGGCCCGGGCAGGGGCCCCGTCTCCGACGGGCGCACCCGTCATCGGCGGCACCACGCCCGCGGCCGGGGCGGACGACATCAGACATCGGCGGAGGTGCTCCGCCGACGGGCGGAGGCGCTCTTCGCCGAAAGAGCAGGGGAACCGGGGGGTTCGGGGGTTGGGCCGTCGGTCGGTTCGGATGGGCCGCCGGCGGATTCAGAGGTCAGGCCGTCGGTTGATTCCGACGGGCTGTTGGTGGGTTCGGAGCTTGGGCCGCCTGGAGGGTGGGCCGGGGAGGTCCGTGGGAGCGAGGGGCGTCGCGGTGGTGCATCTCGTCGCGGCGATGTCAGTGCGGGTCCGGGTGCTGGCGCTGGCGCTGGCGGTGGTGCTTATGAGGGTGCGGTCGCGGGGGTTGGCTCGGGGACGGGTGCCGATATCGGCGGGGTGCCCGGTGCGTGGCGCGAGCGGGTGGGGCCCGCGGTGCGGGAGCGTCTGCCGCTGTGGCTCCAGTCGCGGTGCGGACTGGAACGGCGGAGTGTGGCCGCACTCACCGTCGTGCTCGTCGTCGCCGCGGTCTTCGCCGCCCAGCACTTCTGGACGGGACGCACTCAGCAGGTCCGCGCACCGGAAGTCGTACGGGCGGCGGTTCCCTACGGGGAGGAGAGCGGACGGGAGGGCACGAAGCCCGAGTCCTCGACCGGCGCGCCGACTCCGGGCGGAGGCCCCGGCAGCGCGATCTTCGTGGACGTCAGCGGCAAGGTACGCAGTCCCGGTGTCCAACGGCTGCCGGCCGGTTCACGGGTCGCCGACGCTCTGCGGGCGGCCGGCGGGGTGCGTCCCGGCACGAAGACCGAGGGCCTGAACCGGGCACGTCTCCTGGTCGACGGCGAGCAGGTGGTCGTCGGCGGCCCCGCGCCCCCGGCCGGTGTCGGCTCCGGCCAGGCGGGGACTTCGGGCGGCGCTGGGTCCGTCACCGGGTCGGTGCCCGGTGGGCCTCCCGCGGCGCCGGTCTCCCTGAACGCCGCCACGGCGGAGCAGTTGGACACCCTGCCGGGAGTCGGGCCCGTTCTGGCCCAGCACATCATCGACTACCGCGCCCAGCACGGGGGTTTCCGCTCGGTCGACGAACTGCGCGAGGTCAACGGCATCGGTGACCGCCGCTTCGCCGATCTGCGAAATCTCGTACGGCCATGAGCGGGACGGGGACCACGGAACCCGGGGCACCCGACCGCCCGGCGGTGCACGCCGTCTCCGGCAAGCGGCTGGGGGCGTCGCACCCCCGCCAGGAAGGGGCGACGGACCTGAGGTTGGTGCCGCCCGCCCTGGCGGCCTGGGCGACGGCGGCGCTGACGGTGCACGTGTCCGGCACGTGGGTGACGGGCCTGGTCGTGGTCTGCCTCGCGGGGGCGGCCGTGCTGTTGCTGATGCGGTGGCGAGGGGCGCATGGGGTGCAAAGGGGAGCACCGTCGGACGGGGGAGTGGGCGGCGAGGGGGCGGTGGTCGGGGCGCCTGTTGCATCGCCGGGGCGGCGACGAGGAGACGGCGTCCGGGGTCCGTCGGGGGCGTGGCCGCAGGTTTCGGCGGCCGCCGTGCTGTTGTGTGTCGCCGCGGCCGCCACCTCCGCCGGAGTGCACGGGGCGGATCTGCGCCGGGGCCCCGTGCCTGACCTGGCACGGCAGTACGCGCGGATCACGGCCGAGGTGCAGCTCACCTCCGACCCCCGGCTCACCCGGCCCCGCGTCAGGGGAGATCAAGCGGCTCCCACGGCGGTGCTGCTCGACGCGGAGGTGCGGCGGGTGAGGAAGCCGGACGGGACGGTCGTGGCGACCCGCACGCCGGTGCTGGTGATCGTGGACGCGAGCGGCTACCGGAAGCGGGGAGGCGCGGGGCGCTCACGATGGCTGGAGCTGCTGCCGTCCACGCGGGTACGGGTGTCCGCCCAGGTCGTGCCCGCCCTGACCGGCGGTGACCGGATCGCGGGTGTCCTACGTGTCCGCGGCGGAGGGGCACCCGACGTCGTGGGGGAGCCGTCGGGGGTGCAGCGCCTCGCGGGCCGGCTGCGCGGCGGGCTGCGGGAGGCGACCGAGGGGCTGGACCCGGACGCGCGGGCGTTGCTGCCGGGCCTGGTCGTCGGCGACACCTCACGCGTCTCCCCGGAGCTGGACGAGGCGTTCAAGGCGACCGACCTCGCCCATCTGCTGGCGGTCAGCGGCGGCAACCTCGCGGTTCTGCTCGTCCTGTTCATCGGACCACCGGGGCTGGCGCAGCGGGCCGAGCGCCGTGGTCTGGCGGCCGGACTCGGAATGTCGTTGCGGACGACCGCGCTGTTCGGCGGTGCGCTCACGCTCGGCTTCGTGATCGTGTGCCGACCGGACCCCAGTGTGCTGCGGGCCGCGGCGTGCGGTGCGATCGTGCTGCTCGCCATCGCGACCGGACGACGCAGATCCCTGATCCCGGCGCTGGCCACCGCGGTCCTGGTGCTGGTGCTCTACGACCCCTGGCTGGCGCGGAGTTACGGCTTTCTGCTCTCCGTGCTGGCGACCGGCGCGCTGCTCACCATCGCCCCGCGCTGGAGCGCCGCGCTCCAGAGGCGCCGGGTCCCGCCCAGGGTGTCCGAGGCGCTGGCCGCGGCGGCGGCCGCCCAGGTCCTGTGCGCGCCGGTGGTGGCGGTGCTGTCCGCCCGGGTGAGCCTCGTGGCGGTGCCGTGCAACCTCCTGGCCGAGTTCGCGGTCGCGCCGGCCACGGTGCTGGGTTTCGCCGCCCTCGCGGCGGCGCCGGTGGCGATGCCGGTCGCCAAGGCACTCGCCTGGTGCGCGAGTTGGCCCGTCGGGTGGATCGCGGACATCGCCCGCACCGGGGCGGCGCTGCCCGGCGCGGGGGTGGACTGGCCGGGTAGTTGGACGGGCGCGTTGCTGCTCGCCCTGGTCACGGCGGTCGTCGTACTGGTGGGGCGCAGGCTGGTGAGACACCCCTGGCTGTGCGGAGTCTGTGCCGTGCTGTTCCTGCTGGCCGTGGTGCAGCCGCCGCCGTTGACCCGGGTTATCACGGGCTGGCCGCCGCCGGGCTGGCGGTTCGCGGTGTGCGACGTTGGACAGGGGGACGCGACCGTACTCGCGGCGGGCGACGGTACGGGCGTGGTGGTGGACGCGGAACCGGACCCGGTGCTCGTCGACCGGTGCCTCAGCGAGCTCGGCATCACGAGGATCCCGCTGGTCTTGCTGACCCACTTCCACGCCGACCACGTGGCGGGGCTGCCGGGCGTGCTGCGGGGGCGTTCGGTGGGCGCCATCGAGACGACCGGCCTGGAAGAGCCGCCCGAGCAGGCAAGGTTCGTGCGGTCCCAGGCGGCGGCGCGGCACATCCCCGTGACCCGTGCCGCGGCGGGGGAGCGGAGGCGTACCGGAGACCTCGACTGGCGGGTGGTGTGGCCGCCACCGGGTCCCGCCCCGCCGGCCGAGGGCCCGAACGACGCCAGTGTCGCCCTGCTCGTGCGGTCGGCGGGACTGTCCCTCCTGCTGCTCGGCGACCTGGAACCCGTCGCCCAGCAGGCCCTGCTGAGGTCGCCCGGCGGCGCGGGCCTGGGCGCCGTGGACGTGCTCAAGGTCGCCCACCACGGCTCGGCCTACCAGGATCCGCAGCTCATACGCAGGGTGGCTCCGAGGCTCGCGTTGATCTCGTGCGGCGAGGACAACCCGTACGGACACCCGGCACCCAGCACGGTCGCCGCGCTGCGTTCCGGGGGTGCGGCGGTGATGCGCACGGACAAGGACGGGGCCATCGCGGTCACGGGCTCGGGTGAGGGACTGCGGGTGGCCAGGGGGTGAGGGGCCGGGAGGGGAGGGCGCAGCCGAGGGTGGGGCGGGCCGGAAGGAGGGAATCAGTCGGAACGGTGGTTCGGGACGGGGTGTCCGGCGGTCGCGGAGGGAGACTGGGGTCATGAATTCCGCACAGATCGACGCCTATCTCCGTCGTATCGGGGCCGCCCGCCCCGAGCGGCCCACGGCCGAAGCGCTGCGTGAGCTCCAGGTGCGGCATCTGCGAACCGTTCCGTTCGAGAACCTGTCGATCCACCTCGGTGAGGAGATCGTGCTGGAGGAGAAGCGGTTGCTGGACAAGGTGGTGGGGGCCCGCAGGGGCGGCTTCTGCTACGAACTGAACGGCGCCTTCGGGATGTTGCTGGCTGGTCTGGGATTCGACGTGACCCTGCTCGCGGCGCGGGTGCACGGGGCGGGCGGCCGGCTCGGGATCCCCTACGACCACCTCGCGCTGCGGGTGCGGACGTCGGACGGGGGCGACCTGCTGGCCGACGTGGGCTTCGGGGCGAACAGTCACTGGCCGCTGGCCTTCGGGGAGAGGGACGACCAGGTCGATCCGGCCGGCACGTTCCGTGTGGAAGAGGCGGAGGAGCCGGGCTTGGACGGTGCGCCGGAGTACGGGGATCTGGATGTGCTGCGGGACGGAACCGCGCAGTACCGCCTGGAGACGCGCCGGCGTGTGCTCGGGGACTTCGTGGCGGGGGCCTGGTGGCACAGCACGTCACCGGAGTCGCACTTCACGCAGTCGCTGGTGTGTTCGCGTGTCACGGAGGACGGAGGGCGGATCACGTTGAGCGGCCGGGTCTTCACGGTGACCGGAGTCGACGGCACGAAGGAGGTGTCGGAGCTGGGTACGGACGAGGAGGTGCTGGGGGTCTACCGGGAGCGGTTCGGGATGGAGCTGGGCCGGGTTCCGGTGGTGCGGGAGGCCTGATCGGCCGAGGTCGTCCCAGGTCGTCATGGCCACCCGGGGCAGCCCGCGATTGTTGAGGCTGTCCGGGATGCTCCGAGGCGCCAAGAGCGGTCCCGATGCCGCGCCAGGCTTTCGTGAGTTGCCGGGGGCGTCGGGGTCTTCCGGCGCTGTCCGGGGTCGTCCGACGTTGTCCGAGGCCATGCGGGGCCGGCGCCGGCGGCCGGTGAGGAGCGGCTGGGCGTCAGGTGCCGTCGGTCGGAGGGCCCGGCGAAGGGTGTTCCCGGCGTTGGGTGGGCCCGGCGTCCAGGGCCGATGGCCGTCGCGGAAAATGTCTCCGTGAGCGATGTGAGACATGTGCTGGTGCTGCCCGACCGCGATGCGGCGGAGGAGGCGCTGGAGGCACTCGGGGACCGGTTCGGCCTGGACGAGGAGCCGCAGCTCGTACGGGACGCGCTGGCCGGTGAGGACGATGCCGAGGACGCGCAGTGGCTGGTCGTGCTGCGGGACTCGGACGGGCGGCTCGTTCCCGCGGAGCTGGACGAGTTCGCGGGCGAGTGGGACGGCTGGCGGGAGGAGCCGTAAGCGGGGGCCGACGCCCGCTTACGTCCTGTGGGCCGGCCGGTCGACGTCGCCGCGTATTGGTGACCAGGCGCCCTGTCGGAACTCCCTGGCCGCCTGCTCAGGGCTGCGTGGGTCCGCGGGCGGTGGGTTGTCAGTGGCGCGTGGGATGCTTGGCGCGATGGCCAGGAAGACTGCACAAGACGACCCCCTCGCCCCTGTCACGCTAGCCGTGGGACAGGAGGATCTCCTGCTCGACCGTGCCGTGCAGGAGGTGGTGGCCGCTGCCCGGGCCTCCGATGCCGACACGGACGTGCGGGATCTCACGCCGGACCAGTTGCAGCCGGGGACGCTCGCGGAGCTGACGAGTCCGTCGCTGTTCGCCGAGCGCAAGGTGGTCGTCGTACGGGATGCCCAGGATCTGTCGGCCGACACGATCAAGGACGTGAAGGCATACCTCGGGGCGCCCGCGGAGGAGATCACCCTGGTGCTGCTGCACGCGGGCGGGGCCAAGGGCAAGGGGCTGCTCGACGCCGCGCGCAAGGTGGGAGCGCGCGAGGTTGCCTGTCCGAAGATGACGAAGCCGGCGGACCGGCTGGCGTTCGTGCGCAGTGAGTTCCGGGCGCTCGGCCGGTCGGCGACGCCCGAGGCGTGTCAGGCGCTCGTCGACTCCATCGGGAGCGACCTGCGGGAGCTGGCGTCCGCGGTGTCGCAGCTGACCGCGGATGTCGAGGGCACGATCGACGAGGTCGTGGTCGGGCGGTACTACACCGGGCGGGCCGAGGCGTCGAGCTTCACCGTGGCCGACCGGGCCGTGGAGGGGCGGGCGGCGGAGGCGCTGGAGGCGTTGCGCTGGTCCCTGTCGACCGGGGTCGCGCCGGTGATGATCACCAGTGCGTTGGCGCAGGGCGTGCGGGCGATCGGCAAGCTGTCGTCCGCGCGGGGCGGGCGGCCCGCCGATCTGGCCCGGGAGCTGGGGATGCCACCGTGGAAGATCGACCGGGTGCGGCAGCAGATGCGGGGGTGGACTCCCGACGGGGTCGCCTATGCGTTGCGGGCTGTGGCCGATGCCGATGCGGGGGTGAAGGGGGGTGGGGATGATCCCGAGTACGCGCTCGAGAAGGCGGTCGTCGCCATCGCCCGGGCGGCGCGGTCCAGGCGGGGCTAGCCCCGAAACCGGGGTGACTTTCCCGACCCCTTCGGCTCGCGCTGCGGGTGCCGGATGCCGGGTGCCGCTGGCCGACGGTTGCCCCGGGTCCCGGGTCCCGGGTTCGTGCTGAGGGTTGGATTCTCAGCCCATCCAGCGTTTGAGGACCTACTAACTCCCGCTACCGCCTCGCCCCGCCCGCAGGCACTCGTGCCACCTCACCTCACACCTCTGCGCCGCCCCAGCGGACCCGCCTCTGGGCACCCGTCGCCCCAGGCACTCGCGCCCAACGCCCGCACGGCGGCCCCCCCGGCACCCGTGGCCCACCCCGAAAACCCAAAAGCCCCAGCCACCCCTCCTGGGGAAGGAGGGGGTGCCGGGGTTCTTGGAGCAAGCTCTGTGGATCCACGCCCGCGTGGCGAACGCAGGTCGCGCGTGGGTCCGGGGGTGTCGGGTGGGAGCGGAGAGAGAGGGCCCGCTCGGGTCCAGCCGACGGTCAAGTCAGGGGTCGAGCCCGCGAGGGCTCAGCCGACTCAGCCCTTGAGGGAAGCGACCTTCGAAGCAAGCGCCGACTTCTTGTTGGCGGCCTGGTTCTTGTGGATGACGCCCTTCGAGACGGCCTTGTCGAGCGCGCGCGACGCGTCGCGCGTGTACTCCGTGGCCTTCTCGACGTCACCCGCGGCAGCGGCCTCGCGGGCCTTGCGGATCGCGGTCTTCAGAGAGGACTTGACGGCCTTGTTGCGCAGCCGGGCCTTCTCGTTGGTCTTGATCCGCTTGATCTGGGACTTGATGTTCGCCACTGATGAGCCTTTTCAGGTTCAGGCGCGCGAGGGCAGGCCTCACGCGCCGATGATTGATCTTCGAGTAGCTCCCCGGCGAACCGGCGGAACTGCTGCCCCGCTGGTAGCCCGGCGGAGCCGATACCCCTCCGGTCACCCGGTGGAGCCGTCTGTGCCTCGTGCAGAGAGGGCATGAGACACAGCCACCCAGGCTACCAGTCGTCGCGGGGGCGGCCCAAACCGGTCGCAGCTCCCCGCCCGTGGGACCATGGAGCCTACGTATCGATCCGACCCGAGGCGACAGGCGCCTCAAGAGACAGGACCCTGCGTGCCCGCGACCCCTAACAATGTGCCCGAGCCGAGCCGTACCGCCCCGGCTCTGATCCGCAATTTCTGCATCATCGCGCACATCGACCACGGCAAGTCCACGCTCGCCGACCGCATGCTCCAGCTGACCGGGGTGGTCGACCAGCGGCAGATGCGTGCTCAGTACCTCGACCGTATGGACATCGAGCGCGAGCGTGGCATCACGATCAAGTCCCAGGCGGTCCGGCTGCCCTGGGCTCCCACGGAGGACCCGGGCAGGACCCACATCCTCAACATGATCGACACCCCCGGGCACGTCGACTTCACGTACGAGGTGTCCCGGTCCCTCGCGGCCTGTGAGGGCACGGTCCTGCTGGTCGACGCGGCCCAGGGCATCGAGGCGCAGACTCTCGCCAATCTCTACCTGGCGATGGAGAACGACCTCAAGATCATCCCCGTACTGAACAAGATCGACCTGCCGGCGGCGCAGCCGGAGAAGTTCTCCGAGGAGCTGGCCAACCTCATCGGGTGCGACCCCGACGACGTGCTGAAGGTCTCCGCGAAGACCGGCATGGGTGTCGAGGCGCTGCTCGACCGGGTGGTCGCGGAGGTGCCGGCCCCGGTCGGTGTCGCCGACGCCCCGGCGCGCGCGATGATCTTCGACTCGGTCTACGACTCCTACCGCGGTGTCGTGACGTACGTGCGTGTCATCGACGGGCAGCTCAACAAACGTGAGCGCATCCGGATGATGTCCACCAACGCCACGCACGAGCTGCTGGAGATCGGCACCAACTCGCCCGAGATGCTGTCGGCCGACGGCCTCGGTGTCGGCGAGGTGGGGTACATCATCACCGGCGTGAAGGACGTCCGTCAGTCCAAGGTCGGTGACACGATCACCACCCTGAACAAGGGTGCGACCGAGGCGCTCGGCGGTTACAAGGACCCGAAGCCGATGGTCTTCTCGGGGCTGTATCCGCTCGACGGGTCCGACTACCCCGAGCTGCGTGACGCGCTCGACAAGCTCCAGCTCAACGACGCCGCCCTGGTGTACGAGCCGGAGACCTCGGCGGCGCTGGGCTTCGGCTTCCGCGTCGGCTTCCTCGGACTGCTGCACCTGGACGTCATCCGCGAGCGGCTGGAGCGCGAGTTCGGGCTCGACCTCATCGCCACGGCGCCCAACGTGGTCTACCGCGTCCTCATGGAGGACGGCAGCGAGCACACGGTCACCAACCCGAGCGAGTTCCCCGAGGGCAAGATCAGTGAGGTGTACGAGCCCGTCGTACGTGCCACGATCCTCGCGCCGTCGGAGTTCATCGGCTCGATCATGGAGCTGTGCCAGACCCGGCGCGGTGTGCTGCTCGGCATGGACTACCTGTCCGAGGACCGGGTGGAGATCCGGTACACGCTGCCGCTCGCGGAGATCGTCTTCGACTTCTTCGACCAGCTGAAGTCCAAGACGCGCGGTTACGCCTCGCTCGACTACGAGCCCACCGGCGAGCAGACGTCGAGCCTGGTCAAGGTCGACATCCTGCTGCACGGCGACAAGGTGGACGCCTTCTCGGCGATCACCCACAAGGACGCGGCGTACGCCTACGGCGTGCGGCTCGTGGCCAAGCTGCGCGAGCTGATCCCGCGGCAGGCCTTCGAGGTGCCGATCCAGGCCGCCATCGGCTCGCGCGTCATCGCCCGCGAGACCATCCGCGCCATCCGCAAGGACGTCCTCGCCAAGTGCTACGGCGGTGACATCTCCCGGAAGCGGAAGCTGCTGGAGAAGCAGAAGGAGGGCAAGAAGCGGATGAAGATGGTGGGTTCCGTGGAGGTCCCGCAGGAGGCCTTCATCGCCGTGCTCTCCAGTGACGACAACGCCGGCTCGGGCAAGGGCAAGAAGTAGCCACCCGGATCGAGAAGCAGCCGTCCGAAAGACGGACGACGCCCGGAAACGGACCGGGCGGCAGGGGCCCGTTCCGCTCGCCGGCGGCGGGCCCCCTGTGCATGCGGCCGGTTGCTCTCTGTAGGAAGTGACAGGCCGCTGCCTCTTACATACCAGGCGGTCGGGCCTTACTCTGATCTCTGCTCGGTAGTTACTCACGAGTTAAACAAGGCTTCGTGAGTGACGACAACACAGCCGCAACCAGCCAGCCGCACAGCAGTCGATCGAGCCAGTCGCACGCACTGTCGCGGGCCCCGGAGGATGTCGTGAGCGACACACAGACCCTGATCGAGAACCGTCCGCCCTCCGTGGCGGCCGTCTTCCTGGAGCGCGTGGCGGCCACGCCCGATGCCGAGGCCTACCGCTATCCCGTACCACCGGCCGCGGGCCAGGGCCCGGACGAGTGGAAGTCGCTGACCTGGGCGCAGGCCGCCGAGCGGGTCTACGCCATCGCGGCGGGCCTGATCGAGCTGGGGGTGCGGCCGGAGCAGCGTGTGGCGCTGGCCTCCTCCACCCGCGTCGAGTGGATCCTCGCGGACCTCGGCATCATGTGCGCCGGCGCGGCCACGACGACCGTGTACCCGCAGACGAACGCGGAGGAGTCCGCGTTCATCCTCTCCGACTCGGAGAGCAAGGTGCTGATCGCGGAGGACGCCGCGCAGCTCGCCAAGGCGCGCGCCAAGCGGGCCGACCTGCCCGAGCTGACCCATGTCGTGGTCGTCGACCCCTCCGGCCTGGACGCCGACGGGGACGAGGGCGACTGGGTGCTGTCGCTCGCCGAGCTGGAGGCGCGCGGCGCCAAGTACCTGGAGAAGAACCCCGACCTGATCAAGGAGAAGGTCGGCGCGATCACCGCCGCCCAGCTCGCCACGCTGATCTACACCTCGGGTACGACGGGGCGCCCCAAGGGTGTCCGGCTGCCGCACGACAACTGGTCGTACATGGCCAAGGCCACCGTCGCCACCGGTCTGATCAGCGCCGACGACGTGCAGTACCTGTGGCTGCCGCTCGCCCACGTGTTCGGCAAGGTGCTCACCTCGGGGCAGATCGAGGTCGGTCACGTCACCGCCGTGGACGGCCGGGTCGACAAGATCATCGAGAACCTGCCGGTGGTGCAGCCCACCTACATGGCGGCCGTGCCGCGCATCTTCGAGAAGGTCTACAACGGGGTCGCGGCCAAGGCGCGGTCCGGTGGCGGCGCCAAGTACAAGATCTTCCAGTGGGCCGCCGAGGTGGCCCGCGAGTACGCGAAGGTCAGCCAGGACAACTTCCGGCGCACCGGCGTCGCCTCCGTCCCCTTCGGGCTCGGGGCCAAGCACAAGGTCGCCGACACCCTGGTCTTCGCCAAGATCCGCGAGGCCTTCGGCGGCAACCTGCGCGCCTGTGTCTCCGGCAGCGCCGCGCTCGCGCCGGAGATCGGCTACTTCTTCGCGGGCGCCGGCATCCACATCCTGGAGGGCTACGGGCTCACCGAGTCCTCCGCCGCCTCCTTCGTGAACCCCGGCGAGGCGTACCGCACCGGCACGGTCGGCAAGCCGCTGCCCGGCACCGAGGTGCGCATCGCGGACGACGGCGAGATCCTGCTGCGCGGCCCCGGCATCATGGAGGGCTACCACGGGCTGCCCGAGAAGACCGCCGAGGTGCTGGAGTCCGACGGCTGGTTCCACACCGGTGACATCGGCGAGCTGTCCCCGGACGGCTACCTGCGGATCACCGACCGCAAGAAGGACCTCATCAAGACCTCCGGCGGCAAGTACGTCGCGCCCGCCGAGGTCGAGGGCCAGTTCAAGGCCGTGTGCCCGTACGTCTCCAACATCCTCGTGCACGGCGCCGACCGGAACTTCTGCACCGCGCTCATCGCCCTGGACGAGCCGTCCATCCTGGACTGGGCGAAGGAGAACGGCCTGGAGGGCAAGTCGTACGCCGAGGTCGTCGCCGCGCCGGTCACGGTCGAGATGGTCGAGGGCTACGTCAAGCAGCTCAACGACGGTCTCCAGCGCTGGCAGACCATCAAGAAGTTCCGGCTGCTGCCGCGGGACCTGGACGTGGAGCACGGGGAGATCACCCCGAGCCTGAAGCTGAAGCGCCCGGTCGTGGAGCGGGAGTACAAGCACCTCATCGAGGAGATGTACGCCGGCTCGCGCGAGGCGTAACCGTCCGGCGGTGCGGAGACCGGTGATCGCCGGCCCTCGCACCGCCAAGCCGTGAGGGCCGGCGGTTTCCGCACCGCCAAGCCGTGAGGGGTCGGCGGTCCCCGGCTCCCCGTACCCGCACGGCGTGACGGGCCGGACGGTCGACGTCTACAGGCCTCGCCCGCGCCGCATCTCCGTGAGCAGCTCCTCCATCTTCCGGATGTGGCCTCGTAGTTCGGCGACGTCCGGGGTGCCGCCGGCAATCATGCGGGTCTCGACCGTGTGCAGGCGCTCGGCCAGCTCGTCGAACTGGGCCTGCTCGCGGGCCAGCATCCGCTCCAGCTGACGGCTCTTGCGGTGCAGGTCGAGGAAGACGGTCACCTTGGCACGCAGCACCCACGGGTCGAAGGGCTTCGTCAGGTAGTCCGCTGCGCCCGTCGCGTACCCGCGGAAGGCGTAGCCCGCGTCGGCGTCCGTGCCGGTCAGGAAGATGATCGGGACGTCCTTGGTCTGGTCGAGCCGCTTGATGTTCGCGGCGGTCTCGAAGCCGTCCATGCCCGGCATCCGGATGTCGAGCAGGACGACGGCGAACCGCTGCCGCAGCAGCGCCTTCATCGCCTCCTCGCCCGAACGCGCCCGCACCAGCGGCTCGTTGAGCGACCCCAGGACGGCCTCCAAGGCGACCAGGTTGTCCTCCATGTCGTCCACCAGGAGGATGCTCGCGCGCTCGTCGGTCCTTGCCTCAGCGCTCATGGTGACTGTGCCTCATTCGGTCAGCGGCGGGACGGCGGGCTCCTCCGAGAGGCCCGGTCCCGGGACGGCGGACCCGGCGGAGGGGTCCGGCGCACCGCCGGGGTCCGTGCCCGCGGGGTCGAGCAGCGCGCAGACGACGGTCAGCAGCTGATCGACGTCCACCGGCTTGGGTACGTAGTCGTTGGCGCCCCGCGCGATGGACTTCTCGCGGTCTCCCGGCATCGCCTTCGCGGTCAGCGCGACGATGGGCAGCCCCGTCCAGCGGGGGGTGCGGCGGATGGCGGCGATCGTCTCGTAGCCGTCCATCTCCGGCATCATGATGTCCATCAGGACGAGTTCGACGTCCGGATTGCGTTCCAGTGTCTCTATGCCCTCGCGCCCGTTCTCCGCGTACAGGACCGGCATGCCGACCCGGCCGAGTACGTGGGTGAGGGCGAAGACGTTGCGGATGTCGTCGTCCACGATCAGTACGCGCCGGCCGGGCAGGACCTGGCCGGCCCGGCCCGCCTTCCACGCCTCCAGCTTGGTGAGCGTCGGCCAGGAGTCCTCGGTGTCGTGGGCCGTGTAGGGCTCCGTCGACAGCTGCTCGGGCACGGGCGGCCTGCGGTCCTCGGCGACCGCCCCGGTGGCGGCGTGCCCGGGGCTGATGACCGGGACGTACAGCGTGAAGGTGGAGCCCTGGCCGGGGGCGCTCTCGGCGATGATGCGGCCGCCGAGCAGCCCGGCGATCTCGCGGCTGATGGAGAGTCCGAGCCCGGTGCCGCCGTACTTGCGGTTGGTGGTGCCGTCGGCCTGCTGGAACGCCTCGAAGATCACCGGGAGTTTCTCCGGGGCGATGCCGATGCCGGTGTCGGAGACCGCGAAGGCGATCACGTCGTCGCTGTTCTCGCGGGTGAAGACGTGCTCGGGGTCCTTGAGCCGGCTGACCCGCAGCTCGACGCGCCCGTTCGCGGTGAACTTGATCGCGTTCGAGAGGAGGTTGCGCAGGATCTGCTGGAGCCGCTGCTCGTCCGAGTACATCTCCCGCGGTACGTCCTCGCCGACCGTGACCTCGAAGGCGAGCCCCCGGTCGATGGTGAGCGGGCGGAAGGTGGCGTGCACGTAGTCGAGCAGTTTGATCAGCGGCAGCTTCTTCGGGCGTACGTCCATCCGCCCGGCCTCGATCTTCGACAGGTCGAGGATGTCGTTGATCAGCTGGAGCAGGTCGGACCCCGAGCGGTGGATGGTGGTCGCGAACTGCACCTCCTGGTCGGAGAGATGGCCGTCCGGGTTGTCGGACAGCAGCCGGGCCAGGATGAGCAGGGAGTTCAGCGGGGTCCGCAGCTCGTGGGACATGTTCGCCAGGAACTCGGACTTGTACTGCGAGGAGGTCGCCAGCAGTGCGGCCTTCTCCTCCAGTTCGGCGTTGGAGCGCTGCAACTCGCCCTGCTGGCGCTGGAGTTCGTCCGAGCGTTCCTGGAGCTGGGTGGCGAGCCGCTGGGACTCGCCGAGCAGCGACTCCGTGCGGGAGTTGGCGATGATGGTGTTGATCGCGACGCCGATGGTGTTCACGAACTGGTCGAAGAAGGCCAGGTGGACGTCGGAGAAGCGGGAGAACGACGCCAGCTCGATCACGCCGAGCAGCTTGTCCTCGAAGAGGATCGGGATGATCACGACGCTGGCCGGCGCGGCCTCGCCCAGCCCGCTGTTGATCTTGATGTAGTCCGGCGGGGCCTCGTCCACGAGGATGCGCTTCTTCTCCCGCGCCGCCTGCCGCACCAGCCCGTGCACCGGCATACCGCCCGTGTCGACCGTCGCGCCCTGCGCCGAGCCGTACCCGGCGATGAACGCCAGCCCCTTCGCGGGGATGGCGGTCCGCAGGGACTCGTCCTCGGGGTCGGCCAGGAAGAACGCGCCGTACTGCGCGTTCACCAGCGGCGTCAGCTCGCGCAGGATCAGGTCGGCGACCTCCATCAGGTCGCGGTGCCCCTGCATCAGCGCCGCGAGACGGGCGAGGTTGGACTCCAGCCAGTCCTTCGCGCGGGTGGTCTCGCGGAGGTTGGCCACCATCAGGTTGATGTTGTCCTTGAGCTCGGTGACCTCGCCCTGCGTCTCCACCGTGATCGAGCGGGACATGTCGCCCTGGGCCACGGCCGAGGCCACCTCGGCGATGGCGCGGACCTGCGTGGTCAGGTTCAGGGCGAGTTCGTTGACGTTCGTCGTCAGCCGCTTCCAGGTGCCGTACACGCCCTCCACCCGGGCCTGGCCGCCCAGTTGGCCCTCGCTGCCCACCTCGCGGGCCACGCGCGTGACCTCGGAGGAGAAGGACGACAACGTGTCCACCATGGTGTTGATGGTGGTCTTCAGCTCCAGGATCTCGCCGCGGGCGTCCACGTCGATCTTCTTGGACAGGTCGCCCTGCGCGACCGCGGTGGCGACCTGCGCGATGTTGCGCACCTGCGAGGTCAGGTTGTCCGCCATGTAGTTCACGTTGTCCGTCAGGTCGCGCCAGACCCCGGAGACGCCGAGCACCTGGGCCCGTCCGCCCAGCCGGCCGTCGGTGCCGACCTCGCGCGCCACCCGCGTCACCTCGTCGGCGAACGCGCGCAGCTGCTCCACCATCGTGTTGACGGTGTCCTTCAGCTCCAGGATCTCGCCGCGCGCGTCCACGGTGATCTTCTTGGAGAGGTCGCCGTTGGCGACGGCGGTGGTGACCTGCGCGATGTTGCGGACCTGCGAGGTCAGGTTCAGCGCCATGAAGTTGACGTTGTCGGTGAGGTCCTTCCAGACGCCCGAGACGCCGCGCACCTGGGCCTGGCCGCCGAGGTTGCCCTCGGTGCCGACCTCGCGGGCGACGCGGGTCACCTCGTCGGCGAACGCGGAGAGCTGGTCCACCATCGTGTTGATGGTCGACTTGAGTTCGAGGATCTCGCCCTTCGCCTCGACGGTGATCTTCTTGCCGAGGTCGCCCTGCGCCACCGCCGTGGACACCAACGCGATGTTGCGGACCTGCGAGGTCAGGTTGTCCGCCATGAAGTTGACGTTGTCGGTGAGGTCCTTCCAGACCCCCGACACCCCGCGCACCTGGGCCCGCCCGCCGAGGTTGCCCTCGGTGCCGACCTCGCGGGCCACGCGGGTCACCTCGTCGGCGAACGCCGAGAGCTGGTCCACCATCGTGTTGATCGTCGACTTCAGTTCGAGGATCTCACCCTGGGCGTCGACGGTGATCTTCTGGCTGAGGTCGCCGTTGGCGACGGCCGTGGTCACCTGGGCGATGTTGCGGACCTGCGAGGTCAGGTTCGACGCCATGAAGTTGACGTTGTCGGTGAGGTCCTTCCAGACCCCGGAAACCCCGCGCACCTGGGCCCGGCCGCCCAACTGGCCCTCGGTGCCCACCTCGCGGGCCACGCGGGTCACCTCGTCGGCGAACGCGGAGAGCTGGTCCACCATCGTGTTCACGGTGAGCTTGAGTTCGAGCAGCTCGCCGGTCGCCTCGACCGTCACCGTCCGGGTCAGGTCCCCGCGTGCCACCGCCGTGGTCACCAGCGCGATGTCCCGTACCTGGGCGGTCAGCCGGGAGGCCATGGTGTTGACCGCCTCCGTCACGTCCCGCCAGCTCCCCGACAGGCCCTGCGCCTTGGCCCGGCCGCCGAGCCGCCCCTCGGTGCCGACCTCGCGGGCGACCCGGGTCACCTCGCCGGTGAAGAGCGACAGCTGGTCCACCATCTTGTTGACCGCCCGGCCCAGCCGGCGCAGATCGCCCCGCAGCTGCCGGTTGCCGTCGTGCAGGTCGACCCGCTGGGTCAGATCGCCGCCCGCCACCGCGTCCAGGACCCGGGTCGCGTTCGCCGCCGGCGCCACCAGGGCGTCCAGCAGCTGGTTCACGTCGTCGACCCGGGACGTCCAGCTGCCCTGCCCCGGGCTCGCCGACAGCCGCTCGTCCAGCCGGCCGTGGCGCACCAACTCGCGGCGGACCCGCTGCACTTCGGTGTTGAAGTGCATGTTCCGGTCCATCACCTGGTTGAAGGCGGTGCTCAGCTCGGCCACCAGCCCGTGCCCGGTCTCCGGCACCTTCGTGAAGTAGCCGTCCCTGACCGCGGTCAGCGCGGCGAGCAGCGGACGAAGATCCGACGCCCGGATCCGACCGTCTTCGGGCACATCACCGGCACTGTTCTCACTCATGGCGGCCCACTTCGGTAACTCGGCGCTTATGGGCACGGTCAGTCTGTCACCCTGTCCGCATCGGCTGAGGTGATTCGTCCGAACTGCTCAGGGAGACGCACAGTGGGGCCCATACCGACGCGACGGGAGACCCTGTCCCGGGCCCGCGGTGCGCCCGAGCACCCCGGCGCGGGCCGACGCGCGGTGGCCCGCACGACCCTGCCCGGCGGTCCGCTCGCCCCCGGCGCCGCCCGCCGCTTCGTCCGGGCCGCGCTCACCGACTGGGCCGAACGCGCCCTGACCGGCACTGTCGCGGTCACCGACCGGCTGCTCGACGACGCCACCGTGGTCGTCAGCGAGCTCGTCACCAACGCCGTCGTGCACGCCGGCACCGACGTGGAGCTGCTCTGCCGCCTCGACCAGGACGACCCGCGGGAGCCGGACGTCGACGAGGACGAACCGGACACCCTCGGCGGCCACGGTACGGCGGGGCTCGTCCTGGAGGTCGCCGACCACCACCCCTCCCGCGGGGTACGGGACGACGGCACCGAACGCCCGTACGGCACCCCGGAGTACGGGCGCGGCCTCCGCCTGGTCGCCGCGCTCTCCGGCGAATGGGGCGTCTCGTACCGCACCGGCGTCAAGACCGTCTGGGCGCGGCTGCCCGTCGGCGCGGCCCCGGCCGACGGCATGGGCGACCCGCACGTCCCCGCACCGGCCGCCGAGCACCGTACGGCCGCCGCCGGTCCGCCCGGCCCCGCACCGGGCCGCACGGCCCGGCGGGACCACGACTGGGTCAGCCGCGGCGCGCTCTCCTTCCTCGCCGAGGCCTCCGACCTGCTCGCCGGACAGCTCGACGAGGAGCTGGTCGCGGCCCTCGCCGGACAGCTCCTCGTGCCCCGCATCGCCGACTGGTGCGCCGTCTGGCTGGAGGACGAGGCCACCGGCTGGCGGGGCTCCGACCGGCCGGGCGCCACGGGGCCACGGCTGGCCCGGGTCTGGCACGGCAGCGAGAACCGCATCGAGGAGCTGCGCCGCGCCCTGGAGAACGACCCGCCGCGGCTGCCCGACTCGGTGCGCTCCCGGGCCGTCCCGGTGCCCTGGCCCGGCGAGGACCGGGGTCCGCACGGAGCGCCCGGCGCGGCACTGGCGTACCGGCTGATCGCCGGCGGCCGGCCGCTGGGCACCCTCGTCATCGGACGCGCCGGTCTGACCGGCTTCCCCGACGAGGTCACCGGACTCGTCGAGGACCTCAGCCGCCGCATCGCCCTCGCCATCGGCGCCGCCCGCCAGTACGCGCGCCAGGCCACCATCAGCCGGGTGCTCCAGCGCGGCCTGCTGCCCGGCGCCGTCGCCGAGATCCCCGGCGTGCGCAGCGCGCTCGTGTACGAGCCGTGTGACAAGGGCGGCCCGAGCGGCGACTTCTACGACCTGTTCCCGGCCGGCGACGGGCGCTGGTGCTTCGCCGTCGGCGACGTCCAGGGCAAGGGCCCCGAAGCCGCCGTCGTCATCGGGCTCGCCCGGCCCTGGCTGCGGCTGCTGGCCCGCGAGGGCTACGCCGTCGCCGACGTCCTGGACCGCCTCAACCAGCTGCTGCTCGACGACGCGACCGAGGCGGCCGACGCCGCGGCCCGCGCCCTGGTCGCGACCGGCGGGCCCGGTCTGGTCGACGCCGAGGGCCCGCAGACGCGGTTCCTGTCCCTGCTCTACGGCGAGCTGGTGCCCTTCGACGGAGGCGTGCGCTGCACCCTCGCCTCCGCCGGGCACCCGCTGCCGCTCCTCCTCGGATCCGACGGCTCCGTCCGGGAGGTGGCCGCCCCGCAGACCCTGCTCGGCGTCGTGGAGGACGCGGGCTACACCGCCGAGACCTTCGAGCTGTACCCGGGCGACACCGTGCTGTGCGTCACGGACGGGGTGACCGAGCGCCGCGACGGCGCCCGCCAGTTCGACGACCACGACGGACTCGCGACCGCCCTCGCGGGCTGCGTCGGACTGAGCGCCCAGCTGATCGCGGAGCGCGTCCGGCGGCTCGTGCACGCCTTCGGCGGCAAGCCGCCCGAGGACGACCTCGCCCTCCTGGTCCTCCAGGCGGAGCAGCCGGACCGGCCGCCCCGCCCCCGCCTCCCGGACCACGCGGACCGGGACGGGTGAGCCGTGCTGGACAATGGAGGGCATGCCTTCCGCACTCCCCGACGGTGAGCCCGTCCCCGACGACGGGGCGCTGCCCGAGCACGCCCTGGCCGGGGCCGCCGAGCGCGCCCTCGGGTTCTACCTCCACGTCCCGTACTGCGCGACCCGCTGCGGCTACTGCGACTTCAACACCTACACGGCCACCGAGCTGCGGGGCACCGGAGGCGTGCTCGCCTCCCGCGACAACTACGCGTCGACCCTGATCGACGAGGTCCGGCTGGCCCGCAAGGTGCTGGGCGACGACCCTCGCCCGGTCCGCACGGTCTTCGTCGGAGGCGGCACGCCCACACTGCTGGCCGCCGACGACCTGGTACGGATGCTGGCCGCCGTCCGCGACGAGTTCGGGCTCGCGGACGACGCCGAGATCACCACGGAGGCGAACCCGGAGTCCGTCGACCCCGCCTACCTCGCCACCCTGCGCGCCGGGGGCTTCAACCGGATCTCCTTCGGCATGCAGAGCGCACGGCAGCACGTCCTGAAGGTGCTCGACCGCACCCACACCCCGGGCCGGCCCGAGGCGTGCGTCGCCGAGGCCCGCGCCGCCGGCTTCGACCACGTCAACCTGGACCTGATCTACGGCACCCCGGGGGAGACCGACGACGACTGGCGGGCCTCCCTGGACGCCGCCCTCGGCGCCGGTCCCGACCACGTCTCCGCGTACGCGCTGATCGTGGAGGAGGGCACGCAGCTCGCCCGCCGTATCCGCCGCGGCGAGGTCCCCATGACCGACGACGACGTGCACGCCGACCGGTACCTCATCGCCGACGAGGTGCTCGCGGCGGCGGGTTTCGACTGGTACGAGGTCTCGAACTGGGCGACCTCGGACGCGGGACGCTGCCTGCACAACGAGCTGTACTGGCGCGGCGCCGACTGGTGGGGTGCCGGGCCCGGTGCCCACAGCCACGTCGGCGGCGTGCGGTGGTGGAACGTGAAGCATCCCGGGGCGTACGCCGCCGCGCTGGCCGCCGGCCGTTCGCCGGGCGCCGGACGCGAGCTGCTCGCCGACGAGGACCGGCGGGTCGAGCGCATCCTGCTCGAGCTGCGGCTGCGTGAGGGCTGCCCGCTGTCGTTGCTCAGGCCCGAGGGCCTGGCTGCCTCCCGTCGCGCCCTCTCCGAGGGTCTCCTCGAAGCGGGCCCGTACGAGGCCGGGCGGGCCGTGCTCACCCTGCGGGGGCGGTTGCTCGCGGACGCGGTGGTACGGGACCTGGTGGACTGAGGTCCGCCCGCTTTCCTCCGTGCCTTGGGGTTCCGTCCCCGGGACCCGGGACCCGGGACCCGGGACCCGGGACCCGGGACGGCGAGTCGCGCTGACGCGCTTGTCCTCAAACGCCGGACGGGCTGAATTTTCCCCCGGGACCCGGGTGCCCTTGTTCTGAGCGCCCCGCGGGCTGATGTCGCCCTCGTGTCGCGCTGACGCGCTCGTCCTCAAGCGCCGGACGGGCTGAAATTCGCCCCCCGGGTCCTCGGGTGTCGCGCTCGTCCTCGAACGCCGGGCGGCTGAGGTCTGCCCCCGTCCTCCAGCCGTCGGCCGGGCTGGCGTCTGCCTTCGGACCCCTTGCCGTGCCGTGCCGTGCCGGGCGCGGCGCTACTCCGGTGCCGTGACGAAGTCGATCAGTTCCTCGACGCGGCCGAGGAGTTCCGGTTCCAGGTCCTTGTAGGAGCGGACCCGGGACAGGATGTGCTGCCAGGCGGCGCCCGTGTTCTCGGGCCAGCCGAGGGCGCGGCAGACGCCGGTCTTCCAGTCCTGCCCGCGCGGTACCCGGGGCCAGGCGGCGATGCCGACGGAGGACGGCTTCACGGCCTCCCAGATGTCGATGTAGGGGTGGCCCACGACGAGCGCGTACTCGCTCGTGACCCCTTCGGCGATCCGGAACTCCTTCGAACCGGGCACCAGGTGGTCGACCAGGACCCCGAGCCGGGCGTCCGGACCGGGCCCGAACTCCTCCACCACCGCGGGGAGGTCGTCGACGCCCTCCAGGTACTCGACGACGACGCCCTCGATACGCAGGTCGTCGCCCCAGACCCGCTCGACGAGCTCGGCGTCGTGCCGGCCCTCGACGTAGATGCGGCCGGCCCGGGCCACGCGGGCGCGGGCGCCGGGCACGGCGACCGAACCGGAGGCGGTGCGGCTGGGGCGGGCCGGTCCGGCGGCGGGCCGCACCAGGGTGACCACCCTGCCCTCCAGCAGGAAGCCGCGCGGCTCCAGCGGGAACACCCGGTGCTTGCCGAAGCGGTCCTCCAGCGTCACCGTGCCCGCCTCGCAGCGGATCACCGCGCCGCAGAAACCGGTGCCGGGCTCCTCCACCACCAGACCGGGGTCGGCCGGGACCTCGGGCACGGGCTTGGGCTTCTTCCACGGCGGGGTCAGGTCCGGAGAGTACTGGCGCATTCGGATGACGATAGGAGAAGACGCGCGCCGAAGTGCCCGCCCGCGCCTACGACACGCCGAAGCGGGCGGCCAGCGCGTCCCGCTGGGCCCGGACGAACGCCGCGTCCACCGCCGCCCCGTGGCCCGGCACGTACACCGCGTCCTCGCCGCCGAGGTCCAGCAGCCGGTCCAGCGCCGCCGGCCAGTGGGACGGGACGGCGTCCGGACCGGCCTGCGGCTCGCCCGACTCCTCCACGAGGTCGCCGCAGAACACCACCTCCGGTCCGTCGGTGCCGGGCACGAGCACCACGAGGTCGTACGCCGTGTGCCCGGGGCCCACGTTCGCCAGCAGGACCTGCGTGCCGCCGCCGAGACCCAGCGTCCACTCGCCGGAGACGAGGTGGCGGGGCCGGACGAGCAGGTCCGCCGCCTCCGCCGCCGCCCGCGGGTCCAGGCCGTTGCTCACGGCGTCGGCGCGCAGTTCCTCGCGTCCGTGGGCGAGGGCGGTGTCCAGGCCCACCGCGCCGAACACCTCCACCCCGGAGAAGGCGGCGGCCCCGAGGACGTGGTCGAAGTGCGGATGCGTCAGTGCGAGGTGCGTCACACGCCGCTCCGGGCCCAGGAGCCGGCCCGCCTCGGCGCGCAGCCGTGCGCCCTCCGCGAGGCTCGACCCCGCGTCGATCATGAGGGCCGCCCCCTCGCCCACCACGAGCCCCGCGGTGCAGTCCCAGCCCGGGAGCCGGCACCGCCCGGCGTGCGGGGCGAGTTGCTCCCATCCCGCCTCTTCCCAAGTCACCGTCACACGGAGACGCTAGCGGCAAGGGGGTACGACGGCGCGACATGGCGGGACACGTCCGTACACCGTGGCGGGGCGTCACGGGCCCGCCCTTGCCGGGGCCGTACCTCACCGCCGTACACTGGCCCGGGGAACGCTGGCACTCGCACGCGCTGAGTGCCAGGACGAAGACCGCGACGACCAAGGTGCCGACAGCTGGAGGTGTGCGCGATGCTCAGTGAACGCAGGCTCGAGGTGCTGCGCGCCATCGTCCAGGACTACGTCGGGACGGAGGAGCCGGTCGGCTCCAAGGCGCTGACCGAGCGCCACCGGCTGGGCGTCTCCCCGGCCACCGTCCGCAACGACATGGCCGCCCTGGAGGACGAGGGGTACATCGCCCAGCCGCACACCAGTGCCGGGCGCATCCCCACCGACAAGGGCTACCGGCTCTTCGTGGACAAGCTCGCCGGCGTCAAGCCGATGACCGCGCCCGAGCGCCGCGCCATCCAGAACTTCCTCGACGGCGCCGTCGACCTCGACGACGTCGTGGGGCGCACGGTGCGGCTGCTCGCGCAGCTCACCCGGCAGGTCGCCGTCGTCCAGTACCCCTCGCTGACCCGCTCGACGGTGCGGCACGTGGAACTGCTCTCGCTGGCCCCGGCCCGCGTCATGCTGGTGCTCATCACGGACACCGGCCGGGTCGAGCAGCGCATGATCGACTGCCCCGCGCCCTTCGGCGAGACGTCCCTGGCGGATCTGCGGGCCCGGCTCAACAGCCGGATCGCGGGCCGCCGTTTCGCGGACGTGCCGCAATTGGTGCAGGATCTGCCGGAGGCCTTCGAGACGGAGGACCGCGGTACGGTCGCGACGGTGCTCTCCACTTTGCTGGAGACGCTCGTCGAGGAGAACGAGGAGCGGCTGATGATCGGCGGCACCGCCAATCTCACCCGCTTCGGACACGACTTCCCCCTCACGATCCGGCCGGTCCTCGAAGCCCTGGAGGAGCAGGTCGTGCTCCTCAAGCTGCTCGGCGAGTCGACGGATTCGGGCATGACCGTACGGATCGGTCACGAGAACGTCCACGAGGGGCTCAACTCCACGTCCGTGGTCTCGGTCGGCTACGGTTCGGGCGGCGAGGCAGTCGCAAAACTCGGCGTGGTCGGACCGACCCGCATGGATTACCCGGGAACGATGGGAGCGGTACGCGCAGTGGCACGGTACGTCGGACAGATCCTGGCGGAGTCGTAAGTGGCCACGGACTACTACGCCGTACTCGGCGTGCGCCGCGACGCGTCCCAGGACGAGATCAAGAAGGCGTTCCGGAGGCTCGCGCGCGAGCTGCACCCGGACGTCAATCCCGATCCGAAGACGCAGGAGCGCTTCAAGGAGATCAACGCCGCCTACGAGGTGTTGTCGGACCCGCAGAAGAAGCAGGTCTACGACCTCGGCGGTGACCCGCTCTCGCAGAGCGGCGGCGGGGGCGCGGGCGGCTTCGGCGCCGGCGGGTTCGGGAACTTCTCGGACATCATGGACGCGTTCTTCGGCACCGCGTCGCAGCGGGGCCCCCGGTCGCGCACGCGCCGCGGCCAGGACGCCATGATCCGACTGGAGATCGACCTCGACGAGGCGGCCTTCGGCACCACCAAGGACATCCAGGTCGACACGGCCGTGGTGTGCACCACCTGCAACGGCGAGGGCGCGGCCCCCGGGACCTCCGCGCAGACCTGTGACATGTGCCGCGGTCGCGGCGAGGTGTCCCAGGTCACGCGGTCCTTCCTGGGCCAGGTCATGACCTCCCGCCCCTGCCCCCAGTGCCAGGGCTTCGGCACGGTCGTGCCGACGCCGTGCCCGGAGTGCGCGGGCGACGGGCGCGTGCGCTCGCGCCGCACCCTCACGGTGAAGATCCCGGCCGGTGTCGACAACGGCACCCGGATCCAGCTCGCGGGCGAGGGCGAGGTCGGCCCCGGCGGCGGCCCCGCCGGTGACCTCTACGTCGAGATCCACGAGCTGCCGCACGCGCAGTTCCAGCGGCGCGGCGACGACCTGCACTGCACGGTCACCCTCCCCATGACCGCAGCCTCCCTCGGCACGAAGGTGCCCCTGGAGACCCTGGACGGGCTGGAGGAGGTCGACATCCGACCGGGCACCCAGTCCGGCCAGTCGATCCCGCTGCACGGCCGCGGCATCACGCACCTGCGGGGCGGCGGCCGGGGCGACCTCATCGTCCACGTCGAGGTCATGACCCCCTCCAAGCTGGACCCGGAGCAGGAGCGTCTGCTGCGCGAACTGGCCAAGCTGCGCGGCGAGGAGCGGCCCACCGGCCAGTTCCAGCCCGGCCAGCAGGGCCTGTTCTCCCGGCTGAAGGACGCCTTCAACGGACGCTGACGCCGGAGCGCGCGGGCCGCCCGGACCGGGCAGCCCGCGGTGCCCGCGCGGGCCGCCCGGAGAGGCACATTCCGGTGGCCTGTGCCAGGCGGACGGCCGGATTCGGACTTGTACGGAGGACGTGACAACATGCCGTCATGTCCTCCGCGCTGACCGATCTCCTTCGGTGTCCGATCGTGCAGGCCCCCATGGCGGGCGGTGTCTCCGTGCCGCAGCTGGCCGCCGCCGTCTCCGAGGCCGGCGGGCTCGGCTTCCTCGCTGCCGGGTACAAGACGGCCGACGGCATGTACCAGGAGATCAAGCAGCTGCGCGGCCTCACCGGCCGTCCCTTCGGCGTGAACCTCTTCATGCCGCAGCAGGAGCACACGGACCCGGCCGCCGTCGACGTCTACGCCCACCAGCTCGCCGGTGAGGCCGGCTGGTACGACACCGAGCTGGGCGATCCCGACAGCGGACGCGACGACGGCTACGACACCAAACTCGCGGTCCTGCTCGACAACCCCGTGCCCGCGGTCTCCTTCCACTTCGGCTGCCCCACCCCCGAGGTGCTCGCCTCCTTCGCCCGCGTCGGCACGCTGACCATGGTCACGGCGACCACGGCCGACGAGGCGCAGGCAGTGGAGCGGGCGGGCGCCGACGTGGTGATCGTGCAGGGCGTCGAGGCGGGCGGCCACCAGGGCACCCACCGGGACGACCCGGAGACGGACGGCGCCGGCATCGGGCTGCTGTCGCTGGTCGCCCAGGTCCGCGAGAGCGTCCGGCTGCCGATCGTCGCGGCCGGCGGCATCATGCGCGGCTCGCAGATCGCCGCGGTGCTCGCGGCCGGCGCTAGCGCGGCCCAGCTCGGCACCGCGTTCGTCGCCACCCCCGAGTCCGGCGCCGCCCCCGTGCACAAGGAGGCGCTGACCAACCCGCTGTTCGTCCGCACCGAGCTGACGCGGGCGTTCTCCGGCCGGCCCGCCCGCGGCCTCGTGAACCGCTTCATGCGCGAGCACGGCCCCTACGCCCCCGCCGCCTACCCCGAGGTCCACCACCTGACCTCGCCGCTGCGCAAGGCGGCGGCCAAGGCGGGGGACCCGCAGGGCATGGCGCTGTGGGCGGGCCAGGGCCACCGCATGGCCCGCGACCTGCCCGCCGGCCGGCTGGTCGAGGTGCTGGCCGCCGAACTCGACGCGGCTAAGACAGCGTTGTCGTCGTACCCGGCCGGAGGCACGGCCCGATGACCGCGCCGGTGTTCGTGGTCGAGGACCTCCGCGCGGACAGCGGCGGGCAGTACGTGCTCGACGGCGCCGAGGGACGGCACGCGGTCTCCGTGAAGCGGCTGCGGTCCGGCGAGGACGTCGTCCTCACCGACGGCGTGGGCCGGTGGGCCGAGTGCGTCGTGACCGGCACCGAGGGCAAGGACCGGCTGATCGTCCGGATGGACACGGTCGCCGAGGAACCGCCCGAGTCGCCGCGCATCACCGTCGTCCAGGCCCTCCCGAAGGGCGACCGGGGCGAACTCGCCGTCGAGACCATGACGGAGACCGGCGTCGACCGCGTCGTGCCCTGGGCCGCCTCCCGCTGCATCACCCAGTGGAAGGGCGACCGGGGCCTGAAGGCGCTCGCCAAGTGGCGGGCCACCGCCCGGGAGGCCGGCAAGCAGTCCCGCCGCGTGCGCTTCCCCGAGGTCACCGACGCCATGACCAGCCGCCAGGTCGCCGCACTTCTGGCCACCGCCGACCTCGCCGCCGTCCTGCACGAGGACCGCGCGTACGGCAGCGAACCCCTCGCCACCGCCCAACTCCCCGCCGACGGCGACATCGTGCTCGTCGTGGGCCCCGAAGGCGGCGTCTCGCCGGACGAGTTGGCGCTGTTCGCCGAGGCCGGGGCGAAGGCGTACCGGCTGGGGCGCAGCGTGCTGCGCACCTCCACCGCCGGAACCGCCGCGACGGCCCTGCTGCTGGGCCGCACCGGACGCTGGTCCTGACCCGTCGTTCCCGCAGGTCGCACCGGAACTCGCGGTTCCCGGGGGCGACTTCGCGCAGCCGCGCGGAAGCGGCCGGCACCGCGAAGTCGGCGGTCACACTGGCCGCATGCGGTCTACCGCCGGGCCCGGGACGGTGGCACGCTGCCCTCCATGGGGGTTTTGAGGCATTCAAGGCGGCGGACGGGTCGCGGGAGGCTGTACGCACTGGCCGCGCTGGGCGCGGTCGCCGTGTTCGGCGTGGCCGCGTGCGAACCGGGTGACGGGCTGAACTCCGCGTCGGTCGCGTACACGACGGACCAGGCGGGCACCAGGGAGCTGGAGCGGCGGGGCGTCGACGTGCAGTGGCTGAGCTGCAGCGCGAACTACGGCGACCGCGACAAGGTGTCCACGCCCGGGAAGTCGCAGTCGCCCACCGTACGGACCGTGGCGGACGTCGACTGCCAGGGCGAGACGAAGAACGGGCAGGACATCACCATCAACGGCGAGGTCACCCGCGAGGTCAACGGCAAGTGCGTACGCGGCGACCTCACCGCCAAGGTGGGCGGCAAGCGGCGCTTCCACCTCAGCGTGCTCGGCAACTGCGACGCCGCCGGCACCCCGCCCGTCTCCTACGATCCGCAGCGGCCCGGGGCGACCGTCACGGTCACCGAGACGCAGACCATCTGGTGCGAGAACTACCCGTCCTGCCGTCCCGTCGAGGGCAAGTGA
This sequence comes from Streptomyces sp. NPDC028308, assembly GCF_055565855.1. NCBI lineage: Bacteria > Bacillati > Actinomycetota > Actinomycetes > Kitasatosporales > Streptomycetaceae > Streptomyces > Streptomyces sp. NPDC028308. The sequence goes on from NZ_JBVHTO010000001.1 coordinate 576,836, forward strand.
GGCGCGGGCGCGGGGGCACCAAGTGATCCAAACCCCTGTCCGGGCGGCCGGGCGCTGCATAGGGTGACCGGGTGACACAGTCCGTACCCCCCGCATATCTCCGGTTCCCGCACCTGCACGGCGACCTCGTCGTCTTCACGGCCGAGGACGACGTCTGGGCCGCCCCGCTCGACGGCGCCGGCCGCGCCTGGCGGGTCAGCGCCGACAACGTCCCGGTGAACCATCCGCGCATCTCCCCGGACGGCACCACCGTCGCCTGGACCTCCACCCGCGACGGCGCCCCCGAGGTGCACGCCGCCCCCCTCGACGGCGGCCCCGCCAAGCGGCTGACCTACTGGGGGAGCGGGCGGACCCAGGTCCGCGGCTGGACCCCGGAAGGACGCGTCCTCGCCCTCAGCACGGTCGGCCAGGCCTCCTTGCGGCGCAGCTGGGCCCGTGCCGTCCCGCTCGACGGCGGCCCCGCGGACACCCTGCCGTACGGGCCCGTCGGCGACGTCGCCCACGGCGGCCCCGGCACCGTGCTGCTGTCCGCGCCCATGGGCCGCGAGGCCGCCTGGTGGAAGCGCTACCGCGGCGGCACGGCGGGCAAGCTGTGGATCGACCGCGAGGGCGAGGGCGAGTTCGTCCGGCTGCACGAGGACCTCGACGGGAACATCGAATACCCGATGTGGGTGGGCCAGCGCGTCGCGTTCCTCTCCGACCACGAGGGCGTCGGCGCCGTGTACTCCTCCCTCGCCGACGGTTCCGACCTGCGCCGGCACACGGGAGTCGACGCCTTCTACGCCCGCCACGCCGCCACCGACGGCACCCGGGTCGTCTACGCCTCCGCCGGTGAACTGTGGCTCCTCGACGACCTGGACGGCGCCGAACCGCGCCGGCTGGACGTCCGGCTCGGCGGCCAGCGCGTCGACCTCCAGCCCCATCCCGTCAGCGCCGCCCGCTGGTTCGGCGCGGGCGCGCCCGACCACACCGGCCGCGGCAGCGCGATCTCCGTGCGCGGCGCCGTCCACTGGGTCACCCACCGCGCGGGCCCGGCCCGCGCGCTCGCCGCCGAGCCCGGCGTACGCGCCCGGCTGCCCCGCACCTTCCGCGCCGACGGCGAGGAGTACGTGGTGTGGGTGACCGACGCCGAGGGCGACGACGCCCTGGAGTTCGCGCCCGCCACCGGTGTCGCCCCCGGCGCCACCCCGCGCCGGCTCGCCGCCGGACAGCTCGGCCGGGTCCTCGGGCTCGCCATGGCACCCGACGGCAGCCGCGCCGCCGTCGCCACGCACGACGGGCGCGTCCTGCTCGTCGAGCGGGAGACCGGCGAGGTCCGGGAGGTCGACCGCAGCGAGGACGGCGAGGTCTCCGGCCTCGTCTTCTCGCCCGACTCCGCCTGGCTCGCCTGGTCGCACCCCGGCCCGCGCCCGCTGCGCCAGCTCAAGCTCGCCAACACCGCCGACCTGTCGGTGACCGAGGCGACCCCGCTGCGCTTCCGGGACTACGCACCGGCGTTCACCCTCGACGGCAAGCACCTCGCCTTCCTGTCGGCGCGTTCCTTCGACCCCGTCTACGACGAGCACGTCTTCGACCTCGCCTTCGTCGGCGGCTCGCGGCCCCACCTCATCACGCTGGCCGCGACCACCCCCTCGCCGTTCGGACCGCAGCGCCACGGCCGCCCCTTCGAGGCCCCCGACAAGGACGAGACTCCCGACAGCGAGGGCACCCCGACCACCCGTATCGACCTCGACGGACTCGGCGACCGCATCGTGGCGTTCCCCGTCGAGGCCGCCCGCTACTCCGGGCTGCGGGCCGCCAAGGACGGCCTGCTGTGGCTGCGCCACCCGGTGCGCGGGGTCCTCGGTTCGTCCCGCGCCACCCCGGACGACCCGGACCCGAGGACCGAGCTGGAGCGCTACGACCTCGTCCAGCAGCGCATCGAGCATCTCGCCGCCGACGCCGACCACTTCGCCGTCAGCGGCGACGGCAAGCGGGTCCTGCTGTGGACCGACGGCAAGCTCAAGGTCGTACCCAGCGACCGCCGCGCCTCCGGCGACGACGACAGCGACAGCAACATCACCGTCGACCTCTCCCGCGTTCACCAGAGCGTGGACCCGGCCGCCGAGTGGCGGCAGATGTACGAGGAGACGGGCCGCCTCATGCGGGACAACTTCTGGCGGCCCGACCTCGGCGGAGTCGACTGGGACGGTGTCCTCGACAAGTACCGGCCCGTCCTGGAGCGCGTCGCCACCCACGACGACCTGGTGGACCTCCTCTGGGAGGTGCAGGGCGAACTCGGCACCTCGCACGCCTACGTCACCCCGCGCGGCGGACGCGGCGGCTCCCACGCCCAAGGGCTGCTCGGAGCGGACATCTCCCGTCACGAGGACGGCAGTTGGCGCATCGACCGGATCCTCCCCTCGGAGACCTCCGACCCCGACGCGCAGGCCCCCCTCGCCGCACCGGGGGTCGCCGTCCGCGCCGGCGACGCCGTCGTCGCGGTCGGCGGGCGCCCGGTCGACCCGGTGACCGGACCCGGACCGCTCCTCGTCGGCACCGCGGGCAGGCCCGTCGAGCTGACCGTCTCCCCGTCCGGCGGCGGCGACCTGCGGCACGCCGTGGTCGTCCCCACCGACAACGAGGAACCGCTGCGCTACCACGCCTGGGTCGCGGACCGCCGGGCCTACGTCCACGAGAAGTCCGGCGGGCGCCTCGGTTATCTCCACGTACCGGACATGCAGGCGCCCGGCTGGGCCCAGATCCACCGGGACCTGCGCATCGAGGTGGCCCGCGACGGACTCGTCGTGGACGTCCGCGAGAACCGCGGCGGTCACACCTCCCAGCTGGTCGTCGAGAAGCTCGCCCGCCGCATCGTCGGCTGGGACGTGCCCCGCGGCATGCGCCCCTTCAGCTACCCCGAGGACGCGCCGCGCGGGCCCGTAGTCGCCGTCGCCAACGAGTTCTCCGGCTCGGACGGCGACATCGTCAACGCCGCCATCAAGGCCCTCGGCATCGGCCCCGTGGTCGGCACCCGGACCTGGGGCGGCGTGGTCGGCATCGACAGCCGCTACCGGCTCGTCGACGGGACCCTCGTCACCCAGCCCAAGTACGCGATCTGGCTGGAGGGCCACGAGTGGGCCGTGGAGAACCACGGCGTCGACCCCGACGTCGAGGTCGTCCAGGCACCCCAGGACCACGCCGCCGGCCGCGACGTCCAGCTCGACGAGGCGATCCGTATCGCGCTGGCCGCGCTCGCCGAGAACCCGGCGAAGACCGCGCCCACCCTGCCCGGACTCTGATCCGCGCGGACCTCACCGGCCCCGGGGCGGGACTCGGGCGCCGGTCGAGGTCCGCCGGAGGGCGGGGGCCCGGGCCCGGCGGGCCGATACGATGCCGACGAGAAGTGATCAACGCGCGCGAGGAGGCACACGCATGTCGGGAGAACCGCAGGACGACTGCCTGTTCTGCAAGATCGTCGCGGGGCAGATCCCGGCGACCGTGGTACGGGAGACGGAGACCACCCTCGCCTTCCGCGACATAAACCCGCAGGCGCCGACGCACGTCCTGGTCATCCCCCGGGCCCACCACGCCGACGCGGCGGCGCTCGCCGCGGCCGAACCGGCGCTCGCCGCCGACGTGTTGCGCGAGGCCGGCCAGGTCGCCGTCCAAGAGGGCCTGGACAGCTACCGGATCGTCTTCAACACCGGCAGCGGCGCAGGCCAGACCGTCTTCCACGCGCACGCCCACGTCCTGGGCGGACGCGGCCTGCAGTGGCCTCCCGGGTAAGGACGGCACCCCGCTTTGTCCGTACGCGAACTGGTGGTCCTCGGCACCGCCAGTCAGGTCCCGACCCGGCACCGCAACCACAACGGCTACCTGCTGCGCTGGGACGGCGAGGGCCTGCTCTTCGACCCCGGCGAGGGCACCCAGCGGCAGATGCTGCGCGCCGGGGTCGCCGCGCACGACCTGCACCGGATCTGCGTCACGCACTTCCACGGCGACCACTCGCTCGGGCTCGCCGGTGTCATCCAGCGGATCAACCTCGACCGGGTGCCGCACGAGGTGACCGCGCACTATCCGCGTTCCGGACAGCGGTTCTTCGACCGGCTGCGGTACGCCACCGCGTACCGCGAGACCGTCGCGCTGACCGAGGCCCCCGTCGACACCGACGGGGTGCTCGCCACCGGCGCCTCCTACACCCTGGAGGCCCGGCTGCTCTCCCATCCCGTGGAGTCCTACGGCTACCGGCTGGTCGAGCCCGACGGCCGCCGCATGCTGCCCGCACTCCTCGCCGAACGCGGGATCAGGGGCCCGGACGTCGGGCGCCTGCAACGCGAGGGCTCGGTCGGCGGGGTCACCCTCGACGAGGTCAGCGAGGTGCGGCGCGGGCAGCGGTTCGCGTTCGTCATGGACACCCGGCTCTGCGACGGCGTGCACGCGCTCGCCGAGGGCTGCGACATGCTGGTCATCGAGTCCACGTTTCTCGACGAGGACGAGCGACTCGCCCTCGACCACGGCCATCTGACGGCCGGTCAGGCCGGACGGGTCGCCGCGGACGCGGGCGTACGGCATCTCGTGCTCACGCACTTCAGCCAGCGGTACTCCGAGCCCGCCGAGTTCGAACGGCAGGCCCGCGCCGCCGGCTTCGAGGGCGAGCTGACCGTGGCCCACGACCTGATCAGGGTGCCGCTGCCGAAGCGGGGGTAGGCCGGGGCGGGGGCCCCGGCCGGGGCGCGGCGGCGCGGCGCGGTGCGCGAGTGGGGTGCGGGGTCGGGTTCGTGTGGATGTGCGGGGTTCGTTTCGTACGATGTTTCGATGCCCCTCCCCAAAGCCGAACTGCACCTGCACATCGAAGGCACCCTGGAGCCCGAACTCGCCTTCACGCTCGCCGCGCGCAACGGCGTCACGCTGCCCTACGCCGACACCGAGGAGCTCCGCAAGGCGTACCTCTTCGACGACCTCCAGTCGTTCCTGAACCTGTACTACGGGCTCATGGCCGTCCTGCGGACCGAACAGGACTTCGCCGACCTGGCCGACGCCTACCTCGCCCGCGCCGCCGCCCAGGGCGTACGGCACGCCGAGATCTTCTTCGACCCGCAGGCCCACATCGCCCGCGGCGTCGACATGGGGACGGTCGTCCGGGGTCTGTCCCTCGCCCTCGGCCGCAGCGAGGAGACCCACGGCGTCTCCACCCAGCTGATCATGTGCTTCCTGCGCGACGAGTCCGCCGAGTCCGCGCTGAAGACCCTGGACGCCGCCCGGCCCTACCTCGACCGGATCGTCGGCGTCGGCCTCGACTCCGCCGAGGTGGGGCATCCGCCGGCCAAGTTCCGCGAGGTGTACGAGGCCGCCGCCGAGCTCGGGCTGCGGCGCGTCGCGCACGCGGGCGAGGAGGGGCCGCCCGCCTACATCACCGAGGCGCTCGACGTGCTCGGCGTGGAGCGCGTCGACCACGGGCTGCGCTGCATGGAGGACGAGGCGCTCGTCGAGCGGCTGGTCCGGGAGCGGGTGCCGCTGACGCTGTGCCCGCTGTCCAACGTACGGCTGCGCGCCGTGGACGTCCTGGCGCACCACCCGCTGCCCGCCATGATGGACGCCGGGCTGCTGTGCACCGTCAACTCCGACGACCCCGCCTACTTCGGCGGCTACGTCGGCGACACCTTTGGCGCCGTGCACGAGGCGCTCGGCCTCGGTCACGAGCGGCTGCGGGAGCTCGCCCGCAACTCCTTCGAGGCCGCGTTCCTCGACCACGACGAGGAGCGGCGGGCCCGGTACCTCGCCGAGGTCGACGCCTACGAGTTCGGGCCCGCGGCGGCCGGGGCCGAGTAGGCCCCTCTCCGGCGGGGTCAGCCCGGGCCGGGGCCCGGGGCGGCCGCCTGCCTCGGGCCCGCCGTGTCGTACGCCGTGCGCTGGGCCGGGATGCCGTCCAGCGCGATCTCCACGACCGGGTGCTCGGGAGCGGGGTGCGTGCGGACTGCGACTGTGTGGGGGGTGCGTGCACGGCCCGCGGGTGTGCGGGTGGTGAGGGCGCGGGCCGCGTGCGTGCGCAGGACCGTGCTCGGGAGGATGCGGCGGCCGCTCGTGTGCAGGGCGACGGCCGTCATCGGGGCGGCGATGACGAGCAGACCGAGCGCGAGGACCCGGCCCATAGCCGGATAGCCCGCCGACGCCGACAGCAGACTGCCCGCGAGCGGGCCGCACGCCGTGCCGAGCGAGGACGCCGAGCCGACCAGGACCGCCCACCGGCCCCGCGGGTCCATCGTCGCGGCCAGGCCGATCAGGTACGACAGCACGATCGGGTAGACCGTGTTCCACGCGATCTCGCCCGCCGCGAAGGACGTCAGGTCGTCGGCCGCCGCGCTGACCGCGATGCAGCACGCGATCACCGCCGTGCCCGCGCCGATCGGCAGCGCCCGGCCGAGGCGCGGGCCCAGGGCGCCCGCGCCGATCACGCCGAGCAGGCCCGCGCCGAGCGCGATCGCGAAGACCGCGCCTACGGTGACCTCGCTCAGGCCCGCCTGGGCGGTGCCGATGCGGCCGCTCACGCCCCACAGGGAGTTCTGGGCGAGCGACCACAGGAGCATGGTTCCGGCCAGGACGAGGCCCGCCCTCGGGTAGGGGCGGTGGGCCGACGTCCGTGCCGTCGCCGTCGCCGTCGCCGTCGCCGTGGCGGTGGTGCCGTTGGTGCCGGCGGGCGCGTTCGTGTTCAGGCGGTTGGTCGCGGGCCAGACCAGCAGGGCGACCAGGGCGATCGCCAGCAGCGGGAAGCCGTGGCCCGGGCCCAGGTGGGGGACCGTCAGGTACACCGCCCCGGCGAGCGCGGAGACGCCGAGCAGGCCCAGCGTGGAGGCGCGGTGGGGGTCGCGCTGGGCGGCGATGCCGGTCGCGGCGACGGTGGTGGCGGTGCCGGAGCCGAAGCCGCCGGCCAGTGCGCCGGCGACCACCACGGGGACGGTGGTCGTCAGGGCGGCGGTGCCGTAACCGACGGCGGCGAGGAGGAGGCCGGCGCGGGCGACTCTGCGGGGGCCGAGGCGGTCCACGCGCGAGGCGAGGACGAAGCCCGCCGCGGCCGAACTCAGCAGCAGGGCGCTGCCGATGGAACCGGCCTGGGTGGCGGAGAGGGGGAGCCCCGCGTCCAGTCGGCCGACGGTCGTCGGGAGGAGGTAGGGGGCGAGGTAGCCCGCCGTGAAAAGGGCGACGAGGGGCCAGGGAGGGGTGGTGCGGGCGGACACGGGCGTTCCCAGGGCATGCGAAAGGAGCGGCTCAATGAGGGGGTTGGGCGGCTGTCGATGGACAGGAACGCGCGGGCAATTTGTATCAAGGCGGCGGGCCCCGGAAGAAGGCGGTCCGGTGTGATCTGGGCCACGTCGCGTTTGCGGTGGGCCAGGTCGGGTAGTCGCGCTTGTTTGCGCTGGTGGGCGTCGGTGCGCAGTGGGTCCGATGGGTGGGTCGGGTCCGTGCCGGTACATCGGGCCGTCGGTAGTTGTTGTGGGCGTCCGTTACCAGCGTTCCTCGGTTGCGTACGTCCCCGTCTCGACGGCCATTTGATGTACCGGCACGGCCCCTTCGGTCGCAGGGCGACTGCGGGCCGTGGGGGCTGAGCCGCGGGGGCGCGGGCCCGGTGGCTCCGGTGCGGGCCGGCGGGCGGCGCCCACCCTGGCCGGGGGCGGCGGTCCGTCCGTCCGCTCTAGCTGCGGGCATGCGTGCCGCTCGGGGCGATGGGGGTCCCCCCGCTCGAGCGGAGCCGAGAGTGGGCGCAGGCGGCTCCCCGTTGGCGCCGGGTTCGCCGACCCGCCTTGGCCTCAGCTGTGGCGCCGGGTGCTGGATGTACGTGGGGGAGTGGGCCCACCCGGGGGGCTCCCCATTGGCGCCGGGTTCGCCGACTCACCTCGACGCCAACTGCATTGCGGGGTGCCGTGTTCGTGGGGGAGTGGGGCCACGTCGATGGGGGCCCCTTGCTCGGGGTGGCGGTGTGGCCTACGCTCCATTTTCATACGTGTATAGCGTCTACATATGGAGATGACATGCGTACGGACTCAGAGTCCGGAGCCGTCGGCAGGCTCCGGAGCGGCATGGCCCGGGGCGTGCTGTCGTTCCCGCTGACGAGCTTTCACGCCGACGGCTCCCTCGACCTCGACGGCTTTCGCACGCACCTGGAGACCCAGCTGGCCACCGGTCCCGGCGCCGTCTTCCCGGCCTGCGGCACCGGCGAGTTCTTCTCCCTGGACGAGGACGAGTACCGCCAGGTCGTCACCGCGGCGGTGGAGGTGACGGCGGGCCGCGTCCCCGTCGTCGCGGGCACCGGCTACGGCTGGGCACAGGCGGCCCGGTTCGCCCGAGTCGCCGAGGACGCCGGCGCCGACGCCCTGCTCGTCCTGCCGCACTACCTCGTCGCCGCCCCGCAGGACGGGCTCGTCGCGCAGTTGGAGCAGTTGGCCGCGCGCACCCGGCTGCCGCTCATCGCCTATCAGCGCGGCCAGGTCGCCTTCACTCCCGGCGCCCTGCGGCGCGTCGCCCGCATCCCGGGAGTGGTCGGCCTCAAGGACGGGCACAGCGACCTCGACCGGCTCCAGCGGCTCACACTGGCCGCGCCCGAGGGCTTCCTGTTCTTCAACGGCGCCGCCACCGCGGAGATCCAGGCCCGCGCCTACGCGACGGTCGGCGTACCCGCGTACTCGTCGGCGGTGCACGCCTTCGCCCCCGAGATCGCCGGCGCCTTCTTCGCCGCCCACCGGCGCGGCGACGACGCCGTGATGGACCAGCTGCTGCGCGAGTTCTACGTCCCGTTCGTGGAACTGCGGGACCGCGGAACCGGCTACGCCGTCTCGCTCGTGAAGGCCGCGGCCCGGCTGCGCGGCCGCCCCGTCGGCCCCGTACGTGCCCCGCTCACCGAACCCTCGCCGGCCGACCTCGCCGACCTGGAGGCGCTGCTCGCCGCCGGGCTCGCCCTCGCGTCCGGCCTCACCCCCGTAGGAGCCGCCCTGTGACCCGCGACCTGACCGTCACCGAGGTCCGGCTGACCCCGATCCTGGTCGCCGACCCGCCCCTGCTCAACACCCAGGGGGTGCACCAGCCGTACACGCCCCGGCTGATCGTGGAGGTCGTAACGGCGGGCGGTGTGACGGGGATCGGGGAGACGTACGGCGACAGCAAGTACCTGGAACTCGCCCAGCCCCTGGCCGACCGTCTGGTGGGGCACTCGGTCACGGATGTGAACGGCCTGTTCGCCGCCGCCGACGCGGTCGCCGTCGACCGGGGGCACATCGACCACCAGGTCGACGTGGGCGGGCTGCGCGGGGTGCAGACCGCCGACAAGCTGCGGCTGTCCGTCGTCTCCGGCTTCGAGGTGGCCTTCCTGGACGCTCTCGGCAAGAGCCTCGGGCTGCCCGTGCACGCGCTGCTCGGCGGCAAGGTGCGGGACGCGGTGGAGTACAGCGCCTACCTGTTCTACAAGTGGGCCGGCCATCCCGAAGGGGTCGCGGGGGAGAAGGACGACTGGGGAGCCGCCCTCGACCCGGCCGGAGTCGTCGAGCAGGCGCGGAGGTTCACCGAGCGGTACGGGTTCACCTCCTACAAGCTCAAGGGCGGGGTCTTCCCGCCCGACGAGGAGATCGCCGCCGTACGCGCCCTGGCGGCGGCGTTCCCGGGACGTCCGCTGCGGCTAGACCCCAACGGCGCCTGGTCGGTGGCCACGTCGCTGCGGGTCGCGCGGGAGCTGGGGGAGGTGCTGGAGTACCTGGAGGACCCCGCTCTCGGCACCCCCGCCATGGCCGAGGTCGCGGCGGGGACGGACGTGCCGCTGGCCACCAACATGTGCGTGACCACCTTCGCGGAGATCCCGGAGGCCTTCGCCCGGGGGGCCGTGCGGGTCGTGCTGTCCGACCACCACTACTGGGGCGGTCTGCGCAACACCCGTGAACTGGCCGCCGTCTGCCGCACCTTCGGGGTCGGGATCTCGATGCACTCCAACACGCATCTGGGCATCTCTCTCGCGGCCATGACCCACGTCGCGTCGACCGTCCCCGACCTCCACCACGCCTGCGACACCCACTACCCCTGGCAGTCCGAGGACGTCCTCACCGAGCGCCTGACCTTCGAGAACGGCCGCGTCGCCGTGTCCGACGCACCCGGCCTCGGCGTCGAACTCGACCGCTCCCGGCTGGAGTTCCTGCACCGGCGCTGGCTCGACGACGACGGCACGCTGCGCGACCGCGACGACGCGGCCGCCATGCGCGTCGCCGACCCGCAGTGGGTGACCCCCGCCGTCCCGCGCTGGTAGTCCCGGGCGAGGGGTTCCGGACACGTCCCGGCGGGCCCGGAACCGGTGCCCGACACGGGCACACCCGCCCCGGCGGTGAACCCCGGCCCCGGCGGAGCGGGTGGCACACTGGCCTGAATCCGCACCACGCCAGGGAGCCCACCGTGATCGACCCCGACGGAGAGGAACCGCGCCGGCCGGCCCAGATCGACCCGCTCGCCGGGCTGCGCACCCCGCACGATCCGCCGTTCGACGTCTACCTCACGGGCCCCGTCTTCCTCGACATCGTCTTCACCGGGCTCGACTCGGCCCCGGTGCGCGGGACCGAGTCCTGGGCGCGCGGGATGGGGTCGAGCCCCGGCGGCGTCGCCAACATGGCCACGGCACTCGCCCGGCTCGGACTGCGCACGTCGCTCGCGGCGGCCTTCGGCGACGACCACTACGGGGAGTACTGCTGGGACGCCCTGGAGCAGGGCGAGGGCATCGACCTCGGGCCGTCGCGCACCGTACCGGGCTGGCACTCCCCGGTCACCGTGTCGATGGCCTACGAGGGCGAGCGGACGATGGTCAGCCACGGGCACGAGCCGCCCCCCGAGGAGCCCGCCCCCGAACACGCCCCCCGCGCGCGTGCCGCCGTCGCCTCCCTGACGCCCGGCGTCCGCGCGCCCTGGATCGCCGAGGCGGCGGCCGCCGGCACCCGCGTCTTCGCGGACGTCGGCTGGGACGACACCGGCCGTTGGGACCTGGCGGGACTCGCCGACCTGGAACACTGCGAGGCCTTCCTGCCCAACGCGGAGGAGGCCATGCGCTACACCGGCGCCGACTGCCCGCGGGCGGCGGCGCACGCCCTGGCCGAGCACGTGCCGCTCGCCGTCGTCACCCTCGGCGCGGAGGGCGCGTACGCCGTGGACGGCCGGACCGGCGAGAGCGCCGTGGTCCCGGCGATCGCCGTCGAGGCCCTGGACCCCACCGGCGCCGGTGACGTCTTCGTCGCCGGGTTCGTCACGGGCACGCTCGCCGACTGGCCGCTGGCCGACCGGCTCGCCTTCGCCGGGCTGACCGCCGCGCTCTCCGTCCAGGAGTTCGGCGGCTCCCTCTCGGCGCCCGGCTGGTCCGAGATCGCCGCCTGGTGGCGCCGCGTCCAGTCCGTCGACGACCAGGACCCCGCCGCGCTCGCCCGGTACGCCTTCCTGGAGGGACTCGTCCCCGAGGCGGGCAGGCCCTGGCCGCTGCGCCGGGCGGTCCCCACGATCGGTTTCCGCCGCTCCGCCTGACACGGGTGCGACGGGTGTGGAAAAGCCCTACGGCGTTGTCGGTGCACCGACGTACCCTTGGCAGTGCGAGGGCGGCCCACGCCGAGCGGCCCCGGTACGAGGAGGACGAGCAAGGCCTACAGAGCCGGCCCATGACTGACACACCCACAGTGCAGGACCCCGCACAGGGGCAGGCGAGAGCGCAGTTCACCGTTCCGGCCGCGCACCCCATGGTGACCGTGCTGGGCTCCGGGGACGCGCTGCTGCGCGTGATCGAGAAGGCCTTCCCGGCGGCCGACATCCATGTCCGGGGCAATGAGATCAGTGCGGTCGGCGACGCCGGTGAAGTCGCGCTCGTCCAGCGCCTGTTCGACGAGATGATGCTCGTGCTCCGCACGGGGCAGCCGATGACGGAGGACGCAGTGGAACGCTCGATCGCCATGCTCAGGGCGAGCGAGAACGGGGAGGGCGACGGCCAGGAGACCCCGGCCGAGGTGCTCACACAGAACATCCTGTCCTCGCGCGGGCGCACCATCCGCCCCAAGACGCTCAACCAGAAGCGCTACGTCGACGCCATCGACAAGCACACCGTCGTCTTCGGCATCGGACCCGCGGGCACCGGCAAGACCTACCTGGCCATGGCCAAGGCGGTCCAGGCGCTCCAGTCCAAGCAGGTCAACCGCATCATCCTCACCCGCCCGGCCGTCGAGGCCGGCGAGCGCCTCGGCTTCCTGCCGGGCACGCTCTACGAGAAGATCGACCCGTACCTGCGCCCCCTGTACGACGCGCTGCACGACATGCTCGACCCCGACTCCATCCCCCGCCTGATGGCGGCGGGCACGATCGAGGTGGCCCCGCTGGCGTACATGCGCGGCAGGACCTTGAATGACGCCTTCATCATCCTGGACGAGGCTCAGAACACCAGCCCCGAGCAGATGAAGATGTTCCTCACCCGCCTCGGCTTCGAATCGAAGATCGTGATCACGGGCGACGTCACCCAGGTCGACCTCCCCAGCGGGACGAAGTCCGGTCTGCGGCAGGTCCAGGACATCCTGGAGGGCCTCGACGACGTCCACTTCTCGCGTCTGACGTCCCACGACGTCGTCCGGCACAAGCTGGTCGGCCGTATCGTCGACGCGTACGAGAAGTACGACAGCGAGAACGGTACGGAGAACGGCACCCACAAGGGCGCCCGGGACAAGCGGAAGTAGACCAGCACGACCATGTCGATCGACGTCAACAACGAGTCCGGAACCGAGGTCGACGAGCAGGCGATCCTCGACATCGCCCGCTACGCCCTCGCGCGGATGCGCATCCACCCGCTCTCCGAGCTCTCGGTGATCGCCGTGGACGCCGACGCCATGGAGCAGCTGCACATCCAGTGGATGGACCTGCCCGGCCCCACGGACGTCATGTCCTTCCCGATGGACGAGCTGCGTCCGCCGACGAAGGACGACGACGAGCCCCCGCAGGGCCTGCTCGGCGACATCGTGCTCTGCCCGGAGGTCGCCGAGCGGCAGGGCAAGGACGCCCCGACGCAGCACTCCATGGACGAGGAGCTCCAGCTCCTCACCGTCCACGGGGTGCTGCACCTCCTCGGCTACGACCACGAGGAGTCGGACGAGAAGGCCGAGATGTTCGGGCTGCAGGCGGCCATCGTGGACGGCTGGCGCGCGGAGAAGGGCCTGACCGGCCCGTCCCCGGCCCCGACCGTCTCCTAGCAGAGTTCGGGAAAAATGACCCCTCAGCTCGTCATCGGCGCCATCGCGCTGGTCGTCGTGGCCTGGCTCGCCGCCTGCGCGGAGGCGGGCCTCGCGCGCGTCTCCAGCTTCCGCGCGGAGGAGGCCGTACGCGGCGGGCGGCGCGGCAGCGCCAAGCTCGCGCAGGTCGCCGCCGACCCGACCCGCTATCTCAACGTCGCCCTGCTGGTGCGCATCACCTGCGAGATGGCGGCCGCCGCCCTCGTCACGTACGCCTGCCTGAAGGAGTTCGACGAGACCTGGGAGGCCCTCGCGGTCGCCATCGGCGTGATGGTCCTCGTCAGCTATGTCGCCGTCGGCGTCTCACCGCGCACGATCGGCCGCCAGCACCCGCTGAACACGGCGACCGCCGCGGCCTACGTCCTGCTGCCGCTCGCGCGGGTCATGGGCCCGATCCCGCCGCTGCTGATCCTCATCGGCAACGCCCTCACCCCCGGCAAGGGCTTCCGGCGCGGCCCGTTCGCCTCCGAGGCCGAGCTGCGCGCGCTCGTCGACCTCGCGGAGAAGGAGTCCCTCATCGAGGACGAGGAGCGCCGCATGGTGCACTCCGTCTTCGAGCTGGGCGACACCCTCGTCCGCGAGGTGATGGTGCCGCGCACCGACCTGGTGGTCATCGAGCGCTACAAGACCATCCGCCAGGCGCTGACGCTCGCCCTGCGCTCCGGCTTCTCGCGCATCCCGGTCACCGGGGAGAGCGAGGACGACATCGTCGGGATCGTGTACCTGAAGGACCTGGCGCGCAAGACGCACATCAGCCGGGACGCGGAGAGCGAGCTGGTGTCCACGGCGATGCGGCCCGCCGCCTTCGTCCCCGACACCAAGAACGCGGGCGACCTGCTCCGCGAGATGCAGCAGGAGCGCAACCACGTCGCCGTCGTCATCGACGAGTACGGCGGCACGGCCGGGATCGTCACCATCGAGGACATCCTGGAGGAGATCGTCGGCGAGATCACCGACGAGTACGACCGCGAGCTGCCCCCGGTGGACGAGCTGGGCGAGGACCGCTACCGCGTGACGGCCCGGCTGGACATCGGCGACCTCGGTGAGCTGTACGGCTTCGAGGCGTACGACGACGAGGACGTGGAGACCGTCGGCGGTCTGCTGGCCAAGGCGCTCGGCCGGGTGCCGATCGCGGGGGCCTCGGCCGTGGTGGAACTGCCCGACGGCCGGGAGCTGCGGCTGACCGCGGAGGACTCGGCGGGCCGCCGGAACAAGATCGTGACGGTGCTCGTGGAGCCGGTGACGCCGGACCAGGCGCCGCGCGAGGAGGCGAAGGCGGAGTGACGCCCCAGGAGCTGCGAGCCCTGTGCCTGTCGTTCAACGCGACGGTCGAGGACTTCCCGTTCAACCCGGACACGTCCGTCTTCAAGGTGCTGGGCAAGCTCTTCGCGCTGACGAACCTGGACGGGCGCCCGCTGAAGGTCAACCTGAAGTGCGACCCGGACGACGCGGTGCGGCTGCGCGGCGAGTACCCGGGGCTGATCGCCCCCGGGTACCACATGAACAAGCGGCACTGGAACACCGTGACGGTGGACGGCGAGCTCCCCGACCGCCTGGTCAGGGAGCTGGTCGAGGACTCGTACGACCTGGTCGTGGCCGGTCTGCCGAGGGCCGAACGGCTGCGGCTCGACCGTCCCTAGGCCGTGTCCGCACGACGCGGCGGCTCGATAAGCTCCTCGTATGACCGAGACCCCCGCCCTCGACCCCGAGGACCGCAAGATCGTCACCCTGGCCCGTTCGGCCCGGGCCCGCAACGGCGTGCCCGAGGGGGCCGCCGTACGTGACGAGACCGGACGCACCTATGTCGCCGGCACCGTCGCGCTGGACTCCCTGAAGCTGAGCGCGCTGCGCACCGCGGTGGCGATGGCGGTGGCCTCGGGTGCGAAGTCGCTGGAGGCGGCGGCCGTGGTGACGGACGCCGAGAGCGCGTCCGCGGACGACCTGGCGGCGGTGGGGGACCTCGGGGGACCCGGGACGCCGGTGCTGGTCGCCGGTGCCGACGGCGTCGTGCGCGCCACCCTCACCACGGGCTGACCGGCCCCGGTCAGAGGGCGTCCGGGCCCCGCTCGTCGGTGCGGACCCGGACCACCGTCTCCACCGGCACCGACCAGACCTTGCCGTCGCCGATCTTGCCGGTCCGGGCCGCCTTCACGATCGCGTCGATGACCGGGTCCGCGTCGGCGTCCCCGACGACGACCTCGATGCGCACCTTCGGGACCAGGTCGACCTGGTACTCGGCACCGCGGTACACCTCGGTGTGGCCGCGCTGACGCCCGTACCCGCTCGCCTCCGTGACGGTCATCCCGTGCACACCGAGTTCCTGCAGGGCCGTCTTGACCTCGTCGAGGCGGTACGGCTTGACGATCGCGGTGATGAGTTTCATGCCTGGGCCTTGACCTTCTGGGCGTGGGTGGCGGAGGAGGACACCGGGGCGCCGTGCCCCAGGACCCCGTGATCGTAGGCGGTCTCGGCGTGCACCGTGAGGTCCAGACCGGTCTGCTCCTGCTCCTCGTCCGCCCGGAAGCCCATGACCCTGTCGATGAGCTTCCCGATCCCGTACGTGACCGCGAAGGCGTACGCCCCGACGGCCAGGACGGCGACCAGCTGCCGACCGAGCTGGCCGAGCCCACCCCCGTAGAGCAGCCCCTCGGCGCCCTTGGTCATCGACTCCGTCGCGAAGACGCCGATGAGGACCGTGCCGATGACGCCGCCGACGAGGTGGACGCCGACCACGTCGAGCGAGTCGTCGTAGTTCAGCCGGAACTTCCAGCCCACCGCGTACGAGCAGACGACACCCGCGGCGAGACCGACGGCCAGGGCGCCGACCAGCGAGACCGAGCCGCAGGACGGGGTGATCGCGACGAGGCCGGCGACCGCGCCGGACGCGGCGCCCAGTGTCGTGGGGTGGCCGTCGCGCCGCTGCTCCACGAAGAGCCAGCCCAGCAGCCCGGTGCAGCCGGCGGCGAGGGTGTTGAGGAACGCGGCGGCGGCGAGGCCGTTCGCACCGAGCGCCGAACCGGCGTTGAAGCCGAACCAGCCGAACCACAGCAGACCGGCGCCCAGCACCACCATGGGCAGGTTGTGCGGCCGCATGGCCTCCTTCTTGAAGCCCATGCGCGGGCCGAGGACCAGGCACAGGGCGAGTCCGGAGGCGCCCGAGGTGATCTCGACGGGGAGGCCGCCCGCGAAGTCCAGGGCGCCGAGGCGGTCCAGGATCCAGCCGCCCGGACCCCAGACCCAGTGCGCGACGGGAACGTATACGAGCAGCGCCCACAGCGGTACGAAGACCAGCCACGCCCCGAACTTGGCCCGGTCGGCGATCGCGCCGCTGATCAGCGCGGCCGTGATGACCGCGAAGGTCAGCTGGAAGGTCGCGAAGAGCAGGGTGGGGACCGTGCCCTGGAGGCTGTCCGGGCCGATGCCCGCCATCCCGGCGTGCTCCAGGCCGCCGACCAGCCCGCCGAAGGTGTCGTCGCCGAACGCGAGCGAGTACCCGGCGGCCAGCCAGACCACCGTGACCAGCGCGATCGACACGAAGCTCATCATCAGCATGTTGAGGACGCTCTTCGTGCGGACCATGCCGCCGTAGAACAGGGCGAGGCCCGGTGTCATCAGCAGGACCAGCGCGGTGGCGGCGAGCAGCCAGGCGGTGTCGCCGGTGTCGAGGTGCGGGGCGGCCAGGGTCACGGTCTCTCCAGCGGTGCGGGCGGCGTCCGGCGGGCGGGGCGTCGTCCGAGGGTCACCGGCCCGCGTTTCGTGTTGTGCACACGGACGTTTCCGGCGTGTTTCGTGTTGCGCGGGCGTTTCCGGGACCTCACGGAGCGGACCCCGGGACCGGCCGCGGGATTCCGGCGGGACGGACGGGTGCGCCCTTGGTACGGCGGCCGCCCGACGATCAGGGACAATGGGCGCCATGAGCGTTCGTACCGAGTCATCCGAGCCGTCCGAGGCCACACACCGCGCCGGCTTCGCCTGCTTCGTGGGCCGCCCCAACGCGGGCAAGTCCACCCTCACGAATGCTCTGGTCGGCCAGAAGGTGGCGATCACGGCCAACCAGCCGCAGACCACGCGGCACACGGTGCGCGGCATCGTGCACCGGCCGGACGCCCAGCTGATCCTGGTGGACACCCCCGGCCTGCACAAGCCGCGCACGCTGCTCGGCCAGCGGCTCAACGACGTCGTGCGCACCACCTGGGCCGAGGTCGACGTGATCGGCTTCTGCCTGCCGGCGAACGAGAAGCTGGGCCCCGGCGACCGCTTCATCGCGAAGGAACTGGCGTCGATCAAGAAGACGCCGAAGATCGCGATCGTCACGAAGACCGACCTCGTGGACAGCAAGACCCTCGCCGAGCAGCTCATCGCGATCGACCAGCTCGGCAAGGAGCTCGGCTTCGAGTGGGCGGAGATCGTGCCGGTGTCCGCCGTCGCCGACCAGCAGGTCGACCTGCTGGCCGACCTGCTGATCCCGCTGCTCCCCGAGGGCCCCGCGCTCTACCCCGAGGGCGACCTCACGGACGAGCCCGAGCAGGTCATGGTGGCCGAGCTGATCCGCGAGGCCGCCCTGGAGGGTGTCCGCGACGAGCTGCCGCACTCCATCGCCGTCGTCGTGGAGGAGATGCTGCCGCGCGAGGACCGGCCCGCCGACAAGCCCCTCCTCGACATCCACGCCTTCGTCTACATCGAGCGCCCCAGCCAGAAGGGCATCATCATCGGCCCGAAGGGCAAGCGCCTGAAGGAGGTCGGCATCAAGTCCCGCAAGCAGATCGAGGCCCTGCTGGGCACGCCGGTCTTCCTCGACCTGCACGTCAAGGTCGCCAAGGACTGGCAGCGCGACCCCCGGCAGCTGCGCAAGCTCGGCTTCTGAGCCCCGGGCGGCGGGCCCTCGCCCGCCGCCGGGAGACCGGAGCTACTCGGCCGGTTCCGCGATCAGTGCCGTCGCGACCCTGCGGAAGCCCAGCCGGCCGTACATGCGGGCCACGTCGTCGTCGCCCGCCGACAGGAACACCGTGTCGACGCCGCGCGCCTCGGCGTCGGCCACCAGGGCGGCGGTCACGGCGAGACCCAGGCCGCGCCGCCGGGCGGACGGCAGGGTGCCGACGCCCGCCACCTCGGTCACCGGGCCGACCGGCAGATGCATCCCGGAGCACAGTGCGACGCCGTTCTCGACGGCGGCGGCCAGCACCGTGCGGCCGGTCCTGATCCGGTCCGCGGCGGCGGGCACGTCGCCGGCGCGCGCCGTGGTCTCGGCGGCCAGTTCGGCGGGGCCGGCCGTGCCGACGCCCGTGCCGGGCGCCGCGAACGCCACGTGGGGCAGCGCCAGGGCACCGGCCAGGAACGGGTCCTCGGGGCCGAGGACGCGGACCAGGGGGTGCGGGTCGGGCAGCGCCACGTCCCGGTCCCTGACCATCAGCGGATGCTCGTGCACCCGCAGCCCCGACGCCTCGACGGCCCGCCGCAGTCCCGGCGTCACCTCCGCCACCCACTCGAACGCCTCCGGGACGCCCAGCTCGCGCTGCCGGGCCCGGACCCGGTCGACGTCCGCGGCGCCGGCCGTGTCCGGGCGGCCGAGCGCGGGCCGCGCGTAGTACGGCCAGCCGGGGCCCTCCCGGACGAACAGGGTGAGCGGTCCGAATTCCTCGGCCCGGGCCGCGGCGCGCGGTACCGAGTCGTAGTAGTGCTCCAGGCGGTCGAGAGGGTGCTGAGGGGTGGTCATGACCGTCCATCCAAGACGACGGGGCCCGGTCACGGCATCCGATATTCGGGCCGCGCGGCCGGTCCAGCCCCGGGACCGGCCGTCCCGTCGCCGCCCGGACCGCCCGGGGAACGCCTCAGCCCCGCGCCCGCAGGGCGTCCCGCAGCCAGCGGTACGACGCCTTCGGGGTGCGTTCCTGCGTGCCGAAGTCGACGTGGACGAGGCCGAAGCGGCGCGCGTACCCCTCCGCCCACTCGAAGTTGTCGAGCAGCGACCACACGAAGTAGCCGCGGACGTCGACGCCCGCCTCCCAGGCGCGGTGCAGCGCGCGGACGTGGCCGTCCAGGAAGGCGATCCGCTCCTGGTCGTCGAGGCCCTCGTAGGAGCAGCCGTTCTCCGTGATGACGACGGGCGGGAGCCGGTCGCCGTAGCGCTCGGCGAAGCCGGTGAGCAGCTCGGTCAGCGCCTCCGGGACCACGGGCCAGCCGAAGTCCGTCACCGGGTAACCCTCCAGTTCCCTTACGGAGAAGGGGAGTTCGGCGGGCAGGGTGAGTCCGCCGAACTCGATCTCCGCGCCCTCGGGGGCGCCCACCCGGGTCGGCTGGTAGTAGTTGATCCCGTACCAGTCCAGCGGCTCGGAGATCACCTCCAGGTCCGCGGCGACGTCCCCCGGGAGCAGCTCGGCGATGCCGTCGGGGTAGCGGCCGAGCAGCAGGGGGTCCGCGAACATGCGGTTGAGGAGCACGTCGTAGAAGTCGGCGGCCGCCACGTCCTCGGGGCGGTCCGAGGCCGCCCAGGTCGGGCCGTGGGAGTTGGCGATCCCGATGTCGCCGGCGCCGGCCGCGCGCAGCGCCCGTACCGCGAGGCCGTGCGCGAGCAGTTGGTGGTGGGCCACCGGCAGCGCGTCGAACAGGAGCCGCCTGCCGGGGGCGTGGGCGCCGAGCGCGTGGCCCAGCAGGGTGTGCTCGGCCGGTTCGTTGAGGGTGATCCACTTGTCCACGCGGTCGCCGAGCCGGGCGACGACGCGTGCCGTGTGGTCGGCGAACCGGGAGGCGGTGTCGCGGTCCAGCCAGTCCAGCTCCACCGGCAGGTCCCAGTGGAAGAGCGTGGGCACGGGGCGCACGCCCGCCGCGCGGAGCTCGTCGACGAGGCGGTCGTAGAAGTCGAGGCCGCCCGGCGTGTCCACCCGCGGCCAGGACACCGAGAAGCGGTAGGCGTCCACGCCCAGATCCGCGAGGAGCGCCACGTCCTCGTGGTAGCGGTGGACGTGGTCGCAGGCCACCTCCGCCGTCGAGCCGTCCTTCACCCGCCCCGGCTCGGCCGTGAACGCGTCCCACACGGACGGGCCGCGCGCGTCGACCGCCCCCTCGATCTGGTGGGCCGAGGTGGACACGCCCCAGAGGAAGCCGGGCGGGAACTGCGGGAGGGGGTTCGTCGCCATGCGCGCGATCATCCGCACCGGCGGTACGGGAAGTCAACGGGCCGACGGCGTGCGTGATTTGAGAGCCTCCCTAGGCGCCCTCGCGCAGCACGCCGGAGACCAGCTCCCGCTGCTCCCGGGTGAGGTGCGGGTCGGCCGCGTACACCGTCCTGCCGTCCACCGTGATCTCGTAGCCGAAGCCGTCCGGGACCCCCGACGGGGGCGTGCCCCGGCCGGCGGCGATCACCCGCTCGGCCAGGGTCTGCCAGCGGCCGGCGTCGGGGCGCCCCGAGGTGTCCACCTCGGCGCACCGCTCGATGCCCGCGAAACCGCCCGTGCGCCGCACCTGAATACGCATGGCTCCTGTCTAGTACGAAAGCTCCCGGCGGGCCACGGTCACAGGGTCCTGACCCCGACCTGCTCCCAGGCCTTGAGCACGGCCTGGAGCTCCTCGCCGTCCCCGAAGCGGGCGCGCGCGGCGGCGACGGTCAGTGTCGCGAAGTCGGCGAACAGGGCGTCCTGCCGGAGTTCCCCGCCGGTCAGGACGTCGTACCAGACCTGTCCCGCACGCTCCCAGGCGTGCCCGCCGAGGGCGGTCGCCGCGAGGTAGAACGCGTGGTTGGGGATGCCGGAGTTGATGTGCACGCCGCCGTTGTCGCGGCCGGTGCGGACGAAGCCGTCCATCGTCGCGGGCTGCGGGTCCTTGCCGAGCACGTCGTCGTCGTACGCCGTGCCGGGCTCCTTCATGGAGCGCAGCGCCCGGCCGGTGACGCGGGGGGCGAGCAGGCCCGCGCCGATCAGCCAGTCGGCCTCGGCGGCCGTCTGCCCGAGCGTGTACTGCTTGATGAGCGAGCCGAAGACGTCCGACATCGACTCGTTCAGGGCGCCCGGCTGGCCGAAGTACGTGAGGTTCGCCGTGTACTGGGTGACGCCGTGGGTCAGCTCGTGGCCGATGACGTCGACCGGGATGGTGAAGTCGAGGAAGATCTCCCCGTCACCGTCGCCGAACACCATCCGCTCGCCGTTCCAGAAGGCGTTGTTGTAGTCCCGGTCGAAGTGCACCGTGGCGTCCAGGGGCAGGCCCTCGCCGTTGATCGAGTCGCGGGCGTACGCCTGGAGGTAGAGGTCGAAGGTGGCGCCGAGGCCCGCGTACGCGCGGTTGACCGTGGCGTCCCGGCCGGGCTCCTCGCCCTCGCTCCGCACCTTGTGGCCGGGCAGGTCCTGGTGGTGGCGGGCGTCGTGGACCGTCCGGTGCGGCCTGCCGCTCTCCGCCTCGCGGGGCGTGGCCGGCGCCGGGGCGCCGAGGACCGTGGTCAGCCGGCGGTGGGTGCGCTCCAGGGCGTCGCGCTCCAGGGTGCGGCGCGCGGGTCCGGCGAGCGCGGGGTCCTCGTGCCGGGCGAGGGTGTCGAGGACGTGGGGCGGCACGATGGTGCAGAAGACAGGCTCGAAGCCTGCTGGAGTGGCGGTCATGTCGGCACCCTTGCACTGCGTCACATGACTGTCACCACCTGCAACCATAATTGGTGAAAATGGGGCGATAAGGAACCTCCGCGTCCACTCCGACGTAGTATGGCGCACTGTTTGTCCCGTATGACCGGCCGGTCCCGCATACTGATACACGCCCCCGCACGCAGCGGGGCTCGGCTAGGCTGCGGAGCATCATGCGTTTCGAGCTGCTTCTCCTTAGCTGCCGCGGCGAGGGCCTGTAGTCGAGGCCGACCCCCTCCCCGCGGAGTCTGGCGTTGCGCCGTCGGCCGTCCTACCGGACACCTTCGAGGAGCCCTCGCATCATGCCGAACCGCCAGCAGCCCACCGCCATGCCGGTCCACAAGTACCGCCCGTACGACCAGGTCGACATCCCCGACCGCACGTGGCCGGACAACCGGATCACCGTCGCCCCCCGCTGGCTCTCCACCGACCTGCGTGACGGCAACCAGGCGCTGATCGACCCCATGTCGCCCGCCCGCAAGCGCGAGATGTTCGACCTGCTGGTGAAGATGGGCTACAAGGAGATCGAGGTCGGCTTCCCCGCCTCCGGGCAGACGGACTTCGATTTCGTCCGTTCGATCATCGAGGACGAGACCGCGATCCCCGACGACGTGACCATCTCCGTACTGACCCAGGCCCGCGAGGACCTGATCGAGCGGACCGTGGAGTCCCTGGTCGGCGCCAAGCGGGCCACCGTCCACCTCTACAACGCGACGGCGCCCGTCTTCCGCCGGGTCGTCTTCCGCGGCTCCCGGGACGACATCAAGCAGATCGCCGTCGACGGCACCCGGCTGGTCGTCGAGTACGCCGAGAAGCTGCTGGACGAGCGCACGGCGTTCGGCTACCAGTACAGCCCCGAGATCTTCACCGACACCGAGCTGGACTTCGCCCTGGAGGTCTGCGAGGCCGTCATGGACGTCTGGCAGCCCGGCCCGGACCGCGAGATCATCCTCAACCTGCCCGCCACCGTGGAGCGTTCGACCCCGTCCACGCACGCGGACCGCTTCGAGTGGATGAGCCGCAACCTGTCCCGCCGCGAGTACGTCTGCCTGTCGGTCCACCCGCACAACGACCGGGGTACGGCGGTCGCGGCGGCCGAGCTGGCGCTGATGGCCGGCGCCGACCGCATCGAGGGCTGCCTGTTCGGCCAGGGCGAGCGCACCGGCAACGTCGACCTGGTCACCCTCGGCATGAACCTGTTCTCGCAGGGCGTCGACCCGCAGATCGACTTCTCGCAGATCGACGAGATCCGCCGCACCGCCGAGTACTGCAACCAGATGGAGGTGCACGCCCGCCACCCGTACGTCGGCGACCTCGTCTACACCTCCTTCTCCGGCTCCCACCAGGACGCCATCAAGAAGGGCTTCGACGCCATGGAGGCCGACGCGGCCGCCAGGGGCGTCACCGTCGACGACATCGAGTGGGCGGTCCCGTACCTGCCGATCGACCCGAAGGACGTCGGTCGCTCCTACGAGGCCGTCATCCGGGTCAACTCGCAGTCCGGCAAGGGCGGTATCGCGTACGTCCTGAAGAACGACCACAAGCTGGACCTGCCGCGCCGGATGCAGATCGAGTTCTCGAAGATCATCCAGGCCAAGACGGACGCCGAGGGCGGCGAGGTCACCCCGAAGGACATCTGGTCGATCTTCCAGGACGAGTACCTGCCCAACCCCGAGAACCCCTGGGGCCGCATCCAGGTCAAGACCGGCCAGACCACCACGGACAAGGACGGCGTGGACACCCTCACCGTCGAGGCCTCGGTGGACGGCGTCGACACCGTCCTGACCGGCACCGGCAACGGCCCCATCTCCGCCTTCTTCGACGCCCTGCAGTCCATCGGCATCGACGTGCGCCTGCTGGACTACACCGAGCACACGATGAGCGAGGGTGCCTCCGCGCAGGCCGCCTCGTACATCGAGTGCGCGATCGACGGCAAGGTCATGTGGGGAATCGGCATCGACGCGAATACGACACGTGCCTCGCTGAAGGCCGTGGTCTCCGCCGTCAACCGCACGGCCCGCCGATCCGCCTGACCGGCACTTTCCGGGGCCCCTTCCGTCCGTCAGGGCGGCGGGGGCCCCGTCGTTTACCGGCCATTCCGGGACCGGGTCACGGAGAGGTCTCGCCCGGGGTACTGACTCCGCAGTCACAATGTGGCTAACATCACGCCAACGCGGCGATGTTGCCGCGCGGTTACGGAGGTGCGACGTGCTGCCAGGATGGGGACGAGACGACCGTTCTGTCCGCGTAGGTCGTGTGTCCCGCGTTCTCGGCATCCGCACCGCGTGGACCGCCGTCGGCGACGGCGAGTTCTTCTGCCCCGGCTGCGGAGGCGACCGCAACTACCAGCGGCTGACCGGTCGCCGCCGCTTCACCCTCCTCGGCGTCCCGCTCCTCGCCCGCGGCGAGACCGGCCCCGTCGTCGAATGCGCCGCCTGCGCGGGCCACTTCGGCGCCGACGTCCTCGACCACCCCACCACGACCCGCTTCTCGGCGATGCTCCGCGACGCCGTCCACACGGTCGCGCTCGCCGTCCTCGCCGCGGGCGGCACCTGCTCCCGCGCCGCCCTGGAGACCGCCGCCGCCGCGGTGCGCGCCGCCGGCTTCGACGACTGCACCGAGGAGCAGCTGAACGCCCTCGTGGAGGCCCTCGCAGCCGACACCGGCCGCCTCTTCGGCGAACCGTGCGGGGCCGGCCTGGCCATAGAGCTGCACGAGGCCCTGGACCCGCTGGCACCGCACCTGGCCGGCGTCGGCAGGGAGGCCGTCCTGTTCCAGGGCGCCCGTATCGCCCTGGCCGACGGGCCCTACACCCCGGCCGAGCGCGACGTCCTCGCGACGGTGGGCGCGGCGCTCACGATCTGCTCGGACGACGTGACCCGGCTGCTGGCGGCGGCCCGCACACCGTCGTAGGCCACGGCGCGGACGTGCTCCGGCGCGGTACTCCCCCGGGAGTAGTCCGGCCGCACCGTCACCCGGCGCAGTAGCCCCGAACTCGCCCTCCGGCGCGACGCGTACGACGTCGCGCGACGGGAGTCTGGTGCGTGTCCAGACATCCGTCCAGGAGGGGAGGACCCCGGCATGGGGCCCGGAAAGACAACCACGCGTGAGCGTCGCAGAGCCGTGCCCTGGGCGCTGCTCGGGCTCTGGGTGGCCGTACTGGCCGCCGTCGCGCCGTTCGCGGCGAAGCTGGCGGACGTGCAGCACGACCGGATCGTGGACTACCTGCCGGCGAACGCCGACTCCACCCAGGTCGCGAGGATCCAGGACCGGATGCCGGGCGGCGAGGCGACCGAGCTGGTGCTGGTGTACCACCGCGACGGCGGGCTGACCGCCGCCGACCGGGCGACCGCGGACCGGCAGGTCGCCGAGGTCGCCGGACGCCACGAGCTGACCGGCGACCCGGCGGCGGTCCCCTCCAGGGACGGCACCACCCTCATGTACCCGGTCTCCTCCACCGAGCCCGGCCAGGACGAGGACCTGCGGGACGCGCTGGTCGACGACGTGCGCCGGATCACGCACGGCGAGGGCGGTCTCGGCGTCGAGGTCGGCGGCCCCGGCGCGCTGAACACCGACGCCGCCCAGGTGTACGACTCCCTCGGCGGCCCGCTGCTCTACACCACCGTCGGCGTCGTCGCCGTCCTGCTGATCCTCATCTACCGCAGCCCCTTCCTGTGGCTCGTGCCGCTCGTCGTCGCGGGCGTCGCGGACTACCTGTCGACGGGCGTCGCCTACGGGCTCCACGAGGCCTTCGGGACCACCGTCTCCGGGCAGAGCTCGGGCGTGATGACCATCCTCGTCTTCGGCGCCGGCACCGACTACGCCCTGCTGATCGTGGCCCGCTACCGCGAGGAACTCCGGCGCTTCGAGCGGCCGTACGACGCGATGCGGGCCGCGCTGCGCGGCTGCGGCCCCGCCGTCCTCGCCTCGTCCGGGACCGTGGCCGCCGGACTGCTGTGCCTGCTCGCCGCCGACCTGAACAGCAGCCGGGGCATGGGCCCCCTGGGCACGGTCGGCGTGCTGTGCGCCCTGGTCGCCATGCTGACTCTGCTGCCCGCCGTGCTCGTCCTGCTCGGCCGCCGGGTGTTCTGGCCGCTGGTCCCGGCGTACGGGAGCGAACCGGTGCGGCGGCGCGGCCTCTTCACGGCGATGGGGACCTCCGCCGGGCGGCGGCCCCTCGTCGTCCTCGCGGGCGGGGCCGTGCTGCTCGGCGCGCTCGCCCTCGGCGCCCTGAACCTGCCCGGCCCGCTCAAGCAGCAGGACGCCTTCGTCGACAAGCCCGAGTCGGTGGCCGCGATGGAGACCCTCGCCGCGGCCTACCCCGAGCGGGGCACCCAGCCCCTCACCGTGATCACCCCGGCCGGGGAGGCGGACGCCACCCTCAGCGCCGCGCGGGCCCAGCGGGGAGTCGCCGGCGCCGAGCGGGGCCGCACGGCGGACGGCTGGACGGAGATCACGGTGACCGCGCGGGACGCCCCGCAGTCCCCGGGCGAGACACGGACCATCGAGGCGCTGCGCGAGGCACTCGACGGCTCGTACGTCGGCGGGCCCAGCGCCCAGCAGATCGACCTGGAGGACACCAACGCCCGCGACCGGCTCGTCGTCGTCCCGATCGTCCTGCTCTCGGTACTGCTCATCCTCGTCGTGCTGCTGCGCAGCCTGGTCGCGCCGCTGCTGCTGGTGGTCGCGGTGGTCGCGGTGTGGGGCGCGGCGCTCGGCATCGGGGGCCTGGTGTTCGGGCCGCTGCTCGGCTTCGAGGGGACCGACCCCGGCCTCGGACTGCTCTCCTTCGTGTTCCTGGTCGCCCTCGGCGTCGACTACGGCATCTTCCTGATGCACCGGATGCGGGAGGAGTCGCTCGCGGGCGCCGAACCCACCGCCGCCGCGCTGACCGCGCTGCGGACCACCGGCGCGGTCATCGCCTCCGCCGGGCTGGTTCTCGCCGCGACGTTCGCGGTGCTCACGAACATGGGCCTGGTGCAGCTCGTCGAGCTGGGCTTCGTGATCTCGGTCGGGGTGCTGCTCGACACCTTCCTGGTGCGGACGTACCTCGTCACCAGCGCCAGTGTCGCGCTGCGGCGCCGGATGTGGTGGCCGGGCCGGCTGTCGCGGGAACCGGAGCCGCCGGCCCCGCCGGAGCGGCAGGAGAAGGCACCGGCGGCCGTCGGCTGAGACCGCACCCGGCCCGGCCGCCCCGCCCCGGACGTGTCGGGCGGGGACCGGCCGGGCCCCTGCCGTCCCGTCCCGGGCGCCCCCGCCTCCCGCGCGGGGCGCCCCCTACCGGAGGATGAACCTCGTGCAGGCAACCAGCGCGGACACGGCGGACACGGCCGCGGGCGGACGTCCGCCCGCCGCGACGGGCGGCCACGTGTGGGCGCGGGGCGCCGCGCTCGTACGGACCGGCATCGGACGCATGGCCGGCGGCGCCTCGCCGCGGTCGCCGCGCGCCGACCCCTGGGGCGCCGCCGCCCTCGCCGTCCTCGCGGTGGTGATCGGCTCCACCTTCGGCGGCGGACGCCATCCCGACGCGCTCGGCTGGTCCCTGCTGCTCTGCGGCCACGTGCCGCTGGCCTGGCGCCGCCGCCGGCCGCTGCGCGCCCTGCTCGGCGTGATCGCGTTCCTCGGCCCGTACCACGCCCTCGACTACAACCACACCGCCGCCACCGGGCCCGTCATGGTGGCGCTCTACACGACCGCCACGCTGAGCCCGCCGCGCCGGACCCTGCTGATCGGCGGCGGCCTCATCACCCTGGTGCTCGGCGTGAACGCGGCGGTGCCCCCGCACCAGGTCCTGGAGGTCCTGCGGATCACCGGCTGGGTCGTCGCCGTCCTGCTGCTCGGCGGCTACGTCCGCGTGCACCGCCAGTACGTCGCCTCGGTCGTCGAGCGCGCCGAACGGGCCGAGCGCACCCGGGAGGAGGAGGCCCGCCGCCGGGTCGCCGAGGAGCGGCTGCGCGTCGCCCGGGACCTGCACGACCTGCTCGCGCACAGCATCACGCTGATCGGCGTGCAGACGTCCGTCGCCGCCCACGTGCTGGCCGCCGACCCCGGCCGGCTGGACCGGGCGGCCGTCGCCCGCGCACTCGACGACATCGCCGAGACCTGCCGGGCCGCCCGCGGGGAGCTGCGCGGCACCCTGGAGGTGCTGCGCGAGACCGGCCACCCGCCGGACGACGGCGACGGACGCGGGCCGCTGCCGAACCTGGACGGGCTGGCGGACCTGGTGTCGGCGGCCAGGACCGCGGGCGCGGCCGTCCGCGCCGAGGTCGGCGTGCGGTCCGGGGAGGTGCCGTCCGCCGTGGGCGCCGCCGCCTACCGGATCGTCCAGGAGGCCCTGACCAACGCGGTACGGCACGCGGGACCCGGCGTGGCCGTCCGGGTGGCCCTGAGCGCGGAGGCGGGGGAGCTGCGGGTGACGGTCACGGACGACGGCGGCACGGCGGACGACGCCCGGCGGACCGGCGCGGACGGGGCGGGGACCCCAGCCGTCCCCGGGTTCGGGCTGTTGGGCATGCGGGAGCGGGCCCGGAGCGTGGGCGGCACGGTGGAGGCGGGGACGCGGGCGGCCGGCGGGTTCGAGGTCGCGGCCGTGCTGCCGCTGGGCGACGGGGGAGCGGTGCCCCGACCGACGCCGGGCGGGGGAGCGGTGCCCGGACCGGAGCTGAGCAGTGGGGGAGCGGTGCCCGGACCGGCGGGGCCGGCGGGGGCCGCGGTGCCTGGGCAGTCGCGGGACGGGTGGCTCCGATGACCATCCGGGTGCTGCTCGCCGACGACCAGACCCTCGTACGGGCCGCGTTCGCCATGCTCGTCGAATCGGCGCCGGACATGGAGGTCGTGGCGCAGGCCGGCACGGGCCGGGAGGCGCTGGAGCTGGCCCGCCACGCCCGCGCCGACGTGGTCGTCATGGACGTCCGCATGCCCGACCTCGACGGCATCGAGGCGACCCGGCTGATCGCCGCCGACGAGGACCTGGCCGGGGTTCGGGTGCTGGTCCTCACCACCTACGACACCGACGAGCACATCGTGGCGGCCCTGCGCGCGGGGGCCTCCGGCTTCCTGGTGAAGGACACCAGACCGGCCGACCTCCTCGACGCCGTCCGCACCGTGGCCGCCGGTGACGCCCTGCTCTCGCCCGGCCCGACCGCCCGGCTGATCGCGCGGTTCCTGCGCAGCCCCTCGGCGCCCGTGGCGCACGGCGGTCCGGAGTGCCTGTCGGAGCGCGAGCGCGGGGTCCTCGCCCTGGTGGCGCGCGGACTGAACAACACCGAGATCGCCGAATCGCTCGGCCTGAGCCCGCTCACCGCGAAGACCCACGTCAGCCGCATCATGGGCAAGCTGGGCGCCCGCGACCGGGCCCAGCTGGTGATCGTGGCGTACGAGTCGGGACTGGTCACACCCGGCGCCCCGTGAGCCGACGCCCCGTCAACACGCCGTACATACGCGGGTGTTGCCGCACCCCCCGCGGCGCAGTAGTTTCGCCCGGGTCCGGACATCCCACGTCCCACCTCCGCCGCAGCCCCGGGAGCGTCATGAGCCGCACGAGCCGTACGACCGTCCCGGCCGCGGCCGCCGGGCTCCTCACCGCCCTCGCGGTCACCTGCGTGGGCACCCAGGCCGCGTCCGCCGCCCCGGCGGCACACCGGGGCTGCGTCTCGTCCGTGCCGTACACCGCGGGCCGGGACGGCTACGACACCTACCGCATCCCGGCCGCCCTCAGGACCCCGGCGGGCACGGTGCTGGCCTTCGCCGAGGGCAGACGCGACGGCGCCGGCGACACCGGCAGCATCGACGTCGTCCTCAGGCGCTCCTTCGACGGCGGCTGCACGTGGGGGCCGCTGCGGGTCGTCGCGGCCGGTGACGGCGACACCCGGGGCAACCCGGCGCCGGTGACCGACCCGCGGACGGGCCGGACCGTGCTCGTCACCTCGTACAACGGCGGCAGGGTGACCGAGGCGCAGATCATGCGCGGCGAGGTGGCGCCCGAGGACGGCCGCCGCGTCTTCGTGCAGACCAGCCGCGACGACGGGCGGCACTTCACGGCCCCGCGGGACATCACGGCGCAGGTGAAACGGCCGGACTGGCGGTGGTACGCGACGGGGCCGGGGCACGCCGTGGCCCTGACCCGCGGGCCGCACGCGGGACGCCTGGTGGTCGCCTCCAACCACTCCGCCGCGCCGCCCGAGGGCTCCGGCGACACCGGCCAGGAGCCCAGGTACTACGGGGCCCACGCGATCTACAGCGACGACGGCGGCCTCAGCTGGCGGCTCGGTTTCGTCGACGACTCCTACGACGGGCAGGACAACGCCAACGAGAGCAGCGCCGCCGAACTGGACGACGGGCGGCTCTACTTCAGCGCCCGGGACCAGAACGGCGCGAGCGCGGGCAACCGGCTGGACACCTACTCCGGCGACGGCGCCCGGACCCTGGAGCGGCCGTACGCCGTGCAGCAAACCCTGGACGACGTGCCGGTCGTGCAGGGCAGCGTTCTCCAGCCGCGCGGGACACGGGCACCGCTCCTCTTCTCCGGTCCCTCCGTCCCGAACGCCCGCCAGGCGATGGCCCTCTGGCGCAGCACCGACGCCGGGGCCACCTTCGTCCGGGCGGCGACGCTCTCGCAGCGCCGGGCCGCGTACTCCGACCTCGTGCAGCTCGGCGCCGAGAGGATCGGCGTCCTGTACGAGACCGGGACGGCGGGACCGTACGAGACGATCGAGTTCCGCAGGGTACGGCTGGCGGAACTGGGCGGTTAGCCCTCCGGGGCGCGGGGCGGGGTGGGACGGCAGAGGGCCGATGCCACCTCGCCCGGCAGGCTGGGTCCGGTGACGGCGACGGGCGGGGCGACGACCGCGCGCGACCGTCGGGAACCCTGCCCGCAGCCACGGCAGCCACGGCAGCCACGGCAGCCACGGCAGCCACGGCAGCCACGGCAGCCACGGCAGCCACGGCAGCCACCGCAGCCACCGCAGCCACGGCAGCCACCGCAGCCCTCGTGGGCCCCTACAACAGCCCCGCCGCCGCCAGGTACTTGCCCACCCGTTCCACCTCGTCCTCCGAGAGCGGCACCTGGGGCTCCGCCGTGAGCGGGCACGCGATGACGCCCCGGAGGTGCAGCGCGGCCTTGAAGGCGCCGAGCGCGGACGAGCCGGCCCCCATCCGCGCGGGGTCGCCCACGCCCACCATCCCGAACAGCGCGCACAACCGCTCCTGTTCGGCCCGGGCGCCCGCCCAGTCCCCCTCCCGGCAGAGCCGGTCCAGCCGCACGTAACCGGCCGGGTCCACGTTCCCGAGCCCGGGCACCACCCCGTCGGCCCCCATCGCCAGCGCGGAGTCGGCGATCAGCTCGGAACCGGTCAGGACGCTGAAGCCGGCGAGGTCGGGGCGGGCGCGGGCCCCCAGGACGACGGAGCGGAAGGCGCCGAGGTCGCCGCTGGAGTCCTTCAGCCCGGACAGCGTCCCGTCCGCGGCGAGTTCGAGGACCAGCTCGGCGGACAGCTTGCTGTGGACGCCGACCGGCAGGTCGTAGGCGAGGACGGGGACCGGTGAGCGCGCCGCGAGGAGCCGGTAGTGGCGGGCGATCTCGGCGGGGTGGGTGCGGGCGTAGTAGGGCGCGGTGGTGACGACCGCGTCCGCGCCGGCGGCGGTGACGGCGGCGACGTGGTCCAGGACGCGCGGGGTCGTCATGTCGATCGCCCCCGCGAGGACCGGGAGCTGTCCCGCGACGTGCCCGGCCACGGTCTCCACCACCAGCCTGCGCCGGGCGTCCGTCAGGTACGCCGCCTCCGAGGTGGAGCCGAGGACGAACAGCGCGTGCACCCCCGCCGTCACCAGATGGTCCACCAGCGCGACGAGCGAGGGGACGTCCACCTCGCCGTCCGGTGTCAGGGGGGTGCAGACGGGCGGTACGACACCGGTCAGCGGGGCGGGGATCGACATCGGTGCTCCCTAGGGCTGGTGCTGGGCCGGGACGACACCGGCCGGGGCGGTCGCCGAGGCCGCCGCGGCCTGCGCCACCAGGTCCCGCGTCGTCTGGCTCTCCTCCACAGGATGGTGGCAGCGGAAGCGGTGCCGGGGCGAGGACGCGTCCGCGAAGTCGGGCATCAGCGCGGCGCAGACGTCGTCGGCCTTCCAGCAGCGGGTGCGGAACGGGCAGCCGCTGGGCGGCCGGGTCGCCGAGGGGACCGGCCCGGCCAGCGGAATCGGGTCGATGGGGTCCAGCAGGCCGGGTGTGGCGGAGAAGAGGGCGCGGGTGTACGGGTGCCGGGCGCCCTCGGTGACCTCACCGGCCGGGGACTCCTCGACGATTCGGCCCAGGTACATGGTGACGACCCGGTCGCTCATCCTGCGTACCGTCTGGATGTCGTGCGAGACGAAGACCAGCGCCAGACCGAGCCGTTCCTTCAGGTCCAGCAGGAGGTTGAGGATCTGGGCGCGTACGGAGACGTCCAGCGCGCTGGTCGGCTCGTCGGCGACCACCAGCTCGGGGTCGAGCGCCAGGGCCCGCGCGATCGCCACGCGCTGGCGCTGGCCGCCGGACAGCTGCCCCGGCAGACCGTCGGCCAGGGCGTCCGGCAGACCGACCAGTGACATCAACTCCCGTACGCGCTCCTCCCGTTGGGCCGGTGTGCCGCGCCGGTGCACGTCGAGCGGGTCGCGCAGGATCCGCCGGACGGTCAGCCTGCGGTTCAGGGCGGTCGACGGGTCCTGGAAGATCATTCCGGTCGTGCTGCCGACGGCCAGGCGCCGTTCGGCCGGTCTCATCGACCACAGGTCGCGGTCCCGGAAGGACACCGTGCCCGCGGTCGGCCGCTCCACCCCCACCAGCACCTTGGCGAGCGTCGACTTGCCGCAGCCGGACTCGCCGACCACGCCGACCGTCTCGCCGGGGGCGACGACGAGGTCGGCGCCGGTCAGCGCGTACACCCGGTCGCGGGTGAACAGGCCGCCGCTGCGCGCCCGGTGGACGACGTGGGCGCCGGAGAGGGTGACGAGCGGGGGCGTGTCCGCGGTCGTGGGGGCGGGGATCGTCATGGGCCGGCCTCGCTTCCGCGGGTGTCCTCGTGTCCGGCGGCGGTACCGCCGTTCCCGGTCGGGGCGTTCATGTGACGGCCTCGCTCCCCGTGGCGGCCGCGGTTCCCGGGGCCAGCTCGACCGCGGGGTGGTGGCAGGCCGCCGTGTGGGCGGGCCCGCCCCGCAGCACCGGCGTCGTGGTCCGGCAGACGCCGGTCGCCACTGGGCAGCGGTCAGCGAACCGGCAGCCCGCCGGGAAGTCGGCCGGGGAGGGGACCACCCCCTTGATCTGCGTCATCCGCACCGCCGCCGACTCCAGCGACAGCACGCTGCCCAGCAGGCCCCGCGTGTAGTGGTGGGCGGGCGCCTCCACCAGGTCCGCGGTCACCCCCGTCTCCACGATCCGGCCGCCGTACATCACCACCACCCGGTCGGTGACGTCCGCGACGAGCGCGAGGTCGTGCGAGACGAGGAGCAGGGCGAAGCCGAGCTCCGCGCGCAGGCGCAGCAGCAGTTCGATGATCTGCGCCTGGACCGTCACGTCCAGCGCGGTGGTCGGCTCGTCGGCGACGATCAGCCGGGGGCCGCGCGAGAGGGCCATGGCGATCAGCACGCGCTGCCGCTGGCCTCCCGACAGCTCGTGCGGGTAACTGCGCAGCGTGCGGCCGGGATCGAGGCCGACCAGCGCCAGCAGTTCGGCGGGGGACCGGTCGCCGCCCCTGCGGACGACCTGCCGGAGCTGGGCGCGGATCGTCATCGCCGGGTTCAGCGAGGACAGCGCGTCCTGGTAGACCATCGCCATCTCGTGGCCGAGCAGCCGGCGCCGTACGCGCATCGGTTCGCCGACGAGCTGCCGCCCGTCGAAGCGCACCCGGCCGCGGACGCGCGCGCCCTTCGGTTCCAGGCCCATCACCGCGAGCGATGTCAGCGACTTGCCGCAGCCCGACTCGCCGACCAGGCCCAGCACCTCCCCGGGACGGACGTCGAAGCTGACGCCGTCGACGATGTCCACCCCGCCGTGCCGGCCGTCGAAGCCGACGGCGAGGTCCTCCACGGACAGGACGGGCCGGCCGGCGGGCAGCGGGCGGGCCCGGGGGCGCAGGCGCCGTGCGGCCTCGCTGAGCCCCGGCAGCGCGACGACCTCGCCGCTGCCCGGCCGCGGGGCCTGGAGGGGGTCCGCGTCCGCGCGCGCCGCCGCCTCGCGGGCGGCCGGCGCGGCCCAGGCGTCGGAGACACCCTCGGACAGGATGTTCAGCGACAGCACGGTGAGCAGCATCAGCAGCCCGGGGAAGACGGTCGCCCACCAGCCGCCGGTCAGCACCATGTTCTTGCCGTCCGCGATGACGCTGCCCCAGGACGGGTCCGGCGGCCGTACGCCCGCGCCGATGAACGACAGCGACGCCTCGAAGACGACCGCCTCGGCGACCTGCACGGTGCAGAACACCAGCACGGGAGCGGCGCAGTTGACGGCCACGTGCCGGAGCACGATGTGCGGGGTGCGGGCGCCGATGACCCGTTCCGCGGTGACGTAGTCCTCGCCGTACTGGTCGAGGACGTTCGCCCGGACCACGCGGGCCACCGGCGGGGTGAACAGGAAGGCGATCGCACAGATCAGCACGGTGATGCCGCCGCCGAACACGGCGACCAGGACCGCGGCGAGCGCGATGCCGGGGAAGGCCATCACCACGTCCAGACAGCGCATCAGCGTCTCGTCCACCGCCTTGCGGGAGGTCGCCGCGACCGCGCCGAGGAGCGCCCCCGCGACCAGGGCCAGCACGGTGGCGCCGAGCCCGATGGCGAGGGACCAACGGGCTCCGTACATCAGGCGGCTGAGGATGTCGCGGCCGAGGCTGTCCTGGCCCATCCAGTGCGCGCCGGACGGGTGGCCGGTGCCGTCCACCGGGGTCTGCTGGTCGAGCGGGTCGTCTGGGGCGAGCAGCGGGGCGAGGACCGCGACCAGCACGACCACGGACAGGAAGCCCACCGCGGCCTTCGACAGCGGCGGCAGCCGGCGCGGGCCGCGCAGCCGGACGCCGGGACGGGAGAGCGCCTCGGTCAGACGCGCGCGCGTGGTCACCGGACCGCCTCCCCGGCCGCCGCGCCGGGAGCCGCGGGCGTCACCGGGCCGCGTCCCGCAGACGCGGGTTGACCAGCAGGTAGAGGATGTCGATGGCGAGGTTCACGACGACGAAGCCGGTGGCCGTCGTCAGGACGACCCCCTGGACGACCGCCGGATCGCCGTTCTTCACCGCGTCGATCATCAGTTTCCCCATCCCGGGTAGGGAGAAGATCGTCTCGATGACGACCGCCCCGCCGAGCAGGTACCCGACCCGCAGGCCCAGTACGGTCAGTGGGTTGATCAGGGCGTTGCGCAGGACGTTCCGGCCGACGACCACGACCGGCGGCAGCCCGCTCCCGACGGCCGTGCGCACGTAGTCCTTGTCGAGCTCCTCGACCACGGCGGTGCGCACGATCCGGGTGAGCTGGGCGGCGACCGGCAGCGACAGCGCGAAGGCCGGCAGGGTCATGGTCTCCAGCCAGCCGCCCACCGAGTCACCGGGGTTGACGTAGCCGCCGGTCGGAAACCAGCCCCGCTCGACCGCGAGGTACTGGATCATCAGCAGCGCCAGCCAGAAGCCGGGGGCCGCGACGCCGGTGAGCGAGACGAGCCGGATGACCTGGTCGGGCAGCCGGTCCCGGTGGATGGCGGCGGTGACCCCGCCGAGCAGCGCGAGGACCACCGCGATGCCGAGCCCGAGGAAGGTCAGCTGGAGGGTGAGCGGCAGCGCGGTGGTCACCTGGTCGACGACGGGGGCGCGGGTCAGCGCGCTGGTGCCGAGGTCGCCGTGCAGCAGGTCGCCGACGAAGTGGACGTAGCGCACCGGGAAGGGGTCGAGCAGGCCGTTCTCCTCCCGGAAGTCGTGCAGTTGCTCCTCGGTAGGGTTGGCGCCCTGGAAGAACGCGGACGCCGGATCGACGTCGGAGAACCGCATCACCAGGAACACGAAGAGCACGATGCCCAGCATCAGCGGCACCAGCAGGGCGATACGGCGGACCAGGATCCGGACGACGGTGACCACGCGCGACCACTCTCCCGCCGGCTAGGCCCACTTGGCCTGGAGGAGGTTGACGCCCGGGTAGGGCTGGGCGCGCACGCCCGTGAGCCGCTTCGGGTCCCAGGCCGTCATCAGCTCGTTGTGCACCACCGGGTAGAGGACGGCCTGCTCCGCGACGACGTCGATGTAGTCCTGGATCATCGTCCTCTTGCGGTCGGGGTCCGGCTCCCGCGTCGCCTGGTCCATGTCCCGGAACAGCTTCCTGGCGACCGGGTCACCGGCCCAGCGCGCGTAGCCCATCCACAGGTTCCGGGGGCCGTAGTTGTAGTGCATGATCAGGTCGGCGTCGAGGCCGAACTGGTTCGGGTTCGAGGCGGCGGCCACCACCTGGTAGTCCCGCTTCTGGTCCATCTTCGTGAAGACGGCCGTGGTCTCCTGCGGCGAGAGGGTGGTCTTCACGCCGATCGCGTCCCAGGACGCCTTGATGGTGGGCAGGCAGTCGACGATCCAGCTGACGTTGACCGCGAGGACGTCGATCCTGAGCCCCTCGACGCCGGCCTCCTTCAGGAGCTTCCGCGCCTTGTCCGGGTCGTAGGAGTAGACCGTCTTCGCGGGCCGGTAGGCGGGGTTGGCCTCGTTCAGGAACGAAGTCGACGCCCTGCCGTGGCCCTTGAGCGCGACCTCGACCATCTTGTCGGTGTCGATGGCGTAGTGCAGCGCCTGGCGGACCCGTACGTCGTCGAAGGGCTTGTGCCGGGTGTTGAACATGAGGAAGAGGTTGTTCATGCCCGCGCCGCCCTGCACGGTCAGGCCGCTCCTCTTCAGCTGCCCGATGTTGGCGTACGGGATGTTGTCGGCGAGCTGGGCCCCGGCGCTCGCCCCGGAGATCTTCGCGACGCGCGGCGCGGCGTCCACGATGGTCAGCCAGTTCATCCTGCGGAACGCGGCCTCGCGCGGGCCGTTGTAGTCGTCGAAGGCCTCGAAGGTCGTGTTGGACTTCGGGTGGTGGGCGGTCTGCCGGTACGGGCCCGATCCCACCGCCTTGCCCTTGATCGCCTCGTCCCAGGCGCCCGCCTTGGAGAAGACGTGCTTCGGCATGATCTTCGCCAGCGTGAGCCGCGAGATCCCCTCCGGGAAGGGGAACTTGAGGATCAGCTCTACGTTCCGCGCGTCGATCTTCCGGACCGTCCGCAGCCAGGGCGCGAAGAAGCCCTTGGCGAGGGTCTGCGTGTCCGGGTCGAGGATCCGGTCGAAGACGAAGACGACGTCGTCCGCCGTGACGGGCCGGCCGTCGTGGAACCGGGCGCCCGCGCGTAACTCGAACTTCCAGGAGATGCCCGTCAGATCGGCGGGAACCTCGGTGGCGAGCGCCGCGTACGGCTCGCGGGAGATCGGGTCGGTGTCGAGCAGGCCCTCGTAGATGTGGTTGTTGGCGGCCATGGAGAACGCGGAGGCGGTCTGCGTGGGGTCCCAGCTGCCGTCGTTGCCGTAACCGATGACGGCGGTCAGCGTGCCGCCCTCGCCCCCCTTCCCGCCCCCGGTGTCGTTCGTCGACTCCGGCCCGGACGAACAGGCGGACAGCGACGAGGAGACGGCGGCGGCCGCGCCGAGCGCACCGCCGTACTTCAGGAACGACCGGCGGTGCGGCGCCGGAGAGCGGGTCACGTCGCGCACGGTTCCTCCAGCGGGAGTGGGAGAGCGGCTCGAACGAGGGGAACGAGGAGAGATACGACGTCCTACGTCATGGGCGGCAGCGTGACCATAGGAGGGGCCGTGGGGGCGGTCAAGGGTCCGCGCACGAATGGCGCGTATGCCACAGGTGCGACCAATGAAGCCGCGGAATCAGGGGCGTTGGGGTTTGGTCCGCCGCGAGATGGGACGTCCGATGTCGGCGCGCGTACGATGCGGCGCATGGTTGAGGAGACCGGGAACCGGCCCAGGCCCACCGCCGGGACGCGCATCCCCCGTGAACGGCGCGTGAGCAGCCAGATCCAGCGTGAGGTCATGCAGCTGATCCTCGACCGCAGGCTCCAGGCGGGCGCCTCGCTGCCCACCGAGACCGAGCTGATGGAGGACCTCGGCGTGAGCCGCAACTCCGTCCGCGAGGCCCTCAAGGCGCTCCAGGCCCTGGACATAGTGGAGATCAGGCACGGCTACGGCACCTATGTCGGCCAGGCCTCGCTGACCCCCCTCGTCGACGGCCTCACCTTCCGCACGCTGGCCCAGCAGGACGACGACACCAGCGCGCTCGCCGAGATCCTCCAGGTCCGCGAGGTCTTGGAGGAGGGCCTGATCCGGCGGGTCGCCGCCACGCTCTCCGAGGCCGAGCTCGACCGCCTCGAATCCGTGGTGTCCCGGATGGAGGAGGCGGGCCGCGACGGCCTGCCCTTCCCCGAACTCGACCGCGAGTTCCACGAGTTGCTGTACGCCTCGCTCGGCAACGCCCTCGTCCCGCAGCTCCTCGGCGCCTTCTGGACCGTCTTCCGGCGCGTCGCGGGCGCCCGCGGCTGGACCGACGACCCCGCGCCCGGACTGACCGTGCGCCGCCACCGCGACATCGTCACCGCCCTGCGCGCCCGCGACGTCGAGGCCGCCCAGCGCGCGATGGCGGACCACTTCCGGGGCATCGAGTCCCGCGCGGCCCAGGAGTCGCACGGAGTCGGATGACCCCGTCCCGGGCGCGATCTACGCTGAGTCGGTGACCGACACCTGGGACCCCGCCGGCGCCGGGGTGCTGCGTCTGCCCTCCGGCCGGCTGGTCCGCGGCCGCGCCCTGCGCCGTCCCCTGCCGCCCGGCACCCCCGCCCCCTCGTGCGCCGTGTACCTCCTCGGCCGCCGGCCGCCCGAGGTGCCGTGGGAGTCCCATTGGCTGCGCTGGCCGGACTTCCGCCTGCCCGCCGACCACGCGGAGGCCCGCGAGGTGCTCACCGACGCCTGGCGGCGGGCCGCCGGGGAACGCGTGGAGGTCGCCTGCGGCGGCGGTCGCGGGCGCACCGGGACCGCGCTGGCCTGCCTGGCGGTCCTCGACGGCGTACCACCCCGCGAGGCGGTCGCCTACGTCCGCTCCCACTACGACCGGCACGCGGTGGAGACGCCCTGGCAGCGGCGGTACGTGCACCGCTTCCAAGGCGGGGACGGGCCCGGACCCGCGTCCCGCACTGCGCACTTGTGAAGCACGGACTCCGGCCGAGTGTAGGTGCCCCGCGTCACACCCGGCGTGCGAAGAGTGAAACTCGCAGCCACCGGGGAGCAGGGGGGAGGCAGTGCACGTACCACCGGGGGCGATTCCCGACGTCCGGCGTCGGCGAGGCGGAGGAAGCAGTGAAGGAATTGCGGGCAGCAACAGCAAACACCGGGAACACCTCGCCGGCGCTCCGGAGCCGCCGATGAAGCCGCCGATCGGTGCGTACGTCGTCGACCTCCACACCGGGAGGGTGGGCATCGTCATGGGGCACGAGGGTCCGTACGTCCAGCTGAGGCCCTACGG
This sequence comes from Streptomyces sp. NPDC028308, assembly GCF_055565855.1. Classification (NCBI taxonomy): domain Bacteria; kingdom Bacillati; phylum Actinomycetota; class Actinomycetes; order Kitasatosporales; family Streptomycetaceae; genus Streptomyces; species Streptomyces sp. NPDC028308. Next base: position 616,239 of record NZ_JBVHTO010000001.1, read on the forward strand.
CGGCGGCCGGGAGTGGGACTGCGAGCCCGACGCCCTGCGCGGGGCCACCGTCGCCGAGCGGCTCAGCGCGGCCACCGCCTACGCCAACGCGCGCAGCCGCGGCGAGGTGCCTTGAAGCGGAGCGGCCGGCGGGGCCGACGGGGGCCGGCACCGAAAGGAGCCGCCCCGGCCCGGAGCACGGGCGCCGTAGGCGAGAATGGGGGCATGAGTCTGTTCCGCGTCGACGGCACCGCGCCGCGCCCCCGGAAGTCCGGTGAGGCGGGCCGGACCGTGCCGCGGCCGGCCCGGCGCCCCGCCGCGCGCCGACCGGGCCGGCCCGGGAGCGGGCGATGAGCCTCTTCCGCGACGACGGCGTCGTCCTGCGGACCCAGAAGCTCGGCGAGGCGGACCGGATCATCACGCTGCTGACCCGCGGCCACGGGCGCGTGCGAGCCGTGGCGCGGGGGGTGCGGCGCACCAAGTCGAAGTTCGGGGCGCGGCTCGAACCGTTCTCGCACGTGGACGTGCAGTTCTTCGCGCGGGGCAGCGAGCTGGTCGGGCGCGGGCTGCCGCTGTGCACGCAGAGCGAGACGATCGCCCCCTACGGCGGCGGGATCGTCACCGACTACGCGCGCTACACCGCGGGCACGGCCATGCTGGAGACCGCCGAGCGGTTCACCGACCACGAGGGCGAACCGGCGGTCCAGCAGTACCTGCTGCTGGTCGGCGGGCTGCGCACCCTCGCCCGCGGCGAGCACGAGCCGCATCTCGTCCTCGACGCCTTCCTGCTGCGTTCCCTGGCCGTGAACGGCTACGCGCCGAGCTTCACCGACTGCGCGAAGTGCGGGATGCCCGGACCGAACCGCTTCTTCTCGGTGGCCGCGGGCGGCTCCGTCTGCGTCGACTGCCGGGTGCCCGGCAGCGTCGTACCCTCGGCGCAGGCCCTGGAACTGCTCGGCGCGCTGCTCACGGGAGACTGGGCCACCGCGGACGCCTGCGAGGCCCGGTACGTCCGGGAGGGCAGCGGGCTGGTGTCGGCGTACCTGCACTGGCACCTGGAGCGCGGCCTGCGCTCCCTGCGGTACGTAGAGAAATAGGCGCACGGAATCAAGGAGACGAGAAACACATGGTCGTACGCGGGATCCTGGGACGCCAGCGCCGCGAGTACAGGACGCCGGAGCCGCACCCGTCCGGTGCCACGGCGCCCAAGCTGCCCGGCGAGCTGATCCCGAACCATGTGGCGGTCGTCATGGACGGGAACGGCCGGTGGGCCAAGGAGCGCGGGCTGCCGCGCACCGAGGGGCACCGGGTCGGCGAGGGTGTCGTCATGGACGTCCTCAAGGGCTGCCTGGAACTGGGCGTGAAGAACCTGTCCCTGTACGCCTTCTCGACGGAGAACTGGAAGCGCTCGCCCGACGAGGTCCGCTTCCTGATGAACTTCAACAAGGACGTCATCCGCCGCCGCCGGGACGAGATGGACGAGCTGGGCATCCGCATCCGCTGGGTCGGCCGGATGCCCAAGCTGTGGAAGTCGGTCGTCCAGGAGCTCCAGGTCGCCCAGGAGCAGACGGAGAAGAACGACGCGATGACGCTGTACTTCTGCGTCAACTACGGCGGGCGGGCCGAGCTCGCGGACGCCGCGAAGGCGCTGGCCGCCGACGTCGCCGCGGGCCGGCTCGACCCCGACAAGGTCACCGAGAAGACGATCCAGAAGTACCTGTACTACCCGGACATGCCGGACGTCGACCTCTTCCTGCGGCCCAGCGGCGAGCAGCGCATCTCCAACTACCTGATCTGGCAGTCGAGTTACGCGGAGATGGTGTTCCAGGACGTCCTGTGGCCCGACTTCGACCGCCGTGACCTGTGGCGCGCCTGCGTCGAGTACGCCTCCCGGGACCGCCGCTTCGGCGGGGCCGTCCCGAACGAGGACCTGCTCGCGATGGAGGCGGCCATGAGGGGCAACCCCGAATAGACCGGCACAGACCGGCACAGACCGGCACAGACCGGTGCACACGAAGGCGGGGCCGTGGTCCACGGCCCCGCCTTCGTCGTTCTCGTCCGGGCCGCCGACGGGCCCGGATCTTCGTGCTATCCCTCGGTGGCCGGGCACTGCGCGCACTCCGCGCAGGTGCCGAAGATCTCGACCGTGTGGGCCACGTTCACGTAGCCGTGCTCGGCGGCGATCGCCTCCGCCCACTTCTCCACGGCCGGTCCCTCGACCTCCACCGCCTTGCCGCAGACCCGGCAGACGAGGTGGTGGTGGTGCTCGCCGCTGGAGCAGCGGCGGTACACGGACTCGCCGTCGGACGTGCGCAGGACGTCCACCTCGCCGGCGTCGGCGAGCGACTGGAGCGTGCGGTAGACGGTCGTCAGGCCGACCGAGTCGCCCTTGTGCTTGAGCATGTCGTGCAGATCCTGCGCACTGCGGAACTCGTCCACCTCGTCGAGCGCCGCCGCCACGGCGGCACGCTGCCGGGTGGAGCGGCCCTTCACGGACGGTCCAGCGGTCGTCACCGGTTGCCTCCTCACGTCTGCACTTGCCGGGCCATTGTGCCAGTCCGGCCTGTCCGTGGTCAGACGCCGACCTTGCCGTCGGATCCCCGGCTGGCCGGAATCACGCACTCCGCGGGATCCCCGGCGGGCTGCGCGGCGGCCAGTGCCCGCGCGCGGCGCCGGGCCAGTGGTGCGGCCAGCAGCGTGAGCGCGAAGAAGGCGCCGATGGCCATCAGTACGATCGTCGCACCGGGCGGCACGTCCTGGTAGTACGACGTGGTGGTGCCGCCGACCATGACGGTCACGCCGATGGCGACGGCGATCGCGAAGGTGGCCGCGAAACTGCGGCTCAGCTGCTGGGCCGCCGCCACGGGGACCACCATCAGCGCCGACACCAGCAGCAGCCCGACGACCCGCATCGCGACCGTCACCGTGACCGCCGCGGTGACCGCGACCAGCAGGTTCAGGGCGCGCACCGGCAGCCCGGTGACCCGCGCGAACTCCTCGTCCTGGCTGACCGCGAAGAGCTGGCGGCGCAGGCCCACGGTGACGAGCACCACGAACCCGGCCAGCAGGCAGATGGCGGTCACGTCGGACTCCGACACCGTCGACAGGGAGCCGAAGAGGTACGAGACGAGGTTGGCGTTCGAACCGCCCGGCGCGAAGTTGATGAGCATCACGCCGCCCGCCATGCCGCCGTAGAAGAGCATGGCGAGGGCGATGTCGCCGCGGGTCTTGCCGTACCAGCGGATCAGCTCCATGAGGACGGCACCGAGGACGGAGACGAGCGTCGCCATCCACACCGGGGACCAGGACAGCAGGAAGCCGAGGCCGACACCGGTCATCGCGACGTGGCCGATGCCGTCGCCCATCAGGGCCTGGCGGCGCTGGACGAGGTAGATGCCGACGGCGGGGGCGGTGACGCCGACCAGGACGGCGGCGATCAGGGCCCGCTGCATGAAGGCGTAGTTCAGGATCTCCATCAGCTCAGCAGTCCCGTGCGAATCGGTCCGGCGCCCGCCGGTGCGTGCGGGTGTACGTGGTCGTGGCCGGGCAGCGCGTGCTGGCCGAGTGCCCGCGGGGGCGGTCCGTCGTGGGTCACGCAGCCCTCGCGCAGGACGACCGCCCGGTCGATGAGCGGCTCCAGGGGGCCCAGCTCGTGCAGGACGAGCAGGACGGTGGCGCCCTGGTCGACCTGCTCGCGCAGTGTCCGGGCGAGCACCTCCTGGCTGGCCAGGTCGACCCCCGCCATCGGCTCGTCCATGATCAGCAGCTCCGGTTCGGCGGCGAGCGCGCGGGCGATCAGCACCCGCTGGTGCTGGCCGCCGGAGAGGGCGTCGACGGAGTCCTTCGCGCGGTCGCTCATGCCGACCTGCTCCAGGGCCCGGCGGACGGCCTCGCGGTCGGCCCGGCGCAGCACGCCGAAGCGGGCGCGGGAGAGCCGCCCGGAGGAGACGACCTCGGTCACCGTCGCCGGGACGCCTCCGGCGGCCGTCGTGCGCTGCGGTACGTAGCCCACGCGCCGCCAGTCGCGGAACGCGCTCCGGGGGGTGCCGAACAGCTCGATCTCGCCCGCGGTGACGGGCACCTGTCCGATGACGGCGCGCACGGCGGTCGACTTGCCGGAGCCGTTGGCCCCGAGCAGCGCGACGACCTCGCCCCGGCCCACGGTGAGGTCGATGCCGCGCAGGACCGGGCGGGAGCCCAGCTCGGCGCGGACGCCGCGCAGGGATATGACGGGCTCACCCATGAAGTCCTCCGGTCCTCTCATTTGGCGCCCAGGGCCGCTTCGAGGGCCTTGAGGTTGGAGTTCATGACCTGCAGGTAGTCGTCGCCCGCCGACCTGTCGGTGATGCCCTCGAGCGGGTCGAGGACGGCCGTCCTGAGGCCGGCGTCCCGGGCGAGCGTCCTGGCGGTCTTGTCGGACACCAGTGTCTCGTAGAAGACCGTGGTGACGCCGTCGGCCTTGGCCTCCTGGTGGAGTTCCCTGATCCGGGCGGGGCTCGGCTCGCTCTCCGGGTCGAGGCCGGTGATGGCCTCCTGGGTCAGGCCGTAGCGCTCGGCGAGGTAGCCGAAGGCGGCGTGGTTGGTGAAGAAGACCTTGGTGCCGGTGTTCTTCAGGCCGTCCTCGAAGCGGGAGTCGAGCGCGTCGAGCTTGCCGGTCAGCGCCTCGGCGTTCTTCGCGTAGTCGGCCGCGTGGTCCGGGTCGGCCTTCTCGAAGGCGGCCGCCACGCCCTTGGCGACCTCGGCGTACTTCACCGGGTCCAGCCACACGTGCGGGTCCCGGGCGTGCTCCTCCTTCTCGGCGGACGCCTCCTCGCCCTCGTGGGCGTGCTCGACGTCGCCGTGGTCCTCCAGCTTCGTCAGCGTCGCCGCGTCGATCGTGTTCCCGACGCCGGACTGCGCGACGGCCTCGTCCACGGCGGGCTGGAGTCCCTTGAGGTAGAGCACCGCGTCGGCCTCCTGGAGCTGCGCGGTCTGCTTGGCGCTGATCTCCAGGTCGTGCGGTTCCTGGCCGGGCTTGGTGAGCGTCGTCACATTCACGTGGTCGCCGCCGATCCGCTCGGCGAGGTACTGCATCGGATAGAACGACGCGACGACGTCGAACTTGTCCGTGTTGCCCGCGGCCGCGCTGTCCGAGGAGCAGGCGGAGAGGGTGCCGATACCGACCGTGGTGGCCGCCGCGAGGGCTATGCCGGATATGTGACGCCGTCGTACGTTCATGACAGTCATTTTCAACTGAACTGGAAACGATTGTCAACAAGCTCTCTCGGCGGCCCTCTGGCGGACCGATTTGATTGTGGGGGAGGCCACGCCGGTAACCTGAAGCATTCGCTCTGAAGCAATGCTCCGCAGCATCTCGCTTCGTCGCCCGTCGTCGTAATGAAGAGAGCACCGTGGCCGCCGACAAGATCGACTCCATCGTCAGCCTGAGCAAGCGCCGTGGCTTCGTATTCCCCTGCAGTGAGATCTACGGCGGCCAGAAGGCCGCCTGGGACTACGGGCCGCTGGGTGTCGAGCTCAAGGAGAACATCAAGCGCCAGTGGTGGCGTTACATGGTCACCTCCCGCGAGGACGTCGTCGGTCTCGACTCGTCGGTGATCCTGGCCACCGAGGTCTGGGTCGCCTCCGGCCATGTCGCCACGTTCAGCGACCCCCTCACCGAGTGCACCTCCTGTCACAAGCGCTACCGCGCCGACCACCTGGAGGAGGCCTACGAGGCGAAGCACAACCGCCTCCCGGAGAACGGCCTCGCGGACATCAACTGCCCCAACTGCGGCAACAAGGGCCAGTTCACCGAGCCCAAGCAGTTCTCGGGTCTGCTCTCCACGCACCTCGGCCCCACCCAGGACAGCGGCTCGGTCGCCTACCTGCGTCCCGAGACCGCGCAGGGCATCTTCACCAACTTCGCCCAGGTCCAGCAGACCTCGCGCCGCAAGCCGCCGTTCGGCATCGCGCAGATGGGCAAGTCCTTCCGCAACGAGATCACGCCCGGCAACTTCATCTTCCGCACCCGCGAGTTCGAGCAGATGGAGATGGAGTTCTTCGTCAAGCCGGGCGAGGACGAGAAGTGGCAGGAGTTCTGGATGCAGGAGCGCTGGAACTGGTACACCGGACTCGGCCTGCGCGAGGAGAACATGCGCTGGTACGAGCACCCGGCGGAGAAGCTCTCGCACTACTCCAAGCGCACCGCCGACATCGAGTACCGCTTCCAGTTCGGTGGCAACGAGTGGGGTGAGCTGGAGGGCGTCGCCAACCGCACGGACTACGACCTGTCCGCGCACTCCAAGGCCTCCGGCCAGGACCTCTCCTACTTCGACCAGGAGGCCGGCGAGCGCTGGACCCCCTACGTCATCGAGCCCGCCGCCGGTGTCGGCCGCGCGATGCTGGCCTTCCTGCTCGACGCGTACGTCGAGGACGAGGCCCCCAACGCCAAGGGCAAGATGGAGAAGCGCACGGTGCTGCGCCTCGACCCGCGCCTGTCGCCGGTCAAGGTCGCCGTCCTGCCGCTGTCCCGCAACCCGGAGCTGTCCCCGAAGGCCAAGGGTCTCGCCTCCGCGCTGCGCCAGCACTGGAACATCGACTTCGACGACGCGGGCGCCATCGGCCGCCGCTACCGCCGCCAGGACGAGATCGGTACGCCGTTCTGCGTGACGGTCGACTTCGACACCCTCGACGACAACGCCGTCACGGTGCGCGAGCGCGACTCGATGAAGCAGGAGCGGGTCTCCCTCGACCAGATCGAGGGCTACCTGGCCGCTCGCCTCATCGGCTGCTGACGCACGCCCGGCCCAGGCCCCCGGTTCCGCCTCGCGGAGCCGGGGGCTTCGTCGTGCCCGGGGGCCGGTCAGCGGGCGCCTCGGGGCCGGGGAGTGGTCCCGGCCGGCGCATTGGTCCTGGTTCCGCGTCGCCGATTGGTCCTGGAGGCGGGGTGCCGCGCCCGCCAGGCTGGCCGCATGAGCATCGCGTTCCTGCTGACCACCCTCGTCGTGGTCGCCACTCCCGGTACCGGCGTCGTCTACACCCTGGCGGCCGGTCTCTCCCGGGGCCGGCGCGCCGGCGTCGTCGCCGCCTTCGCCTGCACGCTGGGGATCGTGCCGCACCTGCTGGCCACGGTCACCGGCGTCGCCGCCCTCATGCAGACCAGCGACACCGCCTTCCAGATCCTCAAGTACGCCGGGGTCGCCTACCTGCTGCACATGGCCTGGGCCACGCTGCGGGACAAGGAGGCACTCGTCGTGGACCGGCGGGAGGCGCCCCGACCGGCGGGCCGGGTCGTCGTATCGGGCGTGCTGGTCAACCTCCTCAACCCGAAGCTGACGATCTTCTTCTTCGCGTTCCTGCCGCAGTTCGTCGGCACCGCCGAACCGGGCTCCCTGGTACGGATGCTGATGCTCGGCGGGGTGTTCATGGCGGCGACGTTCGTCGTCTTCGCCGCGTACGGCGTCCTCGCGGCCTCCCTCCGCGACCGGGTCACCTCCCGCCCCCGGGTGATGGCCTGGCTGCGCCGCAGCTTCGCGGGCTCCTTCCTGGCCCTGGGCGCGAAGCTGGCGCTGACGGCCCGCTGACGCAGGTCGCGCCGGTGCCGGGCCGGGAAGCGGGTGGGACCGGGGTGCGAAGGCGGGCCCGTACGGACCTCACTGGGACCCGGTGACACATGACAGCTGACAGATATTGAAATCTGTCAGCTGTCATGCCAGTCTGGGGGTACGCCACCGTCCGGGTCCCGCCCGGGAACGAGCCCGGTCCCCGCCCGGGAACCAGAAGGAGTCCTCATGCACACGCGCCCGCTCGGCACCACCGGCCCCCGGGTCTCCGTCCTCGGCCTCGGCTGCATGGGGATGTCCGCCCTGTACGGCGACGCGGACCGCGCCGAATCCGTAGCGACGATCCACGCCGCCCTCGAAGCGGGCGTCACCCTGCTCGACACCGGCGACTTCTACGGCATGGGCCACAACGAGATGCTGATCGGCGAGGCGCTGCGCACCGCCCCGCAGGCCCGCCGCGAACAGGCGCTGACCAGCGTGAAGTTCGGCGCCCTGCGCGACCCGGACGGCGGCTGGTCCGGCTACGACGGGCGTCCGGCCGCCGTCAGGAACTTCGCCGCGTACTCGCTCCAGAGGCTCGGCGTCGACCACATCGACGTCTACCGGATCGCCCGCGTCGACCCCGACGTGCCGATCGAGGAGACGGTCGGCGCCGTCCAGGAGCTGGTGGAGGCCGGGCACGTACGGCACATCGGGCTCAGCGAGGCGGGCGCCGACACGGTCCGCCGGGCCGCCGCCACGGCGCCGATCTCCGACCTCCAGATCGAGTACTCGCTCATCTCCCGCGGCATCGAGGACGAGATCCTGCCCGCGGTGCGCGAACTGGGCATCGGCGTCACCGCGTACGGCGTGCTCTCGCGCGGGCTCATCTCCGGCCACTTCACCCCGGACCGGCAGCTGGCGGCGAACGACTTCCGCGCCTTCAGCCCCCGCTTCCAGGGCGACAACCTGCGGCACAACCTGTCCCTCGTGGAGGCGCTGCGGAAGATCGCCGAGCAGAAGGACGTCAGCGTCGCGCAGATCGCAATCGCCTGGGTCCTCGCGCAGGCTCCGCGGCACGGCGCGGACATCGTGCCGCTGGTCGGCGCCCGCACCCGAGAGCGGCTGCACGAGGCGCTCGGCGCCCTGGACGTCACGCTGGACGCCGCCGACCTCGCCGCGGTCGAGGAGGCCGTGCCGGCCGGTGCCGCGGCGGGCGACCGCTACCCCGAGGCCCAGATGGCGCACCTCGACAGCGAGCGCTGACCGGGCGGTACGGTTTCGGCATGTCACCGACCACCGAGGCCCTGACCGCCGAGCGCATCCTGGAGGCCACCGAGGACGTGCTGCGCCGGCACGGCCCGGCCAAGGCCACCGTGGTGGACGTGGCGCGGGCGCTCGGTGTCAGTCACGGCAGCGTCTACCGCCACTTCCGCACCAAGGCGGCCCTGCGCGAGGCGGTGACCGAACGCTGGCTGGAGCGGGCCTCCGGGGCGCTGGCGGACATCGCCGAGCAGGACCGGGACCCGGAGCGGCGGCTGCGGGACTGGCTGACGGGCCTGTTCACCGCCAAGCGGCACAAGGCGGGCGACGACCCCGAGTTGTTCGCCACGTACATGGTGCTCATCGGCGAGACCAGCGAGGTCGTCGACCGCCACCTCGCCAAGCTCGTCGGCCAGCTCACCCGCATCGTCGGGGACGGCGTGGCCCTCGGCACGTTCACCGCCGTGGACCCGCCGTCCGCGGCCCGCGCGGTCCTGGACGCCACCGGCCGCTACCACGACCCCTACTACGCCCGTGACTGGCAACTGCCGGGCATCGAGGCCGAGTTCGCGGCGGTGGTGGACCTCGTGACCCGCGGGCTGCGGGCCTGACGGACTTCCGTGACCGGCCTGGTCAGGCCGCGCAGAACTCGTTGCCCTCCGGGTCGCGCATCACCCACCAGTGGCCCGCCGGCCCCTGGTCCACCTCGCGTACGCGCGTCGCGCCGAGGCCCTCCAGGCGGGCCACGAGCGCGTCGAGACCGCCGGGGCCGCTGTGGATGTCGATGTGCAGGCGGTTCTTGACGCTCTTCGGCTCGGGGACGTCCTGGAAGAGCAGACGGCGTCCGTGTCCGACCCCGCTGACCTCGTCGTACGGGTCGTCGGGATGCCGGATCCCCGCGAAGCCGCGGAAGAGGCGGCGGCCGCCGTGCTCGGTGACCGCCTCCTCGGGGAGTCGGCCTGCGGCCAGCAGGCGCTCGATGAGCGGGCCCGGGTCCTCCATCTCGTACTCCAGCGCGGCCGCCCAGAAGTCCGCGAGGGCGGGCGCGTCCTGTGTGTCGATGACGAGCTTCCAGTTCAGTGCTGTCATGTAACCAGTTATATTGGTTACATGGCGGTCGAGTCCAACACCCCGGGCCTGGTGCTCAGTTCTCCCGGCGGCGCCACCTTCCGGTTCGACCCCGGCGCGCTGTGCCTGGAGCTGCTGGTCACCGGCGGACCGGACGCCTTCGCCCGGTACGAGACGCTGCACACGCCCGCCGATCTGGCCGACTGGACCCGCCGGTCGCGGCTGACCCCGACGCCCGCCCTGTCGGTCACCGAGGACGAACTCGCCGACGTCCGCCGCACGCGCGACGCGCTGTGGCGCACGGTCCTCGCCCACACGGGCGGCGAACCCCCGGCCGCCGGCGACCTGGCCCTCCTGAACGAAGCCGCCGCGCGCCCTCCGCTGATCCCCGCCATCGGTCCGGACGGCGCCCGGCGCTGGGCCGGCCCGGCGGACGGCCACCGCCTGCTCTCCACGGTCGCCCGCGACGCCGTCGACCTGCTCACCGGGCCCTGGTCGCACCGCGTCCGCATGTGCGCCGCCGACAACTGCCAGCTGGTGTACGTCGACACCTCGCGGCCGGGCCGCCGCCGCTGGTGCTCGATGGAGCGCTGCGGCAACCGCCACAAGGTGCGGACCCTGCGCGCACGCCGCGGCGAGGGCGTACCCGGAACGGAATGACCGTCCGCGCCCGGGGACGGGCGGGACGGTCGTCCTCTGACGACTTACGACGCCGTGGGGTCCACCGTCGCCTGGTGCGCCTCGGTGAGGTGCTCCTCCGCCTTCAGCCAGGGCAGGAACTGCGCCGCCTTGCGCCAGCCGCACGTGTCGCATCTGATCGAGCGCTGGACGCCCGTGCGCTGGACTCTGACGACGTGCTCGCGCCCGTGCTGGTCCCAGCGGCTCACCTTGCTCGTGTTGATCTGAAGCATGAACACCTCCACGTCGACCGCTGTGAGCGCGCAGCAAGGAGTGTGCAGCAAGACCAACATCAACAGGGCGTCCCACGGGCCGAGTCGACCCCGGGATCGAGCGGCGTCACGTTAAGTCGCGGGCGGGCGGGCGAAGTTGACGCTGCGTGTGCGGCGGGCGTCCCGGAGGGCGGGCCGCGAGACTTCCGGGCCGGGGTCGGACACCGGCACGCGGGCTAGCCGACCGTGCGGGGCAGGCGCAGGCTCAGGGCCGTCGTCAGGACCACCCCGGCGAGCTGGACGAGGAGCGTGATCACCAGGGCGTCCCGCATGCCGTGGCCCGGGACCAGGGCGAGGAACAGGGAACCGAGGGTCGCCACGCCGAGGGCCAGCGCCGACTGCTGGGTCGTGATCATGACGCCGCCGCCGACACCCGCCCGTACGGCCGGGACCTCGGAGAGGACGACCCGGAACAGGACGGGGAGCTGGAGCGCCTGCCCCGCGCCGGCCACCGCCGCGCCCGGCAGCAACTCCAGCACGCCGAGGCCGGGCCACGACCGCCACGCCGCCAGGGCGATGAGCGCCACCCCCACCGCCTGGATCAGACCGCCCGCGGTCACCACCCGCGTGCCGTACCGGGCGACGAGCCGGGGCCCGCACAGCGAGACGGCGAAGAACACCACCGCCATCGGCGCGAGCGCCAGCCCGGCGGCCACCGGTCCGCGACCCGCGCCCTCCTGGAGGGCCACCGCGATCACGAACATGAAGCCGCTGAAGCCGATCGAGAACGGCACGATCATGATCAGGCCGCGGCGCAGCGAGGTCAGCGCCAGCAGCCCCGGCGGCACGAGCGGGGTACGGCCCTGCCGGTCCGCCCGGCGCTCCACCAGGCAGAAGGCCAGCGCCGCGAACGGGAAGAGGATCAGCGACAGCCAGGTCCACAGCGGCCAGCCCGCCGCCCGGCCCTCCGTCAGCGGCAGCAGCAGCGCGAGCATCGCGACGGCCAGCAGCACGGTGCCCGGGCCGTCCACCGGCTCCGGGCGCTGCGAACGGGTCTCCGGGACCGCACGGGCGGCCAGCACCAGTCCCGCGATCACCACGGGCACGTTCACCAGGAACACCGAGCGCCACCCGGTGCCCGCGATGTCCGCCGCGACCAGGACGCCGCCGAGGATCTGCCCGGCCACCATCGACAGGCCGGCCGTCGCGCCGTACAGGCCCATCGCCCTGGCGCGCCGGGGACCCGCGGTCGCCGACTGGATGGTGGCGAGCACCTGCGGCAGCATCGCCGCCGACGCGGCGCCCTGCGCGACCCGCGCCGCCACCAGTGTCCAGGCGGAGGGCGCGAGCCCGCAGGCCAGCGACGTCACGCCGAACGCCGCCATGCCGCCGAGGAAGAGCCGGCGCCGCCCGAACAGGTCGCCGAGCCGCCCGCCGAGCACCAGCAGCACGGCGTACGAGACCCCGTACCCGGCGACCACCAGCTCCAGGACGGCCTCGCTCGCGTCCAGGTCCCGGCCGATCGTCGGCAGGGCCACATTGACGATGAAGAAGTCGATGAGGGGGAGCGCCGCGCCCAGCAGCACGGTGAACAGCCCGAGCGCGCCGAGTACGGGCGGGGCGGCGGGGGAGCGGACGGCACCACGGTCGAGAACAGTTCCGGTATCGGTCACGTCCACGAGCCTGGTCCCGGTCCGAGACGGGTACCAGAGTCTCCTCATCCTGGTAGCAGAAGTACCTGGAAACAGGGTGGGGAGTGCGCGAGGCTGGGACCATGACGACCATGGCCCAGGAGCAGACGGCAGCGGCGAGCCACCACCACGGCCGCGCGGCGGAGATCCGGCGGCACGAGCTGGCCGCCTTCCTGCGCCACCGCCGCGAGCACGTCACCCCCGAGCGGGTGGGCCTGCCCCGCGGTCCGCGCCGGCGCACCCCAGGTCTGCGCCGCGAGGAGGTCGCGCAGCTCGCCGCCGTCGGCGTCACCTGGTACACGTGGCTCGAACAGGCCAGGGACATCCAGGTCTCCGTGCAGGTGCTCGACGCGCTCGCCCGCGCCCTGCTGCTGGACCCCACCGAGCGCGTCCACCTCTTCCAGCTCGCCGGAGCCGTCGACCCGGCGCCCACCGCGGTCTGCCCGTCGGTCACGCCCGCCCTGCGCGGCCTGCTGGAGCAACTGGAGCCCTACCCGGCCTGCGTCCAGAACAGCCGGTACGACATCCTCGCCTACAACCGCACGTACGGACTGCTGCTCTGCGACCTGGACGCGGTGCCGTCGCAGGACCTCAACTGCATGGTCCTCGCCTACACGCACGCGCAGTGGCGCTCGTCGATCGTGCACCTGGAGGAGACCACCCGGCTGATGGCGGCCAGGTTCCGCGCCGCGATGGCCGGGCACCTCGCCGATCCGGCCTGGAAGACGCTGCTCAAGCGGCTGCGGGCCGAGTCCCCGGACTTCTGCGCGGCCTGGGACCGGCACGAGGTGGTCGGCTCGCGCACCAAGCGCAAGGAGTTCCGCAACGTCCACGTCGGCCGGATCACCGTGGACCACACCGACCTGTGGCTGGGCCCTGAGACCGGCCCCCGCCTGGTGACCTACGTGCCCTCGGACGAGGAGTCCCGCGAGCGTCTTCGGCAGCTCCAGGCGATCGCCGAGGAGCGCGCCGCGGCCCGGGCCTGAAGCCGCGCGGACGCGGGCCCGGCCGCCGCTGCCGGGTCCGCCGGGGGCCTACGCCCGGACGCCGGGCGTCTTCGGGGGCTCCGCCGTCTCCAGCCGCTCCGCGGTGCGCTCGGCGGTGCGGCGGGCCCACTGCCCGCTGGTCAGCGCGCCGAGCACCAGCACCATGAAGCCGCAGCCCGCGATGATCCACCAGCCGGGACGGGCCGCCGAGACGAAGGCGTCCCGGTACGGCGAACTCCCCACGCCCGACGCCAGCACCGCGCCGATCACGGCGACCCCGAGGGTCTGGCCGATCTGCCGGCTGGTCGAGGCCACGGCGGCGGCGACACCCGCCTGGGCGCGCGGCATGCCCGAGACGGCGGTGTTCGTGATGGGGGCGTTCACGAAACCGAAGCCGATGCCGAACAGCACGTAGCCGGTCACCAGCGTCACGTTCGACGTCTCCGCCTCGAAAGCGGCGAAGAGCACCCCGCTCACCGTCATCGCGACACCGGCGACCAGCAGCGACAGGCGAGGGCCGCGGCTGCCGACCAGCCGGCCGGAGACCGGCGCCGCCAGGAAGCACATGGCGGCCATCGGCAGCATCCACAGACCGGCGTGCAGCGCGTCCAGCCCTCGCACGTTCTGCAGGTACAGCGTGGACAGGAACAGGAAGCCGCTGAGCGCCGAGAACGCGCCGACCGCGATCACCGTGGCCCCGCTGAACGGCGCCGAGCGGAAGAAGCGCAGGTCGATGAGGGGTTCGGCGCGCCGGGGTTCGTAGCGGAGCAGGCCCGCGAGCGCGGCGACTGTGAGGAGGCCGAAGCCGGCGGTCCTGAGGGCACCCGAGTGGGGCGCCTCGATGATCGCGTAGGTCAGCGAGCCGAGCAGCACGATCACCAGGACCTGGCCGAGCGGGTCCGGGCGGCGGGCCCTGGGCGCGCGGGACTCGGGCACGTAACGCAGCGTCAGCAGCAGCGCCGCGAGACCGACCGGGAGGTTGACCCAGAAGATCGAGCGCCAGCCGACGGAGTCCACGAGCAGTCCACCCACCACCGGCCCGGCGGCCAGGGCTATGCCGACGACGGCGCCCCAGGCGCCGATGGCACGGGCGCGCTCCCGCGGGTCCGTGAAGGTGTTGGTGATGATCGACATCGCCACCGGGTTCAGCATCGAGCCGCCGACGGCCTGGACCGTCCGGAAGGCCACGAGCGAGCCGAGGTTCGGGGCGAGGGAGCACAGCAGCGAGCCGAGGGTGAAGACGACCAGGCCGGCGACGAAGACCTTGCGGCGGCCGATGCGGTCGGCGGTCGACCCCGCGAGCATCAGCAGCGAGGCGAGGACCAGCGTGTAGGCGTCGACGGCCCACTGGAGGCCGGCCACGTCGGCGTGCAACTCCCGCTGCATGGAGGGCAGTGCGACGTTCAGGGCCGTGTTGTCGAGGCTCACGATCAGCAGGCTCATGCAGCAGATCGCGAGCACCAGCATGCGGCGGCGATGACTCAGCTCGGGCATCCACACAGCGTACGCCTTTTTCGGTAGTGCGCCTAACTAATGACCACTACATGATCTCTGGCCGGCGGCACCGACCCGCCCCCGTACGAGCACGGGTCGCCGTACGCGACAATGGGGGAATGTCCGCGCCCACCCTCGCCTCCGCGTCCCCGTTGTCGATCGGCCCCCACACGGTGCAGCCGCCCGTGGTCCTCGCGCCCATGGCCGGGATCACGAACGCGCCCTTCCGCACGCTCTGCCGGGAGTTCTCCGGCGGCAAGGGCCTGTTCGTCAGCGAGATGATCACCACGCGAGCCCTGGTCGAGCGCAACGAGAAGACCATGCAGCTGATCCACTTCGACGCGAGCGAGCAGCCGCGCTCGATCCAGCTGTACGGGGTGGACCCGGCGACCGTCGGCAAGGCCGTCCGCATGATCGCGGAAGAGGACCTCGCCGACCACATCGACCTGAACTTCGGCTGCCCGGTGCCCAAGGTGACCCGCAAGGGCGGCGGCTCGGCGCTGCCGTTCAAGCGGAACCTGCTGCGCGCGATCCTGCGCGAGGCCGTCGCCGGCGCCGGTGATCTCCCGGTGACGATGAAGATGCGCAAGGGCATCGACGACGACCACATCACGTACCTGGACGCCGGGCGCATCGCCGTGGAGGAGGGCGTGACCGCCATCGCCCTGCACGGCAGGACCGCCGCGCAGCACTACGGCGGCACCGCGGACTGGGACGCGATCGCCCGCCTGAAGGAGCACGTGCCGGAGATCCCGGTCCTCGGCAACGGCGACATCTGGTCGGCCGAGGACGCGGTGCGGATGGTGCGGGAGACCGGGTGCGACGGCGTCGTCGTCGGACGCGGCTGTCTGGGCCGCCCCTGGATCTTCGGCGACCTGGTCGCCGCCTTCGAGGGACGCACGGAGAGCGCGGCCCCCACCCTGCGCGAGGTCGCCTCGGTCATGGTCCGGCACGCCACCCTGCTCGGCGAGTGGATCGGCGACGAGGCGCGCGGCGTCATCGACTTCCGCAAGCACGTGGCCTGGTACCTCAAGGGCTTCGCGGTCGGCTCCGAGATGCGCAAGCGCCTCGCGGTCACCTCGTCCCTGGCCGAACTGCGCGCCGGGCTCGACGAGCTGGACCTCGACCAGCCCTGGCCCGCCGGAGCCGACGGCCCCCGTGGCCGCACCTCCGGCAACAACCGTGTCGTCCTGCCCGACGGCTGGCTCAAGGACCCCTACGACTGCGCGGGCCTGTCCGAGGACGCGGAACTGGACACGTCCGGCGGCTGACCCGCCACCCGGAACCGGACGCCCGAACCGGACGCCCGGACCGCATGCCCGGAACCGGACGCCCGGGGCGCCCGGAACCGCCTGCCCGGAGCCGCCCGCCCGGAGCGGCCCGCCGGGCACCGCTCACCGGGGCGCCCGACGGGAGCGGCCCCCTCAGGCGCCGCCCACCGCGGTGAGCAGCGCCAGCGGAGCCGCCGCCGAGCGGGACTCGCGGACGCAGGCGTGCGGGTACGGCACCGGCTCCGCGTGGGTCTCGCGGCCGTAGCCCGCGATCACCTCCGGGAGACGGTGTCCGGCCGCGGTCGCCGCGTCCACCAGGGCGTGTGCGACGGTACGGGCCTCGTCGTGCAGCCCGTAGCGGGCCAGGCCCAGGCAGATCAGGGCGTTGTCATGGGGCCACACCGACCCCCGGTGGTACGAGAGCGGGTGGTACGCCGGCTGGCCCGCGGCGAGGGTGCGTACGCCCCAGCCGGAGAAGAAGTCCGGTGCCAGCAGCCGGCGGCCCACCAGCTCGCCGTACTCCTTGTCCAGCAGCCCCGACCACAGCAGGTGGCCCGCGTCGGAGGCGAGCGCGTCGACATGGCGGCCGTCGCCGTCCAGGGCCAGCGCCGGGAAGGAGTGCTCCGGCATCCAGAAGTCCCGCTGGAAGCGGTCGCGCAGGTCCGCGGCCGCCTGCTCCAGGAGGGCCGCGTACACCTCGTCGCCCCATACGGTCCGCGCGAGCTGGGCGGTCCGGCGCAGCGCGTCGTACGCGTAGCCCTGCGCGCCCGCCGCCATCACCGGGCCGGTGGGCCGGGTGCCCTCGGCAGAGCAGATGGCGCCGGGGGAGTCCTTCCAGTTCTGGTTGGCGAGACCGCCCTCGTCCGCCCGGTAGACGAGGTAGCCGCGCGAGGTGAGCCCGCCGTGGTCCAGCATCCAGCCGATCGCCGCCCGCGCGTGGGACTCCAGACGGCGGGCCAGGGCGACGTCGCCGGTCCGCTCCACGTAGGCGCCGAGCAGGACGAGGAACAGCGGCGTCGCGTCCACCGAGCCGTAGTAGCGCCCGTACGGCACCTGCCCGAAGTGCGCCAGCTCCCCGTGCCGCACCTCGTGCACGATCTTGCCCGGCTGGGCGACCGGTCCCGTGCCCGTCCCGGTGGCCTGGGTCGCGGCGAGCGCGGCGAGCGTGGCGGCGGCCGGCCGGGGCCGGTAGGGGAGGGCGAAGAGAGAGGTCAGGAGGGCGTCGCGGCCCAGCAGGGTGAGGAACCAGGGCACTCCCGCGGCGGGGACGCGCAGGTCCTCGCCGTCCGGGCCGCGCGCCGGCACCTGGAGCGCCGCGAGGTCGGACAGGCCCCGCGCGCAGGCAGCGGCCAGCTCCGGCCAGCCGGTCGGGAAGGGCACGCCCTCCGCGAACTCGCCCTCCAGTTCCAGCAGTTCCCGGTTGACGGCGGCGGGGGTGGGCGGGACGTCCGGCATCCGGGGCGCGCCGTGCGGACGGGCCGCGACCCGCAGCGCCAGCTCCGCCGAGCCGTGCGGCGCGAGGTCCAGGGACCAGACGAGCCGCCGGGCGCCGGTCCCCGTCTCCTCCACGCCGTCGGGGGCGGGCTCGGCGGTGACCGTCGTACAGGACCGCCATTCGCCGCGCCGGTAGCCGAACTCCACGCCGTCGTCGAGGACTTCGCGGGTGCGGACGGCGCCCCGCTTGGCGTACGTGCGGTAGTCGGAGCGCAGCTCGAACTGGTCCGCGAAGTCGGCGTCGGCGGTGACCGCGATGCGGACCGTCGTCGGCGTGGCGCGGTTGCTGGTGACCCGCAGCGCCTCCACGAACGCGCCGTCGGCGACGGCCTGTTCGCGGAAGAGCGTGTACGCGGGCGGCTCCTGGCGGCCGCCGCGCGGCACGAGCACGCAGCGGGCCGTGTCCCCGTCCGCGACGGGCGCGAGTGCCTCGGGCACCGCGCCGTCGACGGTCAGCTGCCAGCGGCTCAGATGGCGTGCGTCGCGCACGAACAGGCCGTCCGGCGAGCCGCCGCCGCGTACCCCGCTGATGTCCCCGCCGTCGCCCACGGCGGCGAACGTCCCGCCCCGCACGAGCAGATGATGCCGGTCCGTCATCCCCGGTCCCCTCCCTGGTCCCTCATGTCGAACGTGCCGTCCCCCGCGCGGGACACGCTCCGCGCGTCGCGCCCGGGGGACCGGTGCAGCAGATCGAGGGTGAGCGCGGCCGTCCAGCCGAAGCCGGGCGCTCCGCAGCCCTCACCCGTGTACGGGTCCACGTACTCGGCGAACTCCGAGGTGCCCGCCGTGTCCAGCAGCGCCGCCCGCAGGGCGTCCGCCGGTCCGTGCTCGCCGTGCAGGCGCAGCCCGCGCTCCAGCAGCCAGTTGGTGTTGAACCAGGCGGGGCCGCGCCAGTAGCGGTGCGGGTCGAACGCCGCGCCCGTGAGGTCGTAGCTCGGCACGAGCCGGCAGGCGGTGCCGAGCCCGAAGTGCGGGCCCCGCACGGTGCCGGCCAGCCGCGCGGCGATCTCGCGGGGGAGCGTGGGCAGCATCAGCGGTACGAGGCCGGCGACCCCGCGCTCGGGGATCGGCCCGCCGCGCACGTCCCGGCAGAGGAACATGCCCTCGGCCGGGTCCCACAGCCGCTCGACCAGGGCCGCCGTGAGGCGCTCCGCGCGGGCGTGCCGGGCCGTGCCCGTCGCGCCGAGCTCGTGCGCGATACGGGCCAGCGCGTGCTCCGAGGCGATCAGCAGGGCGTTGAACGCGGGGTCCTCGACGGCGAACTCGCCCACCCCGTCCGCGTATCCGCGGTCCCGGTAGTCGGCGGCGAGGCGCACGTACCGCCCGTAGTCGAGGTCCGTGGGCCGGTCCTCGGCGGCCCCGTGGTCGAGGTCCGCGCGGCGGAAGGAGCGGGGCGGTGCCGGTGTGACCCGGCTCAACGGGGCGTCCCAGCAGGGGCTGTTGTCCATGCCCTGCTCCCACGGGTGGACCACCGCGGCGAGGCCGCCGCCGCCGAGGTCGCGGCGGTGCAGGAGGTAGCGGTGCCAGGCGGCGAGGCGCGGGTAGGCCCTGGACAGGAAGCCCCGGGCGCGGGACAGCCGGGGGTCGGCGCGGTGCACGAGCCAGACGGCGAGGGCGTGCACCGGTGGCTGGACGATCCCCGAGGTCTGTACGGTGCGCGGGGCGCCGACGGCGCGTCCCGCGGTGGCCGAGCGCCAGAAGTCGGGACTCGGGAAGTACGCGTCGAGCGGCACGGAGGGGTTGAAGACGATGTGCGGGACGCGCCCGTCGGCCCACTGGGCGCCGAGCAGCGTCTCCAGCTCGGTCTGGGCGCGTAACGGGGACAGGTGCCGCAGGCCGATCGCGATGAACGCGGAGTCCCAGGACCACTGGTGCGGGTACAGACCGCGTGAGGGCACCGTGGACGTCCCCGTCCAGTTGGCGGCCAGCACCCGGGCGGCGTCCCGGTGCAGGGCGCCGACCTCGGCCGGGTCGTATACGGCGCTGCCGGAGGCGGCGGCGGACCCGTCCGGACCGGGCGGAGCGGGTGGTCCGGGGGTCCGCGCGGGCGCGGCGGACTCCGGTCGCAGGGCGGTGAGTTGGGCTGTGCGGTCCACTCAGGTCTCCCCGAAGACGTCCGGCCGACCAGTTCGGCGGTACCTACCGTAGGGTTACGTCTATTTAACACGCAAAACTCAATATGTAATGCAGAGTTGGTGAACGCAAGAGGGTGGGCATGACGGGAAGGGCGGCGAAGGCCATGAGAGCCGGAAGCCAGGCGAGCGCCGGGGACCTGCTGCAACTGGTGCGCAGCGGACGGGCGACGACACGCGGCGCGCTCCAGCACGAGACCGGCCTGTCGCGGGCCACGGTCGGGCAGCGCCTCGACCGGCTGTTCCGCGCGGGCTGGCTGCGCGAGGGCGCGGGCGGCCCGGTCGACTCCCCGCTGGGCGGCCGGCCCTCGATCACCCTGGAGTTCGACGACGCACACGCCGTCGTCCTCGCCGCCGACCTCGACACCCGGCACGCCCGGGTGGCCGTGCTCAGCCTCGGCGGCGAGATCCTGGCGGAGCACATGGGGGTCCTGGTCCTCGACGAGGGGCCGGAGACGGTCCTCGGCGAACTCGGCCGCCGCTTCGCGGAGTTGCTGGACAAGGCCGGGCGGCACGCCGGGTCGGTGTGCGGCATCGGGCTCGCCGTGCCGGGTCCCGTCGACCACGCGAGCGGGCTGGTCGTGCAGCCGCCGATGATGCCGGGCTGGGACGGCTACGACATAGGCGGCCGGCTGGCCCGCGCACTCGCCGAGCACGCGGGCACCGACGGCGGTGCCCGCGTGCCGGTCCTCGTCGACAACGACGCCAACCTGATGGCGTACGGCGAGCAGCGCACGGGGTATCCGGACTGCTCGGCCTTCGCCCTGGTCAAGGTCTCCACGGGGATCGGCGCCGGTGTCGTCGTCGGCGGCTCCGTCTACCGGGGTATCGACGGGGGCGCCGGGGACATCGGGCACATCCGCGTCCCGGAGGGCGCCGGCGCGCTGTGCCGGTGCGGTTCGTACGGCTGCCTGGCGGCCCTGGCGAGCGGCGGGGCGGTGGCGCGGCGGCTCACCGAGGCGGGGGTGCCGGCCGCCTCGGGCTCGGACGTGCGGGACCTGCTGGCGGCGGGCAACCCCGAGGCGGTGGCGCTCGCGCGGGAGGCGGGACGGCACGTGGGCGAGGTCCTGGCCACGGTGGTGACCCTGCTCAATCCGGGCGTCCTGATGATCGCGGGAGATCTGGCCGGAACCCACTTCCTGACGGGCGTGCGCGAGCTGCTGTACCAGCGGGCGCTGCCCCGCTCCACCGCCCGCCTGGACGTGGTCACCTCCCGGCTCGGCGACCGGGCCGGGCTGATCGGGGCCGGGGCGATGGTCGTGGAGCACCTGTACGCGCCCGAGCGGGTCGAGGAACGGCTGGCCGCGCTGGGGGTGTGAGCGGCGGCGGAGCCCTCTTCGTGTCGTCCGTGTGACGCTTCCGCGACGCCGTCCGGATGGTGAAATCCCGGCCCCGTCCACGGCGTGATTCTCGCCACCCCTGATAGGGGTAGCGCTCAGATGAGCGATTTGGCGTCGGTTGCACTTCCCTAAGGGGTGGCACTGAGTGCCACCCCTTGATCGTTCACGGGATGAACTCAGTCGTGGCGACTGGCGCTCACTTGAGCGGCTTCGAGGTATTGTGAGAGCCGGCCCGTTCAAGAAGTGAAAACAGCGGCCCGGGGCGGACCTCCGCCGTCGACTTTCGATCTGGTGGCGGACGAGTGGTTACGGGCGCATGACGCGCAAGTGGACGTACCCAGGTGCCTTCGATCTGGGTATGTTCCTCGCCGTCAGGGCAGCCACCGTCACGTCGAGGAGTCGAGACCCGTGTCGGAAAACAAAGATCCCCACGTAGCTCAGAGCGGTGCCGAGGACGTGAAGTTCGTCTACGACTTCACGGAAGGCAACAAGGACCTCAAGGACCTGCTGGGCGGCAAGGGTGCGAACCTCGCCGAGATGACCAACCTCGGTCTTCCCGTCCCGCCGGGCTTCACCATCACCACCGAGGCCTGCAAGACCTACCTCGACAGCGGCGAGGAGCCGGCGGCACTGCGTGACGAGGTGAGTGCGCACCTCGACGCCCTCGAGCAGAAGATGGGCAAGAAGCTCGGCCAGGCCGACGATCCCCTCCTCGTGTCGGTCCGCTCCGGAGCCAAGTTCTCCATGCCGGGCATGATGGACACCGTCCTGAACATCGGGCTCTCCGACAAGTCGGTGCAGGGCTTGGCCGTGCAGGCCGGCGACGACCGCTTCGCGTGGGACTCCTACCGCCGCCTCATCCAGATGTTCGGCAAGACGGTCCTCGGCGTGGACGGCGACCTCTTCGAGGAGGCGCTGGAGGCGGCCAAGGCGGCGAAGAAGGTCACCGTCGACACGGACCTCGAAGCGGCCGACCTCAAGAAACTCGTCACCAAGTTCAAGAAGATCGTCAAGACCGAGGCGGGGCGCGACTTCCCGCAGGACCCGCGCGAGCAGATGGACCTCGCCATCCACGCGGTCTTCGACTCCTGGAACACCGACCGCGCCAAGCTCTACCGCCGCCAGGAGCGCATCCCGCACGACCTCGGCACGGCCGTCAACGTCTGTTCCATGGTCTTCGGCAACCTCGGCCCCGACTCCGGCACCGGCGTCGCCTTCACCCGCGACCCCGCCTCCGGCCACCAGGGCGTGTACGGCGACTACCTGCAGAACGCCCAGGGCGAGGACGTCGTCGCGGGCATCCGCAACACGGTGCCGCTCGCCGAGCTGGAGCAGATCGACAAGAAGTCGTACGACCAGCTGATGCAGATCATGGAGACCCTGGAGAACCACTACAAGGATCTCTGCGACATCGAGTTCACCATCGAGCGCGGCCAGCTGTGGATGCTGCAGACCCGCGTCGGCAAGCGGACCGCCGGTGCCGCCTTCCGCATCGCCACCCAGCTCGTCGACCAGGGCCTGATCGACGAGGCCGAGGCCCTCCAGCGGGTGACGGGCGCCCAGCTCGCCCAGCTGATGTTCCCCCGCTTCGACGAGGCCGCGAAGGTCCAGCAGGTCGGCCGGGGCATCGCCGCCTCGCCGGGCGCGGCCGTCGGCAAGGCGGTCTTCGACTCGTACACCGCGGTGAAGTGGTCGCGTTCGGGCGAGAAGGTCATCCTGGTCCGCCGCGAGACCAACCCGGACGACCTCGACGGCATGATCGCGGCCGAGGGCATCCTGACCTCGCGCGGCGGCAAGACCTCCCACGCGGCCGTCGTCGCCCGCGGCATGGGCAAGACCTGTGTCTGCGGCGCCGAGGAGCTGGAGGTCGACACCAAGCGGCGCCGGATGACGGTGCCGGGCGGCCACGTCGTCGAGGAGGGCGACGTCATCTCCATCGACGGCTCCACCGGCAAGGTCTACCTGGGCGAGGTCCCGGTGGTCCCGTCCCCGGTCGTCGAGTACTTCGAGGGCCGGATGCACGCGGGCGCCAACGACGCCGACGAGCTGGTCGAGGCCGTGCACCGGATCATGGCCTTCGCCGACCGCAAGCGGCGCCTGCGGGTGCGCGCGAACGCGGACAACGCCGAGGACGCGATGCGCGCCCGCCGCTTCGGCGCGCAGGGCATCGGCCTGTGCCGCACCGAGCACATGTTCCTCGGCGACCGCCGCGAGCTGGTCGAGCGCCTGATCCTGGCGGACACGGAGGACGAGCGCGAGAAGTCGCTGAAGGCGCTGCTCCCGCTCCAGAAGCAGGACTTCGTGGAGCTGTTCTCGGCGATGGACGGACTGCCGGTGACGATCCGGCTGCTCGACCCGCCGCTGCACGAGTTCCTGCCCGACATCACCGAGCTGTCGGTCCGGGTGGCGCTCGCCGAGTCCCGCAAGGACGCCAACGAGAACGACCTGCGCCTGCTCCAGGCCGTGCACCGCCTGCACGAGCAGAACCCGATGCTGGGCCTGCGCGGTGTCCGCCTCGGCCTCGTCATCCCGGGCCTGTTCACCATGCAGGTACGGGCGATCGCCGAGGCCGCGGCCGAACGCCGCAACGCCAAGGGCGACCCGCGCGCCGAGATCATGATCCCGCTCGTCGGCACCGTCCAGGAGCTGGAGATCGTCCGCGAAGAGGCCGACCAGGTCATCGCCGAGGTCCAGGAGGCCACGGGGGTCCAGCTCAACCTCGCCATCGGCACGATGATCGAGCTGCCCCGGGCCGCGCTGACCGCCGGCCAGATCGCCGAGGCCGCCGAGTTCTTCTCCTTCGGCACGAACGACCTCACCCAGACGGTGTGGGGCTTCTCCCGCGACGACGTGGAGGCCAGCTTCTTCACCGCGTACCTGGAGAAGGGCATCTTCGGGGTCTCCCCCTTCGAGACCATCGACCGGGACGGCGTCGGCTCGCTCGTCCGCAGCGCGGTCGAGGCCGGCCGGGCCACCCGCCCCGACCTCAAGCTCGGCGTCTGCGGCGAGCACGGCGGTGACCCGGAGTCGGTGCACTTCTTCCACGAGGTGGGACTCGACTACGTCTCCTGCTCGCCGTTCCGGATCCCGGTGGCGCGCCTGGAGGCCGGACGCGCCGCGTCCTCCTCGGCGGGCAGCGACCACCGCTGAACCCCCGGGGCCGCCGCCGGTCACTTCTCGACCCTCACCGGCCGGCGGCGGTCCCGGTGCACCAGGAGAGGGCGGTACCCCTGTGCGGGGGGTACCGCCCTCCCGGGCGTTCACGCCGCCGCTCCGCGCGCGTGACCGGGACCGGCCGGGCGGCGGGCGTACGGTGAGGGGACACTTCGCCGGAGAGGGAACATCCGTCATGACGGGCTGGAACGCGAGCGACATCCCCGACCAGAGCGGCCGCAGCGCGGTCGTCACCGGCGCCAACAGCGGCATCGGCTACGTCACCGCGCGGGAGCTGGCCCGCCGCGGCGCCCGCGTGGTCCTCGCCTGCCGCAGCGAGGAGCGCGGACACGAGGCCGGTGACCGTCTCGTCGCCGAAGTGCCGGGCGCCGACGTGGTGTTCCGCCGACTGGACCTCGCGGACCTCGCCTCCGTACGGGAGTTCGCCGCCGGGTACCCGTACGAGCGGCTCGACCTGCTGGTGAACAACGCCGGGGTCATGGCGCTGCCGCAGGGCCGCACCGCCGACGGGTTCGAGACCCAGTTCGGCGTCAACCACCTCGGGCACTTCGCGCTGACCGGGCTGCTCCTGCCCGCCCTGCTGGGCACGCCCGGCGCGCGGATCGTGACCCTGTCCAGCATGGTGCACGCCCTCGCCAACATCGACATCGACGACCTCAACGCCGAGCACGGCTACCGGCGTTGGATCGCCTACGCCCGGTCCAAGACCGCCAACCTGCTCTTCACCCACGAGCTGGCCCGCAGGCTCGCCGCCACCGGCGCGGAAGCGGTGGCCGCCGCCGCGCACCCCGGGTACGCCTCCACGAACCTCCAGACCGCCGGAGCCCGGATGGAGGGGCGCAGGGGCGCCGAGCGGTTCGCGGAGCTCGGCAACCGCGTCTTCGCGCAGAGCGCCGAGGCGGGCGCCCTGCCCACGCTGTACGCGGCCACCGCGCCCGGCGTCCTGCCCGACTCCTTCACCGGCCCCTCGTTCGCGATGTGGCGCGGGGCGCCGGCCGCGTCCTGGCGGGCCCCCTGGACCCGCGACGACCGGGCTTCGGGCCGCCTGTGGACCGCCTCCGAGGAGCTGACGGGCGTCCGCTACGACGCCCTGAAGAGCTGACTCCGCCGCCCGCCGGACCGGGGCGCGCGGCCCGGCGCCGGCGGGAGGGGCGCCCTCAGAAGGCCCGTACCTCGTAGGCCGTGACCCGCACCGAGTCGTCGTCCAGGCACTGCCCGGAGGCGAGGTCGAAGCGCTGCTTGAGCAGGGGCGAGGCGACGAACGCCCGGCCCTGCCGGCTGCCCGTCAGACCGCGGGAGAGGACCGCCGCGCCGGTGAACGGGTCGCGGTTGTCGATGGCGTACGTGCGTCCCGCGCGGTCGGTGAAGAGCGCGACCTGCCGGCCGTCCGGCAGCAGGGCCGCGACGCCCCGGCCCGGGGTCAGCAGGGACAGGTCGCAGACGGTGAACCAGTCGTCCTCCAGGCGGAGCTGGACCTTCAGGGCGGTGGTCTCGGGGGCGATCGTCATCGCTGGGCGCTTCCTTCCAGGGCTTCGGCGGGCCGCGTGCCGATGGTGAGCAGCGGCAGGTCGGGCTTGATCTGGTCGCGCTCCGGCACGAAGCCGACGACCGGGTCGGGCGTGTCGGGGGCGTTCACGAAGGACACGAACCGGGCCAGCTTCTCGGGGTCGTTGATGGTCTCGGCCCACTCGTCGCGGTAGCCCGCGACATGGGCCCGCATCAGGCCCTCCAGTTCCTCGCAGATGCCGAGCGAGTCGTGCACGACCACGTCGCGTACGTGGTCCAGGCCGCCCTCGATGCGCTCCAGCCAGGTGGAGGTGCGCTCCAGGCGGTCGGCGGTGCGGATGTAGAACATCAGGAACCGGTCGATCAGGCGCACCAGTTCGGCGTCCGAGAGGTCCTGGGCGAGCAGGTCGGCGTGACGCGGGGTCGCGCCGCCGTTGCCGCCCACGTAGAGGTTCCAGCCGTTGGAGGTGGCGATGATGCCGAAGTCCTTGGACTGGGCCTCGGCGCACTCGCGGGCGCACCCGGAGACCGCCGACTTCAGCTTGTGCGGCGAGCGCAGGCCCCGGTAGCGCAGCTCCAGGTCGATCGCCATGCGGACCGAGTCCTGCACGCCGTAGCGGCACCAGGTCTGCCCCACACAGGACTTGACCGTGCGCAGCGACTTGCCGTACGCGTGCCCCGACTCGAAGCCGGCGTCCACCAGCCGGGCCCAGATCAGCGGGAGCTGCTCCACCCGGGCGCCGAACATGTCGATGCGCTGACCGCCGGTGATCTTCGTGTAGAGGCCGAAGTCGCGGGCCACCTCGCCGATCACGATCAGCTTCTCCGGGGTGATCTCACCGCCGGGGATGCGCGGCACGATCGAATAGGAGCCGTTCTTCTGGAGGTTGGCGAGGAAGTGGTCGTTGGTGTCCTGGAGCGCGGCCTGCTCGCCGTCCAGGACGTAGCCCTCGGCGCCGATCGTCGGGGCCAGCGAGGCGATGATCGAGCCGATCGCGGGCTTGCAGGTCTCGCAGCCGTCGCCGCCCCGGGCGTCCTCGCGGCCGTAGCGGTCCAGCAGCACCTGGTAGGAGTTGACGCGCAGGGCGAGGACGATCTCGTACAGCTCCTCGCGGGTCTGCGCGAAGCAGCCGCACAGGCCCTTGTCGACCTCGACACCGCTCGCCTCCAGCTCGGAGGTGACCAGCTGGCCCAGCACCTTGACGCAACTGCCGCAGCCCGTACCGGCCTTGGTGCACTTCTTCACCTCGGGCACGGTCGTGCAGGAGTGCTCGGTGACCGCGCCGCGGATCGTGCCCTTGGTGACGTTGTGGCAGGAGCAGATGACGGCCTCGTCCGGCAGCGCCGAGGGGCCGAGGGCGACCGGACCGCCGGAGCCGGCCGGCAGCACGAGCTGCTCGGGCGCGATCGGCGGCACCGACCCGGTGAGGGCGCGCAGCGTGCCGTACGCGTCCGCGTCGCCGACCAGGATGCCGCCGAGCAGCCGCCCGTCGCGGCCGATGACCAGCTTCTTGTACGTGCCCGAGCGGGAGTCGGCGTAGACGACGTCGAGGCAGTCCGCGGTGGCGCCGTGCGCGTCGCCGAAGGAGGCGACGTCGACGCCGAGCAGCTTCAGCTTGGTGGAGAGGTCGGCGCCGGTGAAGCTCGCCTCGTCCGCGGCGATGGTGGCGGCGGCCGTCTCGGCCATCTCGTAGCCCGGCGCGACCAGGCCGTAGACCCGGCCGTCCGAGGCCAGCGCGCACTCGCCGATGGCGAACACGTGCGGGTCCGAGGTGCGGCACTGCTCGTCGACGGAGATGCCGCCGCGCTCGCCGACCGTGAGGCCGGTGTCGCGGGCGAGCTGGTCGCGGGGCCGGACGCCCGCCGAGAACACCACGAGGTCCGTGGCGAGTTCGGAGCCGTCGGACAGCTTCATGCCGGTGACCGCGCCGTCCTCGCCGACGACGATCTCCTGCGTGCCCGTGCCCGTGTGCACGGTCAGACCCATCTCCTCGATGGTGCGCAGCAGCGCCGCCCCGCCGCCCTCGTCGACCTGCACCGGCATCAGGCGCGGCGCGAACTCCACGATGTGGGAGGTCAGTCCGAGACCCTTGAGGGCGCCCGCCGCCTCCAGGCCGAGCAGTCCGCCGCCGACCACCGCGCCGGTCGTCGCCCGGGACTTCGCGTACTCCTCGATCGCGAGGAGGTCCTCGATCGTGCGGTAGACGAAGCAGCCCTCGGCGTCCTTGCCCGGCACCGGCGGCACGAAGGGGTACGAGCCGGTGGCGAGGACGAGGGTGTCGTAGGAGAAGGACAGACCCGAGCGGGCCGTCACCTTCCTGGCCTCGCGGTCGATCGTCTCGACGGGGTCGCCGAGGTGCAGCTCGATGCCGTGCTCCTTGATGAACTCCTCGTCGGAGAGCGAGAGTTCCTCCGGGGTGCGGCCCGAGAAGTACGAGGTGAGCTGGACCCGGTCGTACGCGGGGCGCGGCTCCTCGCACAGCACGACCACGCGGTGCGTGGCGGTCAGGCCGCGCTCGGCGAGCGCTTCGAGGAAGCGCTGGCCGACCATGCCGTGGCCGACGAGCACGATCGTGGGGGTGCCCCCCAGGGTGGCGGTCATCAGGAGCCTCCGTCGTTGGTGAGCAGGTGGAGCAGGGGAGCGCCGTCCACGGGGAGCGGCTCTGCTCCCTCCCAGGCGCGCGCGAGCGCGCCGACGGTGCCGAGTTCGCCGACGAGCACGCCGCCGACCAGGCGGTCGTCGCGGACGACGACCTTGCGGTAGGTGCCGCGGGTGGCGTCGGCGAGCTGGATGACGTCGTCGCCCGGGCGGGGGTCGGTCTCGCCGAACGCGGCGAGGTCGAAGGGCGCGTTGCCGGTCAGGGTGAGCCGGGTCAGGGCCCGGGTGCCGCCGTAGCGGGCGTCCTCGCCCCGGCCGCCGGCCAGCAGTCCGGCCAGAACGTCGGCCTGTTCCAGGGCGGGGGTGGCGAGTCCGTAGACCGTGCCCCCGTGCTGGGTGCAGTCGCCGATCGCGTAGATGTGCGGGTCGGAGGTGCGCAGCCGGTCGTCGACGATGACGCCCTTGTGGACAGCCAGGCCCGCGTCCTGGGCGAGCCCCACCCGGGGGTGGACCCCGCAGGCGAGGACGACGAGGTCGGCGTCCAGGGCGTACCCGTCGGCCATCTCGACCGAGCGGACGGCCCCGCCGACGCAGCGCACGTCGCGCACCCGCGTCTCGGTGTGCACCTCGACGCCCAGTTCCGTGAGGTGGCGGTGCACCAGCCGGGACGCGGACGGGTCGAGCTGGCGCTCCATGAGCCGCTCGGCCTGCTGGGCGAGGACCACCTGGGCGCCGCGCACGGCCAGCGCCCGGGCGGCCGAGACGCCGAGGAGGCCGCCGCCGATGACGACGGCGCGGGTGCCCTGCCGGACGGCCTTCGAGAGGCCGAGGCAGTCGTCCATGGTGCGGAACGCGTGCACGCCCTCGGGCAGTTCGTGCCGGTCCTGGGCGAACAGGCCGCGCAGGGGCGGCAGTACGGGGTTCGAGCCGGTCGCGAGGACCAGCGTGTCGTAGGCGATCTCGGAACCGTCGGCGCAGCTCAGCGTGCGGGCGGCCCGGTCGATGCCTGTGACCCGGGTGCGGACCAGGCCGGCCGGGGCCGGGAGGGCGATCACCTCGGGGGCGTACCGCCCGGCGAGGACCTCGGCGAGCAGCACCCGGTTGTAGGGGCGGTGCTCCTCCTCACCGATGAGCACGACGGACATGCCGAGCTCGTCGAGCCGGTGGGCGAGCCGGGCGCCCGCGATGCCGGCGCCGATCACCACCACACGCGTTTTCGAGGTCATGTCAGCAGCGTGCGGGGCCGGTGTTACCCGGTCGCATCACTCCCGTTTCCCGCGGGGAACGCTGCGCTCAGCGCGGGCACGGGCGGGGTGTGAGGGTTCTGCGGGCGGTCCCGCGGGCCGCTGTGAGTCACCCGCGGGGCGGCGCGGGCCTCGGCGGCGGGTCCGGCGGGCGGGCGGTGCCAACCTCAGAAGACGCTCAGGTCCGTGGACGGCACATCCATCCGCTCCGTAGGGTCCCGATCATGCCCGACATATCGCTGACCATGGTCGTCGTCCTGTGCCTCGCCTCCCTCGCGGCGGGCTGGATCGACGCCGTGGTGGGCGGCGGCGGGCTCCTGCTGCTGCCCGCGCTGCTGCTCGGGCTGCCGAACTCCGGGTCGGCCGCCCAGTACGCGCTGGGCACCAACAAGGCGGTGGCGATCGTCGGCACGACCGGCGCGGCGGTGACGTACGCCCGCAAGGCACCGGTGGACGTCGGCACGGCCGTGCGCATCGGGCTGGCGGCGCTCGCCGGGTCCACGGGGGGCGCGTTCGTCGCCGCCGGAATGAGCACCGAGGTGCTGAAGCCCGTCGTCATGGTCGTCCTGCTGGGCGTCGGGGCCTTCGTGATCCTGCGGCCCTCCTTCGGCACGGCGCCCTCGACGGAGCCCGTGCCGCCGCGCCGCGTCCTGGCCGCCATCGGGCTCGCCGGCCTCGGCATCGGCTTCTACGACGGTCTGATCGGTCCCGGCACCGGCACGTTCCTGGTGCTCGCCCTCACCGCGCTGCTCCACCTCGACCTGGTGACCGCCTCCGCCACCGCCAAGATCGTCAACTGCTGCACCAACGCGGGCGCCCTCGCGACCTTCGCCTGGAAGGGCACGGTCTACTGGCAGCTCGCCGCGCTGATGGCCGTCTTCAACCTGGTCGGCGGCACGGTCGGGGCGCGCACGGCGCTCAAGAAGGGCAGCGGCTTCGTCCGGGTGGTGCTGCTGACGGTGGTCTTCGCTCTGGTCGCGAACCTGGCCTACCAGCAGTGGCTGGCCTGACCCGGCCGCACACCGCCCGCCGTCCTGCCGCACACCGCCCGCGCGTCCGGCCGCACACCGCCAGCCCGGCGGCTCCCGCCCGCGCACAGCCCCAGCGCGGCCCGCTCAGCGGCTCCCGGTGAGGTGGGCGAAGACGACCACGTTCCCCTGGTAGCCCGTCGCCTTCGAGTAGCCGCCGCCGCAGGTGATGACGCGCAGCTCGGGGCGCCGGGCCGCGCCGTACACCTTCTCGTCGGGGAAGGCGCGGGCGTCGTACACCTCGACCGCGTCCACGGTGAACAGGGCGACCGAGCCGTCCCGGCGGGCCACCTCGACGGAGCTGCCCTTCTTCAGGCTCCCGAGGCCGTAGAAGACCGCGGGGCCCTGGGCGTTGTCGACGTGACCGGCGACCACGGCGGTGCCCGTGTCACCCGGGGTGGTGCCCGCCTCGTACCAGCCGGCGAGGTTCTTCCTGGCGGCCGGCGGGACGTCCAGGCTGCCCTGCGGGGTGAGCCCGAGTCCCATCAGCGGGGCGTCCACGTCGATGGCGGGGATGCGGATGCGGTCGGGCGGGGAGGGTGGCAGCGCGGGCGCCGCGGACTGCCCCTCGGTCGCTCCCGGTGAGGCGGCCTGCGCGGCCGAGGGCTGCGGGGGCGGCTGCCGCTCGGCGCCGCTGCGCAGCAGCCACGCGCCGGAGCACAGGGCCGTCACGGTGACGGCCGATATGGCGAGGTTGCTCAGTCTGCGCACGTGAGCCTCCTGTCGGGGTGCCACGGGGGCCCGCGTCCGTTCCCTGTGCCCCGGAGCCCGCGTCGGTGGGACCGCCCGGGTCCGCCACCCCCTCCGGGCCGCGAGGGGCGTCGGACCCGGAGGGGGCGGGGACGGCGGTACCTGGGGACGGACAGCGGAGGGTGTCCGTCAGAACCCGTCGCCTCTCGCGCGGCGATGCAGGAGCCAGGTACCGCCCGCGGCGGCGACGGCCAGCGCCGCCACACCCGCCGCGGTCTGCACGGGGTCGGGGCCGAGTGCGCCGCCGACCCCCGTCTTGACACTTCCTCGCGGGTGCACCCGCTCGTCGTTGGAGGTCAGCGTGACCACCAGATCGCCGGACACCTGCCGGCCGCCGGAGCACTTCGCGACGATCTCGTACGTCCCCGGCTGGGCACCGGGCGGCACCCGGAACCGTCCGGCCGTGTCCCGTCCGTGCGCCCCGGGGGCCAGCGCGAACGTGCCCGCGCCCACCGCGCTGGCGTCCCCCGTCGCCGTGCCGTCGGCGCCGCACGCCGCCGTGCCGACCGAGACGTCGGCGCCGGGGACGGCGGTGGCCGGATAGACGTCGAGGGTGCCGGTGTCCCCGCCGTACGCGGGCGCGGCGGCGAGGCCCGCGGCGGCGACGGCGAGCGCGGTACCGGTCAGCAGACGGGCTGTGCGCATCGTGTTGCTCCTCCGAGAGGGCGCGGCCCGCGGCACCCCCATGTGCCGCTGCGTCGGTCGCACCCCTGCCCTACCGAGGTAAGTGCCACCCGGCCCGCTCCGCTCCCTGATGGCACGTCAGAAACGCGGCGTACGGGTGCCGGGGGCGGCCCGCACCGGCCCCGCGCGGCGCCATTCCAGCAGGTCACCGGCGTACGGCGGAGAGCCCGCGGAGGAGAACCCCGCGGGCGCGGGGCGCGGGTGTGAACGGGTGACCCGCACCCCGCCGGTCCACCGCGAGGCCCCCCGCCGCGGCCGCACGACCGTCGCCGCCTGCGACCGGTCCGCGGGCGCGACGGACCGCCGGGCCCCCGAGGCCGGCGCCCGTACGCGGAACGACGACCGGCCGTCGCCCATGCGGGCACGACGGACGGCGACCGGCCACGGTTCCGCATCCGTGCGACGCGCGGCGGCTTGACCTCAAGCGAACTTGAGGGACGAGCCTGTGACGCATGAAGACCAGCGCCGGCGTCCCGGCCGTATCCGACAGCCACTCAGCACCCGACGACTCGGCCCGCTCGTCCGGGCGGGCCCGTACACAGGTCCCGGTGCGCGTCGTCGTCATCGTCGCCAGCAACCGGGAGGGCCGCTTCGGCCCGGTCGTCGCCAGGTGGCTGCTGTCCCAACTGGAGGCGCGCGAGGACCTGCGGGCCGAGGTCGTCGACCTGGCCGAGGTCCGGCTGCCCACCACCCTGTCGCCGTCCCCGGAGGCGGAGGCCGCCCTCGGCCGGGTCACCCCCGCCCTGGCCGCCGCCGACGCCTTCGTCGTCCTCACCCCCGAGTACAACCACTCCTACCCCGCGCCGCTGAAGAACCTCATCGACTGGCACTACACCGAATGGCGCGCCAAGCCCGTGGGGTTCGTCTCCTACGGCGGTGTGTCCGGAGGGCTGCGGGCGGTCGAGCACCTGCGCCAGGTCTTCGCCGAACTGCACGCCGTGACCGTCCGGGACACCGTCTCCTTCCACGGGGCGGGCGCGGCGTTCGATGAGAACGGCGACCCGCGCGACCCCACGGCCCCGGCCGCGGCGGCGCGGCTGATGTCCGACCGGCTGGTGTGGTGGGCGAGGGCCCTGCGGGAGGCCAAGGAGCTGCGCCCGTACGAGGGTTGAGCGACGCGACCGAGGCAGCCGGGGCCGCGCGGTCACGGCCGCCGGCTGCCGGGGTGACGGCCGCTCCCGGTGGGGGCGGGGACGGCCGTCACCCGGTCCGGTGCGGGACTCAGCCCACGGCCACGGCACTCCAGGCCGCGGCCACCGCGGCGTACTCCGTGCTGCCGGCGCCGTACAGGTCCCGCGCCGCGTTCAGCGTCGCCGTCCGCGCGCCCGCGTAGTTCGTCGAGGACGTCATGTACACCGTGAGGGCGCGGTACCAGACGGCTCCGAGCTTGTCCCGGCCGATGCCCTCAAGGGACGCGCCGTTGCACGTGGTGCCGTTGTGCTGGACACCGCCGATCACCTTGGCCCCGCTGCCCTCGGCGAGCAGGTAGGCGAAGTGGTTGGCGACCCCGGACGAGTAGTGCACGTCGAGGTTGCCGACCGAGGAGCTCCAGCAGTCGGCGGACTTGCCGTCCTTGGAGGGCTGGTCCATGTAGCGCAGGGCGGGCTTGCCGAAGCCGGGGCGGACGATCTCCTCGCCGATGAGGTAGTCGCCGGGGTCGGCGCCGTTGGCGGCGGAGAACTCCACCAGGGTGCCGAAGATGTCGGAGGTGGCTTCGTTCAGGCCGCCGGACTCGCCGGAGTACGTCAGCTTCGCCGTCTTCGACGTCACGCCGTGCGACATCTCGTGCCCCGCGACGTCGAGGGAGACGAGCGGACCGAAGGTCGTCCCGTCACCGTCGCCGTACGTCATGCAGAAGCAACTGTCGTCCCAGAAGGCGTTGTTGTACTTGTTGCCGTAGTGCACGCGGTTGTACGAGCCCTTGCCGTCCCCCGCGATGCCGGTGCGGCCGTGGACGTTCTTGTAGTAGTCCCAGGTCGTGTCCGTGCCGTACTGGGCGTCGACGGCGGCACTCGCGCGGTCCGACGTCGTGCCGTTGCCCCAGTGGTTGTCGGCGTCGGTGAAGAGCGTGGCGGGTGCCCGGCTGAAGCAGATGCCGAGGATGCACAGGTCGGTCTTGTTCGCGGCGTCGCCGGTGTACGTGTTCCCTCGGGTCGGGTCCTTGAGCTGGTACGCCGATCCGGACGCCGTGGTCTCCAGCGCGACGGTGCCGCCGTAGAGGGACTGCCCGTCGCCGGTCGCCGTCTCGATGCTGTCCCACGCGTCGATCTGCCCGCCCGTGCGGGCGTCGGTCAGCACCGTGCGCGCGACCGGGTTGCCCAGCGAGTCCTGGCCGGCGACATCGGTGCGCCAGGCCAGCCGGGGAGCGCCGTGCAGGGCGTCGACGACCAGCCGCGGCCTGGCCTTCACCTTGCGCAGCGTCTCGTCCGGGTTCGCGGCCCGCAGCGCGGCGTGCGCGAGGTCGGCGGCCCTCGGGGCGGAGAGCCGCGGTGTGACGCCGGGGAGCGAGACGGTGCGGGTGGTGGCGCGGTCGGCGCCGCGGTAGGCGCCGTTCCTCGCGAGGTGGACCACGAAGTCGCCGCCGAGGACGGGCAGTCCGCGGTAGGTGCGGTCGTAGCGCACGTGCCGGGCGCCGTCCGCGTCGACGACGACGTCGCTGACGTGGGTGTCCTCGGCGGAGGTCAGCCCGAGCCGTCCGGCCTCCCGCGCGAGGGCCGTCGCGGCCTGGGCGATCGCGGTGTCGCGGTCGGGCCGGCCGGCCGCGCCGGCGGTGGGGGTGAGCGCGGCGGCCAGCAGTCCGGTGGCGACGGTGGCTATGCCGGCGGCGGCGAGGCGGGAACCTCGGATGTGCCGTGTCGTCCGACTCATCGGTCTCCTCAGGAAGGCGCCCGGGGGCGTGGGGGTGGCGCGGAGTGCCTCAGATTTAAGGGGCCATGACATGTCATGTCCATAGCGACGACAGGGGGATGTGTGTGGGTGTGTGTGGAGCGAGAATCGTTTCTGCGAAGGCGTGCGCGAGGGCTCGAACGAGGAGAACGATCATGGCCACGGCCGACTGGCTGACCGTCCTGACCACGACGGACGCCCCCGGGAAGGCGCAGGCGCTCGCCCGGGGCGCGGTGGAGGCCCGGGTCGCGGCCTGCGCGCAGATCTCCGGACCCGTCACCTCCGTCTACCGCTGGAACGGTGAGGTGGAGACGGCCGAGGAGTGGCAGGTGCTGTTCAAGACGACCGGCGCCCGGTACGACGCGCTGGAGGCCCACCTGCGCGCCGCGCACGACTACGACACGCCCGAGATCATCGCGACGCCCGTCGTACGGGGGAGCGCGGACTACCTGCGGTGGGTGGCACGGGAGACGGGGACGGACGCGTGACGGGGGAGCCGCTGCCCTTCTTCGTCTACGGCACCCTGCGCCCCGGCGAGCACAACCACGACCTGTTCCTGCGGGGGCGCACCCGTTCCGAGGAGTCCGGCCGGCTGCGGGGCGCGGCGCTGTACGACGGCCCCGGCTACCCGTACGTGGTCCGGGACCCGGGTCGCGTGGTGCGCGGGGAACTGGTCACCGCGCTGCCCGGGGCGTACGGCGGACTCCTCGCGGAACTGGACCGGCTGGAGGAGTACGCGTACGCGCCCGGCGACCCCCGCAACCTGTACGAGCGGGTCGCCTGGGACGTGTCACGGGAGGCCGGCGCACCCGTGCGGGCC
The DNA here is from genome assembly GCF_055565855.1 of Streptomyces sp. NPDC028308. Taxonomy (NCBI): domain Bacteria; kingdom Bacillati; phylum Actinomycetota; class Actinomycetes; order Kitasatosporales; family Streptomycetaceae; genus Streptomyces; species Streptomyces sp. NPDC028308. The sequence goes on from NZ_JBVHTO010000001.1 coordinate 652,058, forward strand.
TGGGTCTACGTGGCCGCGCCCGCCGTCGCCGCCCGGCTGCGGGCCCACGGCACCCTCATCGAGGACGGCGACTGGCACACCCGCCGCTGACACCGCGGGGCGCCCGTCAGCCCCGGTCGACCGTCTCCAGCCGTACGGCGCACGCCTTGAACTCCGGCATGCGCGACGTCGGGTCGAGCGCCGGGTTGGTCAGGGTGTTGGCGCGGCCCTCGCCCGCCCAGTGGAACGGCATGAAGACGGTGTCGGGCCGGATGGAGGTGGTGACGCGGGCCGGCGCGACGGCCCGCCCCCGCCGCGACACGACGGCCACCGGGTCACCGTCCGCCGCCCCGAGCCGCTCGGCGAGCCGCGGGTGCATCTCCACGAACGGGCCCGGTGCGGCGGCGTTCAGCTCGTCGACACGCCGGGTCTGGGCGCCCGACTGGTACTGCGCGACGACCCGCCCGGTGGTGAGCAGCACCGGGTACTCGGCGTCCGGCTCCTCGGCGACCGCGCGGTGCGACACGGCCACGAAACGCGCCCGCCCGTCCTCGGTGGCGAACCGGTCGAGGAAGAGCCGCGGGGTCCCGGGATGCGCCCCGCCGACGGCCTCGGCGCCCTCGCCGGCCGGGTCGTCCGGCAGCGCGTCGAACGCCGCGTCCTCGCAGTCCTGTACGGCCTCCTGGGCGGGGCAGGGCCAGAACACCCCGTTCTCCTCGGCCAGCCGCCGGTAGGTGATCCCCGAGTAGTCCGCGGGTCCGCCCGCGCTCGCCCGGCGCAGCTCCTCGAAGACCTCCTCCGGGTCCGTCGGGAACCCCTTCTCCACGCCCAGCCGGTCGGCCAGTTCGTGCAGGACGTCGAGGTCGCTGCGGATGCCGTCGGGCGGGGTGACGGCCCGGCGCCTGAGCAGGACCCTGCCCTCCAGGTTCGTCGTCGTGCCCGTCTCCTCCGCCCACTGGGTGACCGGCAGGACCACATCGGCCAGCGCCGCCGTCTCGGACAGGACGACGTCCGCGACGGCCAGGAAGTCCAGCGACCGCAGGCGCCCCTCGATGTGCGCGGCGCGCGGCGCGGAGACCACCGGGTTCGAGCCCATCAGCAGCAGGGAGCGGATGTCGGTGCCCATCGCGTCGAGCAGCTCGTAGGCGCTGCGCCCGGGCCCCGGCAGCGAGTCCGGGTCCACGCCCCATACCTCGGCCACGTGCCGCCGGGCCGCGGGGTCCGTCAGCTTGCGGTAGCCCGGCAACTGGTCGGCCTTCTGGCCGTGTTCGCGGCCGCCCTGTCCGTTGCCCTGGCCCGTGAGGCAGCCGTAGCCGGACAGCGGCCGCCCCGCCCGGCCGGTCGCCAGGCACAGGTTGATCCACGCGCCCACCGTGTCGGTGCCCTTGGACTGCTGCTCGGGCCCCCGCGCGGTGAGCACCATCGCCGACGAGGGCTCGCAGAACATCCGCACCGTCTCCCGGAGCTGGGGAACGGACACCCCCGTGATCCGTTCCACGTACTCCGGCCAGTGCGCCATCGCCGCGGCCCGCGCCTCCTCCCAGCCGCTCGTCCGCTCCCGGATGTACTCCTCGTCGGTGCGCCCCTCGGCGACCACCAGGTGCAGCAGCCCGAGGGCCAGCGCCAGGTCCGTGCCCGGGCGCGGCGCGAGATGCAGGTCCGCCTGCTCCGCCGTGCGGGTGCGGCGCGGGTCGATGACGATCAGCGTGCCGCCGTTCTCCTTCAGCTCCGTGAGGTAGCGCAGCGCGGGCGGCATCGTCTCGGCGAGGTTCGAGCCGACGAGGATCACGCAGCCCGTCCGCGGGATGTCCTCCAGCGGGAAGGGCAGCCCCCGGTCCAGGCCGAACGCCTTGATCCCGCCGGCCGCCGCGGACGACATGCAGAAGCGCCCGTTGTAGTCGATCTGCGAGGTGCCGAGGACCACGCGGGCGAACTTGCCGAGCGCGTACGCCTTCTCGTTCGTCAGGCCGCCGCCGCCGAAGACCCCGCACGCGTCCGGGCCATGCTCCGTACGCGTGCGGGACAGCCCCTCGGCGATCCGGTCGAGGGCCTCGTCCCAGGTGGCGGGCTCCAGGACGCCCGCCCTGCGGACCAGCGGGGAGGTCAGCCGCACCTGGGACGAGAGCAGGGCGGGCGCGGTACGGCCCTTGCCGCACAGGGCACCCCGGTTCACCGGGAAGTCCGCGCGCTCCGTCACGGTGACGCCCCCGTCGGACGTGGGCGTCAGGTTCATCCCGCACTGCAGGGCGCAGTACGGGCAGTGGGTGGGCGTCGCGGAGGTCTGCATACCGCCCAGGGTGCGGGGGCCGTGTTACGCGGTGGGGCGTTGGCCGTTACGCCCCCGGCACGGGGACCTCCCGGTGGGGTGGACGTCGCCGTGAGGGGCGCCGTCCCGACCCGGGGGCGAGCCCCCGGCCCCCCGATCGCGCTCCGCGCTCGTCCTCAATCGCCGGACGGGCTGAAATTTCCGGCACCGAGCGTTTGTCCGTGCACGCCGGACGGGCTGGTTGGTCGGCCTCTGCCCGTGCCTGGGGCTTCGCCCGGGTGCTGTCGGGTCGCGCTGCGCGCTCGTCCTCAATCGCCGGACGGGCTGAAATTTCCGGCACCGAGCGTTTGTCCGTGCACGCCGGACGGGCTGGTTGGTCGGCCTCTGCCCGTG